>NZ_LR880474.1:2053722-2738296 GCF_904066215.1 Microbacterium sp. Nx66
GTGACCTCGAGCGCGTGCCGCATCGTCGTCGGAGCGACGTGCGAGAGGTCGACGAGCACACCGATGCGGTTCATCTCGCGCACCACCTCGCGTCCGAAGTCCGTCAGACCGCCGTGGCGCGCCTCGTCGGTCGCGGAGTCCGCCCAGGCGATCGTCCGCGACCAGGTGAGGGTGAGATACCGAGCGCCGAGACGCGCGAACTGCCGCAGCACGGCCAGCGATCCGCCGAGCTGGTCGCCGCCCTCGATGCCGATGAGCGAGGCGATCCGCCCCTCGGCCATCGCCGCACGCACGTCGGCCGCCGTCCGAGCGATCGCGAAGCGCTGCGGGTGGGCGTCGACGAGCCGGTGCACGAAGTCGATCTGTTCGAGCGTGGCCACGACCTGCTCCGCCCCCTCCAGCACGGGATCGACCCAGACCGACCAGAACTGGCCGGCGACCCCGCCGGCGACCAGTCGCGGCAGGTCGGTCTGCGTGGCCGCCACCGACCCGGCGAGCTCCGCGACCCGGTAGCCGAGCAGCGTCCTGCTCGCCCAGGCGAGATCGTTGTGGCCGTCGATCACCCGATCGATCGGCAGGTCCTCGTCGACCATCTCAGTCCTCTCGTCCATCCAGCACCGCGTTCATCCGCGCGGTGAGAGCGGGGTCCACGCGGCGCGCGACGCCGTCCAGCTCCCGCACGGGCACGGCGCCGCGCGTGCTGGAGCAGAGCCACAGCGTCTCCGCCCGCTCCAGATCGTCCCGCACCAGCGGACCGATGCGGGAGGGCATGTCGGCGAGTCCTGCGAAGACGTCGGCCTGGGTCGTCCCGGGGAGCACCCCGTGCTCGGGCGGTGGCGTGACCAGCGTCCCGTCGAGCAGCGCGATCAGCGTCGACCGCGGCCCTTCGAGCACGAAACCGTCGGCGCTGACGAAGATGACATCGTCCGCGCCCCGGCTCCGCGCCTCCCGCAGGGCCGCCTGGTTCACCGCGTACGCGAGGGATTTCGCCCCCTGCAGCAGCCAGGGCGCCGTCGCCATGACGTCGTGCCTATATCCGCGGTCGAGGACCACCGCGGAGACGCCCCGCGCGCGGACGGCCTCCGGGTCCTCGCCCGCGAAGCCCAGCACCCACCCCGTCGGCCCGGCCGGGTCGATCTCGTCCCCGCGGGTCATCGCGAACTTGATCGAGGCGATCTCCCCCTCGCGGAGCACTCCGGGGCGGGAGACCTCGGCGGTCGCGCGGCGCACCGCCCGTGCCCACCGCTCGCGGCGTGGCGCGGGCAGCCCCAGGAGCTGCGCCGAACGCTCCAGCCGCGCGAGGTGCGCGTCCAGCGCCTGCGGCCTGCCCCCGCGCACCACGGCGGTCTCGAACACACCGTCGCCGCGGGTCACGCCGAGGTCGGTCGCCCGGATGATCGGCTCCCGCGGGTCGACCGGGTGGATCCCGCCCTCCTCGCCTTCGTCGGCGAGATCGAGCCGGTACAGCAGCAGTGCACGCATGGGATTCCGCTCTCGCAGGTTCGGGGGCCGGTCAGCCCGCGGTCAGGACGGCCTCGGGGGCCTCGGCCGCGGAGGAGTCGAAGACCCGGGACGCGTCACGGGCGATGCGCTCGGCGAGCACCTCGTGTCCGATCCCCGGTCCGGTGGGGACCGTGACCCGGCCCGCGACGGCCGTCACCGGAGGGGTGATGATGTCGGACTCGTAGTACTTGTCCGAACCCGACACGTCCGACGGGAGCAGGAAGCCCGGGAGCGAGGACAGCGCGACGTTCGCGGCCCGCCCGACGCCGAACTCGTGCATCCCCCCGCACCACACCGGGATGCCCGCATCGCGTGCCATGTCGTGCGCGGCGCGGGCGACGGTCAGCCCGCCCATCCGCGACACCTTGATGTTGAGGACCCGCCCTGCACCCAGCCGGATCATGGTCCGCAGGTCGCCGAGGTCGACGACCGACTCGTCCAGGCACACGTCCGTGTCGAGCCGCGCCTGCAGATCGGCGTGGGCCACGAGATCCCGCGGCGCGAAGGGCTGCTCGATCATGGTGAGCGCCTCACGGTCCAGGCGCCTGAACACCTCGGCCGCCCGGTCGTCATCCGCGTAGGCTCCGTTCGCATCCACGTGGAGGTCGAGGTCGGGGAAGGCACCGCGCACCGCGCGCACGGGCTCCACGTCCCACCCCGGAGCGATCTTGAGCTTGACGCGCGGGTAGCCGGCCGCGCGCTGCAGCTCGACCTGGGCGAGCAGCTCGTCGAGCGACGGCTCGATCCCCAGCGACACCCCGGCGACGACCTCGTCGCGCGTCCCGCCCAGGGCCGCGGCGAGCGCGATCCCGCGCATCCGGGAGGACAGGTCCCACACCGCTCCGGAGAACCCGGCCTTCGCGAACTCATGCCCGCGGACGCGTGCCCACGACGCCTCCAGAGCCGCCGGCTCGTCCCCGTCCGCACGGAGCAGCGCGGGCACGAGGTAGCGCGTGGCGATCTCCCACGCGGTGGCCGTGGTCTCCGCGCCGTAGAACGGATCGCTCGGCGACGCGATCTCCCCCCAGCCGGTCTGCCCGTCGGCATCGGTGACCTCGACGAGCACGTGCTCGATGCCGGACTTGCGGTGCGAACTCGTCTCGAAGCTGTGACGCAGCGGCTGTCGCAGGGCGAACAGCCGGACGCGGACGACCCTCACTTGTCCTCCTCGGTGCGGGGGCGCGGCGTCTCGGGGCCGTAGAGACCCAGCCGTGCCACCAGCCGGTCCCGTTCGGCCAGCCGCCTCCGCGCGCCCTTCGCGCTCGCGGTGGTGAGCGCACTGAGCAGGTGGCACACCGCCGCGACCGGGGTCGGGGAGTCGGCATACGAGGCGGATCCGGTGCGCACCCGGATGAGCGAGGTCGCTATCGATGCGAGCGGGGCGTCCTCACTGTCCGTGATGACGACGAGCTGACCCCCGGCTTCATGGAAGAGCCGCCCGAGCCGCACGGTCTCCTCGCGGTAGCGCCGCAGGGAGAACGCGATGAGCACGTCGCTGGCCCGCACGTCCGTGAGCACGGTGAGCGGCTGCAGCGCGTGCCCGTCGACGAGGAACACGTTCGACAGCGTCGCCGAGAGATCCGCATTGAGCAGTTGCGCGTACGCCGCCGCCTTGCCCTCGCCTGCCACATACCGTCGTCGGGCACCGAGCAGCAGCGCGGCGGCCTGCGGGACCTGGGCCGATCGGCTGAGCTCCTCGAAGGTCTGGGCGAGCGTGCGCTGCTCGGTCTCGATGATCCGCGCCTGGATGCTCTCGGCGGAGAGGTTGGTACGGATGCGCTCGCCGTAGCGGTCCCGCGGAGAGACGAGGTCGCGATCCTCCTGGTCGTGGTCGTGGTCGTTCATGCCGTGCCCTCCCCGGGTGTCGCGCGGTAGACCGCCGTGTCGTCGTCGAGGCGCACGGCCCCGACGAGGACGTCCCCGCGGCGGAACGCCGCAGTCATCGTCCGCTCCAGATCCCGCCGCAGCACCGCACGATCCTCGGCGTCGAGCTCGCCGGGGCGGGTCGGGATCGCGATCCAGGTGCCGCCGTCCGCCGCCACGGCCCGCCCCCAGTCGTCCGGCCCGAGCTCAGGCGGGACCGGGAGGGTGCGGCGGGTCCGGTGATCGGCGGCGTCCAGATCCCAGGAGACCACCAGGCGGTCGGTGTCGGGACGGGCGTAGTAGTCCCGTTCGTACGCGATGCCGACGGCGCCGAGCGAGCTCAGGTTGAAATGGGCGTTGCGCGAGAGCAGCGGATCGAACGTCCACCGCATCGTCGGCTGCCCCCAGCGCAGAGCCACCGCGCGCTGCGCGAACTTGAGTGCCTGGCCGACGCCCCGCCCCTGGTGCGCGGCGTCGACGGCCGCCGCCTGCGAATAGTGGAACGACGCACCGGCGGTGTCGCAGCCGGCGAAGCCGTAGGCGAATCCGATCAGCGTTCCGTCGTCGGCGAAGGCGCCGACCGCGGAACCGCCGTTGCGGGCGAGGGCGGTGAGCAGGTTGGCGTTGAGCGCGTACTCGTTCTCCGTGTAGGCGAAGACGCGGGCGTACAGCGCGGCGGCCTCACGGAACTCGGCGTACTGGGTGAGTTCGCGGCAGCCGTGGGCGACACCGGCGGCCACCGAAGAAAGAGGCACGATACGTTTCCTAAGATCGAGAAGTCCTGCTGCTCTGAGCGATGCTATCGGCGGGTTGCGGGGTGATCAAGGGGCAAGATACGGTTCGTAACCGTGACGACTCCTTCGGCAGTGCGCGACGCGGACCATCCTTCCGACGACATCATCGCACTCGTGCGCGAACTCGTGCTGCTCGAGACGCCGAGCCGCGACGTCGAGGCGAGCGGCCGTATCGCCGACCTGCTGTCCGCGTGGTTCGCCGGCGTCGGCGGCACCGTCCAGCGGGTCCCGCACGAGCTCGGGACAGACCTCGTCATCGACGTCCCCGGCACCGGAGACCCGGTGCTCCTCATCGGCCACACCGACACCGTGTGGCCGGTCGGCACGCTGGCGGACGACCTGCCATGGAGCGAGGAGGGCGATGTCGTGCGCGGCCCCGGCTCCTACGACATGAAAGCCGGCATCGTCGTGATGCTGGAGACGCTGCGCCGCCTGCAGCCCCTGCCGCTCGCACAGCGGCGCGCGGTGCGGATCGTGCTGGTCGCGGACGAGGAGATCGGCTCGCCGGTCTCGGGCCCCCTGCTCGCGGAGCGGGCTCGAGGTGCGGCCTGCGCCATCGGATTCGAGTCCCCGCATCCCGACGGCGCCCTCAAGGTCGGCCGCCGTGGCAGTGCCCGGGTGCGCATCGCCGTCACCGGACGTGCGGCCCACGCCGCGCTCGACCCGGAGCACGGCGTCTCGGCGATCGACGAACTCGTCGACCAGCTCCTGCGGGTCCGCGCGATCGTCGCCGACCCGGATCTGCCGAGCCCGGTGCTCTGCAACGTCGGGGTCATCGACGGCGGGGCGCGCACCAACGTGGTGCCGGCGCAGGCCGCGGCCGAGATAGGACTCCGCTTCCTCGACCCGGACTCCGAGGAGCGCGTCCTCGCCGCTCTCCGCGGTCTGACCCCCGTGCGCCCTGGCGCCCACGTCGAGGTCGCCGTGCTCAGCGCCCGACCCGCCTGGCGTGCCTCCGCGGCGGACGCCACCTTCCTCGCGCGGATCGCCGAGGAAGGGGCCGCGCTCGGCCAGCACGTCGACGGCCGCCCCGCGGCCGGCGCGGGCGACACCAACCTCCTCGGCGGCCGCGGGCTCCCGACGGTCGACGGCTTCGGCCCGCGGGGTGGCGGCGCGCACGCGGTGGACGAGCACTTCCTGCGTTCCTCCCTGCACGAACGCATCGCGCTCCTGCGCGCCGTGCTCACCATCCCGACGGAGTGACGATACGATTCCGGTTCCCGCGCCCGAGCGGAACCGACCCGGGATACGTTCCGGATGTCTGGGACGTGTGACCACCGTCCGCCTCGGCGATCTCTCCCGGCGCATCCTGGCATCCGCGTGTTTCCGCCGTGTTACACCCCCTCGACGGCCGGCGATCTTTCCGGGTGTCGGCACTTTTCTTCCGCGATACGCATCGAATGTCTTGACCGCGCGGCCGTCTTCCGCTTGCATGGTCAGCACCGACCCGGCTTCACTGTGGATCCGGGCGGCGCCCGAAGGGACCTTCCATGCGTCTTGCCCCCCGCTCCAGAACCGTGCGAAGTCTGACCGCCGCCGCGATCGCCTCCGCGCTCCTCATCGCCGCTCCGGTCGGTGCCGCCCAGGCGCAGTCCGTCAGCGCGGCCACCGAGTCCCCGGCGTCCGAGACGACGCTCCGGATCGCCACCTCCGGATTCGTGGACACGTTCAACCCGTTCATCTCGATCTATCTGACGCCGACGAACATCATCCGGTACGTCTACGAGTCGCTCGTGCAGAACGACGCCGAGGACGGCTCCCCCACGAAGGGCCTCGCGGACTCCTGGGAGGCGACGGACGGCGGCCAGACGTGGACCTTCACCCTCCAGGACGACCTCGTCTGGTCGGACGGTGAGCCCATCACCTCCGCCGATGTGAAGTACACGTACGACCAGATGATGACGGTCCCCGCCCTCGGCACCGCCAACGGCAACCTCGTCTCGAACTTCGACACCGTCGAGACCCCCGACGACAAGACCGTCGTGATCACCCTGAAGACGCCGCAGGCCCCGAACCCCGGCTCGGAGATCCCGATCGTCCCGAAGCACATCTGGGAGGCGGTCGACGACCCCACCACCTTCACCAACGACGCCGACGTCGTCGGCTCCGGCCCGTTCCTCCTCGACAGCTACTCGGCCAACCAGTCCATCGTGCTGAAGGCGAATGAGAACTTCTGGCGCGGCGCCCCCAAGATCGACGCGATCCAGTACGTGTACTACACGAACTCGGACGCCCAGGTGCAGGCGCTCAAGGCGGGCGACGTCGACCTCGTCACCGGCCTCACCCCGACGCAGTTCTCGGCGCTCGACGGCGTCGACGGCGTCACCACGCACTCGGGCGAGGGCCGCCGCTACCACTCGATCAGCATCAACGTCGGTCAGCAGACGCGCGACAACGTGCCCTACGGCACCGGCAATGCCGCGCTGAAGGAGCTCGAGGTCCGCCAGGCCATCCGCCTCGGCACCGACACGGCCACCCTGCTCGACAAGGTGCTGGACGGCGAGGGCACGCTCGCCACGAGCTTCATCCCGGCGTCCTTCCCGAAGTGGCACCTCTCCGACGACGACGACGTGATCGTCGGCTTCGACTCCGAGGCCGCACAGGCGAAGCTCGACGAGGCCGGCTGGGTTCCCGGCGCGGACGGCATCCGCGAGAAGGACGGTCAGCGCCTGAGCCTGCGCCTGCTGACGGATGCGGACGATGCCAACGAGCAGTCCATCTCCGACTTCTTCGTCCCGTGGATGAAGGACATCGGGATCGAGATCACGGTCGAGTCCACCGACTCCGACACGATCAGCGCGAAGGCCACGTCCGGCGACTACGACCTGTACTTCAGCGGCTGGTCGGTCAATCCCGACCCCGACTACCAGCTGGGCATCAACACCTGCATGAATCTGCCGACCGCGACCGACGGCACCGGCGGCACCACGCAGGACGGGTACTGCAACCCGGAGTTCGACGAGATGTACGCCGCGCAGCGCTCCGAGATCGACCCGGAGAAGCGCCAGGAGATCGTGCACGACATGCTCGCGCTGAACTACACCGACACCGCGCAGGTCGCGACCTGGTACGCCAACTCGCTGGAGGCCTACCGCTCCGACCGCTTCACGGGCTTCACCCTGCAGCCGAAGGACGGCGGCATCATCGCCAACCAGGCCGGCTACTGGGGCTACCTGACCGTCGAGCCCGTCGAGGGGGCGACCGCCGGCGGCACCGGCACGAACACCGGACTCATCATCGGAGGCGTCGTGGTGGGGGTGGTCCTGATCGGAGGACTCATCTTCTTCCTGATCCGTCGCCGCAACATCGCCGACGTCGAATGAGTCCGGCGAGACGCCGCGGGTGGCGGGCTTCCGCCCCCGCGGCGTCTCCCGGTCCGCTGTAAGGAGACCCCCATGTCCAACGCGGTTCCCCCGTCCACCTCCGCCATCGCGACGAGCGCCGCGGCCGAGGAGCAGCCGAAGGGCGTCGGCGCCCTCCGCTACTTCCTGGTCAAGCTCGGCGGCGCGGCCATCAGCCTGGCGATGGTGATCCTCCTCGGATTCTTCGCCTTCAAGATCCTGCCGGGCGATCCGGTCGCCTCGATCGCCCGTGAGCGCGGCATGAGCGCCGAGCAGGCCGACCAGCTACGCGAGCAGCTCGGCCTGAACAAGCCCCTGTGGCAGCAGTTCGTCGACTACCTCGGCAACGTGTTCACCCTGAACTTCGGCACGAGCTACGTCTACCGCACCTCCGTGTCCGAGCTCATCGGCCAGTACTTCTGGAACACGATCCTCCTCACCGGCACGGCGGCGATCATCGCGATCGCGCTCGGTCTCTGGCTCGGGCAGAAGGCGGCCTGGAAGCACGGCTCCACCTTCGACCGCATCGTCTCCGGCACCTCGCTCGTGTTCTGGTCGGTACCGACCTTCTGGCTGGCGCTGCTGCTCCTGATGATCTTCGGCGGCACGCTGCACTGGTTCCCGACCGGAGGCATGGTCTCCCCCAACCCGCCCACCGATCCGGTCGGCGCGGTCCTGGACGTGATCTCGCACATGGTGCTCCCGGTCATCACGATGGTCGCGGTCGTCTACGCGCAGTACCTGATGGTGATGCGCAGCTCGCTCCTCGAGGAAATGGGCGCCGACTACCTCACGACCGCGCGGGCCAAGGGCCTCAGGGAAGACCTCGTCCGCCGTCGGCACGCCGTCCCCAACGCCCTGCTGCCGACCGTGACGCTCGTCTTCATGCACATCGGCGGCCTCATCGCCGGGGCGGTCACGGTGGAGACGGTGTTCTCCTGGCCCGGGCTCGGGAAGCTGACCTTCGAGGCCATCTCCGGACCCGACCTCCCGCTCCTGCAGGGCACCTTCGTGGTGTTCTCCACGATCATCATCGCGATGAACCTCATCGCGGACCTCATCTACCGTCAGCTCGACCCGAGGGTGAGGCGCGCATGACCACGGCATCCCCGACCATCCGTTCACCCCGTGCTCTGGCGTGGCACCGCCGCGGCACCGCGTTCGTCGACTTCTGCCGGCAGTTCGCCCAGCACCGGGCGGGCATGGTGGGCCTCGTCTTCCTCGTGATCGTCGCGCTCATCGCGATCTTCGCCCCCGTGATCGCCCCCGCCAGCATGCTCGACGTCACGAAACTCGTCGACGTGCAGCGCTTCGCGCCGCCGTCCTGGGAGCATCCCCTCGGCACCGATCATCAGGGTCGCGAGATCTGGGTCCGCATGGTGTGGGGCGCCAGGGTGTCCCTGCTCGTCGGCCTCGCCGCCACGGCGATGTCGATGATCATCGGCACTCTCGTCGGGCTCTCGGCGGGCCACTTCACCGGCTTCTTCGGCGGGCTGATGATGCGCATCATCGACTTCTTCCTCGTGCTGCCGTCGCTGATCCTCGCGATCGTGCTGTCGTCGGTGCTGAGCCGCGGCGTCTGGACCATCATCATCGCGATCGGCCTGACCTCGTGGGCCGGTACCGCCCGCGTCGTCCGCGCGCAGACCCTCTCCGTGGAGTCGCGCGACTACATCGAACGCTCGCGGGCCCTCGGCGCCGGGCACTGGCACATCATCATGAAGCACCTCCTCCCCGGGGTGCTGCCGCTCGTGCTCGCCAACACGACGCTCACGGTCGGCTCGGCGATCATCTCCGAATCCACCCTGGCGTTCCTCGGCCTCGGCGACACCACGCTGCAGTCCTGGGGCTCGATCCTGAAGAACGCGATGGACGTCTCCGCGGCGACCAGCGGCTACTGGTGGTACGTGCTCGTGCCGGGCATCGCCATCGTCCTCGTCGTGCTGTCGTTCACCCTGATGGGCCGCGCCGTCGAGAACATCACCAACCCGACGCTGAGGAGCCGCTGAGATGCCCGACCTGATCTTCGACGACGTCTCCATCACGTACCGCACCTCCGGGCGGTCCGGTCGGGACGAGGTGGCGGCCGTGCGCAACGTCTCGCTCACCCTCCCGGCAGGGCAGACCCTCGGCATCGCCGGCGAGTCCGGGTCCGGGAAGTCCACGCTCGCCATGAGCGTGCTCCGGCTCCTGCCGCGCAACGCCCGTCTCAGCGGCCGTGTGCTGCTGGGCGACGAGGATGTCGCCTCGTTGTCCTTCGGGCAGCTGCGCGCCGTGCGCTGGGCGCAGACGTCCATCGTGTTCCAGGGCGCGATGCATTCGCTCAACCCGGTGCGCACCGTCGGCTGGCAGCTCCTGGAGGCGCTCGAGCTGCACGCCTCGGAGCGTTGGAAGGGCGAGAAGGCACGCAAAGAACGCGTGCGCGAACTGCTCGACATCGTCGACCTGCCGCAGCAGAAGAGCGAGTCGTACCCGCATGAGCTCTCCGGCGGCCAGAAGCAGCGCGTGATGATCGCTATGGCCCTCGCCTGCGATCCCGAGGTCATCATCGCGGACGAGCCGACCACCGCGCTCGACGTGATCGTGCAGAAGCAGATCCTCGACATGATCTCCCGGCTCGTGGCGGAGCGCGGCATCTCGATGCTCATGATCAGCCACGACCTGTCGGTGCTCGCCACGGCCTGCGACAGGATCGCCATCATGCGCGACGGGGAGCTCGTCGAGGTCGGCGAGAGCTACGCGGTCTGCACCAGCCCGCAGGAGGCGTACACGCGTCAGCTCGCCGACGCCTTCCCCACGATCGGCGACCCGGCCTCCCGGATGGCCCCGGTGACCCGGCACGGTCGTGGCGCGGACGAGGTGCCGGAGATCACGCACGGCGACGAGGTGCTGCTGGAGGCCCGCGGCGTCAACGTCACCTACCGCTCCGGCGGACGCCCCGTGCACGCGGTCCGCGATGTCGACCTCTCCGTGCGCAAGGGCGAGATCGTCGCGCTCGTCGGCCAGTCGGGCTCGGGCAAGTCGACCCTCGCCCGCGCGCTGATGGGGCTGCAGCCCGCCGACCCCGGGTCGCAGATCCGCTTCGACGGCGCACCCCTTCCGTCGAAGGGACGCGACCTCGCGCGATTCCGCTCGCAGGTGCAGCTCGTGCTGCAGGACCCGTGGGCCGCGCTGAACCCGAAGCACAGCGTGTACGAGTCCGTGGCCGAGGGGCTGCGGGTGCAGCGCTTCGCCGGCGACGAGCGCGAGCGGGTGGCGCAAAGCCTCGCGGACGCGGAACTCACCCCGCCGGAGCGCTACTTCGGCGCCATCCCGCAGGAGCTCAGCGGCGGGCAGAGGCAGCGCGTCGTCATCGCGGGGGCCCTCGCCGTGCAGCCGCAGATGCTCATCGCGGACGAGCCCGTCGCCTCGCTCGACGCGTCCGTGCGCGGGGAGATCCTCGGACTCCTGCTGGAGCTGCGCCGCCGCCTCGGGCTCTCCGCCCTCGTCATCACGCACGACCTCGGTCTCGCCTGGAACATCGCCCACACCGTCGCGGTGATGTACCACGGGCAGATCGTCGAGCACGGCCCCACCGAAGAGGTGCTGCTGAACCCGAAGCACGAGTACACCAGGCACCTGCTGTCCGCGGCGCCGCGCATCGAGGAGAAGACGGCATGAGCGTCACGACGGAGGCGGCGGTGTCGCCCTATCTCGACACAGCGCCCCTGCAGCCCGGCGACACCGTGGCGATCGTCTCGCCCTCCGGTCCCGGTAACGAGGAGAACACCCAGCGCGCCGTCGGCTACTACGAGTCCTGGGGCCTGAAGGTCCGGGTGGGAGAGCATGTCCTCACGCCGCACCCGCGCGCGTCGTACCTCGCGGGGCCCGACGACCTCCGCCGCGCCGACCTCGTCGACGCCTGGCTCGACCCCGAGGTGGACGCCGTCGTCACGGCCCGGGGCGGCTACGGGGCCCTGCGCCTCCTCGACGGCATCGACTGGGCCGACATGCGCCGAGGCGCGCTGCGCAAGGACGGACGACCGAAGCTCCTCACGGGCTCGTCCGATGTGACCGCCCTGCACGAGACGTGGCGCGCGCATCTCGACGTCGCGACGCTCTTCTGCCCGATGGCGGGCAACAACGTCTTCCGCGACTCGGAGCAGGTGCGCGACGACGTGCAGCGCTGGCTCTTCGAACCATGGCGCGGACGCGAGCTCATCGGCCCGAAGACCGAGATCATGACGCCTGGTCGCGCCGAGGGACGCTTCACGGGCGGCAACCTCAGTCTGCTCGCCGCCGGACTCGGCGCCCCGGAGGCGGACGTCCCCGCCCCCGGCATCCTTTTCCTGGAGGACATCACCGAGGAGCCGTACCGCCTCGACGGCTTCGTGACGCAGCTGCGTCGGGCAGGCCGTCTGGCGCAGGCGACGGGCATCGTGCTCGGCTCCTGGCATGAGTGCGGCGACCTCGACCTGGTCCACGCGCTCATGCGGGACGAGTTCCAGGACGCCGGCGTCCCCGTGCTGTGGGAGCAGGGCTTCGGCCATGACCCGCACGCCCTCACCATCCCGCTCGGTGTGGATGGGGTGCTGGACGCGACCGGCGACGAGCCGCGCCTCACGGTGGGACGGCCATGATCGCGCTTCCTCCCCTCGACCCCCGTGTCACCTGGTCGATCCGGCTCGTCGACGCCGGCACCGCGGAGACCCTGGCCGAGCACGAGCCGCACACGCAGTGCGAGACCGCGAGCATCGGCAAGATCTTCCTGCTCCTCGAGGTCGCGCGCCGGCTGGAGGCGGGCACGCTCGCCGAGGACGACCGGATCGAGATCCCGGACGAGCACCGCGTCGAGGACTCCGGCCTCCTGTACCGCATGCACGATCAGCGCATCACGGTGCACGACGCGGCGCTCCTCGTCGGTGCGGTGAGCGACAACCTCGCCACGAACGCGCTGATCCATCTCTGCGGCCTGGAGGAGGTGCGGGCCGTCGCCCCGGCCCTCGGGTACCGCGACACCGCGCTGCACGATTACATCCGCAACGAGCGCACCCCCGACCTGCCCTGGACGCCGTCGTTCGGCACCGCGGCCGAGCTGTCCGACGTGATGCGCCGTCTCGGCGCCGGCGAGGCGTTCTCGCCTGGCGTGAGCGCCCGGGTGCTGGACTGGCTCGCCGCCGACACCGACACGTCGATGACCGCCGACGCCTTCCTCCTCGATCCCCTCGCCCACGTCGAGGCCGAGTATCAGGGCATGGTGCTGCGCCACAAGACGGGCAGCGTGGGCTTCGCCCGCGTCGACGTCGGACTGCTGCGGGGCCCGGAGGCCGCTGTCGCCTACGCGGTGGCGGCGAACTGGAAGGACTCCCCGGCGGATCTCCGCGCCCCGGTGCTCGACGGGATGCGGGCCGTCGGCGAGCTCATCCGTGCGCACGTGACCGGGCGTGCACGGGACGAGGAGGACGCATGAGCGCGATCGACGTGGAGCTCCCCGACGAGAACGGCACCGTGTGGTCGGCGCTCGTCCAGGACATCGACTCGGGCGAGGTGCTGCTGCGCCATGACCCGGAGACGGTGCAGGACACCGCGAGCGTGGGCAAGATCTTCCTCCTGCACCGGCTCCTCACCGAGGTCGACGCGGGCACGCGCACCCTCGAGGACCGGGTCACCCGGCGGCCGGTCGAGGCCATCGAGGACTCCGGTCTCTGGTACCTGCTCCAGGCATCCGAGCTGTCGCTGTACGACGTGGCCGCTCTCATCGGAGCGGTGAGCGACAACGCCGCGACCAACACGCTGGGTCGCGTCATCGGCATCCCGACCGTGCAGGAGCACACCCGCGCGCTCGGCTACACCGCCTCCGCCCTCGACGACATCGTGCGGTGGCCGATCCCGCCCGGTGCACCCCGCACGCTGTCGCACGCGAACGCCGCGGAACTCGTGCGCTTCATGTCGCGGCTCGCCGACGGCACCGACCTCTCCCCCGCCTCGGCCGACACGCTGCGCCGCTGGCTGGGCGCGGGCATGGACCTGTCGATGGTCGCCTCGGCGTTCGACCTCGACCCGCTCGCGCACTGGGGCTTCGACCGCGGCGTCTGGGTGCTGAACAAGACCGGCACGATCTCCCGCGTCCGCGCCGACACCGGGATCGCGATGTCCCCCACCCGCCGGATCGCCTACGCCGTGCTGGCCAACTGGGACAGAGGAGCCGACGGACGCGGTCCGGTGCTGGCCGCGATGCGCCGCATCGGCGAGGGCATCCAGGCCGCGCTCGCCGACTGACCACGGTTCACAACTCAGGACATCCGGTGTCGGTCGGTACGACGCGCCGCTCCCGCGGCGCCGCCGACCCGGTTTCTCCTGAGTTGTGAACGCGCGTCAGACGGCCCCGGCACGAGTCAGACGCTCCCGCACCCGGTCGATCGGCACCGCGTGCGCCGTCCGCCCCTCGGGGCCCACGGTGGTCTCCGCGGCGAGCACCGAGTTGATCAGCGCCTCCTCGACAGCGTCCATCGTCGCGGCGAAGATCGGCGAGAGGTCGTCATCCGCCGCAGGACCGCCCGACGCCGGGTCGTGCACGGAAAAGGCGATCGCGTAGTCGCCGCTTCCCTGTGCGTAGTCGGCGCCCACGCCCCGCATCGCGAACACGGCGCGGTGGGCCACCCGGCCGAGCTGACGGCCGTCGACGGGCGCATCCGTCGCGACGACGATCATGCACGAGTTGCCGACGGGCTGTGCCGGCTCCTCGGCGAGCAGCTCCTCCGCGGGCAGCGGCACCCCCGCGATCCGCAACGTGCCGCTGAAATTCGTCTGCACGAGAGCCCCGACCGTGGACGCGCTCCCCGCGACATCGACCAGACGGGACGCCGTGCCGATGCCGCCCTTGTACCCGAGGGCGACGGTTCCGGCACCGGCACCGACGCACCCCTCCGCGACCGGACCCGGTGCCGCCGCGGCCAGGGCCGCCGTCACCTGCTCCTCGCCCACGGCCCGCCGGCGGATGTCGGAGAGGAACCCGTCATTCGTCTCGCCCACCACCGGGTTCAGGGTCGTCGTCCGCGCGTGCGCCGGCGTCGTCAGCAGGTGCCCGAGCAGAGCGTCCGCGACGCGGAACACGGACAGCGTCGAGGTCAGCAGGATCGGCGTCTCCAGAGCCCCGAGCTCGCGGAGCTGCGTGGCACCCACGAGCTTGCCGTAGCCGTTGCCGACCGAGAGGTTCGCCGGAAGGCTGCGACGCTCGGCGGTGAGCGCGTCCGGGACGATCGCCGTGACGCCCGTGTGCAGGCCGTCGCCCTGCATCGTGGCGTGCCCTACCCGCACGCCGGGGACGTCGGTGACGGCGTTCGCCGGGCCGCGCGCGAAGGCGCCGGACGGGACACCGAGGTCGGCGAGACGGGGACGGGAGGACGAGGACGACGGCGGTGTCATGCTCCGATCCTCCCAGCGTCGGAGGGGCCGGCCGCAGTGCCGCGCCGGACGCTCCCCCCCGGTCGAGCGCCCCTCCCGTGCGCTCGGTAGACTGGGCGGCACCACCCACACTCAGGCACGCTCACACAGTGCCGCATACATCGCTCGAGGAGACCTCCATGTCCGCCATTCCCGACAAGCCCGCACTCGAAGGTCTCGAAGCGAAGTGGGACGCCGCCTGGGCGGAGCAGGGTACGTACCTGTTCGACCGTCTGCGCGCCGCCGAGCTCGGCCGTGAGGGCGTCTACTCGATCGACACCCCGCCGCCCACCGCCTCCGGCAGCCTCCACATCGGTCACGTGTTCTCCTACACGCACACCGACGTCAAGGCGCGGTACGAGCGCATGCGCGGCAAGACCGTGTTCTACCCGATGGGCTGGGACGACAACGGCCTTCCCACCGAGCGCCGTGTGCAGAACTACTACGGTGTGCGCTGCGACCCGTCGCTCCCCTACGACGCCGACTTCACCCCGCCGTTTGAGGGCGGCGACAACAAGTCGAGCCGCGCCGCCGACCAGCAGCCGATCAGCCGTCGCAACTTCATCGAGCTGTGCGAGCGCCTCACGATCGAGGACGAGAAGCAGTTCGAGGCGCTGTTCCGTCAGCTCGGGTTGAGCGTCGACTGGACGCAGACCTACCGCACCATCTCCGACGACACGATCCGGCAGAGCCAGCTCGCCTTCCTCCGCAACATCGAGCGCGGCGAGGCCTATCAGGCCCTGGCACCGACGCTGTGGGACATCGACTTCCGCTCCGCGATCGCGCAGGCCGAACTCGAGGACCGCGACCAGCAGGCGGCGTACCACACGATCGAGTTCCCCTTCGCGGACGGTTCCGGTTCCATCGCGATCGACACCACGCGCCCGGAGCTCCTCCCCGCGTGCATCGCGATCGTGACCCACCCCGAGGGACCGCACAAGCACCTCATCGGCACGAAGGTCCGCACGCCCTACTTCGGCGCCGAGATCGAGATCCACGGCCACCACCTCGCCCAGCCCGACAAGGGCACCGGCGCCGCCATGGTCTGCACCTTCGGCGACGTGACCGACATCATCTGGTGGCGCGAGCTGCGCACCGCTGCCGGCGAGTCCCTGCCGAACATGACCACGATCGGTCTCGACGGCCGTTTCCTCCCCGAGGCCCCGTCGATCGTGGCCGACGCCGACGCCCGCGCCTGGTACGCGGAGAACGTGGCCGGCAAGACCGTCTTCAGCGCCCGCAAGGCGATCGTCGAGAAGCTGCAGGAGACCGGCGACATGACCGCCGTCGGCAAGCCCTTCCAGCACGCCGTGAAGTTCTTCGAGAAGGGTGACCGCCCGCTCGAGATCGTCTCTACCCGGCAGTGGTACATCCGCAACGGCGCCCGCGACGGCGAGCTGCGCGAGCAGCTCCTCGCGCACGGCACCGAGCTGGCGTGGCACCCCGACTTCATGCGGGTCCGCTACGAGAACTGGGTCGGCGGCCTCACCGGCGACTGGCTCGTGTCCCGGCAGCGGTTCTTCGGTGTGCCGATCCCGCTCTGGTACGCGCTGGACGAGAACGGCGAGCGCGACTACGACCGCGTGCTCACCCCGGACGCGGCCGCGCTGCCCATCGACCCGACCACGGACGTCCCCGCGGGCTACACCGAGGCCCAGCGCGGCGTGCCGGGCGGGTTCGACGCCGAGGCCGACATCCTCGACACCTGGGCGACATCCTCCCTGACCCCGCAGCTCGCGGGCGGCTGGCAGCGCGACGAGGAGCTGTGGCAGCTCACCGCGCCGTTCGACCTGCGCCCGCAGGGACAGGACATCATCCGCACCTGGCTCTTCTCGACCATGCTGCGCTCCACGCTCGAAGACGGCCGCGCCCCGTGGAAGAACGCCGCCATCTCCGGCTTCATCGTCGACCCCGACCGCAAGAAGATGTCGAAGTCGAAGGGCAACGTGGTCACCCCTGCCGACGTGCTCGACGCCCACGGCTCGGACGCGGTGCGGTACTGGGCGGCTTCCAGCCGCCTCGGCATGGACGCGGCCTTCGACCCGCAGAACCCGACCCAGGTGAAGATCGGTCGGCGTCTGGCGATCAAGGTGCTCAACGCCGCGAAGTTCGTGCTGTCGTTCCCGGTGCCCGCGGGCGCTCAGGTGACACACGCGCTCGACGCCTCGATGCTCACGGCGCTCGACGCGGTGGTGGCCGAGGCGACCGCGGCCTTCGACCGGTATGACGCGGCCAGGGCGCTCGAGCTGACCGAGGCGTTCTTCTGGACGTTCTGCGACGACTACCTGGAGCTCGTGAAGGAGCGCGCCTACAACCAGAACGACGTGGGCCAGGCCTCGGCCGCCCTCGCGCTGCGTCTGGCGCTGTCCACGCTGCTCCGCCTGCTCGCACCGGTGCTCTCCTTCGCCACGGAGGAGGCCTGGTCGTGGTTCGAGGAGGGCTCCGTGCACACCGCAGCGTGGCCCGAGAAGCTCGGCATCGAGGGCGACCCGGCCGTGCTGGCCGCCGCCAGCGAGGCGCTCATCGGCATCCGGCGCGCGAAGACCGAGGCGAAGGCGTCGCAGAAGACCCCGGTCTCCCGTGCCGCCATCGCCGCACCCGCCGCGAAGGTCGAGGCCTTGCGCGCCGCGGCGGACGACCTCCGCGCTGTCGGCCGCATCGCCGAGCTCGAGATCTCCGAGGCGGAGGAGTTCGCGGTCACCGCGATCGAGCTCGCCCCGGTCGAGGCTTCCTGATGCAGCTCGGCACGCGCTGGGCCACGGGGGCGCAGCCCCCCGCGTCCGTCCCCGAGGCGCTGCGCCCCGCGATCGCCGAGGTCGAGTCCCAGGGCCTCACCGGTCACTGGACCCTCACCTGGCTGGAAGGCCGCGCGATCGCGGAGCTCGACGCCGGCTGGGAGGTCCTCCAGACCCCCTCCGGCGAGGTCATCGCCCGCCCCTTCTGATCGCCGAGACCCCGCTTCATCGTCGAGACCCCCTCCTCCCCGCGCGGATAGGAGGGGGTCTCGACGAGTATCCGGGGTCTCGGCGTCAGCGGCGCGGGGCTCCGAGCTGCGCGAGGAGGTGGTCGACGGCGTGCGGGTCATGCCGGCGGGCCTGCTGTTCGCGGAGGAGGTCGAGGGCGAGGACCCGCCGCTGTGCGCGACGCTCGATCCGGTGCTCGATCATGGCGGTGACCCGGTCGGCGAGGTGCAGCAGGCCGCGCTCCGTCCGCGTGGGACTGACGAGGTGCAGGGTGGCGGCGGTCATGATGCGTCCGTCGTCTCGGCCGTGGCGGCGCCGCCAGGCGTGGGGAGGTCGAAGATCTCGGCACGGAGGGAGACACGGCGCACGTCCGGGCCCTCCTGACCGCGGTACTGCGCGATCGCCTTCTCCACGACGGCCTCCAGTTCCGCCCGCAGCGACATCGCCTGCTCCGCGGTCATGTCGAGGTGCGTGGTGATGGTCAGCCCCACGTCACGCCACCCCTCGGGGATGTCGGCATCCGAGCGGTTGAGGTACTGCATCAGCGTCTCGTGCCGGAGCCGGAAGAACTCCGATGTCACGATCTGCGCCGCGGCACGGTTGGCCGGCGACATCTGCTCGTCCGGTCCCGGCACGTCGATGCGGCCCTTCGGGCGCTCCCACCACCGCTCCCGCGCCGTGCCACGACCTTCCACTTCGCGGATGAGATCGTGGGCGGCGAGGGCGCGGAGGTGGTAGCTGGTGGATCCCGAGGTCTCCCCGACGAGGGCCGCGAGAGAGCTGGCCGTCTGAGGACCACGAGAGGCGAGCAGATCGAAGATCTTGACCCGCAGCGGATGCGCCAGCGCCTTGAGCGCTCCCGCATCCAGCGTCCGTACCTGCGTCTCGTTCGTCATGCATGCAAAGCTACGCTTGCAAACAATTCTTTGCAAGCTTTTCTTTGCAACGCGGTCAGCTCACCGCACCCCGCGCCGCGACGAAGGCCGTCACACAGCGCTCGACCTGCTCGGCGGAGTGCGCGGCGGAGAGCTGCACCCGGATGCGCGCCTTCCCCCGCGGCACCACCGGGAAGCTGAACGCCGTCACGTAGACGCCCTGGTCCTGCATCGCCGCGGCGATCCGGGCTGCGAGCGCGGCATCACCGAACATGACCGGCACGATCGGGTGCTCTCCGGGAAGCAGATCGAAGCCTTCCTCCGCCATCCGGGTGCGGAACAGGGCGGCGTTGTCCCGCAGCCGCGCCCGCAGGTCCGCCGATCCCTCGACGAGGTCGAGTGCGGTCAGGGTACCGGCCACGATGGCCGGAGCGAGGGTGTTCGAGAACAGGTACGGACGGGAACGCTGACGCAGCAGCGCGACGATCTCCGCGTGGGAGGCGACGTAGCCGCCGGAGGCGCCGCCCAGTGCCTTGCCGAAGGTGCCGGTGTAGATGTCGACACGATCTGCGACGCCGCACAGCTCCGGCGTCCCCCGCCCGTTCTCCCCGACGAAGCCGACCGCGTGCGAGTCGTCCACGAAGACGAGGGCGTCGTACCGCTCGGCGAGGTCGCAGATCTCAGCGAGCGGGGCGATGTAGCCGTCCATCGAGAAGACGCCGTCGGTCACGATCACGCGGAACCGGGCATCGGCGGCCGCCCGCAACTGCTCCTCCAGATCCGCCATGTCGCGGTTGCGGTACCGGAGTCGGCGCGCCTTCGACAGGCGGATGCCGTCGATGATGGACGCGTGGTTCAACTCGTCCGAGATGATCGCGTCCTCCGCGGAGAACAGCGTCTCGAAGACACCGCCGTTGGCGTCGAAGCAGGACGAGTAGAGGATCGCGTCGTCGGTGCCGAGGAAGTCCGCCAGCCGACGCTCGAGTTCGAGGTGCTGCTCCTGCGTGCCGCAGATGAAGCGCACGCTCGCGAGCCCGTACCCCCACTCGTCCAGGGCTGTCCGGGCCGCAGCGAGGATGCGGGGGTCGTCGGCGAGCCCGAGGTAGTTGTTCGCGCAGAAGTTGAGCACCTCGGCGCCGTCGGCCGTGATCTCCGCCCGCTGCGGACCGCGGATGCCGCGCTCGTGCTTGGTGAGCCCGGCCTCCTCGATCCCCGCCAGCTCCCGCGCCACATGGTCCTTGAAGGTCGCGTACATCACAGCTCCGTCCAGTCGAGGATGATCTTGCCCGTGCCGGCGGACTCCGCCGCCGCGAATCCGCGCTCCCAGTCGCGCGCCGGCACGACCTCGGCGATCACGCGACCGATGGCCGCCCGCAGTGTCGCACTCGTCTGCAGCATCGCCCCCATGGCGTTCCAGGTCTCGAACATCTCGCGACCATAGATGCCGGTGATGGTGAGCATATGCGTGACTAGCTTGCCCCAATCGATGTCGAACCCCGTCGACGGCAGCCCAAGCATGGCGATCCGTCCGCCGTGGTTCATGTTGTCGATCATCGCCGGGAGCGCCGATGCCGCGCCGCTCATCTCGAAGCCGATGTCGAACCCCTCGCGCATGCCGAGCGCACGCTGCGCGTCGCGGATCTCCTGGCGGGAGACGTCGACGACGTCGTCTGCTCCCATCCCTCGCGCCATCTCCAGGCGCGGGCCGCTCACGTCGGTCCCCACGATGAAGCGGGCACCGGCATGCCGGGCGACGGCGATCGCCATCAGGCCGATCGGGCCGCAGCCGGTGACGAGGACGTCTTCGCCGACCAGAGGGAAGCGGAGGGCGGTGTGCACGGCGTTGCCGAGCGGGTCGAAGATCGCGCCGAGCTCCGGAGCGACCTCGGCGTGGTGGACCCACACGTTGGTCGCCGGCAGCGAGAGGTACTCGGCGAAGGCACCGTCGCGCTGCAGACCGAGCCCGATGGTGCGGATGCACATCTGCCGCCGTCCGGCACGACAGTTCCGGCAGGTGCCGCAGACGATGTGTCCTTCGCCGGAGACCCGGTCGCCGACGGCGATGTCATGGACGAGCGATCCGACCTCGACGACCTCGCCGTAGAACTCATGTCCCGGGATGAGGGGCGCGGAGATCGCGGAGGCCGCCCAGTCGTCCCATCGCCGGATGTGCAGATCGGTCCCGCAGATGCCGGTGCGGAGGACGCGGATGACGACCTCGCCGGGGCCGGCGGTGGGATCGGGGCGCTCCACGAGCGCGAGGCCGGCGCCGGGTTCCTCCTTGAACAGAGCCTTCATGCTCCGATCTCATCGCATACGTCGCTGTAGAACAATCGGCAGCTTCTGCATCGTCTCTATAGCCAGGTCTAAACTATAGACGTGGAACTCCATCAGCTCCAGATCCTCCGCGAACTCGGAGCCTTAGGCAGCGTGACGGCTGTCGCCGACACGCTCCGTGTCACCCCGTCCGCCGTCTCGCAGCAGCTCGCCGCGCTGCAGCGCTCCTTCCCCGCCCCGCTCACCCGTCGCCAGGGCCGCACGCTCGTGCTGACCTCTGCCGGCGAGGTCCTCGCGGCGGCCGGCGCCGAAGCCATCGATGCCATGGCCGCAGCGCGGCACGCGCTGGACGACTTCGAGGGCGCGGCGACCGGAGAGGTGAGCATCAGCGGGTTCCACAGCGTCGGTCAGGCGCTCTTCGGCCCGCTCGTGCGGGAGCTCTCCGGGAAGGAGCACGCGCCGACGGTACGCCTGACGGACGAAGACGTCGCGCAGAGCGAGTTCCCCGGGCTCACCGCGCGGTACGACCTCGTCCTCGCGCATCGGATGGAGCACTCCGCGCCGTGGCCGACCGCAGGCATCCGCGCTGTCGGTCTCGTCCGCGAGCCGCTGGACGTCGCGGTCGCCGCCGCACATCCTCTCGCCGGTCGCCGCACCCTCTCGCCGGACGAGGTCGCCGACGAGCACTGGGTGACGAGCCGCGTGGGGTACTCCCCCGACGACGTGCTCCGTGCCGTCGCCGCCGTCGCCCGCCGCCCGGTCGAGGTCCGCCACCGCATCAACGACTACGGCGCGGTGTCGGCGGTTGTCGCGGCCGGCGGCGTCCTGGGAATGCTCCCCCGGTTCACCTCGCGCAGCGTCGACGATCGCGACATCGTACGCATCCCCCTGCGCGGCGTGAGCACGCACCGCATGATCGACGTCCTCGCGCGCCCGGAGAACCTGCGCCGCCGCTCGGTCCGTGTCGTCGTCGACGCCCTGCGAGAGGTGATGACCCGTCTGAGCACGGAACGTTCCGGGGATGGCGGTGGCTAGGCTCGGAGGATGAGCGACGCCACGAATCCGCTGCTGCAGCCGTCGACCCTTCCCTTCGGGCTCCCGGACTATCAGGCCATCCGCCCGGAGCACTATCTCCCCGCCTTCCGAGCCGGTTTCGCGGAGCAGCTCGCGGAGGTCGCGAACATCACCCGCGTGCGGTCGATGCCGACGTTCGAGAACACGCTCGAGGCGCTGGAGCGGTCGGGCGAGCTCCTCGACCGGGTGGCGCACGCCTTCTACACCGTGAGCTCCGCCGACGCCACGCCGGAGATCCAGGCGATCGATGAAGAGCTCGCTCCGCTCATGGCCGCCCATGAGGACGCGATCACGCTGGATGCGGCGCTCTACGCCCGCGTGGCTCACGTGTACGACCAGCGTGAGGCGCTCGGCCTCGATTCCGAGCAGCGGTATCTCGTGGAGCGCTACCACCGCGAGATGACGCATGCCGGCGCCGGGCTCGACGACGACGCGAAGGCGCAGCTCACGGGTCTGAACCAGAAGCTGTCCGTGCTCACGAACACGTTCGAGCGGAACCTGCTGGGCGATACGAACGACCTCGCCGTGGTCTTCGACTCCGCCGCCGAGCTGGGGGGCCTGAGTGCGGGCGAGCTCTCGTCCGCGGCGCGCGCCGCGGCCGACCGTGGGCTCGACGGCCGCTACCTCCTCACCCTGCCGCTGTTCACCGGCCATCCGGCCCTCGCCCGGCTCGCGGTGCGGGAATCCCGTCGCCGGATCATGGCGGCGTCGCGCGCGCGGGGCTCGCGCGACAACGGCAACGACAACCGCCCAGTGCTGCGCGAGATCGTGCGCCTCCGCGCCGAGCGCGCGCGCCTCCTCGGATATCCGTCGCATGCCGCGTACATCACCGCCGACGAGACGGCGGGCTCCCCCGAGGCCGTCGAGCGGATGCTGCGCCGGCTGGCTGCGCCGTCCGCCCGGAACGGTCGCGCCGAACGGGACGCGCTCCAGGCGATCGTCGACGAGACCGAGCTGGAGCCCTTCCCCGTGGAGGCCCACGACTGGGCGTTCTACACCGAGCGCGTGCGCACTGCCCGCTACGACATCGACACCGCCGCCCTGCGCCCCTGGTTCGAGGCGGAGCGCGTGCTGCAGGACGGCGTGTTCTTCGCGGCGACCCGCCTGTACGGGGTGACGTTCCACGAACGGCACGACCTCGCGGCCTATCACCCGCAGGCCCGCGTGTTCGAGGTGCGCAACGCCGACGACTCTCCCCTGGGCCTCTACGTGCTCGATCTCTACACCCGCGACTCCAAGCGCGGCGGGGCATGGATGAACGCGATCGTCAGCCAGTCCCGGCTGCGCGGCAGCGCCCCGGTCGTGGTGAACAACCTCAACGTCCCGCAGCCCGGGGACCGCGAGCCCACGCTGCTGACGCTCGACGAGGTGACGACGCTGTTCCACGAGTTCGGGCACGCCCTGCACGGCCTGTTCGCCACGGTCACCTACCCGCACTTCGCCGGGACCAACGTGTTCCGCGACTTCGTCGAGTTCCCCAGTCAGGTGAACGAGATGTGGATCCTCTGGCCGGAGGTCCTGGACCACTATGCCCGGCACCACGAGACCGGCGAGCCGCTGGATCCCGCCATCGTGCAGCGGCTGCGGGCGACTGCGACGTTCGATCAAGGGCACGCGACCAGCGAGTACCTCGCCGCAGCGTGGCTGGATCAGGCGTGGCACCGGCTCTCCACCGAGGACGCGGTGGAGGATGTCGCCGCGTTCGAGGCCGCAGCGCTGGCCGACATCGGGCTGGATGACCCCGCCGTGCCGACCCGGTATTCCTCCACGTACTTCGCGCACGTCTTCTCCGGCGGTTACAGCGCAGGGTACTACTCGTACATCTGGAGCGAGGTGCTCGACGCCGACACCGTCGAGTGGTTCCGGGAGAACGGCGGGCTCACCCGATCCAATGGGGACCGTTTCCGCGACCGGCTGCTCGGGGCCGGCGGCTCGAAGGACCCGCTGGCCGCCTACCGCGACTTCCGCGGACGGGATGCGGAGATCGAGCCGCTCCTGAAACGCCGTGGACTGGACTCCTGAGTCGTGAGACCCTGAGCGCATGGACGCATTCCCCGACGCTCCCTTCGGCCCGGCGGACAGCCTGGAGCTGGACGCCGTTCCCCTCGCCGTCATCCAGCACAAGGGTATCCGCCTCGCCGACCTCCGTGACGCTTTCGACACCGGCTACGGGGCGATCGCCGCGGCCTTCGCCGCCGGCAGGCTGATCCCCACCGGCCCGGCGCTCGCGATCTATCACGGCGATCCGATGGGCGTGTTCGATCTGGAGCTCGGCTTCCCGGTGCAGGCCGCACCGTCCGACCCGATCGCCACCGGCGACGGAACCGCCATCGTGGCGTCGGCCCTGCCGACCGGGCAGGCCGTCGCGACCACCGTCTTCGGCTCCTACGACGGTCTCGGCACCGGATGGGCCGGGCTGGTCGCACGCGCGGCGGAGGCCGGGCTGCACCCACGCGGCCTCTGGATCGAGGTGTACGTCTCGGACCCCGGCATCGATCCGGACGAGCTCCGCACGGACCTGCTCATGCCGGTGGCGTGAGCAGGCACGCCTGCGAGCTGCTCACCGCGTCCGCGGGGGGTGTCTGACCCGCCGGGGCCCGGCGCTCAGGCGCTCTTGCGCTTGCGCTCCATCACGATGGTGGGCGGGGCACCCTCGTCGACGGCGGCGCGGGTGATGATCACCTTCGCGACGTCCTCCGCAGACGGGATCTCGAACATCACCGGACCGAGCACGTCCTCCAGGATGGCACGGAGACCACGGGCACCCGTCTTGCGCTCGACCGCCAGATCCGCGATCGACCGCAGCGCGTCCTCCTCGAACTCCAGCTGGACGCCGTCGAGCTCGAACATGCGCTGATACTGCTTCACGAGCGCGTTGCGCGGCCCCGTGAGGATGTCGATGAGCGCGGCCTGGTCGAGCGGCGACACGTTGGTGACGACAGGCAGGCGACCGATGAACTCCGGGATGAGCCCGAACTTGTGGAGGTCTTCCGGGAGCACCTCGCTGAAAAGGTCGAGGTCCTTGCCCTTGTCGTGCAGCGGAGCGCCGAAGCCGACGCCGTGCTTGCCCACGCGCGCCGAGACGATGTCCTCCAGCCCGGCGAAGGCACCGGCCACGATGAAGAGCACGTTCGAGGTGTCGATCTGCAGGAACTCCTGGTGCGGGTGCTTGCGACCGCCCTGCGGCGGCACCGAGGCGACCGTGCCCTCGATGATCTTCAGCAGCGCCTGCTGCACACCCTCGCCCGACACATCGCGGGTGATCGACGGATTCTCGGCCTTGCGGGCGATCTTGTCGACCTCGTCGATGTAGATGATGCCCTGCTCGGCGCGCTTCACGTCATAGTCCGCGGCCTGGATGAGCTTGAGGAGGATGTTCTCGACGTCTTCGCCGACGTAGCCGGCCTCCGTCAGCGCGGTCGCGTCGGCGACGGCGAACGGCACGTTGAGGCGCTTGGCGAGCGTCTGCGCCAGATAGGTCTTACCGCAGCCCGTCGGGCCGATGAGCAGGATGTTGCTCTTCGCGATCTCGATCTCTTCGGCCTTCTGCTCGGCCGGCTGCAGCGTGCCGTGGGCGCGGACGCGCTTGTAGTGGTTGTAGACGGCGACGGAGAGGGCGCGCTTCGCGGGCTCCTGTCCGACGACGTACTCCTCGAGGAACGTGAAGATCTCGCGGGGCTTCGGAAGCTCGAACTCGGCGACGCCCTCAGCGGACGACTCCGCCATGCGCTCTTCGATGATCTCGTTGCAGAGCTCGACGCACTCGTCGCAGATGTACACGCCGGGTCCGGCGATGAGCTGCTGCACCTGCTTCTGGCTCTTTCCGCAGAACGAGCACTTGAACAGGTCAGCGCTTTCACCGATGCGGGCCATGCGCGTCCTCCTCGGGGGGATCAGGATCGTTCTTCGAGCCTAACCGCTGCATACGACACCGGGCCGCATTGGCGACGAGTCGTTCGGCGGGTCCGGCGGATGACGGTGTCTCCGCGGTCATTCCGCGGGGAGGCAGCCGCCGTCCATGATGTATCCCCCGACATCGATCCGGACGTCGTCCGGACGCACCTCCCCGAAGACGCAGCCGCCCTCGGGACCGTCGGCACCGAACGCCACCGCGCGCGCATCCCCCCGGGCGACGTGATGGACGAGGCCGACCTCGCGCAAGGCGTCCTCGACGGAGGCCACAGAGATCGTGCTCTCCGTGCGCAGTGCTTCGAGACGCACGCGGAGGTCCGCCACCGGCTGCTCGGCGGCCGCCCGCGCCTCGGCCGACGTCTCCATCCGCTCACGATGCCGGTCGTTCTGTTCCATCGCGTGTTCCGGGTCGTACGGCGCACACTCCGGCGGAAGCTCCGCGCCGTCCACCTGCGGGCAGGCGACGGTCGGGGTCACGGTCGGCGTCGGCTCTCCGGCGGTGACGTCGGCCGGCGCCGCTGCGCAGCCGCCGAGAAGCAGGATCGCCGCCAGCACGAGCGTCACTCGCCCGGGGCGGGCGCGGACGCCGGAGGTCGCCATCATGCCGCCATGAAACCACAGCACCGGCGTCACGCGCACGCTGCTCGAACGACGAGGGCCCCGCCGCGCGGTACGCGACAGGGCCCTCAGCCATCCTGACGTGTCGTCAGACCATGCTCTTCGTGTGCCAGACCGTCTTGACCTCGGTGAAGGCGGCGATCCGCTCCGGCGACGCGACCACGTCGCCGGGGGCGACGACGCGCTTCAGCGTGTCCGCTGCGGCGATCTGCATGTCGACCCACTCCAGCGCACCGGCGCCGGCGAGGTCGAGGGCGTTCACATCCTGGTGCGAGGCGAGCCAGGGGGCGATCTCGGCCGGCGAACCGGTGAGCACGTTCACCACGCCGCCGGGGACGTCGCTGGTCGCGAGCACCTCGGCGAGACTGATCGCGGAGAGCGGGTACTGCTCGCTCGCGACCACGACGACGGTGTTCCCGGCGACAAGGGCCGGGGCGACGACAGAGACCAGGCCGAGCAGCGCCGAGTCCTGCGGCGCCACGATGGCGACCACACCGGTGGGCTCTGGCACCGAGATGTTGAAGTACGGACCGGAGACGGGGTTCGCGTTGCCCGCCACCTGGGCGTACTTGTCGCACCACCCGGCGTACCAGACCCAGAGATCGATCGCCTCGTCGACCTGCGCCGTGGCCGCCGAGGACGAGATGCCCTCCTGCGCCACGATCTCGTCGACGAACTGTGCGCGACGTCCCTCGAGCACCTCGGCGACGCGGTAGAGCACCTGGCCGCGGTTGTAGGCCGTCGCCCCCGACCAGCCCTTGACGGCGGCGCGCGCGGCGACGACCGCATCACGGGCGTCCTTGCGGGAGGCCTTGGCGGCGTTGGCGAGGAAGGCGCCCTTGCGGGAGACGACCTCGTACGTGCGTCCGGACTCGCTGCGGGGGAAGGCCCCGCCGATGGCGAGCTTGTAGGTCTTCGGAACGGTCAGTCGCTTGCTCATGCTGCGGCTCCCTTGAGGTAGGCGGTGAGCCCCTGGCGACCGCCCTCGCGGCCGAATCCGGACTCCTTGTAGCCGCCGAACGGGCTCGACGGGTCGAAACGGTTGAACGTGTTGGCCCACACGACGCCCGCACGCAGCCGATCCGCGACTGCGAGGATGCGCGAGCCCTTGTCCGACCAGATGCCCGCCGAGAGGCCGTACGGCGTGTTGTTGGCCTTCGCGATCGCCTCGGCGGGCGTCCGGAAGGTGAGGACCGACAGCACCGGGCCGAAGACCTCGTCTCGGGCGATGCGGTGCGAGGCCTCGACCCCGGTGAAGATCGTCGGGGCGAACCAGAAGCCCTGCTCCGGGATCGCGCAGTCGGCGGTCCAGCGCTCGGCACCCTCGGCCTCGCCGATGTCGCTCAGCTCGCGGATGCGGGCGAGCTGCGCCGCGGAGTTGATCGCGCCGATGTCCGTGTTCTTGTCGAGCGGGTCGCCGAGACGCAGCGTCGACAGCCGGTTCTTCAGCCGGTCGACGACCTCGTCGTGGATCGACTCCTGCACGAGCAGACGACTCCCGGCGCAGCACACGTGGCCCTGGTTGAAGAAGATGCCGTTGACGATGCCCTCGACCGCCTGGTCGATCGGCGCGTCGTCGAAGACGATGTTCGCGGCCTTGCCGCCCAGCTCCAGGGTCAGCTTCTTGTTCGTCCCCGCGACGGCCCGGGCGATGTCGCGACCGACACCCGTCGAGCCGGTGAACGCGACCTTGTCGACGTCGGGGTGACGGACCAGGGCGGCACCGGTCGGCCCGGCCCCCGTGACGATGTTCACGACACCGGCGGGGAGATCGGCCTGCTGCAGGATCTCGGCGAAGATCAGTGCCGTCAGCGGCGTGGTCTCGGCGGGCTTGAGCACGACCGTGTTCCCGGCCGCCAGCGCGGGCGCCAGCTTCCACGCGAGCATCAGCAGCGGGAAGTTCCACGGGATGACCTGCCCGGCGACGCCCAGGGCGCGCGGGTTCGCGCCGAGACCGGCGTAGTCGAGCTTGTCGGCCCACCCCGCGTAGTAGAAGAACCAGGACGCCACGAGCGGCACGTCCACGTCGCGGCTCTCCTTGATGGGCTTGCCGTTGTCGAGGCTCTCGGCGACGGCCAGCTCACGGGCACGCTCCTGCACGAGGCGGGCGATGCGGAACAGGTACTTGCCCCTGTCGCGGCCGCTCATCCGCGACCAGACCTTGTCGTAGGCGCGACGTGCCGCGGCGACGGCGCGGTCGATGTCCGCGTCGTCGGCGGAGGCGACCTCGGCGATCTCCTTCTCCGTCGCCGGGGAGATGGTGCGGAAGGGGGTGCCGGAGCCGTCGACGAACTCGCCGTCGATGAACAGCCCGTAGCTGCCCTTGAGGTTCAGCACCGCCGTGGACTCCGGAGCCGGAGCGTATTCCAGGAAGTTCATTTCAATCCCTTGGGTTGCTGCCCTTCGACCGGCTCAGGGACCGGCCGAAGAAGTCAGTCGATCGTGACGTAGTCGGGGCCGGAGTAGTGGCCGGTGGCGAGCTTCTGACGCTGCAGGAGCACGTCGTTGAGCAGGCTCGAGGCGCCGAAGCGGAACAGGTGCGGCTGGAGCCACTCCTCCCCCACGGTCTCGGCGACCGTCACCAGGTACTTGACCGCGTCCTTGGACGAGCGGATGCCGCCGGCGGGCTTCACGCCGATGCGCTCCCCCGTGCCGCGGTACCAGTCGCGCACCGTCTCCAGCATCAGCAGCGTGGTCGGCAGCGTCGCCGCCGGCTGCACCTTGCCCGTCGAGGTCTTGATGAAGTCACCGCCGGCGAGGATGCCGAGCCAGGAGGCGCGCTTGATGTTGTCGTACGTGTTCAGCTCGCCGGTCTCGAGGATCACCTTGAGCGAGGCGTACGAGCCGTCCTCGCGGCGGCACGCCTCCTTGACCTGGGCGATCTGGTCGAACACCAGCCCGTAGCGGCCGGACAGGAACGCGCCCCGGTCGATGACCATGTCGATCTCGTCCGCACCGGCCGCGACCGCCTCCGCGGTGTCGGCGAGCTTGATCGCGAGGGAGGACCGGCCGCTCGGGAAGGCGGTGGCCACGGCGGCGACCGAGATGAGGCCGTCGTCGGGGTCGCCGTGCAGGCTGCCGAGGGCCTCGACCGCGCCGGCGACCATGTCGCCGTAGACGCAGACCGCGGCGACGCGGGGCGTCGAGGGGTCGGCGGCGTCGGGGTTCTTCGCCTTGGCGACGAGGGACCGTACCTTGCCGGGAGTGTCCGCGCCCTCCAGGGTGGTCAGGTCGATCAGCTTGATGATCGTGTCCAGCGCCCACGCCTTCGACGTCGTCTTGATGGAGCGGGTGCCGAGGCCGGCAGCGCGCTGCTCCAGCCCGACGGCGTCCACACCGGGGAGGCCGTGCAGGAAGCGACGGAGGGTCGCGTCGTCCGGCTCACCGCCGAGGACGTCCACCGCCGTCCTGCGGCTGAGTTCTGTCGTCGTCACTGTTCCTCCAACAATGCTCGTGCTGTGGTCTCATCGGTCACCAGGACCCCGCACAGGCCGCTGGTCACGACCGTGCGCGCGATGTCGTGCTTGGCGGGGCCCGCCGTCACGAAGATGGCCCGCGCGGCGCCGCGCAGGCGGTCGAGCGAGACGCCGACCGTGCGGGCGTCCAACTGCGGGTCGACGATGTTGCCCTCGGCGTCGACGTAGCGCCCGAGGACGTCGCCGACGGCGCCGCGGCGTGCGAGCTCCTCCACATCGTCGGCGGTGAGATAGCCGTTCTCGACGTGGGCGGAGGTCGCATCGCAGGGGCCGGCGGTGAACAGGAACGCCTGGGCGTCCGCGGCCTCCTCCAGCACGGCCGCGACGGTGCGGTCCCCTTCGATCGCCTGCTTCGTCTCGACGTGCTCCAGGATCGCGGGGCTCGGCAGCAGGGAGACCTGGCCGGAGGCGCGCTGGGCGATGGTCACCGCGAGTCCCGCGGCCCCGCCCGAGCGCCGGTTCAGGCTGACGCCGCCGTTGAGCTGCACGACCGTGACACCGTTCGCCCAGCCATCCGGCAGGGCCTCGGCCACGGCGCGGAGCGTCTTGCCCCAGCTCACCCCGAGGGTGCGCGGGACAGGGCGGAGGGCGGTCAGGAAGTCCGCTGCCGCCTGGGCGACGCGTTCCAGAGTGCCCTCGTCGCCTTCGGGTGAGGGGACGACCACGGCATCGGTGAGGCCGAAGCGCTCCACGAGCTCGCGCTCGAGGCCGAGCCGACGGGCGCGCGGGTGGACGATCTCGATGCGGACGATGCCGCGCTGCCGCGCCTGCGTGAGGAGGCGCCCGACCTTCCACCGGGAGATCTTCAGGAGACCACCGATCTCGTCCTGCGTCTTGTCCTCGTCGTAGTACAGCTCGGCGACCCGGACCATGAGCAGATCTTCTTCCACGGTGTCCTCCTTCCTCCTCCAGGGTAGGCCGGATTCAGCGTTCGCGCACCCATCTGCTCATATGCGCATTCGCGCCATCCTCCCGCGCGCATCCGCCGGAGACGCGAAGAGGACGCCCGTCGCTCGACGGGCGTCCTCTTCTGCGGGTGCGGATTACGCGCGCTTGCGCGAGGTGAGCACCTGGTCGACGATGCCGTACTCCAGCGCCTCGTTGGCCGAGAGGATCTTGTCGCGATCGATGTCGCGGTTGACCTGCTCGACCGGCTTGCCGGTGTGACGGGCCATGGTCTCCTCCAGCCAGGTGCGCATGCGGAGGATCTCCGCCGCCTGGATCTCGATGTCCGAGGCCTGACCGTGCCCGGCCTCTCCCATCGCCGGCTGGTGCATCAGCACGCGGGCGTTCGGCAGCGCGAGACGCTTGCCGGGGGCACCCGCCGCGAGCAGCACGGAGGCGGCCGAGGCCGCCTGGCCGAGCACGACGGTCTGGATCTGCGGCGCGACGTACTGCATCGTGTCGTAGATCGCCGTCATCGCGGTGAAGGAGCCACCGGGCGAGTTGATGTACATGGTGATGTCGCGCTCGGAATCCTGGCTCTCCAGGACGAGGAGCTGCGCCATGACATCGTCGGCCGACGCGTCGTCGACCTGCACGCCGAGGAAGATCACGCGGTCTTCGAACAGCTTGTTGTACGGGTCCTGGCGCTTGAAGCCGTAGGCGGTGCGCTCTTCGAACTGCGGCAGCACATAACGGCTGGAGGGCAGGTTTCCGGCGGACTGGAACGTGGGTGTGTACATGGTGTCCTCTCGAATCCTTACTCGACGCCCGTGCCGCCGCCGCCGGTGACGTCGCTGGCGTGCTCGCGGATGTGGTCGACGAAGCCGTACTCGAGGGCCTCCTCCGCCGTGAACCAGCGGTCGCGGTCGCCGTCGGCGTTGATCTGCTCGACGGGCTTGCCGGTCTGCGACGCGGTGATCTCGGCGAGGCGCTTCTTCATCGACAGGATGAGCTGCGCCTGGGTCTGGATGTCGCTCGCGGTGCCGCCGAAGCCGCCGTGCGGCTGGTGCAGCAGCACGCGGGCGTTCGGGGTGATGTAGCGCTTGCCCTTGGTGCCGCTGGTCAGCAGCAGCTGACCCATGGACGCGGCCATGCCGATGCCGACGGTGACGATGTCGTTCGGCACGAACTGCATCGTGTCGTAGATCGCCATGCCCGCGGTGATCGAGCCGCCGGGCGAGTTGATGTAGAGGTAGATGTCCTTCTCGGAGTCTTCGGCGGCGAGAAGGAGGATCTTCGCGCAGATCTCGTTGGCGTTGTCGTCTCGCACCTCCGAGCCGAGCCAGATGATGCGGTCCTTCAGCAACCTGTCGAAGACGCTTGTCGCGACGAGGGGTTCAGCCATGTCAGCTCCTGCTTCCGTGTTTCAGTGATTCGAATCTACCGGCGCGCGCACAGCCCCTAGGTCGTGTTCGCCGTCGGCATATCAGGTGTCGCTGCCGGCGATCTCCTGCGCATACGCCGTCATGGATCGGTGGTAGCGCGGCAGGTGCGGGACGAGCGCGAGGATGGCCACCGACAGGCCCTGCGCGGGCCGGCCGGCACTGGCGAGGATGAGGGCGTGCACCACCGCGACCGCGTCGCGATACGGTCCGTCCGCCGCGATCTCCTCCTCGGCGCGGATGACGCGCAGCGCCTCGTCGTAGTCGCCGAGGTTGCGCAGCGAGCTCGCGAGCTGGATCACGCACTGCGGGCGATGCTCCTCATCGAGGCCGAGCGCCAGGGCGCGACGGTAGAGCTCCACGGCCTCCGCCGGGCGTCCGGCGGAATCGCGGGCACCGGCGCGCTCGAACTCGGCCCGGGCGTCGTCCGCGCCCCGTTCCGCGGCGAGGGCGTCGATGCGCGCGATCGTCTCGTCGCCGACCTCTTCTCCCGAGGCGTCCGCCCACACCTGATCGATGCGGTCGTCCCAGCTCGTCATCCTGTCGTCCTTCCCTCGATGAGAAAGAGGGCGGATGCCGCAGCACCCGCCCTCTTCACTCGACCGTGCCGATCACTCGGCGGTGTCGGCATCCTTCTTGGCCGGAGCCTTCTTCGCAGCCGGCTTCTTGGCGGCGGGCTTCTTCGCCGCGGCGGGCTTCTCGTCCGCGTCGGCGTCCTTCTTGGCGGCCGCCTTCTTGGCCGGAGCCTTCTTCTTCGCGGCGGGCTTCTCGTCAGCCTCGGCGGCCTTCTCGCCCTCGGCCTCGGCCTCGTCGTCGGTCACGACGAAGTCGGAGAGGTCGACGGCCTTGCCGTTGGTGTCCACGACCTTGACCTTGCCCAGGGCGATCGCGAGTGCCTTGTTACGGGCGACCTCGCCGACCAGGGCCGGGAGCTGGTTCGAGGACTGCAGCGCCTCGACGAACTCCTGCGGCGCCATGCCGTACTGCGCGGCGGACTGGATGAGGTACTGCGAGAGCTCCTCCTGCGAGACCTGCACGTCGGCCTGCTCGGCGATCGTGTCGAGCAGCACCTGCGTGCGGAACTGCTTCTCGCTGGCCTCGGTCACCTCGGCGCGGTGCACGTCGTCCTCGAGACGACCCTCGCCCTCGAGGTGGTTGTGCACCTCGTCCTCGATGAGCTGCGGCGGGACCGGGATCTCGATCTGCGCGAGCAGCGTCTCGACGAGCTTGTCGCGGGCGGCGGAGCCCTGCGTGAAGACGCCCTGCTGCTCGACGCGCTCGCGCAGGCTGTCGCGCAGCTCCGCGATGGTGTCGAACTCGCTCGCGATCTGCGCGAACTCGTCGTCGGCCTCGGGAAGCTCGCGCTCCTTGACGGCCTTGACGGTGACGGAGACCTCCGCCTCCTTGCCGGCGTGGTCGCCACCGACGAGGGCGGAGCGGAAGGTGGTGTCCTCACCGGCGGTGAGCGACTCGATCGCGTCGTCGATGCCCTCGAGGAGCTCGCCGGAGCCGATCTCGTAGGAGACGCCCTCGGCGCGATCGATCTCGGCGCCGTCGATGGTGGCGACGAGGTCCAGCTCGACGAAGTCGCCCTTGGCTGCGGGGCGGTCGACGGGGATGAGCGTGCCGAAGCGGGCGCGCATGTTCTCCAGCTCGGCGTCGAGGGCGGCCTCGTCGGCCTCCACGGCGTCGACCTCGAGGGTGATGCCCGCGTAGTCGGGGAGCTCGATCTCCGGGCGCACGTCGACCTCGACGTCGACGAGCAGGTCGCCCGAGAAGTCCTTCTCGTTGGGCCACTGCGTGATCTCGGCCGACGGACGACCGACGATGCGGAGCTTGTGCTCGGCGGTCGCCTCGCGGAAGAACTTGTCCAGGCCCTCGTTGACGGCGTGCTCGATGACGGCGCCACGGCCGATGCGCTGGTCGATGATCGGAGCCGGCACCTTGCCCTTGCGGAAGCCGGGGATCTGGACGTCCTGCGCGATGTGCTCGTAGGCGTGCGCGATGCTCGGCTTGAGGTCGTCCGGGGTGACCGTGATGGTGAGCTTGACCCGGGTCGGGGTCAGCTTCTCGACGGTGCTGTTCGCCATGCTGGTGTGTTCTCCTTGTGGTTTCCGCGCGGAACGCGGCTGAAAGGTCGTGGGGTCGAGTCGGGGCGACAGGAGTTGAACCTGCGACCTCCCGCTCCCAAAGCGGGCGCTCTACCAAGCTGAGCTACGCCCCGGGGAATCCGCACGCAGATTCAGCCCCATCGAGTCTAACGGACAGGAGCACGCCCGACCGTCCGCTATGATCGATGGAGTCCGGACTCCGGTTCCGGGGGTGTAGCTCAATGGTAGAGTCTCAGTCTTCCAAACTGATTGCGCGGGTTCGATTCCCGTCACCCCCTCCACGTCGTCACCTCGGTCGAATACGCTGACAGGATCAGCTCCCGACCGGAAGGCCTGCCGAGATGAGCGCCTCGTGACCGCCCCTCCGCCGTCGGTTGCCGCGACCGCCACGGGGCCGGCACCGGGTGGGCATCGTCTCCCGCCCGTCCTCTCCTCCGCGTCCGGCGTCCCCCGGCCGCCGCGCGACCGGCGAAGGCTGAAGGGCATCCTCGTCGGCGCCATCGGCACGGTCGTGGTGTTGACCGGTCTCGGCATCACGCAACTCGTGGCGAACCAGGGATACGACGAGGCCGCCAGCGGGGTCGAGGACGCCACTCGATCGGTGACCGCCCAGCAGACGGAACTCCGACAGCGGACCGCCGATCTGATCGCGGCGACGGACGCCGGGCATGTCATCATCGACACCGGCGCGCCCGCCCTCGCCGTTCCCGAGGACCTCTGGGCGGCCCTGGACTCCGCCGTGGCGGAGGGCGAGACCACGGGCGGCGAGGCCGAGGACGTCCTCGCGACGCGGCTCCCGGCCGACGAGACGAAACCCGGCTGGTTCTGGGACCTCTTCGCCGCGACGAGCCGTCTCGCCGAGGACCAGAGCACCCTGCGCGACGTCGCCGAGTCGATGGACAGCGCCTCCACGTCCGCCGCCGCGAGCGTGGACGCGGTCCGGACGAACGGCGTGGCCGTGCTCACCACCGCGGCCGAGGCCGCCGGCGCCTTCGAGAGCGCGCATCCGTCGACCCGCAACGCCGCCGTGATCGCTCTGCGCGGAGCCGCCGCGGATGCTCTCGCCGTCACTGAGGTCGACGACGCGGCTGCGGCCGCCTACGTCGCCCTGCAGAAGGCGGCCACCGATGTCGTCGCGGCCGAGGACGCGGAGCTCGCGGAGAAGGCGGGCCCACTGCGGAACGCCCGGCTCGAGATCGAGGCCTTCGCCCGCTCGCTCGCGCCCGGCGTCCTGTTGGAGTTCGACTGGGCACCCGTCGTCAACGGCGCCGGGTACAACGGCAGCATGGGCGGCTACACCACCTGGTGGTGGGACGAGCCGGGACGCGCGGTCATCGAGCTGTCGAACTCGGTCGCGGAGCAGTGGCCCGCAGAGCGCAGCAGAGCGCTCGTCGCCCACGAGGTGGGTCATGCCATCAGCGTGAAGTGTCAGGACATGTACGACTCGTCCACGCAGGACAGCATCGAGAAGTGGGCGACGGCCTGGGCCATCAGCATGGGCTTCACGGACGACGCCAACGGCGTATGGGCCTACGGGTATCCCCCGCAGAACTACATCGACGCCGCGGCCGGCTGCCGCTGAGACGGAAGAAGCCGCCGTGATCATCACGGCGGCTTCTCCTCTCGCTCAGTCGGCGGTCACTGACCCCGACGCTCGCGCAGCTGAGTGAGGGCGTCCTCCAGGAGCTGGACGGCCTCTTCGTCCGTCCGGCGCTCCTTCACGTAAGCGAGGTGCGTCTTGTACGGCTCGGCCTTCGCGACGGCGGGAGGGTTCTCCTTGTCGCGCCCGGCCGGGAGACCCGACTGCGGGTGGTCGATGATCTCCGGGATCTCCTCCTCGGGGAGGCCGGCGGCGAAGTAGCGCACCGTCTCGTTGCCGAGGCCGTCCCAGTACGACACCGCGATGCGGTCGGCGTGATAGCCGTGGTCCTGCTCGCCCATGGGACCGGAACCGACACGGGTACCGCGGATCGCGTTTCCACCGGTAGCCATCAGATCACCTCGAACTTCGTGATGAGGCCGAGCGCCACGATGGCGATGAACCACGTGAGCGCCAGGACGACGGTGAAGCGGTTCAGGTTCCGCTCCGCGAGACCGGAGGAGCCGACCGCAGTGGTCATGCCGCCGCCGAACATGTCGGACAGGCCGCCACCGCGACCCTTGTGCAAGAGGATGAGGAGAGTCAGCAGGACGCTGGTGATGCCCAGCACGACCTGCAGGACGAACTCGAGAATTGCCACGGAAAGAGCCTTTCGCTGGGGCCGGAGCGCCCCCGTAACGGTCAAGTATACGGTGCAGCGGGGCCGGAGCCCCGCCGCACTCACACGCCGACGTGCTTCTCGAAACGGATGATCGCCGCGAACTCGTCGACGACGAGGCTCGCGCCGCCGACCAGAGCGCCGTCCACGTCGGGCTCGCGCATGAAGCTGGCGATGTTCGCCGCCTTGACGGAGCCGCCGTAGAGGATGCGGGTGCGCGCGGCCGCCTCGTCGCCGAGGACCTTCGCGATCACACCGCGGAGCGCCGCGCACACGTCCTGCGCCTGCTGCGGCGTGGCCGCCTGACCCGACCCGATGGCCCAGACCGGCTCATACGCGACGACGATGTCGGCCGAGGGCGAGACGCCCTGCAGCGCGGCCTCGAGCTGTCCGGCCGGAACCGCGCTGGCGCCGAACTTCTCCAGGTCCTCCGCCGTCTCACCGACGCAGATCACCGGGGAGAGGCCGTGCTTGAGAGCAGCCTTCACCTTGCCGGCCACGATCTGGTCGGACTCGGCGTGGTACTCGCGACGCTCGGAGTGCCCGATGATGACGTACTTCGCGTCGAGCTTCGCCAGGAACGCGCCGGAGATCTCGCCGGTGTACGCCCCGGAGTCGTGCGCCGAGACGTCCTGCGCACCGAACGCGAACGGGATCTTGTCCGCGTCGATCAGCGTCTGCACGCTGCGGATGTCGGTGAAGGGCGGGAAGACCGCCACCTCCACGGATCCGTCCTCGTGCTTGGCGTCCTTCAGCGTCCAGTGCAGCTTCTGCACGAACGCCACCGCCTGCAGGTGATCCAGGTTCATCTTCCAGTTGCCCGCGATCAGCGGGGTACGGGAGCTCACGCCCATCCGAGGACCTCCAGCCCAGGTAGTTTCTTGCCCTCGAGGAATTCGAGGCTCGCGCCGCCGCCGGTCGAGATGTGCCCGAACTGGTCGTCGGTGAATCCGAGCTGACGGACGGCTGCGGCGGAGTCGCCGCCACCGACCACGCTGAGGCCGTCGACCTCGGTCAGCGCCTGCGCGACCGCCTTCGTCCCTGCGGCGAAGGCCGCGAACTCGAACACGCCCATCGGGCCGTTCCAGAACACGGTCTTCGATCCGCGGATGACCTCGGCGAAGCGCGCCGCGGTGTCCGGCCCGATGTCGAGGCCGATGCCCGACGAACCGAACGCCGTCTCGTCGATCGCGTCCGCGGGGGCCACCTCGTGGTCCGCGTCGGCGCCGAAGGACGCGGCGACGACCACGTCGGTGGGGAGCACGAGCTCCACGCCGCGCTCGGCCGCCTCGGCGATGTATCCGCGCACGGTCTCGAGCTGGTCCTCCTCGAGGAGGCTCGACGCGACGGCATGCCCCTGCGCCTTCAGGAAGGTGAAGAGCATGCCGCCGCCGACCAGGATGCGGTCGACCCGCGGGAGCAGGTGCGAGATGACTCCGAGCTTGTCGCTCACCTTGGACCCGCCGAGCACCACCGCGTACGGCCGCTCCGGATTCTCCGTCAAGCGGTCGAGCACGTCGAGCTCGGTCGCGATCAGGAGGCCGGCCGCCGAGGGCAGCAGCTTCGCGAGGTCGTAGACGCTCGCCTGCTTGCGGTGCACGACGCCGAAGCCGTCGGACACGAGCACGTCGCCCAGCTCCGCGAGCTGGGCCGCGAAAGCACCACGCTCGGCCTCGTCCTTCGAGGTCTCCCCCGGGTTGAACCGGAGGTTCTCGATCACGACGACCTGGCCGTTCTCGAGGGACGCCACGGCGTCCTTCGCGGCTTCGCCGACCGTGTCGCCCGCGAAGGCGACCGGTGCGCCGAGCAGCTCGGACAGTCGCTGCGCGACCGGCTCCAGGCTGAACTGCGGATCGGGCGCGCCCTCGGGGCGTCCGAGGTGCGAGCAGACGACGACGCGGGCGCCCGCGTCGATGAGGGTCTTCAGGGTCGGCAGCGAGGCGCGGACACGGCCATCGTCCGTGATGATCCCGTCCCGAAGGGGGACGTTCAGATCACAACGGACGATGACGCGCTTGCCCTCGAGCGAACCCAGTGAGTCCAGGGTGCGCAGAGTCATGTGTCGGAGCTCAGATGCGCTCGGCGACGTACTCGGTCAGGTCGACGAGACGGTTGGAGTAGCCCCACTCGTTGTCGTACCAGCTCGACACCTTGATCAGGTTGCCGCTGACGTTGGTGAGCGTGGAGTCGAAGATCGACGAGTGCGGGTTGTGCACGATGTCGCTCGACACGATCGGGTCCTCGTTGTACTGCAGGTACCCGGCCAGACGACCCTCGGCCGCAGCCTTCTTGTAGGCCTCGTTGACCTCGTCCACCGTCAGGTTCTCGCGGTCCGTGATGAGCGTCAGGTCGACGATCGAGCCCGTGGGGACCGGCACGCGGTAGGACGAGCCGCTGAGCTTGCCGTTCAGCTCGGGCAGCACGAGGCCGATGGCCTTCGCAGCCCCCGTCGAGGCCGGCGTGATGTTGATCGCGGCGGCGCGGGCACGACGGAGGTCCTTGTGCGGGCCGTCCTGCAGGTTCTGGTCCGCGGTGTACGCGTGCGCCGTCATCATGAAGCCGCGGTCGATGCCGAAGGCGTCGTTGAACACCTTGGCCAGCGGCGCGAGGCAGTTCGTGGTACAGGAGGCGTTGGAGATGATGTGGTCCGTCTCCGGGTTGTACGTCTCCTCGTTCACGCCCATGACGATGGTGCGGTCGTCACCGGTGGCCGGAGCCGAGATGAGGACCTTCTTCGCACCGGCGTCGATGTGCTTGCGCGCGGCGTCGGCGTTGGTGAAGAAGCCGGTCGACTCGATGACGATGTCCACGCCCAGCTCGCCCCACGGGAGGTTGGCGGGGTCGCGCTCTGCGAAAGCCTTGATCTCCTTGCCGTCGACGGTGATGCTGTCGTCGTCGTACGTGATCTCGGCGTCGAGGACGCCGCTGACCGAGTCGTACTTCAGCAGGTGCGCCAGGGTCTTGTTGTCGGTGAGGTCGTTGACCGCGACGATCTCAAGGTCTGCTCCCTGCGCGAGAGCTGCGCGGAAGTAGTTGCGTCCGATGCGGCCGAAGCCGTTGATACCGATCTTGACAGACACTCAGGTCTCCCTGTTTCTCATGCGCCGAGCGCCGCCGTCGAGCGTGCGCCATGCGCGGGTTTTTTGGCTGAGATGGCGCCCCGACGAGCCGTGGGCCCGCCGGGACGCGACCCGATTACGACAGTACCAGCAGGCCGTTCGTCTGCTGACGGGCGACCTCGAGGCGCTGGGCGACGTTCTCCCAGTTGGCGATGTTCCACGCGGCCTTGACGTAGTCGGCCTTCACGTTGAGGTAGTCGAGGTAGAAGGCGTGCTCCCACATGTCCAGCTGGAACAGCGGGATGGTGCCCTGCGCGGTGTTCGACTGCTGGTCGAAGAGCTGCTGGATGATCAGGCGCGAGCCGATCGAGTCCCAGCTCAGCACTGCCCAGCCGGAACCCTGGATGCCGGTGGCAGCGGCGGTGAAGTGCGCCTGGAACTTCTCGAAGGAGCCGAAGTACTCGTCGATGGCGGCCTTGAGCTCGCCCTCGGGCTGGCCGCCGCCGTTCGGCGAGAGGTTGGTCCAGAAGATCGAGTGGTTGACGTGCCCGCCGAGGTTGAAGGCGAGGTCCTTCTCGAGCTTGTTCACGTTCGCGAGGTTGCCGCTCTCGCGGGCCTCGGCGAGCTGCTCCAGGGCCGTGTTGGCGCCCGCGACGTAGGTCGCGTGGTGCTTGTCGTGATGCAGCTCCATGATCTTGCCGCTGATGTGCGGCTCGAGAGCGGCGAAGTCGTAGGGAAGGTCGGGGAGCGTGTAGGTTGCCATATCGCATTCATCCAATCCGCGCCGCGCCGCGGCGCTTGCCGATGCTCCGCGTCGCCGATGTGCGACGGAGAGCGGACGACTTTCATCCTACTGACGACAACGCACCGGGTGTCCGGATCCTTCCGGGGGTTGACACGCGTGTGCGCGTCGACCGGTCAGACGTCGAGGCCCGCGGGGACGGCGGCCTCGGTCCCCGGGATGCCCTCCTGCTGCGCGCGCTTGTCGGCCATCGCCAGCAGGCGGCGGATGCGGCCGGCCACGGCGTCCTTCGTGAGCGGAGGGTCGGCGTGGTGGCCGAGCTCGTCGAGGCTGGCGTCGCGGTGCGCGAGGCGGAGCTCGCCGGCCACGCGGAGGTGATCGGGCACCTCATCCGCCAGGATCTCGAGGGCGCGCTCGACCCGGGCGCATGCCGCCACGGCGGCCTGCGCGGAACGGCGGAGGTTCGCGTCATCGAAGTTGACGAGACGGTTCACACCGGCGCGCACCTCACGGCGCTGCCGCAGCTCCTCCCACGCGAGAGCGGTGCGCTGGGCACCCATCTCGCTGAGGATGGTGCGGATGGCCTCCCCCTCGCGCACGACGACGCGAGGAAGCCCGCGGACCTCACGCGCCTTCGCGGCGACACCGAGGCGGTGAGCCGCGCCCACGAGCGCCATGGCCGCCTCGGACGACGGGCAGGCGACCTCGAGCATGGCGGAGCGGCCCGGCTCGCTGAGCGAGCCCGCGGCGAGGAAGGCACCGCGCCAGAGTCCGGCGACCTCGGCGCGGGAACCCGTGGTGAGGCGGTTCGGGAGCCCGCGGACCGGGCGGCGTCGCTGGTCGAGAAGCCCCGTCTGGCGGGCCAGCGTCTCCCCCTGCGCGATGACGCGGACGGCCCACCGGGCGCCGTCGTTGGCGGTGCTCGACTGCACCTGGGCGATCTCCGGACGGACGCCGTAGATCTCGGCGAGGTCTCGGGCCACACGACGGGCGAGGGTCTCGGCATCCACCTCCGCCTCCACCGCCACCCGGCCGGCGATGGAGTGCAGGCCACCGGCGAACCGGAGGATGGCCGTCACCTCAGCGACGCGCACCGTGGGGGGTGCATTGCGGATGCTGACGAGCTCAGCCTTGACGTCGGTGGTTAGTGCCACGAGACTCCTTCACGTTCACGCGCCGGGTCGCGACGCAAACCTCCAGCTTACTCGGTCGGGGGCCTATTCCCTGCCGAGGTCACGGTGGCGGACGTTGACCGCGACGCCCGGGATTCCCGCCAGTCGACGGGCGAGCTCCTCGGACATGGCGACCGAACGGTGCTTGCCGCCCGTGCACCCGATGGCGATCGTGGAGTGGCTCTTGTTCTCGCGCTGGTACCCCTCGAGGACCGGCACGAGAGCCTTCGCGTAGGCGTCGAGGAACTCCTCCGCGCCGTCGCGGGAGAGCACGTACTCCCGCACCGTCTCATCCTGTCCGGTGAGACCGCGCAGGTCTTCATTCCAGTACGGATTCGGCAGGAAGCGCATGTCCGCCACGACGTCCACATCGGTGGGAAGCCCGTATTTGAACCCGAAGCTGAGAAGCGTGACGCGGTGCCGGGCCTCGCCCTCCTCGGAGAAGATGTCGGACACCTTCGTCGCCAGCTGATGGATGTTCAACGCCGTCGTGTCGATCACGAGGTCTGCGGCCTCGCGGATCGGCGCCAGCCGGGTGCGCTCGATGCGGATGCCGTCGAGAAGCGTCCCGTCGCCCTGCAAAGGGTGCGGACGACGCACCGCCTCGAAGCGTCGGACGAGCACGTCGTCGGAGGCGTCGAGGAAGAGCACGCGGATCGATCCACGGGTGCGCAGCACTCGCGCCACGCCGGGGAAGTCGTCGAAGAGGTTGCGACCGCGGACATCGACGACCGCGGCGACCTTCGGCAGCGAATCCCCGCCCATGCCGGTGAGGTCGAGCAGCGGTCGGAGGATCTGCGGCGGCAGGTTGTCCACGACGTACCAGCCGAGGTCCTCCAGCGCGTTCGCGACCGTGGTGCGACCGGCGCCGGACATCCCGGTGACGATGAGGAACTCGCCCTTCTCCCCGTCAGACATGACTCACTGCTCCTTCTCCCCCTCGGCCTCCCAGCCTAGCGAGTGGACAGGTGCGTATGGATGTTCTGAGCCAGCACCGGGCCGATCCCCTGGACCTCCTGGATCTGGTGGGGTTCGGCGGCGCGCAGCGCGGTGACCGAGCCGAAGTGCTTGAGGAGGACCTTGATCCGTGAGGCCCCGAGACCGGGGACCTCGGCGAGCACCGTCGTGATGTCCTTCTTGCGCTTCTTCCGCTGATGGACGATGGCGAAGCGGTGGGCCTCGTCACGAAGCCGCTGAAGCAGGTAGAGCGATTCGCTGGTCCGCGGAAGGATGACGGGGAAGTCGTCGCCGGGGAGCCATATCTCCTCCAGGCGCTTGGCGATGCCGCACACGGCGATCTCGGTGTGCCCGGCGTCGCGGAGGGCCCGCGCGGCGGCCTCGACCTGGGGCTGCCCGCCGTCCACGAGCAGCAGCTGCGGCGGATAGGCGAAGCGAGGCTTGCGGCGTACCCCCGCCTCGCCGACGTCTTCCGCGACCACCTCGTCGGTGGTGGGATCGACGGTCTCCTGCTCCTCCGGGCGGTCGAGGTAGGCGAGCCGACGACGCAGCACCTGGTACATGGAGTCGGTGTCGTCGGTCGTCTCCGCGATGTTGAAGGTGCGGTACTGGTCCTTCCGCGGAAGACCATCTTCGAACACGACCATGGACGCCACGACGTTCGTGCCGCCGAGGTGCGAGATGTCGAAGCACTCGATCCGGAGCGGCGCCTCCTCCATACCCAGCGCCTCCTGCAGATCGGTGAGCGCCTGGGTACGGGCGACGTAGTCGCTGGTACGCCGGGTCTTGTGCCGGATCAGCGCCTGCTGGGCGTTCAGCGTGGCCGTGCGCATGAGATCAGCACGCTGACCACGATGCGCCACCGCGATCTCGACCTTCCGGCCTCGGCGTTCCCGCAGCCACACCTCGAGCTCGGACGCATCGTCGGGGAGCACGGGCACCAGGATGCGACGCGGCACGTCCTGAGCTTCCCCGTACGCCTGCTGGAGAACCTGTTCCACGAGCTCTCCGCCCGTGATGTCGATCTCCTTCTCGATCGTCAGAGCACGCACGCCGCGGACACGACCTCCGCGGATGACGAAATGCTGCACGGCGGCCGCGAGTTCGTCCTCGGCGATACCGAACAGGTCCGCGTCCTCGTCCGCGGGCAGCACGAGAGCGCTCTTGCCGAGCACGGCCTCGATCGCCGAGAGCTTGTCGCGGTACTTCGCCGCCGCCTCGTAGTCCATGGCGGCCGACGCGGCGAGCATGCGCTGGGTGAGTTCCCGGGTGAACCGCTCGTCGCCACCCGCCATGAAGGCGACGAAGTCGTCGACCATGGCCCGGTGCTCCTCGATCGACACCGTCATCGAACACGGCCCGCCGCACTTGCCGATCTGCCCCGGGAAGCACGGGCGTCCCGTCTGCATCGCCCGCTTGTAGCTCGCGTCGCTGCACGTGCGGATCGGGAACGCCTTGATCATCAGGTCGATGGTCTCGTGCACCGCCCAGACCTTCGGGTACGGGCCGAAGTAGCGGGCGCCGGGGATCTTCCGGTTCCGGGTCACGAGCACGCGCGGCGCCTCGTCCCCCATCGTCACGGCCATGAAAGGGTACGACTTGTCGTCCCGGTACTTGACGTTGAACGGCGGATCGAACTCCTTGATCCACATGTACTCGAGCTGCAGCGAGTCGACGTCCGTGGGCACGACCGTCCACTCCACCGACGCCGCGGTCGTCACCATCCGGCGCGTGCGCTCGTGCAGCGTCCGCAGCGGAGCGAAGTAGTTCGACAGCCGCTGACGGAGGTTCTTCGCCTTGCCGACGTACAGCACGCGGCCGTTGGCGTCACGGAACCGGTACACCCCCGGGTCGGTCGGTATCTCGCCGGCCCGGGGTTTGTACGGCAGGACGTCGGCCATCAGCTGGCCTTCCGCGCAGAGCGCCCCTCACCCAGGATCTCGGCGAGGAACTGGCCGGTGTGGCTCTCCTCGACCCGCGCGATCTGCTCCGGCGTGCCGGTGGCGAGGATCGTGCCGCCGCCGGAGCCGCCCTCGGGACCGAGGTCGATCACCCAGTCGGCCGACTTGATCACGTCGAGGTTGTGCTCGATCACGATGACCGTGTTGCCCTTGTCGACCAGACCGTTCAGCACCTCGAGGAGCTTGCGCACGTCTTCGAAGTGCAGACCCGTCGTCGGCTCGTCGAGCACGTAGATGCTCCGACCGTTGCTGCGGCGCTGGAGCTCGGTCGCGAGCTTCACGCGCTGCGCCTCACCGCCGGAGAGCGTGGTCGCCGACTGCCCGAGGCGGACATATCCCAGCCCCACATCGACCAGGGTCTTCATGTAGCGGTGGATGGCCTGGATCGGCTCGAAGAACTCGGCCGCCTCCTCGATCGGCATCTCCAGCACCTCGGCGATGTTCTTGCCCTTGTAGTGCACAGCAAGGGTGTCGCGGTTGTACCTCTTGCCGTGACACACCTCGCAGTCCACGTACACGTCCGGGAGGAAGTTCATCTCGATCTTGATCGTGCCGTCACCGGAGCAGGCCTCACAGCGTCCGCCCTTGACGTTGAAGCTGAAGCGCCCGGGCTGGTAGCCGCGGACCTTCGCCTCGGGCGTCTCGCTGAAGAGCGTGCGGATGCGATCGAAGACGCCGGTGTAGGTCGCCGGGTTCGAGCGCGGGGTGCGGCCGATCGGCGCTTGGTCGACGTGCACGACCTTGTCGAGGTTGTCGAGCCCGGTCACGCGCGTGTGCTTGCCCGGCACCGTCCGCGCCCCGTTGAGTCGCGAGGCGAGCACCTGGTACAGGATGTCGTTCACGAGGGACGACTTCCCGGATCCGCTGACGCCCGTGACCGCCGTGAGCACGCCGAGCGGGAAGTCGGCCGTGACGTTGCGGAGGTTGTTGGCGCGTGCGCCCACGACGCTCAGCATGCGCTTCTTGTCGATCTTCCGGCGCTTCGCCGGCATCGGGATCTCCCGACGGCCGGAGAGGTAGTCGCCGGTCATGGAGTCGGTGTCGGCGAGCAGCGCGGAGTAGGGCCCGGAGTGGACCACGGCGCCGCCGTTCACGCCGGCGCCCGGACCGATGTCGACCACCCAGTCCGCCGCCTCGATCGTCTCCTCGTCGTGCTCGACGACGATCAGGGTGTTCCCCAGGTCGCGCAGAGTGAGCAGTGTCTCGATGAGTCGACGGTTGTCGCGCTGATGAAGGCCGATGGAGGGCTCGTCCAGCACGTAGAGCACCCCGGTCAGGCCGGAGCCGATCTGCGTCGCGAGCCGGATGCGCTGCGCCTCACCACCCGACAGGGAGCCTGCGGAGCGGCTCAGGTTGAGGTACGACAGCCCCACCTGGAGGAGGAAGTCGAGACGCAGGCGGATCTCACGGAGCACCTGGGCGGCGATCTTGGCCTCGCGCTCGGTGAGCTGCAGCTTCTCCATGAACGCCCGGGCGTCCGCGAGACTGAGGTGCGAGACCTCGGCGATGGAGTGACCGTGCACCTGCACGGCCAGCACCTCGGGCTTCAGGCGGTCGCCGTTGCACACCGGACACGGAACCTCGCGGAGGTACTCGCCCCACCGGCTGCGCTGCGTGTCGGATTCGGCCTGCAGGTACTGACGCTCGATGTAGGGCACCACGCCCTCGAAGCCGGACGCGTACCGCATCTCACGGCCGTAGCGGTTCTTCCACTTGACGGTGACCTTGTAGTTCTCTCCGCGCAGCACCGCTTCCTTGACGTCGGAGTGCAGGTCCCGCCACGGGGTGTCGAGGGAGAAGTCGAGGTCTCGCGAGAGTCCCTCGAGCAGCCGCTCGTAGTACTGGAAGAGCCCCTTGCCCTGGGTGGTCCAGGGGATGATGACGCCTTCGCGGATCGAGAGGTCCTCGTCACCGAGCATCAGGTCCACGTCGACGGACATGCGCGTGCCGAGGCCCGAGCATGCGGGGCAGGCGCCGAACGGCGCGTTGAAGGAGAACGTGCGCGGCTCGATCTCGGTGAGGGTGAGCGCGTGTCCGTTGGGGCACGCCAGCTTCTCCGAGAAGGTCTGCCACGCGTCGTCGCCCTCGCCGTCCACGTAATTGATCTGCACGACGCCGCCGGCGAGCCCGAGGGCGGTCTCCACGGAGTCGGTGACGCGCCCGAGGATGTCCGGCGAGGCGACGAGACGGTCGACGACCACGGCGATGTCGTGCTTGTAGCTCTTCTTGAGCGTCGGCGGCTCGGCCAGCTGGATGAGCTCGCCGTCGACGATCGCGCGCGAGTAGCCCTTCGCCCCCAGCTCGCGGAAGAGGTCGACGAACTCGCCCTTCTTCTGCGAGACGATCGGCGCCACGACCTGGTACCGGGTGCGCTCCGGAAGCTCCATGAGCTGGTCGGCGATCTGCTGCACCGTCTGGCGCTGGATCTTCTCGCCGCAGACCGGGCAGTGCGGCACGCCGATACGCGCCCAGAGCAGGCGCATGTAGTCGTAGATCTCGGTGATGGTGCCGACCGTCGACCGCGGGTTGCGGTTCGTCGACTTCTGATCGATCGACACCGCCGGGCTCAGCCCCTCGATGAAGTCGACGTCCGGCCGGTCGACCTGGCCGAGGAACTGCCGGGCGTAGGCGCTCAACGACTCGACGTACCGGCGCTGCCCCTCGGCGAAGATCGTGTCGAAGGCGAGGCTGGACTTCCCCGATCCGGAGAGGCCGGTGAAGACCACCAGCGAGTCGCGGGGGATGTCGATGTCGACGTTCTTGAGATTGTGTACGCGGGCGCCGCGGACACTGAGTTTTCCTGGGGAAGCAACGGGGACGATGGGCACCGAACAAGTCTACGAGGGGCCACGGACATCGGCTCCGAGAACGCCGTACGCGCCTGGTGCGGACGCCGCCGCGCCCGCCCGTCTCGCCGCACGGAGGGCGACCAGGATCCCGCCGAGCAGCGCCGCCGCGGCGAACGGAGCCAGGATCACGACCTCGGGGGTGTCCGGCCGCTCGGCGAGCAGCCAGACGCCGAACGCCAGCGGCTGCGCGATCAGCTGAACGGCGAGGAAGCGGCCGGCACTCGGAAGCAGGACGGACAGGGCCACGCGCGAGGAGAGCGGCACCACGAGGCTCAGCGACGCGCAGACATGCAGGGCGTGCACGAACAGCAGAGCCAGCGCGGTCCGGGAGGGATCCGGTTCCGAGAGGATCACGCCGAACGGGAGGCAGGCCAGGGCCACCCAGGCGGCGAGACTGCGGGGGATCGCGACGGCGACGGCAGCGGCGAGCACCGCGATGCCCTGCCACAGCGGGAAGGGGATCAGGAGCAGTGCTCCCCCGGCGGCCAGGGCGACCACTGCCAGCCGGAGGACGGCCCCCGGGACCGCGACACCGGCGCGGAAAGAGCGGACGGCGCGAGTCATCGGCGCCCCGTCCCGCGACGCGCAAGACGGCGGGCGGCACGGCGCATCGCGGCATCGACACCACCGGACCACGGCACCACCTCGATGCCGGCATGTCTCAGCTCGGCCAGGACGTCGGTGCGCTCGGCGAGCAGAGTGCGCAGGGCGATCCGCTGCTCGCGACTGAGGCGGCTCTCCTCGGGAGTCGGAAGCACATCGACGGCGATGACGGCGTGGCCGGCGGCGCGCCAGCTGGTCGCCATCCGTGCCGCCACCCCGTCGACGAACGTCGAGAGCACGAAGACGATCGACCCTGGCGGCACGGCCGGGGACCGCCGATAGGACGGATCGGTGCCGATGCCGGTCGCGGCGATCGCGCGGCGCACACGGGCGAGGTGTCGGGCGCCACCGCCGGAGGGCAGCGAGAGGCCGTCCGGAGAGAGCGCGTGATAGGCCACGCGGTCGCCCACGCCGATCGCCGCGGTGGCGATGGCGAGGGCCGTTTCCCGCGCGAGATCGAGTGAGGTCACTCCGGAGCGATCGGGGTCGCCGCTCCCCCACGCGGCCACGGCGGCGCCGAGATCTTCGGCGGTGTCGATCGCGAGCACGACCGACGAGTCGCTCAGCGCGTCGTCCCTCCGCACCAGGAGATCTCCTGGTCGACGTGCGGCGCGGGCGGTCGCGCGCCAGTCGACCCGACGGAGCTCGTCTCCGGGGACGAAGGGCTGGATGTCCCGGAAGTCGCCACCCTGCCCCGGGCGGGAACCCGGATGCGACCCGTGCAGTCCGGTGAGCCGCAGCGCCACCGGGAGGCTGCCGATCCGCACCGCGCGCGGCGGCGCGTTCCAGGCGAGCGCCGTCCGAGGGACGACATCGGAGACCCACGCGCCTTCGAGACTCGACCCCCGCAGGGTCACGGCGAGCGGCTCACTCGGACCCGAATGCTGCAGCACACCGCGCGCCGTGAGACAGGCCGTTCCCGGTCGGACATCCACGAGACCGGTTCGCCGCCCGTCCTGATCCACGGCGATCTGCACCGCATCCGCCGCCAGCACCACATCCGCGGCGGTCTGCACTTCCGGGCGATCGACGCTGCCGGCGGCGTGCGCGCGCAGAGCGATTCGCGCTTCTCCGGGGCTCGGGCGGCGGAGGAGCGCCCACGCGGCGGCCAGCGCCAGCGGCAGGCCGATGGCGACGACATCCGGACGGGAGAAGGCGAGCCCCACCGCGGCGATGATCGCCGCGCCGCCGATGCCGAGAGCGATGACCGGCGTCCGCCGCCAGGCGACCGCGGTCGCCGTCTGCACCGCCGCCTCGTCCGTCACGGGGCCGCCGCGACGGTCGGAGGCACGGCCGTCCGCGCCAGGGCCGCGTCGACGACCGTCCGCGGGTCCACTCCCTGTGCCCAGGCCTGCGGCGTCAGGGTCAATCGATGCGCGAGGGCCGGCACCGCGACGCGCTTGAGGTCGTCCGGCCGTACATATGCCCGACCGTCCAGCGCGGCGAGCGCGCGTCCGAGGAGGACGAGCGCCTGCGAACCACGCGGGGAGGCGCCGACGGCCACCGTCGCCGCCTCGCGTGTCGCCCGCGTGAGCTCGACGCCGTATCGCACGACATCGCGGTCGACGTGGATGCCCTCGACCGCTGCTTGGATCCGCCGCAGGCCGTCGGCGTCCACCACGGGCTCGACCTCGATATCCGGGCTCTGCCGCTCCATACGGTCGAGGATGATCCGCGCTTCCTCCTCCGGCTGCGGGTACCCCACCGCGAGCCGCACCATGAAGCGATCGAGCTGCGCCTCCGGCAACGCGTACGTCCCCTCGTACTCGATCGGGTTCGATGTGGCGATCACGTGGAACGGACGCGGGAGCGGAAACCTGTTGCCCTCCACCGTCACCTGGTGCTCGGCCATCGCCTCGAGCATCGCCGACTGTGTCTTCGGCGTCGTCCGGTTGATCTCGTCCGCAAGCAGCAGTCCCGTGAAGATCGGACCGGAGCGGAAGGCGAAGTCCCCGGTGGAAGGCGCGTAGACGTAGGAACCGGTGACATCGCCCGGCAACATGTCGGGTGTGCACTGCAGCCGCCGGAAGTCCAACCCGAGCGCACCCGCGAGGCTGCGCGCGGCGAGCGTCTTGCCGAGGCCGGGAACGTCCTCGAAGAGCACGTGGCCGCCCGCCAGGATCGCGGCCAGCGCGATCGTCAGGGGCTCGTCCATCCCGACGACGGCCGTCTTGACGCCCGCGAGCACGCGGCGTCCGACATCGGCGATCTGCGTGGTTTCGTCGGTGGTCATGTTGTCTCCTCCGTGTCGATGGGGATGCGGTCGAGGGCGTCGAGGACGCGCTCGATGTCCACGCGTTGCACTTCTCGCGCATGCAGGGAGGCGCGGACACCGTCTCCCAGCACCGCGTCGATACGCGGGTGGTCCTGAGGGTCATCGAGGTCGAGGCCGAGATGCGCGAGGCGCCGACGGACCACGCCCTGCACGCGTCGGACGACGACATGGCCCGCGACGCCGGTGCGGGTGTTGATCGCCCACGCCAACCGCGACACGTCCGAGCCACGGCCCTCCGCTCGTGGCGCCTCCGGCGGCCACACGACCACCTCGTCGACGAAGGCCTGGCGGGTGGCCGCGACGATCGCGAGCAGGATGAGGGTCCATGCGACGGCGAAGGGGGCGGGCACTCCGAAGGTGAGCATCACGACGAGAAGACCAGCGGCGACGAGGGCGCTGAGGAGACCCAGGACGATCCTCCCTCTCATCGCCACCCCGCCTTGATGCCGCGAAGCGCGTCGGCGGCGCTCCGCCGGTCGCCTTCGTCTGCGATCAGCCCGCCGAAGCGCACCCGCTCATAGAGGCGTTGCAGGACCGCGACGTCCGCGGCGATGCCGTGGCGCCCGCCGATCACCCGGGCGGTGAATTCTGCCGGCGTCTCCGTCGGAGCGCGCCCCTGACCGGCGTCCGCGGCGGATTCCTCCAAGCCGATCCACGCCGCGACGATCGCGTCACCGGGTACTGGTCGTTCGCTGACCGTGCGAAGCGCATCGGAGACCCCGCGGCGGATGGTCACCTCGTCAGGGAGGATATCCGGCGACGTGGGGCTGGCACCCGGCCCGGCAGCCGCGGCATCGCGGCGTGCGAGCGGACGGTCCCGCCACAGCCGCACGAGGAATCGGAGGAGCTGGCGAACGACCACGACGACGAGCGCGAGGACGGCCAGCCCCAGCACGAGACCGAAGACCATGCCGAGCACCTGCGCGAGAACCGGATCCCCCCACGATTCCGGAGGCAGCGGTGTCTCCGTCGCCGTCGGGGCGGGGAGCACGACGTTCTCCTGGGGCGGCGATGTGCTCTCGGCCTCCGTCGACGCGAACTGCGGGGTGCCCTGCACGGCCGCGGCGAACATGAGGAGACCGAACAGTCCGGCGACGGCGGCGAGGCCGAGGAGCATCGGCGGCCCCGGTCGACGCACGCGCTCCGGCGCGGGGACCGGAGGCTCGGGGCGCGACATGCCTCCCACCCTAGGGGTGCGCAGGCGAGCACCCGCGCTTCATATCGGGATGCCGCTGAACGGTCAGGGGTGGGCGGGGCGGGGCCCCGCGAAGGCGCCCAGTCCGTCCCGCAGTGCTGCCACCTCGTCGATGTCCATCCCCACGGCGGCCATCACCTGCCGCGGCACGTCCACCGCCCTGGCACGCAGGGCGGCACCGGCGTCCGTGAGCGTGATCTCGAGTCGGCGTTCGTCCTCGCTGCTGCGCTGGCGGGCCACCAGGCCGTCGGCTTCGAGTCGCTTGACGAGGGGCGACGCCGTCGCGGGCTCCAGCGCGAGGTCGGCGGCGAGGTCGTTGAGGGTTCGCGGAGCCCGCTCCCAGAGGGCGAGCATCACCAGGTACTGCGGATGGGTCAGCCCGAGCGGCTCGAGGATCGGCCGGTAGATCGCCACCACGTTCCGCGCCGCCGTGACCACGGCGAAGCAGAGCTGGTTCTCGAGGCGGAGCAGATCATCGGTGTCGGTCACGATCCCGACTATACATCTGCACGAATCATTAGTACACTAATCAACATGTCACGCGACTCCAGCCGGCCCCCTCTTCGCACCCGCATCCGCGAAGCGGGGGGCCTCTATGCCTGGGTGAACACCAACCTCGTGCGTCTGGCGGGCCCTGCCTCCGTCGGGCCCTACGAGAAGACGCCGCCGCCGAGCGCCGCGGAACGCGCCGAACGCGCCTGCCCGCTCTGCGGAGCACCGATGACGGAACACGAGATCGACCGCTCCGGGCCGAAGACCCTGGTGCACTGCCCGTAAACCGCTCGGGTCAGTCGCCGTCCGCGGTGGCGGCCCCCACGGACTCTCGGGCCATGTCGATCCACATCATCAGCGCCGCATCATCGGTGATCGCGGACGCGGCGACGTCGATCCAGCCCGACCCCATGGTGCGCGACCCCATCACGGCCCGAGAAGCTCCCGGCTGGGTCACGGCGACGGCCCCGTTCTCCTCATCCACGCGGACGAGGAGCGTGCCGTCCTTCCGTGCTCCGACGAGGATGCGGCCCTCGTCGAGGAATGCCCTGGTTCCGAACATCCGCCTCTCCTCGATCGAGGGGTCAGCGCCGAGCAGCGCCCGGACTCGGTCCGCGAGTTCCTCTCCTGCCGCGTCCATCTGGTCTCCGTCTACGCGTGCCCGGCCCGCTCCATCGAGCGGAGCTCCTTCTTCATATCCTGCACCTCGTCACGCAGGCGCCCGGCGAGCTCGAACTTCAGCTCCGCGGCAGCGGCGAGCATCTGATCGGTGAGGTCCTGGATCGTGGCTTCGAGCTGCTGCGCTCCCTCGGCAGCGATGCCGGTGCGCCGCAGGTTCGGCGTGGGCGACTTGCCCTTGCCCGACGCACGGCCTCGCCCGGACATCAGCTCCGCCGTGTCCTGCCCCTCGCGCGCCAGCACCTCGGTGATGTCGGCGATGCGCTTGCGCAGCGGCTGCGGATCGATCCCGTGCTCTTTGTTGTACGCGATCTGCTTCTCGCGCCGACGGTCGGTCTCCTCGATGGCTTTGGCCATGGAGTCGGTCATGTTGTCCGCGTACATGTGCACTTCGCCCGAGACGTTACGCGCTGCCCGGCCGATGGTCTGGATGAGTGACGTCCCGGAGCGGAGGAACCCTTCCTTGTCGGCGTCGAGGATCGCGACGAGCGACACCTCCGGGAGGTCGAGTCCCTCTCGCAGCAGGTTGATGCCCACCAGGACGTCGTACACACCGGCGCGCAGCTCGCTGAGCAGTTCGACGCGGCGCAGGGTGTCGACGTCGGAATGCAGGTAGCGCACCCGCACGCCGTGTTCCCCGAGGAAGTCGGTCAACTCCTCGGCCATCTTCTTCGTGAGGGTCGTGACGAGGACGCGCTCGTCCCGCTCCACGCGAAGCCTGATCTCCTCGAGCAGATCGTCGATCTGTCCCTTCGACGGCTTGACGATGATCTCCGGGTCGACCAGTCCCGTCGGGCGGATGATCTGCTCCACCACACCGTCCGCGATGCCCATCTCGTACTTGCCCGGGGTCGCCGACAGGTAGACGGTCTGCCCCACGCGGTTCTTGAACTCGTCCCAGCGCAGCGGTCGGTTGTCCATCGCGCTCGGCAGGCGGAAGCCGTGGTCGACGAGCGTGCGCTTGCGGGAGGCGTCACCCTCGTACATGGCACCGATCTGCGGCACCGTCACGTGCGACTCGTCGATGACGAGCAGGAAGTCGTCGGGGAAGAAGTCCAGGAGCGTGTGCGGCGGCTCCCCCGGCATGCGCCCGTCCATGTGGCGCGAGTAGTTCTCGATACCGGAGCAGAAGCCGAGCTGCTGCAGCATCTCCAGGTCGAACGTCGTCCGCATCCGGAGGCGCTGCGCCTCGAGGAGCTTGCCCTGCCGCTCGAACTCCTTGAGCCGCTCCTCCAGCTCGTGCTCGATCGTGCCGATCGAGCGCTGGATGACGTCGGTGCCCGCCACGTAGTGCGAGGCGGGGAAGATCGGCACGGCGTCGAGCTTCTCGATGACCTCGCCCGTCAGCGGATGCAGCGAGTACAGCGCCTCGATCTCGTCGCCGAAGAGCTCGATGCGGATGGCGTGCTCCTCGTACACCGGGATGATCTCGATCGTGTCGCCGCGGACCCGGAAGTTGCCCCGCGAGAAGTCGACGTCGTTGCGGTTGTACTGCATCGCGATGAACTGACGGATCAGGGCGTCGCGGTCGTACCGCTCCCCCACCTGGAGCGCGACCATGGCGCGCAGGTACTCCTCCGGCGCCCCCAGGCCGTAGATGCAGGACACGGTCGACACCACGACCACATCGCGGCGGCTCAGCAGGGAGTTCGTCGTCGAGTGGCGAAGGCGCTCGACCTCCGCGTTGATCGAGGAGTCCTTCTCGATGAAGGTGTCCGTCTGCGGGACGTAGGCCTCGGGCTGGTAGTAGTCGTAGTAGGAGACGAAGTACTCGACGGCGTTGTTCGGCATGAGCTCACGGAACTCGTTGGCGAGCTGAGCGGCGAGGGTCTTGTTGTGCGCCAGCACGAGCGTGGGGCGCTGCACCTGCTCGACGAGCCAGGCCGTGGTCGCGGACTTGCCTGTTCCGGTGGCGCCGAGCAGCACGATGTCGGTCTCGCCCGCGTTGATGCGGGAAGCCAGATCGGCGATCGCCTGCGGCTGATCACCGGCAGGGGCGTACTCGCTGATGACCTCGAAAGGGCGGACACTGCGGGTGGGCTGCATACATCAAGCGTATGCCGCCCCTCCGACATCGGGGCCGGCGGGGTCGGAAGCCTCCGGTGGGCGGCTGTCCTTCAGCGCGCGCGGAGCCGGTCCCAGAGCGCGTCCGTCTGAACCAGGGTGTGCTCGATCGACCCCGAGGTGTCGATCACGACATCGGCGATCGCGAGCCGCCGTTCGTCGGAGACCTGGGCGGCGATCCGGTCGCGCGCGGCCTCGGGGGTCATTCCGCGCAGGCCGACGAGCCTCTCGAGACGGACGTCCTCCGGCGCATGCGCGACGACGATCTCATCCCAGGGGTCATCGACACGAGCCTCCACCAGGAGCGGAACGTCGTACACGACGACAGCCTCCGGGTCGGCGGCGAACGCCGCGTCGAAACGGCGCTGGGACTCTGCCCGCACCGCAGGGTGCACGATGGCGTTCAACTGAGCGAGCCGGTCCGGGTCGGCGAACACGGTCGACCCGAGGGCAGCCCGGTCGAGGGATCCGTCCTCGGCGATGACGGTGTCTCCGAACGTCCGCGCGATCGTGCGGAGCACCTCGGATCCCGGAGCTTGGACCTCGCGCACGATCTGATCCGCGTCGACGACGACCGCGCCGAGCTCGGTGAGCCGGTTCGCGATGGTGGACTTCCCCGACGCGATGCCTCCGGTGAGAGCGATGAGCGGCATCCGACCATCCTGCCACGCTCCGGGCCCGGGGCCGCACGACGCGGAAACGGAACAATCGGGAAAGCTTCGGCCCCTCTTGAGGAAGACTTGACAGTCCCCTGAGGTGTGCTGCGTAACGTCGAAACCATGACGAACACGGATGCCTCCACACGCCCTCACCGCACCGAGCGACGCTCCCGGCGACGCCCGATCATGGCGTTCGCGCTGGCCGTGCTCGCGACCGGCGGCATCGGCGCGGCGCTCACCAGCGCCGCGTGGACGGACAACACCTTCTTCAGCGCCCCCGCCGCGGGAGCCACCTTCAACCTCCAGGGTTCCGTCGACGGAACCACCTGGAAGGAGTCGGCGGCCAAGAACAGCATCGAGCTCGTCGTCCCCGCCGAGAAGCTGGCGAACCTGCTTCCCGGCGAGACCCGCACCATCAAGCTCTGGGTGAAGAACGTCAGTTCCGTCAACGCCGCGCTCACCTCCACCGTCGAGTACGCCCCCGGCACCACGGCGACCGACTTCACGGTCAAGCCGACCGCCACGATCACCGGACTCGCGGCGTCGCTGACCTCCTCGGGGTCCACCGCCGCCGATGAGTTCGAGCTCGTCGTCACCACTCCGGCGGACTGGGCGACCAGCAACCAGGGCAAGACCGGCACGATCCTCGTCACGGTCTCCGCGACCGCGACCAACTGACCACCCACCGCCGCAGCCGAGACGAAGGACGAATCGTGGTGCAGCTCCTCCGCCGGCTCGCCCTGCCCGTTCTCTGGACGCTGGCCGTCATGGGGGTGGGCTGCGGCGTCGTCTGGGGCGCCACGGCCATCGGAGTCCTCCAGCCGCTCGTCGTGATCTCGGGCTCGATGGAGCCCGAGATCATGACGGGCGATCTCCTCATCGCCACGAAGGTCCCCGCCGACTCTCTGGAGGTGGGTGACGTCGTCAGCCTGCCCAGCGCGCTGACCGACTCCCTGGTCACCCATCGCATCACCGCCATCGAAGCCGCCGATGGCGCGCGCACCATCACCATGAAGGGCGACGCCAACGAGTTCTCCGACGCTCTCGACTATCCGGTGAGCGGCGACGTGTGGAAGCCGGCGGTGCAGCTTCCCGGGTGGGGAACCGCGATCATGCGGATGACGACGCCCGCTGTCGCCCTCCCGTTGCTCCTCGGGCTCCTGGGGCTGCTCGGTCTCAGCATGATGAGCCCCGTGGAGCACCCGGCGCGGAAGCCCCTGACGACGTGACCCCGGCGCGACGACTGGTGGTCCCGCTGGCCGGCTTCGCCTTCGCGGTGGTGGTCGTCTTCGTGTCGCTCGCACAGGCGAGCGTTCCCACCACCAGCGCGGCGTGGACGGACCGCGCGGTCGTCAAGGGAACGGTGACGGCGGCATCCGCCTGGTTGTCCCCGTTCACGGGGAACACGTGCAAGGCGTACAGCAGCCCCACGGCCGCCCCCACCACCTGCGCGATCACGGCGATCCGCTACGAGGAGATCAGCGACACCTCCGGCCACTTCTACATCAGCACGAACGCCCCGGGCGGGTCGCACCACGTCGACGTCGACGTGGATCTGAAGAAGGCGACGGGCCTTCCCCGGACGTGGACCTCGTGGAACGCTGCGGGGGTGCTCCCGGGCAGTCACGTCACGCCGGACCCCGCGTGGACGTGCTCCTCGTTGCCCCGGCTCACCGGACGCAGCCTCGACTGGCACCTCACCGACCTTCAGGTTCCCGTGACGCTGCACCGCACCACGGCGGACACGATCTGCACCTGAGCCTCCTGGGCGCGGCGCAGCTCCCTCAGCGCGCGAGCAGCTGCCGTCGGGAGCTGATCACGCCGGTGTCGAAGCCGGCGAGGTGCAGTCCGCCGTGGAAGCGGGCGTGCTCGATCTTGATGCAGCGGTCCATGACGACCGAGAGGCCGGCCGCCTCGGCGAGCGCAGCGGCCTCCTCGTTCCAGGAGCCGAGCTGGAGCCACAGGGTCTTCGCCCCGCTGTCGATGGCCTCCTGCGCGACCCCCGGGAGGTCGTCGTGACGACGGAACACGTCCACGATGTCAGGCCGCACGGGCAGGGCGCTCAACGACGGGTAGACCGGCTGGCCGAGGATCTCGGTCTCCCTCGGGTTCACGAGATAGACGTCGTAGTCCGTGCTGGACAGCAGGTAGGTCGCCACGAAGTACGAGGCCCGTGACGGATTCCCGGAGGCACCGACGATCGCGATGGATCGTGCCCGGCGCAGCAGCCCGAACCGCTGCGGCTGCGAGGGTCCGGTCCACGTGCGGCCCGGTTCGACGGTGACGGGAAGCGCGCAGCTGGCCGCGTCCGTGGTCGCAGGAAGGGTGCAGGCGTCGCCGGCGGAGGTCGTGCTCATCGGTGGGCTCCCGTCGCGAGGGTGAGGGCCTGATCGAGGTCCCAGATGATGTCCTCCGCGTCCTCCAGGCCGACGGAGATGCGGATCAGGTCGGGGCGCACGCCGGCGGCGACGAGCTGTTCCTCGGTGAGCTGGCGATGCGTCGTGGAGGCCGGGTGGATGACCAGGGTGCGGGCATCGCCGATGTTGGCGAGATGGGACGCGAGCTGCAGGTTCTCGATGAACGCCTCCCCCGCAGCGCGGCCGTCCTCGGCAGCGACCCCGAACGCGAACACGGATCCCGGTCCCAGCGGCAGGTACCGGGCGGCACGCTCATGATGCGGATGGCCTTCGAGCCCTGCCCAGGTGACGTAGGACACGCGGGGGTCTGCCGCCAGCCACTCGGCGACGACCCGGGCGTTGGCGAGGTGAGCGTCGATGCGCTGGGGCAGCGTCTCCACGCCCTGCAGGAGCGTGAACGCCGACTGCGGGCTCAGCGCCGGGCCGATGTCGCGCAGCTGCTCGGAGCGCAGCTTGGTGAGGAACCCGTACTCCCCGAAGTTGCCCCACCAGGAGATGCCGCCGTAGGAGGCCACCGGTTCGGTCATCTGGGGGAACTTGCCGTTGCCCCAGTCGAAGGTGCCCTTCTCGATGACCACTCCGCCGAGGGTCGTCCCGTGACCGCCGAGGAACTTCGTGACCGAGTGGATGACGATGTCCGCCCCGTGCTCCAGCGGACGCGCGAGGTACGGGGTGGCCAGGGTGGCGTCCACGACGAGCGGCACGCCTGCCTCGTGGGCGACAGCGGCGAGACCCTCGATGTCGGCGATCTCGCCCGAGGGGTTTCCGATCATCTCGACGTAGACGACCTTGGTCTCGGGACGGACGGCCGCGGCGAAGTCCGCCGGGTCGGAGGAGCGGACGAAGGTCGTCTCCACGCCGAAGCGACGCAGTGTCACGTCGAGCTGCGTGACCGTGCCCCCGTAGAGCTGCGCGGCGGCGACGACGTGATCGCCCGCGCCCACGAGGGCGGCGAACGTGATGAACTCCGCGCTCATGCCGGAGGCGGTCGCGACCGCACCGATTCCGCCCTCCAGCGAAGCCAGGCGCTCCTCCAGGGCGGCGACCGTGGGGTTGCCGATACGCGAGTAGATGTTGCCGTACTTCTGCAGCGCGAAGAGGTTTCCGGCGTCGGCCGCATCGTCGAAGACGAACGACGTCGTCTGATAGATCGGCACCGCCCTCGCCCCGGTGGCGGCGTCCGGGGTGCCCCCGGCGTGAAGGGCGCGGGTGCGGAACCCGAAGCGATGGTCGTCGGTCATGATGTCCTCGATTCTGCGGCGAGAGCGCCGGCGATGTCGTCGACGGCCCAGGGGTTCTGCAGTGATGTCGTGTCGCCGAGCGCCTGCGGGGTCCGTCCCGCCCGCCGATCCTGTTCCGCGTCCCAGAGCTGCGCGAGGAGGCGGCGCATGATCTTCCCCGAGCGCGTCTTGGGCAGATCGGGCACGACGACGACGTGCTTCGGCTTCGCGACCGGACCGATCGAGCGGGCGACCTCAGCGCGCAGCGCGTGCGCGTCGATCTCCGCCCGGCCGGACGGGGTGACGAACGCCACGACCGCCTGCCCGGTGACCGGGTCCGCCACACCGGCGGACCCGGCTTCGCCGACCGTCTCGTGCGCCACGAGCGCCGACTCGATCTCGATCGTCGAGAGGCGATGACCGGAGACGTTCACGACGTCGTCGAGCCGCCCCAGGATCCAGATGAAGCCATCGGCGTCGCGGGTCGCCCCGTCTCCCGCGACGTAGTAGCCGCCATGCGCCCCCACTCCGGCGTACGCGGACCAGTACGCGTCGCGGTAGCGCTCCGGGTTTCCCCAGACGGTCCGCGCCATCCCCGGCCACGGGCGCCGGACGACCAGGGTCCCGGATCGGCCCGGCGCCACCTCGTCACCGTTCTCGTCGACCACGGCGACGTCGATGCCCGGAAGCGGGACCGACGCGGAGCCGGGCTTCAGGGGCGTGATGCCGGGCAAGGGGGCGATCATCGCGGCACCGGTCTCCGACTGCCACCATGTGTCGATGACGGGGAGCTCATTCCGCCCGAAGTTCCGGCGGAACCACACCCAGGCCTCCGGGTTGATCGCCTCGCCCACCGTGCCGAGCAGCCGCAAGCTCGACAGGTCGTGTCCGCCCGGCAGTTCGTCGCCGAACCAGGTCATGAACGTCCGGATGAGCGTCGGCGCCGTGTAGTAGACCGTCACGCCGTAGCGCTCGATGATCTCCAGGTGCCGCTCGCGACGCGGAGTGTCCGGCGTGCCCTCGTAGATGACCTGGGTGAGCCCGTTCGACAGCGGTCCGTAGATCTCATACGTGTGCGCGGTGACCCAGGCGAGGTCGGCCGTGCACCAGTGAACGTCATCCGGTTTGGCGTCGAAGTGCGCCCAGTGCGCCCAACTCGCGTGCGTCAGGTAGCCGCCGGAGGTGTGCACAAGCCCCTTCGGCTTCCCTGTCGTGCCGGAGGTGTAGATGATGAACAGCGGGTGCTCGGCGTCGAAAGCCTCAGCCTGATGCGCGGTGGGTGCTATGTCGACGACGTCGTGCCACCACACGTCCCGACCGTCGGTCCACGGGACGGCCTGTCCGGTACGACGGAGCACGAGGACGTGTTCGAGGTCCGGCAGTCCCGCAGCGGCGGCATCGGCGGCGGACTTGACCTCGGTCGCCGTCCCCCGCCGGAACTGGCCGTCGCTGGTCACGAGCAGCTTCGCCCCGGTGTCCTCGAGCCGGAACCGCACGGCCTCCGCCGAGAACCCTCCGAAGACGAGCGAGTGGACGGCTCCGATCCGCGCGCACGCGAGCGTGATGACGACGGTCTCCACGAGCACGGGGAGGTAGATCACGACGCGATCGCCCGGTCGGATGCCGAGGTCTTCGAGCGCGTGCGCCGCCTGGGCCACACGACGCTGCAGGTCGGCGTAGGTCACCGAGACGCGGTCGCCCGGCTCCCCCTCGAAGTGGAGGGCGACCTTGTCTCCGCGTCCGGCGTCCACGTGCCGGTCGACGCAGTTCACCGCGACGTTCAGCTGCCCGCCGAGGAACCATCGCGCCGCGGGGACCGCACCGTCGACCGGCGGTTCCCACTCGTGCACGCGGCCCCACGGCTCGACCCAGTCCAGCCGGCGGGCCGCATCTTCCCAGAAGGCCACAGGATCAGCGGCCGCGCGAGCATAGGCTTCTGCGGTCACGTTGGCATCGGGGAACGCGGGCGACGGAGGATAGACCCGTTCCTCCAGCAGCCGAGCCTCGGTCATCGTCACGTCCATCGCCGCAACAGGTACTTCTCCAGCAGTGCGAGCACGCCGTTGGTGATCGTGCCGAGCAGCGCCAGCAGCACGATGGAGAGCAGGATACGGTCGACACGCCCGGTGCTCTGCGAGTCCGTCAACAGGAACCCGAGCCCCATGGACGAAGCGATGAGCTCGGCGGCCACGAGGAACAGCCATGCCTGCGCGAGCGCGAGACGCAGCCCCGCGACGACGGAGGGCACGACGGCCGGGAGCTGGACCGTGCGGAACAGCGACCAGCCGTGCAGGCTGAACGAGCGTCCCGCCTCGACGAGCTGCGGGTCCACGTGACGCAGTGCCGAGGCGACCGTCGTGTAGACCGGGAAGAACGCGCCGATCGCGATGAGGGTCACCTTGGACTCCTCGCCGATCTGCATCCACAGGATCAGCAGCGGCACCCAGGCGAGCGACGGGACGGCGCGAACGGCGGCGAGGGTGGGACTGAGCAGAACGTCACCCCACCGCGAGAGTCCGACGATGCCGGCCGCGGCGAGCCCGATGACCGAGCCGATCGCGAATCCGAGCAGCACCCGCTGGACGGAGATGGCGATGTGGGTCCAGAGCTGTCCGGTCTCGGCGAGTTCCACTCCGGCCTGGAAGACCGATCCGGGCGTCGGGAGTCGGTACGGCTCGATGAGCCCGGCCGTCGTGACCACCTGCCAGGCGATGAGGATCACGGCGGGGAGCAGGAAGCCCCCGAGGATCCGCACGACAGGCGGCAGGCCAAGCCGTGCTCCCCCGGGCCTCCCGCGGGGAGCACCCTTCGCGAACTCGAGCGCGTCCCGCGATTCCGCCGGGACGACCACCCGCTCCTCGAAACCGGTCACTCGCTTGCGCCCGCCTTCGTCGCGAAGGTGTCGTTGATGATGCTGGAGAGCGCCTTGTCGACCGATGCCTGACCGCCCTGCACATCGCCGGACTCGACGAGCACCGGCGCGATCTTCTCGAGAACGGCGAGCTGGTCGTCACCGGGGACGCCGCTCACGTCGAGGTTCGACCGCTCCTGGATCACCGTTGTCGCGACCTCGAGGTCGATGCCCGCGACGTCGGCGAGCAGGGCGGCCGTCTCCTCCGGGTGCTCGATCGCCCAGACGCGCGCCTCCTCGTAGGCGTCGACGACGGCCTGTGCGAGATCCGGGTGGTTGTCGATGAAGTCCTCGGTCGCGTTGAGGAAACCGTAGGTGTTGAAGTCGACGTTGCGGTAGATGAGCTTGTCGCCCGACTCCTGCTCCGCAGCGGCCATGATGGGGTCGAGACCCGCCCACGCGTCGACGGACCCGCCGTCGAGCGCGGCCCGCCCGTCCGCGTGCTGGAGGTTCTGCACCTCGACGTCCGCGAGCGACAGCCCGCCCTCCTCCAGCGCCTGCAGGAGGAAGAAGTACGGGTCGGTGCCCTTGGTGGCCGCGACGGACGCGCCCTTGAGGTCCTCCACCGACGTGATGTCGCTGTCGGGACCGACGACGATGGCCGACCACTCGGGCTGGGAGTAGATGTCGATGACCTGGATGGGGGAACCGTTGGCGCGAGCGAGCAGCGCGGCCGAGCCCGCCGTCGAACCCACGTCGACCGAGCCGGAACGCAGCAGCTCGTTGGCCTTGTTGGACCCGGCGGACTGCACCCATTCGACGGTCACGTCGTCGCCGAGGATGTCCTCGAGGATGCCCTGGTCGCGGATCACGAGGCTGAGCGGGTTGTAGGTCGCGAAGTCGATGGACAGCGTGTCGGCGGACCACTCGCCGCTCCCGGCGGGCGTGGACTCGGCGTCGGCCGTCGCGTTCTCGCCGGCGACGCAGCCGGTGGCGACGAGCATCATCGTCCCGGCGACGGCGATCGCAGGGATGATGCGGCGGGTGATGGTGCTCATCGGGTCTCCTTGAGGGTGTGGTGGTGCGTGTCGACGCCGAGCCCTTCGAGGAGCTCGGCGCGCAGGTCGGCGAGGCCGCGGTCGGCGCGGTCTCGGGGGCGGACGCCGGGGACGTCGACCGTCCGCGCGACGGACGACTCGTCGTCTCCCGCGCCGACGGTGCGCAGCAGCAGCACGCGGTCGGCGAGGTAGAGGGCCTCCTCCACGTCGTGGGTCACGAGCAGCACCGTGGTGGGCTCGGCGGCGTGGATCTTGAGCAGCAGGTCGTGCATGCGCAGACGGGTGAGGGCGTCGAGCGCGCCGAACGGCTCGTCCAGCAGCAGCACCCCGGGGTTGCGGGCGAGAGCGCGGGCGAGCGAGGCGCGCTGGGCCATGCCGCCGGAGACTTCACGAGGGCGCTGGTCGGCGGCGTGCTCCAGTCCGACGAGCTGCAGCAGCTCACGCACACGTGTCCGTCCGGCGACCCGGCCGGTGCCGCGCGGCAGTCCCAGTTCGACATTCTGGGCGAGCGTGCGCCATGGAAGCAGCCGCGGCTCCTGGAACGCGACAGCGGTGCGCTCGTCCACGTCGGCGACGCCCGAACCGTCGAGCCGGATCGTGCCCGTGGTGGGAGCGTCGAGGCCGCCGATGAGGCGCAGCAACGTGGACTTCCCACACCCCGACGGGCCGACGACGGCGACGATCTCCCCGGCGGCGATGTCGAGGTCGATGCCGCGGAGCACCTCTCGCCGGCCCTGCGCGAGCGGGAACGAGCGCGCGATGCCGTCGAGGCGGACGGGCTGCGCGGAACCCGACCCCTTCGGGGCCTCGGCAGTGCGCGACGCAGCGGGCAGGAGGGCGGTCATGTCCCCATCGTGTCGGAGGCTCTGGATTGTTACGAATGCGGCCGTAACGTTGCGTCACGCAGCGGTTTCCGGGGGTCCGGGCATGCGAAAAGGGCCGTCACACCCGCCGTGAAGCGGGGTGACGACCCTTTTCGGAGTGTTACTTAGGAGTTGCCGCCCGAGAGCTTCTCGCGCAGAGCCGCGAGAGCCTCGTCGTCGGCGAGCGTGCCGGCGCCGGCCGTCTCGCTCGAGAAGGACTGGCCGCCGAAGTCGTCGCCGGCCGCAGCCTCGGCCTCGGCCGCCTTCGCGACCTGAGCCTTGTGCGCCTCCCAGCGAGCCTGGGCCGCAGCGTACTCCTGCTCCCATGCCTCGCGCTGGGCGTCGAAGCCTTCCTTCCACGCACCGGTCTCGGCGTCGAAGCCCTCCGGGTACTTGTACTCGCCGTTCTCGTCGTACTCGGCGAGCATGCCGTACAGGGCCGGGTCGAACTCGGTGCCGTTGGGGTCGACCGACTCGTTGGCCTGCTTCAGCGACAGCGAGATGCGACGACGCTCGAGGTCGATGTCGATGACCTTGACGAAGACCTCTTCGCCGACGGAAACGACCTGCTCGGCCAGCTCGACGTGCTTGCTGGAGAGCTCGGAGATGTGGACGAGGCCCTCGATGCCGTCTGCGACGCGGACGAACGCACCGAACGGAACGAGCTTGGTGACCTTACCCGGCGTGACCTGACCGATCGCGTGGGTGCGGGCGAAGACCTGCCACGGGTCCTCCTGCGTCGCCTTCAGCGACAGGGAGACGCGCTCGCGGTCGAGGTCGACCTCGAGGATCTCGACGGTGACCTCCTGGCCCACCTCGACGACCTCGGAGGCGTGCTCGATGTGCTTCCAGGACAGCTCGGAGACGTGCACGAGGCCGTCCACGCCGCCCAGGTCGACGAACGCACCGAAGTTGACGATCGACGACACGACACCCTTGCGGACCTGACCCTTGTGCAGGTTGTTCAGGAACGTGGTGCGCGACTCCGACTGCGTCTGCTCGAGGAGCGCACGGCGGCTGAGGACGACGTTGTTGCGGTTCTTGTCGAGCTCGAGGATCTTCGCCTCGATCTCCTGGCCGAGGTACGGCGTGAGGTCGCGGACGCGGCGCAGCTCGATGAGCGAGGCCGGGAGGAAGCCACGGAGGCCGATGTCGACGATGAGTCCACCCTTGACGACCTCGATGACCGTACCGGTGACGACGCCGTCGTTCTCCTTGATCTTCTCGACGTCTCCCCAGGCGCGCTCGTACTGCGCACGCTTCTTGGAGAGGATCAGGCGGCCTTCCTTGTCCTCCTTCTGGAGGACGAGGGCCTCGACCTCGTCGCCGACCTTGACGACCTCGTTGGGGTCGACGTCGTGCTTGATCGAGAGCTCGCGCGAGGGGATGACACCCTCGGTCTTGTAGCCGACATCGAGCAGGACCTCATCGCGGTCGATCTTGACGATCGTGCCTTCGATGATGTCGCCGTCGTTGAAGAACTTCAGGGTCTTCTCGACCGCGGCCAGGAAGTCCTCAGCAGATCCGATGTCGTTGATGGCGACCTGCTTGGTGGCCGGGGCGGTCGTTGCGGTAGTCATGTAGTGGGTTGTCCTTGTGAATGGATACTCGGGCTGCGGAGCAAGACCGCGCACGGTCGGGATGTGCTTCGCAGCAGGTGGATTGTGGTGTGTTCGTCACCTGGGCATGCGTGTACACGCCACGAGTGACAGTTCAGGCTACCAGAAGTTGCCGCCCTCTGAAGGAGCCGATTCCTCGCAGCCGCTCTGTGGATAACGTCGGCAGCGAGCTCGGCATTCCGCATACGGTGGCCCGGTGATCTCGCCCACCGCTTTCCGCCTGCTCGCCACGCTGGCAGTCGGCGTCTCGATGCTCTCCGGGTGTACCCCCACTGCGGAGCCCACGCCGACTCCCTCCCCCGCGTTCTCGTCCGAAGAAGAGGCCTTCGCCGCCGCCGAGGCCACCTTCTCCGACTACATCGACGCCCTCAATCGCGTCGATTTCTCTGACCCAGCAACCTTCGAGGGCGTCTTCAGCCATCTATCGGGGCAGGCGGCCGAATCCACGAGGCGCGCATTCAGCCAGTTTCATGCCGAAGGAGTCCGCACCTCAGGCGCGACGCGGTTCACATGGGTGAGCGGACTGTCCGCCGACGCCGACTCGGGCGAGGTCCAGGCTCGGGTTTGCATAGACGTGGGTGAAGTGGAAGTCGTCGACTCCGACGGTGCTTCGATCGTCGCTCCAGATAGACCATCTCTGCAACCCACAGTGGTTACCTTTGCAGCTACCGCCAACGCCGCCTCGACGATCTCCGACCTCCAGAACTCCGAGGGGTTTACGTGCGCCTCTTAGCCGCGGTCGTCGCGATCGCACTTTCAATGCCCGGCTTCATTGCTCCATTAAGCAGTGGCTGCAACGCGGCGGTGTCCTTCGTCACCGGGTGCTCCACCACCGGAAACCGTCTGACGATTGTCGCGGCCGAGAAGCGCTCAACGCCGAACGCCCCAAGTCACGAGCCTCCCAGATCCCCTGCGGTCCCCGAGGCGGAAAGCAAGGCGTGCCGGACCGACACGGTGCTGAGCCGGTCGTGCGGGATGTACGCGGTGCGGGTGACGGAGGAATCCGGGAGGCCGCTCACGATCGAGGATGTCGCGCAGTTCGCACCCGCCCCCGTGACCACGACGGCCGAGCCGGGCAACGTGGGCGTCGTGGGGATGCCGACCAACTTCGTGGCGACCGTCGCCGCACACACGGCGACCGGCACACTCCTCGACCGGCCCGTGACGGTGCGTTTCACGCCCGTTCGCGTCGTCTTCGACCACGGCGACGGCACGACGGCGGTGACGCCCGACGGCGGTCGCACCTGGTCGACGCTCGGGCAGGCGCCGTTCACGCCGACCGAGACGAGCCATACCTATACGCGACGGGGCACCTATTCGACGAGGACGACGGTCGCGTACACGGCGCAGGTCGACGTCGGCGGCGGCTGGTTCGCGGTTCCCGGTGAGCTGTCGATAGAGGGAGCGTCCCAGGACATCCGCATCTACGAGGCGACCACCGCGCTCGTGGCGCGGACGTGCGAGGAACGACCCGCGGCGGTCGGCTGCTGAGCGCCCGATGGGACACGCTCTACCCTGAATCCATGACCCGCGCCGAACGCCTCATGCTGCTCGACACCGCCAGCCTCTACTTCCGCGCGTTCTACGGGGTGCCCGACAAGGTCACAGCCCCGGACGGGTCCCCGATCAACGCCGCACGCGGCCTGCTGGACATGATCGCCAAGCTGGTGACGACCTACCAGCCGACCCACGTCGTGGCGTGCTGGGATGACGACTGGCGTCCGCAGTGGAGGGTCGACCTCATCCCCAGCTACAAGACGCACCGCGTGGTCGAGGTCGTCACCGGTGCGCCGGACGTCGAGGAGGTCCCCGACCCGCTGGAGGCGCAGATCCCCTTGATCCGGGAGACGCTCGCCGCCATCGGCATCCCCATCGTCGGCGTCGCCGAGCATGAGGCGGACGATGTGATCGGCACCCTCGCGACGAACGCGACGATGCCTGTCGACATCGTGACCGGCGATCGCGACCTCTTCCAGCTCGTCGACGATGCCCGGGACGTCCGGGTGATCTACACGGCCCGCGGCATGAGCAATCTCGAACTCGTCACGGACGCGACGGTCGTCACGAAGTACGGTGTCCTGCCGACGCAGTACGCGGACTTCGCGACGATGCGCGGGGACGCGTCGGATGGGCTGCCCGGTGTCGCCGGCATCGGCGAGAAGACGGCCGCCACGCTCCTGCAGAAGCACGGCGATCTGCTCGGTATCCGCGAGGCCGCGGACGCGGGTGAGGGCATGAGCGCGGGCATCCGCGCGAAGATCCTCGACGCGCAGGCCTACCTGGACGTCGCTCCGACCGTCGTCGCCGTCGCCACGTCGCTCCCGATCACCGCCCCGGGTGTCGCCCTGCATGCCCTCACGCCGGACGAGGCCGAGGCGGCCACGGCCCTCGCCGAGCGCTGGAACCTCGGCAGCTCCATGACCCGCGCCGTCACCGCGGTCACCGAGGCGGCGAAGGCGGTCGCGGACGCCTGACGAGGGCGTCCCTCACTCCGCCCAGGCGAGCAGACGCGACAGGCCCCACGTGGTGACGATGCGTGACGCCGGCACCCCGGCACGCTCCGCCCGCTCGGCACCGTGGTCCAGGAGCGACAACTGGCCGGGGGCGTGTGCGTCGGAATCGATGGAGAACAGGCAACCGGCGTCGAGCGCGATCGCGATGAGCTCGTCCGGCGGATCCTGACGCTCGGGACGGGAGTTGATCTCCACGGCGACCCCGTTCTCCGCACAGGCCGCGAAGACGGCGGCGGCGTCGAAGGCCGAAGGCGGGCGCGTGCCACGGTCCCCCTGCACGAGACGACCCGTGCAATGCCCGAGGACGTTCACCCGCGGATGCGACACCGCGGCGATCATCCGCTTCGTCATCGCCCGGCCGTCCATGCGCAGCTTCGAGTGCACGGAGGCGACGACCACATCCAGCTCAGCGAGCACGGCGTCGTCCTGATCGAGGGCGCCGTCTTCGAGGATGTCCACCTCGATGCCGGCGAGCAACGTGAATCCGTCCCCCGACTGCGCCCGCACCTGCGGGATCTGCTCACGCAGCCGTTCCACCGAGAGACCTCGGGCCACGCGGAGGCGCGGCGAATGATCCGTGATGGCCTGGTACTCGTGCCCCTGCGCGCGGGCTGCGGCGGCCATCACCTCGATGGAGGTCGTCCCGTCTGACCACTCGGTGTGAGCGTGCAGGTCTCCGCGCAGCTTTCCACGGAGCGCAGACACCCGCTCAGGCTCGACGTCCCCGCGCAGTTCGATCAGATACTCCGGCACGTCGCCGGCCTGAGCCTGCCGGATGACGGCGAAGGTCGACTCGCCGATGCCCTTGGCCGCCCGAAGACGCGTCGGGTCGTCCTGCACATCGGCAGGGAGGTCCTGGAATGTCGCGGCCGCCTGACGGAAGGCCTTGGCCCGGTAGCGCGACGCCCGCTCCCGCTCCAGCAGCGAGGCGATCTCGAGCAGCGCGTCGACCGGATCCATGGTCACTCCTGAGGGGCCGCCAGCTCGCGGCTCACGCCGATCCACTGGTCGAGCTTGGCCAGTGCACTCCCGTCGTCCACGGCAGCGGATGCACGGGCGAGCCCGTCGCGGAGGCGCTCGAGGATCGGCCGCTGCACCTGGGTCGCGTCCTGGGAGAGCTCGAAGGCGACGATCCCGGCGGCGGCGTTCAGGAGCACGATGTCCCGGACGGGCCCCTGCTCCCCCGCGAGCGTCCGCCGGAGCACGTCCGCGTTGTGGGCGGGAGACCCGCCGATGAGGTCGGACAGGTCGGCGAGGGGGATGCCCAGGTCGCGCGGGTCGAGATCGTGTTCATGGATGTCCCCGCGGGTGACCTCCCAGATCCTGCTGTGCCCTGTGGTCGTCAGCTCGTCCAGGCCGTCGTCGCCGCGGAACACCAGCGCCGTGGCCCCCCGCGTGCGGAAGACGCCGGTGATCAGCGGCACCCGCTCCATCTGTGCCACGCCGACCGCGTTCGCCTCCGCGCGCGCCGGGTTGCACAGCGGACCGAGCATGTTGAACACGGTCGGCACGCCGAGCTGCGACCGGACGGCACCCGCATGCTTGAACCCGGGATGGAAGGCCCCGGCCCAGGCGAAGGTGATGCCTGTCCGGTCGAGGATCGAGGCGACGGCCGCCGGGTCGAGCGAGAGCTCGAGGCCGAGCGCACCGAGGACGTCGGAGGAGCCGGACGCGGAACTCGCCGCCCGATTCCCGTGCTTGACCACCGGGATGCCTGTCGCGCCGATGATCACGGCCGCCGTCGTCGAGACGTTCACCGTACCCACGCGGTCCCCACCCGTGCCGACGATGTCCAGCACATTCGGGGAGACCGGAAGCGGCACGGCCGCTTCGAGGATGGCGTCACGGAAGCCGACGATCTCATCGATCGTCTCGCCCTTCGCGCGCAGCGCCACGAGGAACCCCGCAAGCTGCGCCTCGGAGACCCCACCCTGCATGATCTGCCGCATGGCCCAGGTGGACTCCCAGACGCTGAGGTCGCGACGCTCCAGGAGAGAGGTGAGCACGTCGGACCAGGTCAGGGAATCAGCCATGTGTGCGATCCTATCGGCGCGGAGAAAACGTGCAGTGCGATCCGAGCGGGCGCGCAGACACCGAACGTGCGGCGTTTCCCGCGTATTCACCGGGTATTCGCAGTGTTTTCTTAGGGTCCCCTAAGTCACCGACGGGCGAATCGAGGGCCGGGGGTGCAAGAATCACGCTCGCGGATCGGCCATAATGGAGGGGTGACGACCTCAGCGACGTATGCCCCGGCGGCGAGAACCATCAAGCGGCCCAACCCGGTAGCTGTCGGCACCATTGTGTGGCTCGGCAGCGAGGTGATGTTCTTCGCGGGACTCTTCGCGATCTACTTCACCCTCCGCAGCACCTCACCCGAGCTGTGGGCCGACCGTACCGAGCTCCTGAACGTCCCCTTCGCGGCAGTGAACACGGCGATCCTCGTGCTCTCCTCGTTCACCTGCCAGATGGGTGTGTTCGCGGCGGAGGACCTGCAGCCGTACAAGATCGGCAAGGGACAGAAGAACGGCGCCGGCCGCCGTCGCCTGTTCGGCTGGGGCATGGTCGAGTGGTTCTTCCTCACCTTCGCCCTGGGCGCGATCTTCGTCTCCGGCCAGGTCTGGGAGTACGCACAGCTGGTCGCGGAGGGCATGCCCATCCAGGCTGACGCCTACGCCTCGGCCTTCTACCTGACCACCGGCTTCCACGCCCTCCACGTCACCGGCGGACTCGTCGCGTTCCTCCTGGTGATCGGCCGCGCGTACGCCGTCAAGAACTTCCGGCACAAGGAGGCGACCTCCTCGATCGTGGTGTCCTACTACTGGCACTTCGTCGACGTCGTCTGGATCGTGCTGTTCTTCGTTATCTACTTCCTGAAATAAGAGCGGAGCTGATCCCCGAGATGGCACGAGAGAAGAAGCGCCGTTCGAGCGGTCGTCGCAGCCCACTGGCGGCGGCCGCGCTCATCGGAGCAGGCCTCATGATCACCGGCGCTGTGTACGCGGGTGCGACCGCGGCATTCGCCGCCAACGACGCGCCCACGGCATCGACGCAGCTGACGGTCGAGGACGGCGAGAAGCTGTTCACGGCCAACTGCGCCACCTGCCACGGCCTCGACCTGGAGGGCACCCCCAACGGCCCGAGCCTCTACGGCGTCGGCGAGCTCGCGGTCGAGTTCCAGGTGTCGACCGGCCGTATGCCGCTGCAGATGCAGGGACCGCAGGCCCCCCAGAAGGAGCCGCAGTTCACCGAGGAGCAGATCCTCGCGATGGCGGCCTACGTGCAGTCCGAGGCCCCCGGACCGGAGTTCCCCTCCGAGAAGATCCTCGACGGCGAGGGCGACGTGGCGCACGGCGCCGAGCTCTTCCGCGTCAACTGCGCGATGTGCCACAACGTGGCCGCCGCCGGTGGCGCACTGACCGAGGGCAAGTACGCTCCGGCGATCACCGAGACCAGCGCGCTGCACATCTACGCCGCCATGGTCACCGGCCCGCAGAACATGCCGGTCTTCGGCGACATGAACCTGTCCGACGAGGACAAGCGCGACATCATCTCGGCTCTGCTCTTCCAGCAGCAGTCCGTCCAGATCGGCGGCTTCTCCCTCGGCTCGCTCGGACCGGTCTCCGAGGGCCTGTTCGTGTGGATCTTCGGTATCGGCGCTCTGGTCGCCATCACCGTGTGGATCACGGCGAAGTCCAACTGACGCTTATTCATCGAAGAGGAACGTACGAGGAGCACCATGGCACACGACGACGACTCGCAGGCTCTTGACAGGGCCTACCAGCCCTCTCCGGGGCTGGGTGTCGCAGTCAGCGATCCCGTGCAGAACCCGGGTCTTCCGCCGCACCGTGAGCGGATGACCGACAAGGACCCGCGCGCCGAGAAGACCGCGGTCCGCACCGTCTACACGCTGTTCTACCTGTCCCTCGCCGGGAGCATCTGGGCGGTCGCCGCCTACATGCTGTTCCCGATCGAGAGCGGCGCGCTCATCGACATCCGTCAGAACAACCTCTTCATCGGTCTCGGCATCGCGCTCGCGCTGCTGGCCCTCGGAATCGGTGCCATCCACTGGTCCAAGGCGCTGATGTCCGACAAGGAGTTCATCGAGCACCGCCACCCCACCCGGGGCAAGGACTCCACGCGTGAGGCCGCCATCAAGGCGTTCTCCGACGCGAACGAGGAGTCCGGGTTCGGACGCCGCACGATGATCCGCAACTCGCTGTTCGCCGCGATCGTGGCGTCGATCATCCCCGGCGTGACGCTGTTCCGCGGCCTCGCTCCGCACTCGACGCCGGACGACCCCACCGCGGGCGACCCGGTCGCGCTGCTGAAGCACACGATGTGGGACGAGGGCATGCGCCTGGTGCGCGACCCGGACGGCACCCCCATCCGCGCAGCGGACGTGACGCTCGGCTCCGCCTTCCACGTCATCCCCGAGGACCTCGCGGAGCTCGGGCACGACGAGGGCTACCTCGAGGAGAAGGCCAAGGCCATCGTGCTGATGATGCGCCTCCGCCCCGAGCAGCTCACTGAGGCCGAGGACCGCAAGGACTGGTCCTACGACGGCATCGTCGCCTACTCCAAGGTCTGCACGCACGTCGGCTGCCCCGTCGCGCTGTACGAGCAGCAGACCCACCACCTGCTGTGCCCGTGCCACCAGTCGCAGTTCGACGTCACGGACCACGCGAAGGTCATCTTCGGCCCGGCCGCCCGGCCGCTGCCCCAGCTGCCCATCACCGTGGACGACGAGGGCTACCTCATCGCACGCAGCGACTTCACCGAACCCGTCGGCCCGAGCTTCTGGGAGCGCCATTGAGCACCGCAACGCTGTCCAAGGACGAGAAGGACACCAAGGCGCCTCTCGGCGGCCGTTTCGTCGGCGCCGCGTCGAATTACATCGATGAGCGCACCAGCCTCTCGGGCTTCGTCAAGGAGCTCGGTCGCAAGATCTTCCCCGACCATTGGTCGTTCATGCTCGGTGAGATCGCGCTCTGGAGCTTCGTCGTCGTGTTCCTGTCCGGAACCTTCCTGACGTTCTTCTTCCAGGCCTCCATGGTGGAGACCCACTACACCGGCGCGTACGCCCCCATGCGCGGCATCGCGATGTCGTCGGCCCTCGAGTCGACGCTGCACATCTCGTTCGACCTCCGCGGCGGTCTGCTGGTCCGCCAGATCCACCACTGGGCCGCGCTGGTGTTCATCGCCGGCATCGGTGTGCACATGCTCCGCGTGTTCTTCACGGGTGCGTTCCGCAAGCCGCGCGAGCTCAACTGGGTGATCGGCTTCGTGCTGTTCATCCTCGCGATGGCGGAGGGCTTCACCGGCTACTCGCTCCCCGACGACCTGCTCTCGGGTAACGGCCTCCGGATCATCGACGGCATGATCAAGGGTCTCCCGCTGATCGGCACCTGGACCTCGTTCCTCCTCTTCGGCGGCGAGTTCCCCGGTACCGACATCGTCGGACGCCTGTACACGCTGCACATCCTGCTGCTGCCGATGCTGGTCATCGCCTTCATCGCCGTGCACCTGATGCTCATGATCATCAACAAGCACACGCAGTTCGCCGGCCCCGGCCGGACGAACGACAACGTCGTGGGCTACCCGATGATGCCGGTCTACATGTCCAAGATGGGCGGCTACCTGTTCATCGTCTTCGGCACCATCGTGCTGATCGCGACGTTCTTCCAGATCAACCCGATCTGGAACTACGGACCGTACGACCCCTCCCCCGTCTCGGCGGGTACGCAGCCCGACTGGTACATCGGCTTCGCAGACGGCGCGCTCCGTCTGGCGCCGTCGAACTGGGACATCGTGTTCCTCGACCACACCTGGTCGTTCGGCATCCTGGCCCCGGTCGCCGTGCTCGGCCTGTTCATCGTCATCGTCGCGATCTACCCCTTCATCGAGGCGTGGGTCACCGGTGACAAGCGTGAGCACCACATCGCCCAGCGCCCGCGCAACGCGGCCACCCGCACCGCGATCGGCGTCGCCGGCGTCATCTTCTACGCGGTCCTGTGGGCGGCGGCCTCTTCCGACCTCATCGCGACGCACTTCATGCTCACCATGGAGGGCGTGATCCACACGCTGCAGGCGCTGCTGTTCCTCGGCCCGATCATCGGCTACTTCGTCACGAAGCGCATCTGCATCGCGCTCCAGAAGAAGGACCGCGAGATCGTCCTGCACGGCTTCGAGTCGGGCCGCATCGTGCGTCTCCCCGGCGGCGAGTTCATCGAGGTGCACCAGCCGGTCGACAAGTATGACCGCTGGAAGCTCATCGACATCGACGGTTACGAGCCGCTCGTCGTCCGTCCGAACGCGAAGGGCCGCATCCCGTGGACGGAGAACCTCCGCTCGGCGATGTCGCGTTGGTTCTTCGAGGATCGCCTCGCCCCGCTCACGCAGGCCGAGATCGATGCCGCGGACGCTCACCAGCACCACGTCACCGAGGGCAACGAGGCGGCGGAGGTCGCAGAGATCCAGGGCGCTCATGAGCGTGCCGGCTTCCCCGACGCCCCGCTCACTGTCGACGAGACGCACGTCGATGAGACTCCGAACACGCCCAGCACGGTGATCTCCACCGAGCCGGTCAAGAAGCCTCGGAAGAAGAAGTCGGAGGACGACGAGTAATCGTCACCCCCCCTCGTGAAGGCCCCGTCCGCTCGGACGGGGCCTTCGTCGTCTTCGCCCCGATGAGAGGATCGAATCATGTCATCCGTCGTCCGTCTCCTCCACGCACCCCAGCTCGCCGATGCCCCCGACGCCTATGCAGCCACCGCACCCGCGGACGCCCGTCTCGTCTTCCTCGCCGGAGCCTGCCCCCTCGAGGATGACGGCACGGCCACGGCTCCGGGCGACGACGCAGCGCGGGCCGCGCGGTGCGTGGAGACCGTGGAGCAGGCTCTCCAGGCCGCCGGCGCCACCCTGATGGATGTCATCAGCACGCGGGTCCTGGTGGCCTCTTCCGCGCAGCGCGAGCTCGTCACCGCCCGATGAGGCCACTCATCCGGTTCGCGACCGCCGCCGACCACGTCGTTCTCGAAGAACTCGAGCGCGCCGCCGACCTCATCCTGATCGAGCATTTCGGGGCGCGGTCGTGGCCACCCCCCACCTCGAACGAGGAACGCCAGGATGCCCCGGGGTTCGTCCTTGTGGCGGCTCTCCCCTCCCCCGCCGACGAGCATGCCGGCGATCCCGCGACGCCCGTCGGCTTCGCGCACGTCCTCGAGGTGGACGGGGAGGCGCACCTGGAGCAGCTCTCCGTGCGCCCGGAGCACGCCCGCCGCGGCGTCGGACGCGCGCTGGTGGTGGCCGCTCAGGAGGAGGCGCGACGTCGAGGCCATCGGCGCCTCACCTTGCGCACCTACGCGGACGTGCCGTGGAACGCCCCCTTCTACGCCCGGTGCGGCTTCGAGGAGTCCGCGCCGGACACCGACTTCCTGCGCGCGCTCGTCGGCGTCGAAGAACGGCTGAACCTCTCCGTCCACGGCCGACGGATCCAGATGACCGCACCGCTCTGAGGAGGATCGGCAGGATTCGTGCGATGCGCGACGGGAACACTCATCCGTGCGACGCCCACGTTCCGTAATCTGAACTCATGATCGACCGTGCCGACTACTTCGCTGCCCGCCTCGCCTATGAGACCGACCCGAGCGACGTCCATGCTGATCGCGCCGCTGGCCGCCCCCTCGTCGTGGTCGACGTGCGCTCGACCGAAGCATGGGCTCAAGGGCGCGTCGCCGGAGCCGTCCACATGCACCACAGCGAGATCGCGGACAGGGCGCCGCGAGAGATCCCCCGCGACGCCGACGTGGTCGTGTACTGCTGGAGCCCGGGGTGCAACGGTGGTGTGCGCGGTGCGCTCGAGTTCGCGCGCCTCGGCTATCGCGTGCGCGAGATGATCGGCGGCTTCGAGTACTGGGTCCGCGAGGGGTACCCCGTCGAAGACGCCGACGGCGTGCACCATCGCCCGATCGACCCGCTCACCGGCATCCCCCGGATCCGTACCCGGGCTTGACCACGGCACCCAAACGAGGAAGGCCCCCGGAGTGATCCGGGGGCCTTCCTTCGTGTGCGGGGACTCAGCGGGCGAAGTTGCCGCGGTAGTACTCGTAGACCCAGCCGACGATGGCGACCACGAAGATGGCCAGACCGATCGGGAGGAGGAAGTGCCCGACCGCGAGGCCCACGACGAACACGCCGGCCGATGCCGCGAGGACCAGCGGCCACCAGGACCACGGGCTGAACTCGCCGAGCTCGGGGTCGCCGTCGTCGATGTCCGACGTGAGGATGTCCTCAGGCAGCTCGCCGTTCTGCGCCTTGTGCGTCCGGTCCAGGTAGAACGCGACCATGGCGCCCATGAAGGCCGAGAAGAACAGGGCGACCGTGCCGACCCACTCGATCTGGTTCACGAGCGGAAGGCCGGGGTGAGCCAGGATGTTCCAGCCGGTGTAGACGACGCCGACGAGGGCGAAGAACGCGGTCAGGACCCACCAGATGATGACGTTGTCGCGCATGACTCAGTGGCCCTCTCGCTCGCCGGGTGCGGTGGTCGCGAACTCCGCGGCCTCCGGGTGGTTCAGGTCGAAGGCCGGACGCTCGCTGCGGATGCGCGGGATCGACGTGAAGTTGTGCCGCGGCGGCGGGCACGAGGTGGCCCACTCGAGCGAGGCGCCGTAACCCCACGGGTCGTTCACCGTGACCTTGGGCGCCTTGCGTGCCGTGATCCAGACGTTCAGGAAGAACGGCAGCATCGAGGCACCGAGGATGATCGCGCCGATCGTCGAGACCTGGTTCTGCCAGGTCCAACCGTCCGCCGCGGAGTAATCCGCGTAGCGCCGGACCATGCCGTCGACACCGAGCCAGTGCTGGATGAGGAAGGTCATGTGGAAGCCCACGAACAGCATCCAGAAGTGCACGTAGCCGAGGCGCTCGTTGAGCATGCGGCCCGTCCACTTCGGCCACCAGAAGTAGAAGCCGGCGAACATGGCGAACACCACCGTGCCGAACACCACGTAGTGGAAGTGCGCCACGACGAAGTACGAGTCGCTGAGGTGGAAGTCGAGCGGCGGGGCCGCGAGGATCACACCGGTGAGACCACCGAAGACGAACGAGACGAGGAAGCCCAGTGCGAACACCATCGGCGTCTCGAAAGTCACCGAACCTCGCCAGAGCGTGCCGATCCAGTTGAAGATCTTCACACCCGTCGGCACCGCGATGAGCATCGTCATCAGGGCGAAGAACGGCAGGAGCACCGAGCCGGTGACGTACATGTGGTGCGCCCACACGGCCACGGACAGCGCGGCGATGGCGATCGTCGCGTAGACGAGGGTCTTGTATCCGAAGATCGGCTTGCGGCTGAACACCGGGAAGATCTCGGAGACGATGCCGAAGAACGGCAGCGCGATGATGTAGACCTCGGGGTGGCCGAAGAACCAGAACAGGTGCTGCCAGAGCAGGACTCCGCCGTTCTGCGGATCGTAGATGTGGGCACCGAGCACACGGTCGGCGGCGGCGGCGAAGATCGCCGCGGCCAGGACCGGGAAGGCCATCAGGATCAGCAGGCTGGTGATGAGCGTGTTCCAGCTGAAGATCGGCATGCGCCACATCGTCATGCCGGGCGCGCGCATCGTGATGATCGTCGTGATGAAGTTCACTGCACCGAGGATCGTGCCGAAGCCCGAGATGCCGAGACCGAGCATCCACAGGTTTCCGCCCGCTCCTGGCGAGAACGACGCGTTGGCCAACGGCTGATAGGCGAACCACCCGAACGAGGCCGCACCCTGCGGGGTGAGGAAGCCGGCGACCGCGATGGTCGAGCCGAACAGGAACAGCCAGAACGCGAAGGCGTTCAGACGCGGGAAGGCGACGTCCGGAGCACCGATCTGCAGCGGCAGGATCGCGTTGGCGAAGCCGGCGAACAGCGGCGTCGCGAACATCAGCAGCATGATCGTGCCGTGCATCGTGAACAGCTGGTTGTACTGCTCCTTCGTCGGGACGATCTGCATCCCCGGCGCGAAGAGCTCAGCACGGATGACAAGCGCCATCACGCCACCGAGGAGGAAGAACATCACCGAGGCGATGAGGTACATGTACCCGATCGTCTTGTGGTCAGTGGAGGTGATCCACTTGACGACGATGTTGCCCTTCTGCTCCACACGCGAGGAGCTCATCAGAGCGGCCTGACGCGCGGGCAGGGTGGTGGGACGGGAGCGGGGTGCCTCGTCGGTGCGAGGAGCTTCAGTGGTCGACATGGCTTACTCCTCTCCTTCCTCGGTTTCGGTCTTCCCGGAGGTGCCGGGGAGGTTCGAGAGACGGTCGTACGCGTCGGTGATGTCCCCGGTGTTGCCCTCTTCCTCGAGGGACTCGAGGTAGGCGTCGTACTCGTCCTGCGAGACGACCTTCACGTTGAAGAGCATCATCGAGTGGTACTCGCCGCAGAGCTCGGCGCACTTGCCGGCGTACTCGCCCTCGCGGGTGGGGATGAAGGACCAGGAGTTGTCCTTCCCGATGAACATGTCCTTCTTGTAGAGGAAGTCGATGATCCAGAAGGAGTGGATGACATCGCGCGACTGGAGGTTGATCGTGACCTTCTGGTCGACCGGGAGCACCAGCGTCGGCAGCTCGGACTGGTCGATGTTGCCTGCCGCGTCCGGCTGGGCCTGGATGCCCATCGTCCAGACGGTGTCCTCTTCGGTCTCACCGTTGTACTGGAAGTCCCATGCCCACTGCTTGGCGATCGCGGTGATCTCGACGTCGGGGTCATCCCACTTCGTCTCGATCTCGGTCTGATCGCGAGCCGTGAAGAAGAACATGCCGAGCACGAGGATGAGCGGCACGATCGTGTAGAAGATCTCGATCGGCATGTTGTAGCGCATCTGCACCGGGAGGCCGGTCTGGCCCTTGCGCCGGCGGTACGCGATCGCAGCCCAGGCCATGAGGCTCCAGGTGACGACGCCGACCGCGAGGAGAACGATCCAGGAGTTCACCCAGAGGGACGAGACGCGCTCCGTCTGGTTGGTTGCTGCCGGACCACCGTCCACGAAGCCCGGAAGAAAGCCGTTCAGCTCGGTGGGAGTACATCCCGCCAGAGCCACAGCTGCCACAACTCCCACAGGGAGTGCGGCCCAACGAAGGCGGCGTTTCGAGGGCACGATGCACCTTTCAGATCGCGGACAAGGCATGTTCAAGTCTAGAGCAACCTCACACCTGATTCATGCCAACCATGCAGGTTGAGAAGCGGAACGGCCGCCGTCACGCGAGGTGACGACGGCCGTTCGCGGGAAGAACGTGTCAGTGGAAGCTGTCGCCGCAGGCGCAGCTGCCCGCCGCGTTCGGGTTGTCGATCGTGAAGCCCTGCTCCGAGATGGTGTCCTTGAAGTCGATCGAGGCGCCGTCGAGGTAGGGAACGCTCATGTTGTCGACGATGACCTCGACGCCGTCGAAGTCGACCGTCTCGTCACCCTCGAGGAAACGCTCGTCGAAGTAGAGCTGGTAGATCAGGCCCGAGCAGCCGCCGGGCTGCACGGCGACGCGCAGACGCAGGTCGTCGCGGCCCTCCTGCTCCAGGAGGTTCTTCACCTTCGTGGCGGCGGCGTCCGTCAGCTTGACGCCGTGTGCGCTGGTGGTCTCTGCGGACAGGATGGTGTCGCTCATGTCGCTCCTCATGACGGGCCGGGTACGGGCTCTTGGACGATTCTACCGCCGGTGGGGACGGAAGGCTCAGATCTCACGCGCGTTCATACGGGCGAGCAGCAGCGCCTCGGTCGCCACGGCGTGCCGGAAGGTGTCCAGATGCAGCGACTCGTTGGGGCTGTGCGCGCGGGAGTGCGGATCCTCCACGCCGGTGACGAGGATCTGCGCCTCGGGGAACTCCCGCACGAGATCCGCGATGAACGGGATCGACCCGCCGACACCGAGATCCACCGGGGGCACACCGTACCCGTCCCGCATGGCATCCCTGGTGAGCGCGACGGCCCACCCGCTCGTGTCCACGAGGAAAGGGTTGCCGAGGTCCACGTCGGAGAAGGTCAGCTCGGCGCCGAAGGGCGCGTGTGCGCGGAGGTGACGCTCGAGAGCCTCGTACGCGTCCTGGCCGGACTGGCCGGGGGCCACACGGGCGCTGATGACCACGGTCACCTCAGGGAGCAGCGTGTTCGAGGCCGCGGCGACACTCGTCGCATCGATGCCGATGACCGTGACGGAGGGCTTGTTCCAGATGCGGCTGAGGATCGTGCCGTCGCCGATGGGCGTGGTCCCCGGCAGGAGCCCGGCCTCGTCGCGCAGCGTCTCCTCGGTGTACTCAGGGGTCTCGGCGTCCCGCGCCGTCATCCCCTCGACGGCGACGGAGCCGTCCTCGTGCCACAGTGTGGCGAGGAGCCGCACGGTCGCCATCATGGCGTCGGGCACCGCTCCGCCGAACATCCCGGAGTGCGAGGCGTGGTCGAGCGTGCGCACCTTCATGGTGAAGCGCGCGTTGCCACGGAGCGAGACGGTCAGGCCGGGCGTGACCGAGTCCCAGTTGCCGGAGTCCGCGACCACGATCGCGTCGGCGCGGAGGGCGTCCTTGTTGTCGGAGAGGAACTGGGCGAAGGACCGCGAACCGTACTCCTCCTCCCCCTCGACGAACATCGCGATGCCGAGGTCGAGGTCGTCGCCGAGCACCTCCGCGACCGCGCGGATCGCCCCGATGTGCGCCATGATCCCCGCCTTGTCGTCTGCGGCGCCGCGGCCGTACAGGCGGCCGTCCCGCACGGTGGGCTCGAACGGCGGCGTCTCCCACAGGGCGTCGTCCCCCGGAGGCTGCACGTCGTGGTGGGCGTAGAGGAGGATCGTCGGCTTGCCGTTCCGTGCCGCGCGCGTCGCGAGCACCGCGGGCTGACCCTGCTCGTCGGTGCCGGGGATGTCGGCACGGAGCACGGTCACCTCGTCGAAGACGCCGGTGCCACGCGCGAGGGTGGCAACGGCGTCGGCGCTGCGCTCCAGCTGCGTCTGATCGAAGGCAGGCCAGGCCATGCCGGGGATGCGCACGAGGTTCCCGAGGTCCGACAGCGCGGAGGGGATACCGGTGGCGACGGCTTCGAGGACGGCGGCGTCGGACTCGCTGGGAAGAGCAGGTGAGGTCATGCGAGTAATCTTAAGGCGACCCACCCCAGCGAACCGAGGAACCTCGTGGCCACTACCCCCGCCTCCCCTTCGACGAACGACGACGCCCCCCAGACGCCTGCCGTCGGCAAGGGACGCGCGACGCCGACCCGCGCCGAGCAGGAGGCCGCCCGTCGCCGCCCCCTCGTGGCGAACACCAAGGAGGCCAAGGCCGCGGCCCGCGCCGAGCTCAACGAGCGCCGCGCGAAGGCGCAGGCGGGCATGGCCGCAGGCGAGGAGAAGTACCTCCCCGCGCGCGACAAGGGCCCGCAGCGTCGGTGGGTGCGCGACTACGTGGACGCCGGCTGGCACCCCGCCGAGTTCGTCATGGGGGTCATGGTGCTCGTCATCCTGGCCTCGCTGCTGCCGACGAACATGATGATCTCGTTCTACGCGTACCTGTTCATGATGGCGTACCTCGTCATCGCGATCGGCGGCATGATCCTCCTCGGCATGCGGGTCAAGCGCAAGGCGGCCGCGAAGTTCGGCAAGGACCGCGTCGAGAAGGGCCTCGGCTGGTACGCGGGTATGCGTGCCCTGCAGATGCGCTTCATGCGCCTGCCGAAGCCGCAGGTCAAGCGCGGGCAGTACCCGGACTGACCAGTCCCCGGTTGATCTCGCGGCCCCAGAACGGTCCGCGGTAGAGGAACGCCGTGTAGCCCTGGACCAGGGTGGCCCCGGCATCCAGACGCTCCTGCACATCCGCCGCCGTCTCGACACCGCCCACCGCGATCACGCAGAAGTCCTCGGGGACCGCGGTGCGGACGACCCGGAGGACCTCGAGCGACCGCTTCTTGAGCGGAGCACCGGAGAGACCGCCCGCGCCGGCCGCCTCGACAGCGGCCGCATCGGTGCAGAGCCCGTCCCGGCTGATCGTCGTGTTGTGCGCGATGATGCCCGCGAGCCCCTCCTCGACGGCGAGGCGCGCGATCGCGGCGATCTCGTCATCCGGCAGATCGGGGGCGATCTTCACGAGCAGCGGGGTCGCCCCGGCTGCCTCGCGGACGGCCCGCAGCAACGGCGCCAGCGTCTCGACGGCCTGCAGACCGCGAAGTCCAGGGGTGTTCGGCGACGAGACGTTGACGGCGAGGTAGTCGGCGAGCGGGGCCAGTCGGGTGGCCGACGCGACATAGTCCGCCACGGCGTCCTCGACGTCCACCACACGGCTCTTGCCGATGTTGACGCCGATCACCGTGTCGGGCGCGCCACGACGAAGCCGTGCGAGACGACGGGCTGCGGCATCCGCACCACGGTTGTTGAAGCCCATGCGGTTGATCACCGCGCGGTCCTCGACCAGTCGGAACAGCCGGGGCTTCGGATTGCCCTCCTGCGGGACGGCCGTGACCGTTCCGACCTCGACGTGCCCGAAGCCGAGCGCTGCCAGGCCACGGACGCCGACGGCGTTCTTGTCGAACCCGGCCGCGACGCCGAACGGCGAAGGGAACGTCAGCCCCAGCGCCTCGACCCGCAGGGAGGGGTCGGGCCGGGTCATCGCGCGCGTGGCCCACGAGAACGGCGGCACACCGAGCACGCGGATCACCGCCATACCGGCGTGGTGGGCGAACTCGGGATCGAAGCGCGAGAGGACGGCGCGGAAGAGCAGCGGATACATCCCTGCCAGATTACCGGTCCGCCGCCTCCGCCTTGGCGTGGTCGGCCCGGAGGTCGCCGATGGCGGACTCGAAGTCCTCGAGCGAGTCGAACGCCTGATAGACGCTCGCGAAGCGGAGGAACGCGACCTCGTCGAGCTCCCGGAGCGGTCCGAGGATCGCGAGGCCGATCTCGTTCGTGTCGAGCTGGGAGACACCGGTCTGCCGGACCGCCTCCTCCACGCGCTGCGCGAGGATCGCGAGGTCTGCCTCGGTCACGGGACGCCCCTGACAGGCCTTCCGCACTCCGGAGATGACCTTCTCCCTGCTGAACGGCTCCATGACGCCCGAGCGCTTGATGACGTTCAGGCTCGCGGTCTCCGTCGTCGAGAAACGTCCCCCGCATTCCGGACACTGGCGACGACGACGGATGGAGAGCCCGTCGTCGCTGGTGCGCGAGTCGATGACCCGGGAATCGGGGTGACGGCAGAAGGGGCAGTGCATCTGACAGATCCTACGCGGTGAAACGGGCCTCGATCGCCTCGCCGTGGGCGGGGAGCACCTCGGTGTCGGCCAGCGCGACGACGCCGTCCCGGACGGCGGCGAGGGCGTCGCGGTCGTACGACACGACCTGCTGCGGGCGGAGGAATGTGTACGCACCGAGGCCCGGGGCGTAGCGCGCCTGACCGCCCGTCGGCAGGACGTGGTTGCTGCCGGCCATGTAGTCGCCGAGACTGACCGGCGTCTGATCGCCGACGAACACGGCACCCGCGCTCGTGAAGACGGTGGCCGCCTCCTCCGCGTCGGCGAGGTGCAGTTCCAGGTGCTCCGGGGCGTAGGCATTGCTGAACGCGATCGCCGCCGCCCTGTCGTCCACGAGCACGATCGCCGACTGCGGCCCGGACAACGCCGCCGCGACGCGCTCGCTGTGCCGGGTGCGCGCAGCCTGCCGTTCGACCTCGGCCCTGACCTGCTCGGCGATCTCCACCGCGTCGGTCACGAGGACGGCCGAGGCCTGCTCGTCGTGCTCGGCCTGGCTGACGAGGTCGGCGGCGATGAGACGGGGGTCGGACGCGGCGTCCGCGACGACGAGGATCTCGGTCGCGCCGGCCTCGGAGTCCGTGCCGACGACCCCGGCCACGGCACGCTTCGCCGACGCGACGTAGTTGTTGCCCGGTCCGGATACCACGTCGACCGGATCGAGTCCCAGGCTCGCGGCGCCGTGGGCGAGTGCTCCGATGGCTCCGGCCCCGCCCATCGCATAGACCTCGGAGACGCCGAGCAGCGCCGCCGCGGCGAGGATCGTCGGGTGGACACGGCCGTCCTGATCCGCCTGCGGCGGCGAGGCGAGGGCGATCTGCTGCACCCCGGCGACCTGCGCGGGGACGACGTTCATGACCACGCTGGACGGGTAGACGGCTTTGCCTCCGGGGATGTACACCCCGACGCGAGACACCGGCTGCCACCGCTGCGTGATGGTCGCTCCCTCGCCGATCCGCGTCACCTGCGGGGCGGGGACCTGCGCGGCCGAGGCGAGACGCACACGGCGGATGGCCTCCTCGAGCGCTGCGCGGACCGTGGGAGTGAGATCCGACAGGGCTTCCGCGAGGTGGGACTCCGGAACACGAACCGCGTGACCGACGACGCGGTCGAAGCGCTCCGCCTGCTCGCGCAGCGCGTCCTCGCCGCGTTCCCGCACGTCGTCCACGAGGCGCGCCGCGGTGTCGAGCGCCTCGGCCCGAGCCTGGGTCGCGCGCGGGACGGCGGCGAGCATGTCAGCGGGCGAGAGCTCGCGCCCCCGCAGATCGATCGTGCGCATGTCAGCCCTTCGTGATGCCGGCGATGTCGTGGAGGTAGCCGATACGGCCGTCGTCGTGACGCACGACGAAGGCGCCGCCCCGGTCCTCGATCACGAGTGCCCAGGCGGTCGGGCCGATGCGGAAGATCGGCTCTCCGCGTTCGTCGTGCACGTCGCGCTCCGTCGGGGCGAGGATCCAGAAGGGCTGCGCCTCAACAGCACTCTGTCGCTGAGCGGCAGCCTGCGGATCGGCGTGGTCGCTGATCACCGGGTGCACAGCGGTCGCGTCGTCCGGTGTCGGCTCCTGGGCGGCGGCGAGCTCCTCCTCGGAGAGTGCCTTGGCGCCGAGCAGCGACTCGATGCTGCCGGTGTCGGACACGATCTCGGGCTGCTCCCCGCGGGAACGCCGCGAGTAGACCGGGGTGTACTCGGGTTCCGAGGTGACAGGGACGGTTCCGGTCCCCCCACCCGAGGCGTGTGCGGTGAGCGGAACGCGATCCGCGTCGTCCACGGAGGCGCCGCGGTCGGCGGTGGCCGTCTCACGGACGTCGACGGCGTCCTCCTGGTCCGCGGGGGTCGGCTCGAGGTCGGCATCGGCGATCACGGCCGTCTCATCCGCCGCAGGAGAGCTCGGGAGGACGGCGTCCGCAGACGCCTCGGCCGCCGATCCACTCGGCGTCGCCTCGGGACGCGGGCGTGCGATCACCGGGCGCACGGGGTTCGCGTTGCGGTGGGCGAGCGTGACGAGCCGCCCCTGGAAATCCTCCTTGAGCCCCGGGATGAGAGGCGCGAAGACGGTGAGGACGACGAGGGCGGTGGAGGTGATGACCTGCACGACCGCGTTCCAGGGCAGCCCCCAGTTCCCCGTGGAGATGACCGCCGAGAGGGCGAGCCACAGGTTGCCGGCCCACACGCAGGCCGCGACCGAGAACGCCACGGAGGCGAACTGGTCGATGCCCAGCGAACCGACGCGACGGATGCCGTCCGGCGAGAAGCGCCGGAGGACGAGGAGGAAGACGGCCACCGTGGGCACGCCGATCGGCAGGATCCACTGGATGCCGATGCCCCACAGGGAGATGCCGCCGCTGAGCGGGAAGAAGGAGACGAGGAAGGAGACCAGCCAGACGCCCACGATCAGCAGCTCGCGCAGCGTGAAGCCGAGGATGCCGTACTCCGGCGTGACCTCGTCGTCGTAGAGGACGCCGTCCTCATCGCTGAACACCGCTTCGGCGTCCGGCTCGGGAAGATCCGTGCTCATAGTCGTCCTTTCCTCATCGGCGCACCACGACTTTCCGGTGCTCTCGACGGCTCCCGATCCTACTCGCTCACCCCAGACAGGTTGGTCCGAGCAGAGACTTGAGGTCACCGAAGAGGTCGGCCGAGACCTTCACCGGCATGGGCACCTCGAACACCTTCGCCGTGCCCGCGCGGTGCACGCGGAGCAGCACCTCGGTGTCCCCGCTGTGCCGCCGGAGGACCTCGGCCAGCTCCGTCATGACCCGCTCGGTGGCGCGCTGCTCGGCGAGGACGAGCGACAGCGGGCCTGCAGCGTCGAAGGAGCCGACGTCGGGTGCGAACGCGGACTGCGCATGCAGGTTCAGCCCGTCGTCACGGCGCGAGACCCGTCCACGCACCGCGAGGATGGCGTCCTGCTGCAGGGTGTGCTGGAACTCGAGGTAGGTCTTGCCCATGAACATCACGGTGACCTCACCGTTGAAGTCCTCCACGGTGATCATGCCGTACGGGTTCCCACTCGCCTTCGCCACACGATGCTGCACGCTGGTGACGAGGCCGGCCACGGTGACCTGATCGCCGTCCTGCAGATCCTCGGAGTTGTTGAGGTCGTGGATGGAGATCGAGGCGTGCTTCGCGAGCGGCACCTCGAGACCGGCGAGCGGATGATCCGAGACGTAGAGGCCGAGCATCTCGCGCTCGAACGCGAGCTTGTCCTTCTTGATCCATTCCGGACGTGGGGGCACCTTCGCGGGCGCCGCCTCCTCCATCCCGTCGTAGAGACTGTCGAAATCGAAGCCGATGGCGCCCTGCGCCTCGTTCCGCTTCCTGTCGACCGCCGCCTCCACGGCGTCTTCATGGATCTCGAGGAGCGCGCGACGGGTGTCCCCCATCGAGTCGAAGGCACCGGCCTTGATGAGCGATTCGACCGTGCGCTTGTTGGCGACGTGCAGGGGAACCTTGTCGAGGAAGTGATGGAAGGACGTAAACCGCTCGTCCTTGCGGGACTGCACGATGCCGTCGACGACGTTCGTGCCGACGTTGCGGACCGCGCCGAGACCGAAGCGGATGTCGTCGCCGACGGCCGCGAAGAAGTTGATCGACTCGGAGACGTCCGGCGGCAGCACCTTGATGCCCATCCGGCGGCACTCGTTCAGGTAGAGCGCCATCTTGTCCTTCGAGTCGCCGACGCTCGTCAGGAGCGCGGCCATGTACTCGGCCGGGTAGTGCGCCTTGAGGTACGCGGTCCAGTACGACACGAGACCGTACGCAGCGGAGTGCGCTTTGTTGAAGGCGTAGTCGGAGAACGGCAGGAGGATGTCCCAGAGCGCCTTGACCGCCCCCTCGCCGAAGCCGCGTTCGGTCATTCCGGCCGCGAACCCCGCGTACTGCTTGTCCAGCTCGGACTTCTTCTTCTTGCCCATCGCGCGGCGCAGGATGTCGGCTTGACCGAGGCTGAATCCGGCGACCTTCTGCGCGATCGCCATGACCTGCTCCTGGTAGATGATGAGTCCGTAGGACTCCTCCAGGATCTCCGCGAGCGGTTCCGCCAGCTCGGGATGGATCGGGGAGATCTCCTGCTGACCGTTCTTGCGCAGCGCGTAGTTGGTGTGGGAGTTCGCTCCCATCGGTCCAGGACGGTACAGCGCGATGAGGGCCGAGATGTCGCCGAAGTTGTCCGGCTTCATGAGTCGCATGAGCGAGCGCAGCGGCGGGCTGTCGAGCTGGAACACGCCGAGGGTGTCGCCACGGGCCAGCAGTTCGTAGACGGCGGGGTCATCGAGCCCGAGGTGCTCCAGATCGAGCTCCTCGCCGCGGTTCATCCGGATGTTGTCCAGCGCGTCCGAGATGATCGTCAGGTTCCGGAGGCCCAGGAAGTCCATCTTGATGAGGCCGAGGGACTCGCACGACGGGTAGTCGAACTGCGTGACGATCTGGCCGTCCTGCTCCCGGCGCATGATCGGGATGATGTCGAGCAGGGGCTCGGACGACATGATGACGCCGGCGGCATGCACGCCCCACTGCCGCTTCAGCCCCTCGAGCCCGAGAGCCCGGTCGAAGACGGTCTTCGCCTCCGGATCGGTCTCGATGAGGGCGCGGAACTCGCTGGCCTCCTTGTAGCGGGGGTGCGCGGAATCGAACATGCCGTCCAGCGGCATGTCCTTGCCCATCACCGCCGGGGGCATCGCCTTGGTGAGCCGCTCCCCCATGCTGAACGGGAACCCGAGCACGCGACCGGCGTCCTTGAGGGCCTGCTTCGACTTGATCGTGCCGTAGGTGACGATCTGCGCGACGCGCTCGGAGCCGTACTTCCGGGTCACGTACTCGATGACCTCGCCGCGGCGACGATCGTCGAAGTCGACGTCGAAGTCGGGCATCGAGACGCGGTCGGGGTTGAGGAAGCGCTCGAAGATCAGACCGTGCTCGAGGGGATCGAGATCCGTGATCTTCATAGCGTAGGCGACCATCGAGCCGGCACCGGAGCCACGACCCGGGCCGACGCGGATGCCGTTGTCCTTCGCCCAGTTGATGAAGTCGGCGACGACGAGGAAGTAGCCGGGGAAGCCCATCTGCAGGATGATCCCGGTCTCGTACTCGGCCTGCTTGCGCACCTTGTCCGGGATGCCGCTGGGGTACCGGTAGTGGAGGCCCTTCTCGACCTCCTTGATCAGCCAGCTGTCCTCGGTCTCGCCGTCCGGGACCGGGAACCGCGGCATGTAGTTCGCCGAGGTGTTGAACTCGACCTCGCAGCGCTCGGCGATCAGGAGCGTGTTGTCGCAGGCCTCCGGGTGGTCCCGGAAGAGCTGCCGCATCTCGGCGGCGGTCTTGATGTAGTAGCCGTCGCCGTCGAACTTGAAGCGGTTCGGGTCGTCGAGCGTGGAGCCGGACTGCACGCACAGCAGGGCGGCGTGGGCGTCGGCTTCGTGCTGGTGGGTGTAGTGCGAGTCGTTGGTGGCCACGAGCGGGATGCCGAGGTCTTTCGCGAGCCGCAGCAGGTCGGTCATGACACGGCGCTCGATGGAGAGACCGTGGTCCATGATCTCGGCGAAGTAGTTCTCCTTGCCGAAGATGTCCTGGAACTCCGCCGCCGCGGCCCTGGCGGCGTCGTACTGGCCGAGCCGGAGCCGGGTCTGCACCTCCCCCGACGGGCACCCCGTCGTGGCGATGAGACCCTTGCCGTAGGTCTGGAGCAGCTCGCGGTCCATGCGGGGCTTGAAGTAGTAGCCCTCCATGCTCGACAGCGAGCTCAGCCGGAAGAGGTTGTGCATGCCCTCGGTGCTCTGGCTCCACATGGTCATGTGGGTGTAGGCGCCCGAACCCGAGACGTCGTCGCTGCGCTGGTCCGCCGAGCCCCACTGCACCCGGGTCTTGTCGCTGCGGTGCGTGCCCGGGGTGACGTAGGCCTCGAGACCGACGATGGGTTTGATGCCGGCGTTGCGCGCGGCGTTGTAGAACTCGAACGCCGCGAAGGTGTTCCCGTGGTCCGTCACCGCGATCGCCGGCATGCCGTAATCGGCGGCCGCCTGGGTCATCGCGTTGATCTTCGCGGCCCCGTCGAGCATCGAGTACTCGCTGTGCACGTGCAGGTGGACGAAGGAGTCGGATGCCATGCTTCGAGTCTACGTTCGGCCCCGGACACCGGCATGCGTCGCGCTCCCCCAGCGAGCGCGCCGCGGAACCCGGTTCACGCGTCCTCGCGGAGGTCCAGCCGCATGAGCACGCGGGGGAACCCGTCGAGCACCGAGCCCGTGTCCGCGACCTTGCGGAATCCCGCGCTCTCGAAGAGACGCCGCGTGCCCACGTACGCCATCGTCAGGTTCACCTTCGCCCCGGCGTTGTCGACCGGGTACCCCTCGACGGCGGGGGCGCCGCGCTCTCTGGCGTAGGCGACGGCTCCCTCGATGAGCGCATGCGACACGCCCTGCTTGCGGTGCCCCGGCCGGACTCGGAAGCACCACAGCGACCACACGTCGAGGTCGTCGAGGTGCGGGATGAGGCGGTTGCGCGCGAAACTCGTGTCGCGTCGAGGGTGCAGCGCCGCCCAGCCGACCGGCTCGTCGTCGAGGTAGGCGAGCACACCGGGAGGGGGATCCTGGTGGCAGAGCTCGCGCACCCGGTCGGCACGCGCGGGACCGCGCAGGGAGACGTTCTCCTTGTTGCCGATCCGGTAGCTCAGACAGAAGCAGACGTTCGACGTCGGCTTCTTCGGTCCCACCACCGCCGCGACGTCGTCGAAGACCGTCGCCGGACGCACCACGATGCTCATGCGGTCAGTGTGGCGGAGACCACCGACACCGCGGAAGCGACGCTCCGCGGGACCTATTCTCCGCGGAGCACGTCCAGTGCGTGCTGGAAGTCGTCCGGATAGGGCGAGGTGAACTGCACCCAGTCCCCCGTCGTCGGATGCGCGAAGGCGAGCTGATGCGCGTGCAGCCACTGCCGGGTGAGACCGAGCCGGGCGGACAGCGTCGGGTCGGCACCGTACAGCGGATCGCCGACACACGGGTGGCGGTGCGCGGCCATGTGCACGCGGATCTGGTGGGTGCGGCCCGTCTCCAGGTGGATCTCGAGCAGGGAGGCACCGGGGAACGCCTCGAGGGTCTCGTAGTGCGTCACGGAGGGCTTGCCGTCCGGGACGACCGCGAACTTCCAGGAGTGGTTCGGGTGCCGACCGATCGGGGCGTCGATCGTACCCACGAGCGGGTCCGGATGCCCCTGCACCACCGCGTGATAGATCTTCTCGACCGTGCGCTCCTTGAACGCCCTCTTCAGAGCGGTGTAGGCGGCCTCGCTCTTGGCGACGACCATGAGCCCGCTCGTCCCCACGTCCAGCCGGTGCACGACGCCTTGACGCTCCGGCGCGCCGCTCGTGGCGACGCGGAACCCGGCGGCGGCGAGAGCACCGACGACCGTGGGGCCCTCCCACCCGAGCGAGGGATGGGCGGCGACGCCGGTCGGCTTGTCGACGACGACGATGTCGTCGTCGTCGTACACGATGCCGAGCTCGGGCACCGCGATCGGGACGATCTTCGGCCCTTCCTTCGGCTCCCACTCGACGTCGAGCCAGGCACCGCCACGCAGGCGGTCCGACTTGTCGAGGGTGACGCCGTCCAGGCGGACGCCGCCCGACCCGGCCACCTCGGCCGCGAAGGTCCGCGAGAACCCGAGGAGCTTGGCGAGGGCGGCGTCGACGCGCGTGCCATCGAGCCCGTCCGGGACGGGCAGCGACCGGGACTCCACGCTCAGCGCCCCTCGGACGCGGCGGCCGCCTCGGCGTCCTCGTCGGTCTCGACCGGGGCGTGGTCCTTCTCCCGCGTGCCGTCGAAGCGCAGTCCGAACACGACGAGCAAGGCGACCGAGATCATCCCGGTGACGATGAAGATGTCGGCGACGTTGAAGATGGCCGGCATCATCCACGGCATCGAGATCATGTCGACCACGTGGCCGACGGGGAAACCGGGCTCGCGGAACAGTCGGTCCGACAGATTGCCCAGCACGCCGCCGAGCAGGCAGCCGAGGACGACCGCCCAGAGGCGCGAACGCAGCCCGAACGCCTTCCAGACGATGACACCCGCCACCACCGCGAGAGCGATCGTGAAGATCCAGGTCACGCCGGAGCCGAGGGAGAACGCCGCGCCGGGATTGCGCACGTAGTAGAGCTGCAGGAACTCTCCGAGAACCGGGACCGCCTCGTGCAGCGGCAGGTTCTCGATCGTGAGGTACTTCACAAACTGATCGGCGGCCAGCACGACCGCTGCGAGAATCGCAACGATCGCACCGGCCGCCGACCGACGAAGGGGACGACGTCCTGACAAGAGGGCGCCTTACAGACCGATCGCGGAGACCGGGGTGGAGTCCGTGGACGCCGACTTCTCGTCGAGCTCGCGGAGCTGGCCCTCGATGTAGCCGCGGAGCTGCGAGCGGTAGTCGCGCTCGAAGTTGCGCAGCTCGGTGATGCGGGCCTCCAGCGTGTTGCGCTCGCGCTCGAGACGTGCGGTCTCCTCGCGCTGCTTCGCCTCGGCCTCCGTGCGGATGCGGGCGACCTCGGCCTCGGCCTCGGAGATGAGCTGGTTGCGCTTCGCCTCACCCTCGGCGACGTGCTCGTCGTGCAGACGCTGCGCGAGCTCGATGATGCCGGCGGTGGCGGTCGCGGAGCCGGTCGGTGCGGCGTCGGCGGCGGGTGCCTCGACCGCGGGGGCCGGAGCGGGAGTGGCGGCAGCCGGCTCGGCAGCGGCGGGAGCGGGGGTGGAACCCGACTCGTACGCGGCGAGCTTCGCCTTCAGCTCGGCGTTCTCCTCGAGGGCCTTGCGCCACTCGATGACGATCTCGTCGAGGAAGTCGTCGACCTCGTCCGGGTCGAAGCCGTCCTTGAAGCGGACGTGCTGGAACTGCTTGGTGACGACGTCATCCGGGGTAAGTGCCATGGGTGGCTCCTCTTTCGATGAGTTCGATTGCCAGTACCGATGTATGGCGTGTTCGTGATGTGGCGCGAACCCGGGGCGCGCACCTGGGTGCCAGCATAGCCCCCGAGCCTTGGCGTCGCGATGCCACGACACCCAGGCTCGGACAACTCGCGGCGGTTCCCCGGTGCGACACGCGGGGTGGTCAGCGGATGAACAACCGGACGATGTTCATCAGGATCAGCACGACCAGCAGGGTCAGCGCGAAGCCGAAATCCAGCGACAGCTGGCCGATGCGCAGCGGAGGGATGATCCGCCGGAAGAACCGGATGGGCGGATCCGTGACGGTGTAGACCGCTTCAGCGGCCACGAGGCCGAAACCCTTCGGACGCCACTCCCGATTGAACATCGGGATGTAGTCGAGGATAAGCCGCGCGAAGAGCACGAGGATGTACACCAGCAGCATCAGATGGACGATGCTGGCGAGGACCGAGACCAGCTGCACGGTCTAGGAGTGGTCGAAGCCCGCAGACTCGGCGTCTGCGTGGGCGATGCCCCCGTGACCCGACACCGCGATGTTCTCCGGCGACAGCAGGAAGACCTTCGAGGTCACCCGCTCGATGCGACCGTAGAGGCCGAGGGAGAGACCGCTCGCGAAGTCGATGAGGCGGCGCGCATCGGCGTCGCTCATCTGGGAGAGGTTGATGATGACCGGGACGCCCTCGCGGAAGCTCTCCGCGATCAGCTGGGCGTCGCGGTACTGCTTCGGGTGGACGGTGAGGATCTCGTTCACGGCTCCTGCTGCGGGCTGGCGGACGGCGACGGGACGACGGAGCGGCGTGACGGGAGCCGGAGCCGGCTCTTCGCGGTCACGCTCACGCTCGCGCTGGGCACGGGCGGGCGCCGGCGTCTCCTCCTCGTAGACCTCTTCCTCATCGGCGAGGCCGAGATACACCATGGTCTTCTTCAGCGGGTTACCCATCGTGTCCTCCGGTTCGAACGTTTCGGGCTGGTCTTGTCACAGGTTAGCCCCGGGCGGGGCGCGGGCCCGTGATTGCGGAACCGATCCGCAGGTGTGTCGCGCCGGCGGCGATCGCCTCGGCGAAATCGCCGGTCATCCCGGCGGAGATCCAGGTCGCCTCGGGGGCGACCGATCGCACGTCGTCGGCGATCCGCCGCAGGCGGTCGAAGGCGGCCGTGGGCTCCTCATCGAGAGGAGCCACCGCCATGACGCCGCGGAGGCGCAGTGAGGGCAGGGTGAGCACGTGCTCGGCCAACGCCACCGCGGAGGCCGGGGCGACGCCTCCGCGCCCTTCGTCCTCCGTCAGATTCACCTGCACGAGCACGTCGAGCACGTCGTCGTCCACGGCGGCTCGGTGCAGGGCATCGGCGAAGCGGTCACGGTCGACGGAGTGGACCACGTCGGCACTCCGCCTGATCGCGGAGGCCTTGTTCGTCTGGCCCTGTCCGATGAAGTGCCACTCGAGGTCGAGACCGGCGAGCTCGGTCTCCTTGGCGGTGAGCTCCTGCTGTCGGTTCTCCCCCACCGCGTGCACTCCGAGGGCGTGCAGATCGCGCACCAGGGAGGCGGGGTGGAACTTCGTGACGACGATCCGGGTGATCTCCGCCGGCGAACGGCCGGCGGCACGCGCGGCGTCGGCGATCCTCTCGTCGATCGCCGACAGCCGCGCGGCCAGGTCCGATGGCGCCGAAGCGCCGACCGGCATCGTCACTTCAGGAATTCGGGGATGTCGATGTCGTCGTCGGCGAAGGCCGGCTCGATGCTCGTCGCCGGCGTGCGAGGCGCCGACGGCGCCGCGGTGGGCTCCGGCGCGCTCTTCTCCGTCGCGGGCTCGGTGGTCTCCGACAGCGCAACCTCGGGAAGCGACGCGGTCGAAGGACGCGAGACGACCATCGGGTCCAGCCGCAGCGAGGGCTCGCCGCCATCGAAGCCGGCGGCGATGACCGTCACTCGGACCTCGTCGCCCAGCGTGTCGTCGATGACGGTACCGAAGATGATGTTGGCCTCCGGGTGCGCAGCCTCCTTGACGAGGTCAGCCGCATCGTGGATCTCGAAGATGCCGAGGTTCGAGCCACCCTGGATCGACAGCAGCACACCGTGCGCACCCTCGATCGAGGCCTCGAGCAGCGGCGACTCGACGGCGAGCTCGGCGGCCTTGATCGCGCGGTCGGCGCCGCGCGCCGACCCGATGCCCATCAGCGCGGACCCTGCTCCCTGCATGACCGACTTCACGTCGGCGAAGTCGAGGTTGATGAGACCAGGGGTCGTGATGAGGTCCGTGATGCCCTGCACACCGGCGAGGAGCACCTGGTCGGCGGTCGCGAACGCCTCGATCATCGAGATGCCGCGGTCGCTGATCTCGAGCAGACGGTCGTTCGGGACGACGATGAGGGTGTCGACCTCTTCCTTCAGCTTCGCGACGCCTGCCTCGGCCTGGCTCTGGCGGCGGCGACCTTCGAAGGAGAACGGCTTCGTGACGACACCGATGGTCAGGGCACCGATCGACTTCGCGATACGGGCGACCACCGGGGCACCGCCGGTTCCCGTGCCGCCGCCCTCACCCGCGGTGACGAAGACCATGTCGGCGCCGGTCAGCGCCTGCTCGATCTCCTCCGCGTGGTCCTCGGCCGCGCGGCGGCCCACCTCCGGGTCCGCTCCGGCGCCGAGCCCGCGGGTGAGCTCACGGCCCACGTCGAGCTTGACGTCGGCGTCGCTCATGAGCAGCGCCTGGGCGTCGGTGTTGACGGCGATGAACTCGACTCCGCGGAGACCGAGCTCGATCATGCGGTTGACGGCGTTGACGCCGCCACCGCCGACGCCGACGACCTTGATCACGGCGAGGTAGTTCTGGTTCTGGCTCATGGCCGGCCTCCGATTAGTAGAGCCTGGAAGGGGCGAACCTTAAACCTCAACTAGAGGTGTAAAGTATTTCCCGGTATTGCGTTCTCTCAGATCGAAGGTAAGCGCCGCCTGCCCCTGCGCGCGCAGCGACATGGGCGTGTCGCGCCATTCCCGTCGAAACAGATCAGCCGACCACCGCGACGTCGGGTGAGGTGACGTCGATCGACGAGGCGTCGGGGTTCTTCACGAGCGCGGCGGAGAGCGCGAGCGCCTTCAACCCGGAGTCCTCCTGGCTCCCCCACACGACCGTGAGGCCCGAGTCGAGGGTCAAGGTCACGTCGTCCGCCGTCGAGGCGCGGACGCCGGTCAGCGCACTGCGGATGTCGGCAGGGAGAGCGCGGACCACGAGTCCCGCGCTGCGGAACGCCGGCGAGTCCATTCCCCCCTCGACCTCCACCAGCGGCTGCCCTGCCGGGCGTTCCGCCGTCGTCGAGAGGGCGACACCTGCGGCATCCACGAGAGTGAAGCCGGCACCCGACTCGACGACCCCGATCGGCGTGCGCTCCACGATGCGCACGGTCAGATCGTGCGGCGGTCGAGCCTCCAGGGCATAGGTCTCGATGAGCGGGAACGTCAGCAGCGCCGCCTTGACCTCGCTCGTGTCGACCAGGGCGAGGGGCGTCCCGAGCTGATCCGCCAGGGCCCCCTCGATCACCGCGGGATCGATCGTCGTGGTGCCGGTGACCGTGATGCGCTGCACGGCGAAGAGCGGGCTGTAAGCGGCAGCGACACTCCCCCCGATCAGCAGCACGACGGCCCCCACAGCGCTCAGCCAGACGATGCGGCGCCGCCGCGATCGGTGGGTGAACCGACGGATCTCCGCCCTGAGCGCCTTGCGGCGGGCGCGTGCCGCGCGCCAGACGTCCATCGAGGAACGAGGGCCCGCTTCCTCCTCCGTCTCCGCGTCGTCGGGCTCGACGGGCGCGGCGACGGCACCCTCGTCCGGAGCCGCCTGAGGCGCGGGACGCCGGCGGAGGATCCGCTCGGAGGCGACGTCCGTCTCCCCCGGAGTGTCCGGAGCGCTCGGGAGCGGGGGCGGCCGGCGCATGGGCTACGCCCCGTGGGTCCGGCGCAGCGACTCCAGCACCTGCGGGATGATCTGGTAGACGTTGCCGCAGCCGAGAGTCACGACGAAGTCGCCGTCCTTCGCGACAGACGCCGTGTAGTCGGCCGCTTCCTGCCAGTCGGCGACGAAGTGCACTCGGGACGGGTCGTCGAACGCCCCGCTCACCAGCTCGCCGGTCACGCCGGGCACCGGGTCCTCCCTGGCACCGTAGACGTCCAGCATCACGGTGTGGTCGGCGAGCTCCTCCAGGACGTCTGCGAACTCCTGGTACATGTGCTGCGTCCGCGAATACGTGTGCGGCTGCTGGATGGCGATCAGCCGGCCGGACCCGGCGATGCTGCGCATGGCCTCGAGCGCCGCACGCACCTCGGTCGGGTGGTGCGAGTAGTCGTCGTAGACGGTGACCCCGCGCTCCTCGCCGTGGCGCTCGAGACGACGGATCGTCCCCGCGAAGCCCTCGACGGCACGTACGGCGTCGCGGAGCGGGTGGCCGAGCGCGAGGAGGACGGCGACGGCGCCGGTCGCGTTGATCGCGTTGTGCACGCCGGGGACCGCGAGCTGCATGCGCTCGGTCTCGCCGCCGTGCGAGACGGCGGCGGCGACGGGGCCCGAGGTGACGATCTCGCTGACGCGGACGTCGGCGTCCTCGGCCTGCCCGAACGTGAGGATGCGCGGGTGCGACAACCCGGCCAGCACGCGGAGCGCGCCGGGGTCGTCGCTGGAGATGACGACCGCCTCGGATGCCGCGTCCGCGAAGCGCACGAAGGCGTCGTGGAAGGCCTCATCGGAGCCGTAGTGATCGAGATGATCGGGGTCGACGTTCGTGATGAGCGCGACCGCGGTGTCGTAGAGCAGGAAGGTCCCGTCCGACTCGTCGGCCTCGATGACGAACAGGTCGCCGTTCCCGGTCGCGCTGGAGGTGCCGAGCTGCTCGATCACGCCGCCGTTGACGAAGTGCGGATCGGCGCCGAGCGCGCGCAGAGCCGTGACGATCATGCCCGTCGAGGTGGTCTTGCCGTGGGCGCCGGCCACCGAGACGAGGCGTCGGGTGCCGATCAGCCAGTGCAGGGCCTGAGAGCGGTGGATGACGTGGAGGCCGCGCTCCTTGGCGGTGACGAACTCGGGGTTCTCCGGCCAGATGGCACCGGTGTGCACGACCGTGTCGGCGTCGCCGAGGTGGGCGGCGTCATGACCGACGTGGACGGTCGCCCCCGCGGCGGCCAGCGCCCGTAGGTTGTCGCTGTCGGCGCGGTCGCTGCCGGAGACACGGATGCCCGCGTCGAGGAACATCTTCGCGAGTCCGCTCATCCCGGATCCACCGATGCCGATGAAGTGCGCGGAGGTGATCGTGTCGGGGATGGGGAGGGAGAGGTCGGGTCTGATCATGTCCGCTTCAGTCTACTTTTCGTTCTCGTCCGGACGGCGGCGTCACGCCGCACCGAGGGCACGGTCGATCATCGCGACGACGTTCTCGGTGCCGGTGCGGGTGCCCGCGGTCTCCGCCGCCTCCGCCATCCGCCGGATGCGGTCACGGTCGCCGAGCAGCGGCACCACGATACGTCGGACCGCATCGCCGTCGAAGGTCGCGTCATCGAGGAGCTGAGCGGCACCGGCGGCCACGGCGGATCCTGCGTTCAACCGCTGCTCTCCGTTGCCCACCGAGTACGGCACGTACAGCGCGGGAATCCCGAGCGCGCTGATCTCGCTCACGGTGGCCGACCCCGAACGCGACACGATGAGATCGGCCAGCGCGAACGCGAGGTCCATGCGGTCGATGTACCGGCGGAGGGCGTACCCGGGCACTCCAGGATCCGGCAGGTCGCTGCGCTCCCCGGTGACATGCAGCAGCTGCCAACCGGCGGCGAGGATGTCGCGCCAGGAGTCCGCCAGGGCGTCGTTCAACCGCTGCGCTCCGAGCGAGCCGCCGAAGACGAGAAGGACAGGACGATCGGCGTCGAGCCCGAAGTACTCGGCGGCCTCGGCGCGTCGAGCCGCCCGGTCGAGCGTGATGACCTCGCGCCGCAGCGGCATGCCGACCACCTCGCTCCCGCGGAGCGGCGTCCCGGCGAACGCGACTCCCACACCCGCGGCCGCACGGGCACCGAGCACGTTCGCCAGCCCGGGCTTCGCATTGGCCTCGTGGACGACGAAGGGCACGCGCTCGCGACGCGCGGCGACGTAGGCGGGTGCGGAGGCGTAGCCGCCGAAGCCCACCACGATGTCGATCCCGTGCTGCCGGATGTGCGCACGCACCTGGGCGATCGCCCGGCGGAACCGCGCGGGGAACGCGGCGGCCTGCGCGTTCGGGCGCCGCGGGAACGGCACCTTGTCGACGATGAGCAGCTCGTAACCACGCTCGGGGACGAGACGGGACTCCAGGCCCTCCGCCGTGCCGAGCACGAGGATCGTCGCCGACGGGTCACGCTCACGCAGCGCATCGGCGACCGCGAGCAACGGATTGACATGGCCGGCGGTGCCACCGCCGGCGAGGAGGTACGAAGTCACCTCGCGACCCTACCCCGCTCGGCTGACTGCTTCTCGGCGACCGGGATGGTCCGCGCGAAGGCCAGCAGGACGCCGCAGGCGACGAGCACGGCGAAGAGTGCCGTTCCCCCCTGGGACATGAACGGCAGGGGCACACCCATCACCGGGAACACGCCGATGACGACGCCGACGTTCAGGACGGCCTGACCGACGATCCAGACCGTGATCCCACCCGCGGCGACGCGGATGAAGGGATCCGACGTCTTACGGATCACATGGAACGCACCGACCGTGAAGAACGTGAACAGGGCGAGGACGACGATGCAGCCGATCAGCCCGAGCTCCTCGCCGACGATCGCGAAGATGAAGTCGTTGCCCGCGGCGGGGAGCCAGCCGTACTTCTCCTGGGAGTTGCCGAGGCCGAGTCCGAAGATCCCGCCGGAGGCCATGCCCCAGATGCCATGGATCGACTGGTAGCAGTCGGTGTAGTACAGCGCCATGTCATCGCACGTCGCGGTGATGCGACGCATGCGGTCCTCGCTGGAGAGCGCGTAGGCGAGCACCGCGACCACGCCCAGGATCATCGGGATGATGAAGAGGCGCAGCTTCACGCCCGAGAAGAAGAGACAGCCGAGCAGGATGAGGACCATCACCATCGCGGTCCCGAGGTCCTTGCCGGCGAGGACGGTGCCGATGGCCAGCGCCCCGACCGGGATCACGGGGATGAAGACGTGATGCCAGGTCCCGAGCATGGTCTGCTTGCGCAGCAGGACCGCGGCGATCCACAGGGCGAGGGCCAGCTTGAGGAACTCGGACGGCTGCATCTGGAAACCCGCCACCTGGATCCAGTTCCGGTTTCCGCCGTCGGCGATGCCGAGCGGTGTGAACACGAGGAGCTGGAGGGCGATGGCTCCGAACAGCGCCGGCCAGGCCATTCGCTTGAGGAACGCCACAGGGAAGCGGCTGATGAGGAACATCATCGGGATACCGAGCAGGGCGAACACACCTTGCCGGAGAGCGCCGTCCAACGGGTTCTGCGCCTTGGCCACCGCCGTCGCGCTCGTCGCGGACAGCACCATCACGAGACCGAAGATCGTCAGGAGCAGGGCGGTCGACGCGATCAGCAGGAACTCGGTCGACACCGGGGTGAACCGGCGTCCGAGCGAGACCCGCGCGGCGAGGCCACCCGACTCAGACCGCGGAGGGCGAGCCACCTGCGTCATCGGCGCTCCCCCGATCGATCCACTCCCGCACCGCTTCGGCGAAGCGGTGGCCGCGATCCGCATAGCTGGAGAACTGGTCGAAGGACGCGGCGGCGGGAGCGAGGAGCACAGTGCCCTCCCCGTCGACGATCCCCGCCGCGATCTCCACGACGCGGTTCATGACCTGTCCAGTGTCGCCAGCTTCGACCTCGAAGACCGGCACCGTCGGCGCGTGTCGCTCGAATGCCGCGACGACGGCTGTGCGGTCCGCTCCGATGACGACCGCCGCGCGCGCGGTGGAGCCCGCGTCCGCGACGAGATCGGCGATGTCGACGCCCTTGAGATCACCGCCGACGACCCACACCGCACCGGGGTACGCGCGCAGTGACGACGCGGCCGCGTGCGGGTTCGTCGCCTTGGAGTCGTCGACCCAGGTGATGCCGGCGTGGCGCGCGACCACCTCGATGCGGTGCGCGTCCAGGCGGAAGGTCTGCAGCGCCCCGTGGATGGCCTCGGGCTCGACCCCGAGAGAACGGGCGAGGGCACTGGCGGCCAGGATGTTCTGAACGATGTGCGGTGCCGACAGCCCTGCGGCCTCCAGGTCGGCGACCGTGGTCAGTTCCAGGGCGCTGCGGGCTCGATCGTCGAGGAACGCCCGGTCGACGAGCAGCCCCTCCACGACGCCGAGATCGCTCGGGCCGGGGATGCCGAGATCGAAGCCGATGGCGCGGGCGCCCTCGACGACGTCGGCCTCCTCGACCATCCGGCGCGTCGCCTCGTCGGCCTTGTTGTAGACGCAGGCGACCCGCGTGTTGCGGTACACCAGCGCCTTCGCGTCCCGGTAAGCCTGAGCGCTGCCATGCCAGACGAGATGATCGTCGGCGAGGTTCAGGCAGACTGCGGCGTGCGGGAACAGCTCCCCCTCCGAACGCGACAGTCCGAGGTACCAGAGCTGGTGGCTGGAGAGCTCGACGACGAGCACGTCGAAGCCGGCGGGGTCGCGGACCGCGTCGAGCACGGGGACGCCGATGTTGCCGCACGGCGCGGCGCGCAGGCCACCGGCGACGAGCAGCGTCGCCGTGAGCTGGGTCGTCGTCGTCTTGCCGTTGGTCCCGGTGATGAGCACCCAGTCCGCCGGCGTGCCGTCCGCGCGGAGGACCTTGTCGCGCACCCGCCAGGCGAGCTCGACGTCACCCCAGAGCGCGATGCCCTCGTCCTGAACCCAACGGATGACCGGGTGCGCCGGGGCGAAGCCAGGGGACGCGATGACGACCTCGGGCCCGAACGCCCTCAGCGCCTCGGGCACGGCGTCCAGCGGACCGAGCTCCAACCGGGCACCGATGACGGGGAGCAGGCGGGCGTACTCCTCCTCCGCGGACTCGCTGAGCACGAGGACGTCGGCACCGAGCTCGGCGAGGGTGTCGGCCACGGAGAAGCCGGTCATGGAGAGGCCGAGGACGGCGACGCGCAGGCCGCTCCAGTCTGCGTGCCAGCTCGTCAGCCCGGCCAGACGCTCAGCCGACACGGGTCAGCCATTCGACGTAGAAGAGCCCGACGGCCGACACCGCGAGAAGACCCGCGATGATCCACATGCGCACCACGATGGTGACCTCCGACCAGCCCCGCATCTCGAGGTGGTGGTGGAACGGGCTCATCAGGAACAGCCGCTTGCCGCGGGTGATCTTGAAGTAGGCGCGCTGCAGGATCACGGATCCGGAGGCGAGCACGAAGACGCCGGCGATGATGAGGAGCAGCAGTTCGGTGCGGGTCATGACCGCCATCGCGGTGATGACGCCACCGATGGCCATCGAGCCTACGTCTCCCATGAACACCTTCGCCTTGGGCGCGTTCCACCACAGGAACCCGATGAGACTGGCGGCGAAAGAGGCCGAGATGATGGCGAGGTTGAACGGGTCGCGCACCTCGTAACAGCCGCCGAGCGAGCCCGGATCACCGCCGATGCAGGGCTGCTTGAACTGCCAGAACGCGATGAGGCTGTAGGCGCCGACGACGATCACGCCCGCGCCGGCGGCGAGGCCGTCGAGGCCGTCGGTGAGGTTGACGCTGTTGGAGGTCGCGACCCCGATGATCGAGATCCAGGCGAGGTAGAGGATCCAGCCCAGGATGACGCCGAACGCGAAGAGGTTCAGCCAGGTGATGTCCCGGAAGAGGGAGATCGACGCACTGGCCGGCGTCTGCCCCCACTTGTTCGGGAAGTTCAGTGCCACGATGCCGAAGGGGATCACGACGATGAGCTGACCGATCACCTTCCGCCACCCCGACAGCCCGAGGCTGCGCTGGCTGCGCACCTTCATGTAGTCGTCGATGAATCCGACCACACCGAAGCCGACCATGAGCCAGATCACCAGGATGGCGGACAGCGCCGGCGTCTCGCCGCTGACGAGGACCCCGGTGAAGTAGCCCACGATCGAGCCGAGGATGAAGATGACACCACCCATGGTCGGGGTGCCGCGCTTCGCCTCGTGGCTCGGGTTGCCCGCAGCCTCCGGGGTACGGATGACCTGCCCCCAGCCCCACTTGCGGAAGAGCCGGAGGAAGACGGGAGTCAGGAAGAGAGTGAAGGCGAGCGAGATGGCCGCCGCCATGATGAGGGACCTCACGAGAACAATTCTCCCAGACGATCGCCGAGATGCCGGAGGCCCACGGAGTTGGACGACTTCACCAGGACCCGGTCTCCGTCACGCAGCTCGGTACGGAGGTACTCGAACGCAGCGTCCTGGTCCGGCAGATGCACGGCTTCGCTGTCCCATGACCCCTCGCCGACGGCGGCGAGGTAGAGCCGCCGTGCCTCCGGGCCGACGACGACGATGCGTCGGATGTTGAGACGCACGGCGAGGAGGCCGATGCGATCGTGCTCCTCCCCTGCGCTCTCGCCGAGCTCGCTCATCGCGCCGAGGACGGCGACCGTGCGCTCGTCGGGGCCGGTGATCTGGGCGAGGGTCCGCAGGGCGGCCGCCATCGAGTCGGGACTGGCGTTGTACGCGTCGTTGATGATGCGGACGCGGTCGTTGCCCAGCGGCTGCATCCGCCACCGCTCGGCGATCTCGACGGTCTCCAACCGGGAGACGGCATCGGCCGGGGCCACGCCGAGCTCGACGGCGGCGGTGATCGCGGCGAGGGCGTTGCTGACGTGGTGGGCGCCGAGGACGCGCAGGCGCAGTGGCAGCCGCTCCCCTGCGACCTCGATCACGCACTGCGTGCCGGAGGCCGAGACCTCGATCTCCCGCGCGTGCACGACAGCCGCAGCCGACTGGCCGAAGCCGACGACCCGGAGGCCGCGGCTCTCCGCGAGCTCGCGCATCGCCCACACCCGGGCGTCGTCCGCGTTGAGCACGGCGATGCCGGGCACGCGGGCCGCGGCGACGAGCTCGGACTTGGCCTTCGCCGTGGCCTCGATGCCGCCGAAGCCGCCCGCGTGCGCCATGCCGACCATCAGCACGACCACCAGGTCCGGCTCGACGAGACCGGCGAGCCGCGCGATGCTGCCCGGCGCGGCAGCCCCGAACTCGCTCACCAGGAATCGGGTGTCGTGCGTGACGCGGAGCATCGTCACCGGGGCGCCGACCTCGTTGTTGAAGGACTTCACCGGGGCGACGGTCTCGCCCTCGTCCTCGAGGATGCGGGCGAGGAAGTTCTTGGTGGTCGTCTTGCCGTTCGAGCCGGTGATGCCGACGATGCGCAGGTTCCCCCCGGCGCGCACGCGCGCCACGACCTCGCGCGCCAGCTCGCCGAGGGCGACCACGGCATCGGACACGACGATCTGCGAGACATCGACGTCGACGGGGTGCTCGACGATCGCCAGGACCGCACCGGCTTCGGCGGCGGCACCGACGAAGCGGTGCCCGTCGGTCTCGGCGCCGGGCTTGGCGACGAAGATCGACCCGGCCTCCATGGTGCGCGAATCGGTGTCGACGATCCCGTCGACCACCGTCTCCGGCGTGTGCTCTCCGGCCACGCGCAGTTCACCACCGATGGCGGCGGCGATCTCAGCGAGCGTCAAGGCGATCATGTCATCTCCATGCGCGGCTCTCGCCGGCTATCCGAACTTGGGGAGGAGCGCGTCCATCGGGACAGAGGACGGCATCACGCGATAGGTCTTCATCACCTGCGTCATCGCCTTCTGGAAGGCGGAAGCGGTGGCCGCGGACGATACAACCTTAGTCGGCTCGTCGAGGGTGACCACGACGACGTACTGCGGGTCGTCGACGGGCGCGAAGCCCACCATGCTCGTGTAGTACACGCCTGCCTTGTAGCCGCCCTTGCCGTCCGAGACCTGCGCGGTACCGGTCTTGCTGGTCACCCGGTATCCGGGAACCTGGATGCGATCGGCGTTCCCGCCCTGCACGGCGACGTTCTCGAGCATGCGGGTCAGATCGGCGGCGGTCTGCTCCTTCACGATCTGCTCGTGCTTCGGCTTCGGCGTCTCCGTGACCGTCCCGTCGGGCGCCGTGCAGGACTCCACCATCGACAGGTCGATCTTCTCCCCGCCGTTGGCGATGGCCTGGTACGCGCCGGCGAGCTGCGGGGCCGTCACCGTGAAGTACTGGCCGAACGTCGTCGTGTAGAGGGACTGGCTGTCCCAGTCGCTCACCGGGTGCAGGATGCCTCCCACTTCGGAGGGGAAGTCCAGGGTCTTCTGCCCGACCCCGAAGCGCTGCAGGTAGTCGTAGCGGACCTCGGGGGCGACCATCGTGCCGAACTTCGACAGCGCGGTGTTGGAGGAGTCGATCAGTCCGCCCGCGAGCGTGTAGTTGTAGGCCGGGTGGCTGAACGCGTCGTTGACCACGGCGCCGTTCGGGAAGGTCTCGCGCGAGGAGGCCGTCACGGTGCTGAGCGGGGTGAGGCCCGCACCCTCCATCGCCGCCGCCGCGGTGATCGCCTTGAACGTCGAACCGGGCTCGAAGTCGCGGTGGAAGATCTGGCTGTATCGCGTCTCCGGAGTCGAGGAGTCCAGGTCGTTCGGGTCCATGGCCGGCCATTCGGCCGCGGCCCGGATCTTGCCGGTGCCCACCTCGACGACCGTGACGGTTCCGCCCTTCGCGCCCTGCTTCTGGGCCTCCTCGCCGATCATCTGCTGGAGGTACCACTGCAGGTCGCTGTTGATCGTGAGCTGCACGGTGCCGCCGTCGACGGCGTCGGTGACCGACTCGCTCCCCGGGATCACGACGCCGTCCTTGCCCTTGCGATACGTCTTCTCCCCATCGATCGGCGCGAGGCACGATTCCTCGAGCTGCTCGACGCCGGCCTTGGCCTCCCCGGTGTTGTCGAGGAAGCCCAGCACGTTCCCGGCGACCGCGCCGTTGGGATAGACCCGGGTCTCGCGCGGCGTCAGGGCGAGGTACGACCCCAGGCCGAGGTCGCGGAGCGCGATGAACTGCTCGGTGTTGAGCCCCGTCTTCAGGGGTGCGTACTGGCTGTTCGGGTTCTCGGCGAGGGCATCGGAGACGCGTGTGCGGATCTCGTCTCCCGGTACCCCCGTGATCGCGGCGATCTTCTCTGAGGCCTCGGCCCAGGGCAGCGCAGGATCCTTCTCCTCCGTGAGCCTGATGACCTGAGGACTGAGCTGCGCGTCGTAGACCATCACGCTCGACGCGAGGACTGTGCCCTCGGCGTCGACGATGGATCCCCGCTGTCCGGGGATCGTCGAGCCGTCGCCGATGTGCTCGAGGGATTGGTTGACGTGCTCGTCGGCGCTCACCACCTGGATGTCGATGAGGCGGACGACGAACGCCACCAGGATCGAAAGGATGACCGCCAGTGCGACGACGGTGCGTCGCCGCGGTCCGCGCGTGGCTCGTGTCGTCATGGGATCTCTCCGTCGATCGGGGATGGTCAGTGCGTCGTGGGGCTGGGCAGGCCGTCGGTGATGGCGGGCGGCAGGTCCTGCGCGGGCGGTGTACCGCCGGTCGCGTCGTCCCCGGCGTTCTCCGCCGGCGGGGTCTCCTCCGTGACGAGGACGTTGCCGACGGCCGCCTTCCCGTTGGGATCGATCGTGGAGACCCCTTCCGCCCCGGCGCCCGTCCCGAAGACGGCGCCGTCGCTGAGACGGAGGTAGGACGGGGCGCCCGCCACGACCATGCCGAGGTCGGCGGCGCTGCTCGCGAGCACCTGCGGGGAACTCAGCCCCGTCAGCTCCTCCTGCAGCGCGTCGGTCCGGAGGTCGAGTTCGCGCTGCTGGGACGTGAGCCCGGCGAGGGTGAACGAGTCCTGTGTGATGGCCAGCGAGAGCCCGACCTGCCCCGCACCGATGGCCAGGGCGCCGCCCAGCGCGACGAGCGCGTAGGCGAGCTTCGGCTTGCGGCGCCGTGCGGGCGCCGTCACCGGTCGCAGGCGCCGCTCGGGCGTCGTCTCCGGAGCGACCGGCTGCAGCGGCAGGGTCGGCTTGCGGACTGCGTTCATGCTCATGCGCTCTCCCGCACCTTCTCGGCGGCGCGCAGGCGCACCGGTATCGCACGCGGGTTGCGTGCGCGCTCTTCGTCATCGGCGAGTTCCGCGCCCTTGGTGAGGATGCGGAATCGGGGGGCGTGCTCCGGCAGCTCGACCGGCAGCCCGGCGGGCGCCGTCGAGGAGGAGGCGGCCGCGAAGGCCTGCTTGACCAGCCGGTCCTCGAGGGACTGGTACGACATCACGACGATGCGGCCTCCGACCGCGAGTGCGTCCATCGCGGCGGGGATCGCGTCCGCGAGGACGTTCAGCTCGGCGTTGACCTCGATCCGGAGGGCCTGGAACACGCGCTTCGCCGGGTGCCCGGATCGCTGCGCGGCCGCGGGGGTGGCGGCCACGAGGATGTCGACGAGTTCGCCCGATCGCGTGATCGGCTGCTTCTGACGGGCGTCGATGATGAAGCGCGCATACCGTCCGGCGAGCTTCTCCTCTCCGTACCGCTCGAAGATGCGCCGCAGGTTGCCCTCGCTGTAGGTGGCGATGACCTCGGCGGCGGTGATGCCCTTCGTCTGGTCCATCCGCATGTCGAGCGGAGCGTCCTTGGAGTATGCGAAGCCACGTTCGGCCTCATCGAGCTGCAGCGACGAGACGCCCAGGTCGAACAGGATTCCGGCCGCCCCTTGCGCGTGCAGGCCGATCTCGTCGTAGACCGTGTGGACGAGGGTCACGCGATCGCGGAACCGAGCGAGCCGCTCCCCCGCGATCTTCAACGCGTCGGTGTCACGGTCGAGACCGATCAGACGGATGCCGGGGAACCGCTCGAGCAGCGCCTCCGAGTGCCCGCCCATCCCGAGCGTGGCGTCGACGAGCACGGCGCCGTCCTCCTGAAGGGCAGGTGCGAGGAGCTCGACGCAGCGGTCGAGCAGGACGGGGGTGTGGATGTCGCGGAGGTTCATGATCTCTCTCGGGTCCGACCTTCGGCTCTGATCCCCCTCCGCATCTCGACCCGGCACCGGGGAAGTGTGTCGGGGCGGGAGCGGCGGGGCATCACAGCCGTGGTCAGAACAGTCCCGGAATCACCTCCTGCTCCAGCTCGGCGTAGGACTCCTCGCCGGCGGCGAGGTACGCGTTCCAGCTCTCCGCGTCCCAGATCTCGGCGTGGGCGCCGACTCCGGTCACGATGAGCTCCTTCTGAAGACCCGCGTACTGGCGCAGGTGGGCGGGGATGGTGATGCGGTTCTGGCTGTCGGGCATCTCCGCACTGGCACCGGAGAGGAACATGCGCATGAAGTCACGCGCCTGCTTGTTGGCGAGCGGGGCCTGACGGATCCGCTCGTGCATCGCCTCGAACTCGGCCGTGCTGAAGACGTAGAGGCAGCGCTCCTGGCCCCGGGTGACGACGATGCCGCCGCCCAGGTCCTCGCGGAACTTCGCGGGAAGGATGACCCGTCCCTTGTCGTCCAGCTTCGGTGAGTGCGTGCCCAGCAGCATCGGCCATCACCCCCTCTCCGTCCGGCCAACTCGAGGTGCGCCCCACTTTACTCCACTTTCCTCCACATTCCTACGAGGAATCCAGGGTATCGTCCCTGTGCTTCCGCGGACCTCGCCCTACTTCCGCGACATTCCGCGGTGGAGCGAGGTGGAGCGCCAGTGGAGGGCCGGTGGAGGGCCGGTGGGGACCGGATGCCCAGCAGGCACGAAAAAGCCCGGATGCTCAGCATCCGGGCTTCGTGGTGGAGAGGAAGGGAGGAGGTCAGTGGCCGTCCTGGCGCCGATCCCATCGATCGTTCATGCGGTCCATGAAGGAGGAGGAGTCCTGCCGCTTCGGAGCGGTGCGGGTCCGGGGCTCTGCCGGTCCGGACCGTCGGACAGGGGTGACGGCCAGCATGACGCCGCCGAGCATGGCCGCGAAACCGATGACCCCGACGACGATGCCCCAGATGTCTCCGAGGATGACACCGACGACCAGTCCGCCGACGCCGGCCAGCAGGAGCAGAGCACCGTAGACGAGATTGCGATAGCTGAGCGTGCGATCGCCCGACGGCGCGCTCACGACGTCGGCGTCATTGTGCAGGAGATGGCGTTCCATCTCGTCGAGCAGACGTTGCTCCTGTTCGGAGAGTGGCATCTCGTCCCCCTCGGGTATGGTGCCCTTCAGTCTACGCGCGAGCGGCGTCCGGGGCTAGCGGTTCGGGCGTCTCATCCTTTACGTATGCTGGGAGTCGTGCCGTCCCCCTCCCCCTCCGTCGCCGACGCCGTGGCCGCGCGACTGGACCTGTTCCTCGACCGCATGCGAGCGGAGTCGGCGGGGTACGGCGACGACGCCGCCGCCTTCCTCGATGCGGCGTCCGACACCCTCTCCGGAGGGAAGAGGCTGCGCGCCCGCTTCTGCCACGCAGGGTGGCGCGCCGTCTCCCGGTTCCGTGACCGTCTCGCCGTCGAGGACGACGCCCTGTGGGACCTCTGCGCGGCGCTGGAGATCTTCCAGTCCGCCGCTCTCGTGCACGACGACCTGATCGACAACTCCGACACCCGCCGGGGCCGTCCCGCGGCGCACCGGGCGCTCGAGGCCTCCCACCGCTCCGCCGGATGGTGGGGCGACGCCGCTGCCTTCGGGCGCGCCGGTTCCGTGCTGCTCGGCGATCTCCTCGTGGCGTGGAGCGACGACCTCCTGGAGTCGGCGCTCGACGGTCACGGCGCGGCACGGACCGTGCGCGCCGAGTACGCGCGCATGCGTCGCGATGTCACGACCGGACAGTTCCTCGACATCGCCGAGGAGTCGGCGTGGAGCGTCAGCGATGACCGCGAGCATGCGGAGCGCGCGCTGCGCGTGGCCTCGCTGAAGTCGGCGCGCTACAGCATCGAGCAGCCGCTCATCCTGGGAGCGAGCCTCGCCGGCGCCGACGCCGGGCAGACCGAGGCGCTGCGCCGCTTCGGGCACCCTCTCGGCCTCGCCTTCCAGTTGCGTGACGACGTGCTCGGCGTGTTCGGCGATGCCGCCGTCACCGGCAAGCCCGCGGGCGACGACCTCCGAGAGGGCAAGCGGACCGTTCTCATCGCGCTCACCAGGGAGAAGCTCGACGCACCCGCCCGGCGGGTGCTCGACGAGATGCTCGGAGACCCCGACCTGACGGCGGCGCAGGTCTCGTTCCTGCAGGAGACGATCGCCGGGACCGGAGCCCTCGAACGGGTCGAGACGATGATCGCCGACTACGCCGGAGAGGCCGATCGCGCGCTCTCCGGAGCCCGGCTCGAGGACGCCGCGGTCGGCGAGCTCCGCGATCTCGGCCGAGCGGCGACCGTGCGCTCCTCCTGAACAGGTCGCTCAGGCGAGGGTGCGCGCGAGCCGACGGACCTCGCTCTTGTGCCCGGCGAGCAGAGAGGCGATCGGGGAACGCCCGAGGGTCTCGTCCTCGGCGAGCAGCCAGTCGATCAGTTCGTCATCGGAGAAGCCGGCATCCTGCAGGACGATGATCGTCCCGCGCAGGGAGCTCAGCGGCTCGCCGTCCACGATGAACACCGCAGGAACGGCGAAGACGCCGCTGCGCCGCGAGCCGACGAGGTAGTGCTCGTCGATCAGACGACGCACGCGGCCGAGGGGCTCGCCGAGCACCTCGACGAGGTCGGGCATGGTCAGCCACTCGAGGGCGGCGTCAGGGGTTGCAGCGACGTTCTCAGACACGTTGCCACTATCTCACCTCGGCCCCCGACGCGCATATCCATCACTTCCGTCACATTCGTCACACCTGTCACTTCTGTTGACATCTCTATACATCCGTGTCAGCGTGAAGTGCTCGAAAAGGGGGCTGACGTGATCTTCCAGACAGCCGTGGCCGGCGCCCTCGCCGCCACTCTGACGGCGACACCCGCCGCCGCGCCCGCACCGCCGGTCGCGCCGCACGAACGGCATCGGATCGCTCCGATGCGCGTCGCACCGACGCAGAACATCCCGCCCTCGCACGTCGTGCAGCCGGGGGACACGGTCGCCGGCATCGCCGGTCGTCACGGACTGCGCACCGCTGACGTCCTCGGCTGGAACGGCCTCTCCTGGCGCTCGGTCATCTATCCGGGGCAGACCCTGCATCTGCGCGCCCCGGCCTCGGCACCCGCGCCGGCGCCCACGTCGGTGCCTGCGGCGACGAAGACCCACACGGTCGTGGCGGGCGACACCGTCTTCGGCATCGCCCGGAAGTACGCCACCTCGGTCGGCGCGATCCTCGCCGCCAACGGCCTTCCCGACGGCGCCATCATCTACCCGGGACAGAAGATCGTCGTATCCGGAGGCGCGGCTTCCGCTTCCCCTCCGGCACCCGCGGCCGCACCCGCGGCGGCACCCGCGACGCCCCCGCAGAGCGGCGGCAGCGCCCACACCGTCGCCGCGGGCGAGACGCTGTTCTCGATCGCTCAGCGGTACGGGACCACCACGCAGTCCCTCTTCGCCTGGAACGGCCTCGGCCCGTCGTCGATCATCTACCCGGGTCAGCGCCTCGCCGTGCAGGCGCCTGCCCCGAAGCCCGCCGCTGCGCCCACCGGACAGCGCAGTGCGACCCTGACGGCCGAGCAGGCTGCCAACGCCGCGCTCATCATCCGCGTGGGCCGCGAACTCGGAGTCTCCGACCGCGGGATCGCCATCGCCCTCGCCACCGGCATGGTGGAGTCGGATCTCCGCAACCTGGACTGGGGGGATCGCGACTCGCTCGGGATCTTCCAGCAGCGCCCGAGCACCGGCTGGGGCACCCCGGCGCAGATCATGGACGCGGAGCGGAGCACGCGGGTCTTCTACGGCGGCACGGGCGACCCGAACGGACACATCACCCGCGGACTGCTCGACATCGCGGGCTGGGAGTCGCTGCCCTTCACCGACGCGGCACAGGCCGTGCAGATCTCCGCCTATCCCGATCGCTACGGGCAGTGGGAGGCCCAGGCGTACGCATGGCTCGCCCAGCACGGGTGAGGCGGCCGGAAATCCGGATGGCCCGAGGGGTGAGGCGTTCCCGGGGCTTTCAGCCATTCGTCCATAGACTTCTGTCGTGACGACCAATCATCAGGCCGACCCCCTCATCGGGCGGCTTGTCGACGGTCGGTACCGCGTGCGTGCGCGGATCGCCCGCGGCGGCATGGCCACGGTCTACGTCGCCACCGACCTCCGCCTGGAGCGCCGCATCGCCTTGAAGGTCATGCACGCGCACCTCAGTGACGACTCCGCATTCCAGAGCCGGTTCATCCAGGAGGCCCGCGCCGCGGCCCGCCTCGCCGACCCGCACGTCGTCAACGTCTTCGATCAGGGCCAGGACGGCGAACTCGCCTACCTCGTCATGGAGTACCTGCCAGGGATCACTCTGCGTGAGCTCCTCCGAGAGCAGAAGCGCCTCACGGTCGCTCAGACGATCACGATCATGGATGCCGTTCTCGCCGGGCTGTCCGCCGCGCATCGCGCGGGCATCGTCCACCGCGACGTCAAGCCGGAGAACGTCCTGCTCGCGGAGGACGGCCGTATCAAGATCGGCGACTTCGGACTCGCCAGAGCAACGACCGCGAACACCGCGACCGGGCAGCAGCTGCTCGGGACGATCGCGTACCTCGCGCCGGAGCTCGTCACCCGCGGCACCGCCGATGCCCGCAGCGACATCTACGCCCTCGGCATCATGCTCTACGAGATGCTCGTCGGAGAGCAGCCCTACAAGGGCGAGCAGCCGATGCAGATCGCGTTCCAGCACGCCACCGAGTCGGTCCCCCGACCCAGCGTCCGCAATCCGTCGGTACCCGAGCAGCTCGACGAGCTCGTGCTGTGGGCCACCGAGAAGTCCCCGGACGAGCGTCCGGACGACGCTCAGCAGATGCTGGAGCGCCTGCGGGAGATCGAGCGCGAGATCGGTGTCGCCCCCGCCGTGACCCGGACCACCGGCGCCTCCAGGGATCAGGCCGACTCCGGCGACCTCACCAAGGTCATGCCGGGCACCATGCTCCTGCCGGAACCGGCGACGGCCACCTCCCCCGGGATCGACAACGCCACCATCCTCCGGCGGCGGGCCGCCAAGCGCCGCGCCCGTGGCACGTTCCTCCTCTCCCTCGTCCTCCTGCTCGCCGTCCTCGCCGGCGGCGTGGGCTGGTGGTTCGGCTCCGGTCCCGGCTCGCTGATCGCGGTGCCCGCCGTGGCGGGCCAGACGTACGACGAGGCGGCGGCAGACCTCACGGAAGCCGGCTTCGAACCCGCCCAACGCGACGAGTTCTCCGTCGACGTCGAGAAGGGCATCGTCATCGAGACGGACCCCGGCGAGGGCACCAGGATCGACAAGGGCACCACCGTCGCCGTCGTCGTGTCCGCCGGCCCCGCCTCCCACGACCTCGCCCCTGTGGCCGGACAGCCTGCCGAGGACGTCCGGGCCGCGTTGCAGGCGGCGAACCTCGAGATCACCGACGACGAGGAGTACTTCACCGACGCCGCGGCCGGATCGGTCATCAACGTCCGCATCACTCCCCGTGACGGCGGCGATGCCTTCGGCTGCGATGAGGGCTGCACCGTCCACGAGAAGGACACCGCCACGATCCAGGTGTCGCGCGGGCCGGTGCCCGACGTCACGGACATGACCGTCAAGCAGGCGACCGAGACGCTCACCGGCAAAGGCCTCAAGGTGGCGGAGGAGAACATCTACCGCCCGAGCGATTCCATCGGCAAGGACCGGGTCATCGGGTACGCGGACCGCACCGAGGAAGGATCCTGGCGTCCTGGCGAGACGATCCAGCTGATCGTCTCGCAGGGCCCGCCGCTGTTCGATGTGCCGGATGTCTCCGGGATGACGCGCGACGAGGCCACCGGCGCGTTGCGAGACGCCGGATTCACCTGGAGCTACACGAGCAGCACGGGTCTGCCGGACTCCGTGTGGGACCTCCTCGCGAACGAGAACACGCGCGTGGAGTCGTACAGCCCATCCGAACCGCAGCGGAAGGGCGCGAGCATCACGCTCACCATGAGCTTCGCCGGCTGACGCCGACACGACGAAGGGGCCGGAACATCGTTCCGGCCCCTTCGTGCGTCCGCCCGTGGCTCAGCGCTTCTCGAGCTCCTCGGCCACCAGGAACGCCAGCTCCAGGGACTGCATGTGGTTCAGGCGCGGGTCGCACAGGCTCTCGTAGCGGGTCCCCAGGGCCGCCTCGTCGATCTGCTCCGATCCGCCCAGGCACTCGGTGACGTCGTCGCCGGTCAGTTCGACGTGGATGCCGCCGGGGAACGTGCCGACCGCCCGGTGCGCCTCGAAGAAGCCGCGGACCTCGTCGACGACGTCGTCGAAGCGACGCGTCTTGTACCCGGTCGGCGTCGTGATGCCGTTGCCGTGCATGGGGTCGGTGACCCAGAGCGGCTGGGCACCCGACTCGCGGACCGCCTCCAGCAGCGGGGGCAGCGCATCGCGGATGCGGCCGGCGCCCATACGCGTGATGAAGGTCAGCCGGCCGGGCTCGCGCTCCGGGTCGAGCTTGTCGATGAGTGCCAGTGCCGTCTCCGGCGTGGTGGTGGGGCCCAGCTTCACGCCGATCGGGTTCCGGATCTTCGAGAAGTAGTCGACGTGCGCGCCGTCGAGCTCGCGGGTGCGCTCCCCGATCCACAGGAAGTGGGCGGAGGTGTTGTACGGGGTGTCCGTCCGCGAGTCGATCCGCGTCATCGGGCGCTCGTAGTCCATGAGCAGACCCTCGTGACCGGTGAAGAACTCGACGCGCTTGAGCTCGTCGAAGTCGGCGCCGGCGGCCTCCATGAACTTGATCGCACGATCGATCTCGGCGGCCATGCGCTCGTACCGCTGGTTCGCCGGGTTCTGCGCGAAGCCCTTGTTCCAGGAGTGCACCTCGCGGAGGTCCGCGAAGCCACCCTGCGTGAACGCCCGGATGAGGTTCAGCGTGGAAGCGGCGGTGTGGTAGCCCTGCAGCAGTCGACCGGGGTCGGCCTGACGGGATCCCTCGGTGAAGTCGTAGCCGTTCACGATGTCGCCGCGGTACGCCGGCAGGGTGACCTCGCCGCGCGTCTCGGTGTCGCTGGAGCGCGGCTTGGCGAACTGCCCGGCCATGCGCCCCATCTTGACGACCGGCATGGACGCGCCGTAGGTGAGCACGACGGCCATCTGCAGCACCGTCTTGATGCGGTTGCGGATCTGCTCGGCCGTGGCCCCGGCGAAGGTCTCGGCGCAGTCGCCGCCCTGCAGCAGGAAGGCCTCCCCGGAGGCCGCCCTGGCGAGACGGTCGCGGAGGTTGTCGACCTCACCGGCGAAGACCAGCGGCGGAAGGCTCGAGATCTGCCGGGAGACGTCGGCGACGCGGTCGGCGTCTGGCCACTGCGGCTGCTGCTTGATGGGAAGCGAGCGCCAGGCATCAAGGGCGTCGATGTGGTGCGGAAGCATGCGTCCAGCCTAGTGGGCGGCACCACCGCCGAGACGCGCCGGGGGCCTATGTGACGCGCGTCGGAAGACGGTCCTTGACCGTGGACGCGTAGACGTCCTCGTACTCCTGCTGACCGAGGCGCTGGAGGGCCACCATGATCTCGTCCGTGACGGACCGGAGGATGTAGCGGTCGTTCTCCATGCCCGCATAGCGGGAGAAGTCCAGCGGCTCGCCGATGACGATCCCGACCCGCATGACCCGCGGGATACGGCGGCCGATGGGCATGGCGGTGTCGGTGTCGACCATGATGACCGGGATGACCGGGACCTTGGCTTCGAGCGCCATCCGGGCGATGCCGGTGCGGCCGCGGTAGAGCTTGCCGTCGGGGCTGCGCGTGCCCTCGGGGTAGATGCCCAGCAGGTCGCCGCCCCCGAGCACCTGGAGGCCGGTGTTGAGGGAGGCCTCGGACGCCTTGCCCCCGGAGCGGTCGATGGGGATCTGACCCGTCGCCTTCATGAAGAAGCGGGTGGACCAGCCCTTGAGGCCTCGTCCGGTGAAGTAGTCGCTCTTCGCGAGGAACGACATCGACCGATCGATCACGAGCGGAAGGAAGATCGAGTCCGCGAAGGAGAGGTGGTTGCTGGCGAGGATCGCCGCCCCGGTCGCGGGCACGTTCTTCCGCCCCACGATCCAGGGACGGAACACGGCCTTGACCACAGGGCCGATCACGACGTACTTCATCAGCCAGTAGAACATCGAGGTGAAGTCTAGCGCCGCGACGCGGATCGCCCTCATGTTCCTCGTCGGGCGACCCGCAAAGCGACTGAGTTCCACCCTGACCGCGACCGGGTGCCATGCCCTAGACTCGGACCAACGCCCGTGCCCGACCGGTACCGAAGGAGCTGCCGTGGTCCAGTTTGAAGTCCCCGCGATCGTCCCCGCCGATCCCGACGCGAACGTCGCCGACCTGCTTGCGAAGCGTGTGGAGGCGACTCCCGACCGGGCGCTGTTCTCCGTCCCGCAGGGCGACGGATGGCGCGACATCACCGCCGCCGACTTCGAGACCGCGGTCATCGCGCTGGCGAAGGGGTTCGCCGCTGCCGGCATCCAGCCCGGCGAGAAGGTGGGCTTCCTCGCCCGCACCACGTACGAGTGGAGCCTCGTCGACTTCGCGCTCTTCTATGCCGGTGCCGTGATGGTGCCGATCTACGAGACGAGCTCGCCGTCGCAGATCCAGTGGATCCTCGAGGACTCGGGCGCGATCGCCCTCCTCGTCGAGTCACCGGAGCACTTCGCCCGCGTCGACGAGGTGCGCGGCGACCTTCCGCTCCTCCGAGAGGTCTGGCAGCTGCACCTGGGCGCGATCGACACGCTCACCGCGCAGGGGGCATCCGTCTCGGATGAGGAGATCCAGCGTCGCCGCGGCCTCGCCGTCGGCTCCGACATCGCGACCCTCATCTACACCTCGGGCTCCACCGGACGACCGAAGGGCTGCGTGCTCACCCACAGCAACTTCGTCGAGCTGTCCCGCAACTCCGCCAAGGCGCTCGACGAGGTCGTGCAGACGCCCGGCTCGTCCACGCTGCTGTTCATCACGACCGCGCACGTGTTCGCCCGCTTCATCTCCATCCTCAACGTGCACGCGGGGGTGCGCACCGGCCACCAGCCCGACACGCGTCAGCTGCTCCCTGCCCTCGGCTCGTTCAAGCCCACCTTCCTCCTCGCGGTCCCCCGCGTGTTCGAGAAGGTCTACAACTCCGCCGAGCAGAAGGCCGAGGCGGGCGGCAAGGGCAAGATCTTCCGCGCCGCCGCCGACGTGGCGATCGAGCACTCCCGGCTGCTCGAGGAGGGCAAGAAGATCCCGTTCGGGACGAAGCTCAAGTTCGCGCTCTTCAACAAGCTCGTCTACTCCAAGCTCCGCGAGGCCATGGGCGGCAACGTCGTCTACGCGGTGTCGGGCTCCGCTCCCCTCGGCGCGCGCCTCGGTCACTTCTTCCACAGCCTCGGCGTGGTGATCCTCGAGGGGTACGGCCTGACCGAGACCACGGCGCCCGCGACGGTGAACCTCGCCTCGAAGTCGAAGATCGGCACGGTCGGTCCCGCCCTTCCCGGCGTCGGGGTGCGTCTGGCCGACGACGGCGAGATCGAGGTGCGCGGCATCAACGTCTTCAAGGAGTACTGGAACAACCCGGAGGCCACCGCCGAGGCGTTCAGCGACGGCGGCTGGTTCCACACCGGCGACATCGGCAGCTTCGACGCCGACGGCTTCCTCACGATCACGGGGCGCAAGAAGGAGATCATCGTCACGGCGGGTGGCAAGAACGTCGCTCCGGCCGCACTCGAGGACCCGATCCGCGCGAACCCCATCGTCGGGCAGGTCGTCGTCGTCGGGGACCAGCGCCCGTTCATCTCGGCCCTCGTCACCCTCGACCCCGAGATGCTGCCGACCTGGCTCGCGAACAACGGCCTCGACGAGAAGATGACCCTCGCGGAGGCTTCGACGAACGCGCAGGTCCGTGCCGAGGTGCAGCGTGCGGTGGACGCGGCGAACGAGCGGGTGTCGCGCGCCGAGTCCATCCGCAAGTTCACGATCCTGGACTCGGAGTGGACGGAGGCCTCCGGCCACCTCACCCCGAAGCTGTCGATCAAGCGGAACATCATCATGAACGACTTCGCCGACGAGATCTCCGCGATCTACGACGAGCCGGTCGCCACGACCAACGTCGCCATCGGCGGCTGACCCGCGCGTCGACCCACCCCCTTCTGACCGAACCGGCCCCTTGCCCTCGTGCGCAAGGGGCCGGTTCGTACGTGAAGGGGTGGGTCGGCGGCTAGAACCAGGAGCTCTCGCGAACCTCGCGCATCGCGACCTTCCGGGTCTCGGGGTCGAGCCGGGAGAGGAAGAGCTTGCCGTCGAGGTGGTCGGTCTCGTGCTGGAGCGCCTGCGCGAGCAGCCCGTCCCCCTCGAGCACCACCGGCTGTCCATCGAGGTCGATCCCCTCGACGCGGGCCCAGGGATGGCGCTGGGCGTCGTGCCAGAGTCCCGGCACCGACAGGCAACCCTCCCCCGTCGGCTCGGGCTCGCCGCGGACCTCGGTCAGCACGGGGTTCAGCACGTAGCCGATCTCGCCGTCGACGTTGTAGCTGAAGGCGCGGAGCGCGACGCCGATCTGCGGCGCGGCCACGCCGGCGCGGCCCGGGAGCTCGACGGTCTCCAGGAGATCCGTGACGAGCGCACGCACGCCGTCGTCGATCTCCTCGATGGGTGCGCACACCGTCCGCAGGACCGGGTCGCCGAAGATGCGGATCTCGCGAACCGTCATCAGGCGGCCTTCGCCCGGAGGCCCTCGACGAGGAGCGCCGCGAGTTCCCTCGCCGCCTTCCGCGTCTCGGGGAGGAGGTTCGCGAAGACGATCGTCCCGCCCGCGGCGATCTGCGGGTCGTACGGCACGCGCACGACGCTGCGGGCCCGCGACGCGAAGTGCGCCTGGAGCTCACCCAGCCGCACGAGCGGCGTCCCGGGCGTGGACTGGTTGAGCACCACGATGGCGTCGCGCGCCTGCTGCGCGTACCCGTTGGACTCCAGCCACGTGAGGGTCTCGGACGCCAGCCGCGCCTCGTCGACGCTGAGTCCGGAGACGATGACGATCTGGTCGGCGAGGTCGAGGGTCGCCGACATCACCGAGTGGACGATCCCCGTGCCGGTGTCGGTGAGGACGAGGGAGTAGTAGTGCGCGGCCACATCGGCCACGTCGCGATAGTCGTCGTCGCTGAAGGCCTCGGCGACACGCGGGTCGGCGTCCGAGGCGAGCACGTCGAGGCGCGTCGCATCCCGTGCCACGATCGCGGAGATGTCGTGGAACCCGCGCACGTCGTCCCGGATGCGGACGAGGTCGCGCACGGACTTGCCATGCTGCGCGCGCTGCACCCGGTCGGCGAGCGTTCCGCGGTCGGGGTTCGCGTCCACGGCGATGACGCGGTCCTCCCTCGCGTCAGCGAGGGCCATGCCGAGGAGCGCGGTGACCGTGGTCTTGCCCACGCCGCCCTTCCGCGAGAGCACCGGCACGAACCGGGCACCGCCGGCGAGCGGGGCGGCGATCCGCGCCGTGAGCTCCTTGCGCTCGCGCGCGCGACGGCCGTCGCCGATGTTCAACCGGCGTCCGGACAGCGTGTAGAGCAGGTGACTCCACCCGCCCTCGGGTTCCGGCTTGGCCACGCGGTGCGGGTCGAGGAGGCGATCGGAGGTGAGGAGATCTGCGGACTCGCGGGCGGACTCGCCCAGCTCCCCCAGACGCTTCGCGGTGAGGGTCACGTCGGTCCGGGGCGCCGGACGTGCGTGCGCGGATGCGACGGGCTTGTCGTCGGCTTCGGGCATCGTGGTCTCCTTCTGCACGGGCGCCTGAGGGGCACGCGCCGGTTTCGCGGCCGGGACCTCCGCACGGTCGGCGCCGGCCTTCGCGAGGAAGCGGGCGGCCGCCTCCTCCTCCTCCTCCGCGACCAGGTCAGCCGCGGGCTCGGCAGCCGGCACGGAATCCTCCGGCACGGAATCCTCCACCACGGGCTCCTCCACCACGACGGCGTCGATCACCTCGTCGAGTCGCGGAGCATCGAGGACGGGCTTCGGCGCCGCGGGGAGGGTGAGGTCGTCGACGATGAGGTCGATGCCGACCTCCCCGTCCACGACACCGTCGTCGGCGAGGTCGTCATCCTCCTCCGCCGGCAGGGTCACCCGCACCTGCGCGGTTCCGCCGAGGATGCCGATGCCGGCGGTGTCGACGGATGCGGCGTCGTCGAGCACCCCCAGCGGACTGTCCTCGGGGTCGGCGTTGTTCTTCGCGGTCACGTGTCACTCCCAACCTGTGCGGGCCTCGGGATGCGCCCAGGGTGCGCGGCCTCGCCCGCACAAGATTAGTGCGCCGGTCGGATCACGACCAAAAGATCGCCCGCGTCCACCTGCTGCGTCTCGGAGATGGCGTGCCGCTCCACGACCCCGTCCACGGGGGCGGTGATGGCGGCCTCCATCTTCATCGCCTCGATCGACGCGACCGGCTCGCCCGCGCGCACCGTCGCTCCCACCTCGGCCTTGAGGGTGACCACGCCGGAGAACGGCGCCGCCACCTGGCCGGGGACGGACGTGTCGGCTTTCTCGACCTCGTGCGCATCGACCGAGATGGAGCGGTCCCGCACGAACACCGGGCGGAGCTGACCGTTCAGCGTGGTCATCACCGTCCGCATGCCCTTGTCGTCGGCCTCGCCGATCGCCTCGAGCCCGACGTAGAGCTGGACGCCGCGATCGATCTCGATGAGGTGCTCCTGGCCGGGGACCAGCCCGTACAGGTAGTCGCCGGTGTCCAGCACGGACAGGTCGCCGTACTGCTCCCGTCGTTCGGCGAACTCGGCCGCCGGAGCCGGGAAGAGCAGAGTGTTCAGGCGGGAGCGTCGTTGCGCGCTCGTCCCCGCCAGCTCGGCCTCGTCCTGGTCGGTGAGAGCCGTGAGCCCGGTCCGCACGGAACGACCGGCGAGCACCTTGGACCGGAACGGCTCGGGCCAGCCTCCGGGGAGGTCGCCGAGCTCACCCGCCATGAAGCCGACCACGGAGTCGGGCACGTCGTACTTCTCCGGGTTCGCCTCGAAGTCCGCAGGGTCGGCCTTCACGGCGGCGAGATGCAGGGCGAGATCGCCCACCACCTTCGACGACGGGGTGACCTTCGGCACGCGTCCGAGGATGCGGTCGGCCGCGGCGTACATGTCCTCGATGAGCTCGAAGTCGTCGGCGAGCCCGAGGGCCTTGGCCTGCTGTCGGAGGTTCGACAGCTGCCCGCCCGGGATCTCGTGGTGGTACACGCGGCCGGTGGGTCCCGGGAGCCCCGACTCGAACGGCGCGTACTGGCGACGCACCGCCTCCCAGTAGGGCTCCAGATCCGAGACGGCCGCGAGCGAGATCCCGCTGTCCCGCTCCGTGTGGGCGAGGGCGGCGACGAGTGACGACAGCGACGGCTGACTGGTCGTGCCCGACAGCGGCGCCGAGGCGGCGTCCACCGCATCCACGCCGGCGGCGCTGGCGGCGAGCAGGGTCGCGAGCTGCCCGCCGGGGGTGTCGTGGGTGTGCAGGTGCACGGGCAGGTCGAAGCGCTCACGGAGCGCCGAGACGAGCGTCGCGGCCGCAGCGGGGCGGAGCAGGCCCGCCATGTCCTTGATCGCGAGGATGTGCGCGCCGGCCGCGACGATCTGATCCGCCAGCTTCAGGTAGTAGTCGAGGGTGTAGAGCTCCTCTGCCGGGTCCAGCAGGTCTCCGGTGTAGCAGAGCGCCACCTCGGCGACGGCGGTCCCCGTGGCGCGGACCGCCTCGATCGCCGGCCGCATCTGCTCCACGTCGTTCAGCGCGTCGAAGATCCGGAAGATGTCGACGCCGCTTGCCGCTGCCTCCGCCACGAAGGCCTCGGTCACCGCGGTCGGGTACGGCGTGTAGCCGACCGTGTTCCGGCCGCGCAGGAGCATCTGGATGGCGACGTTCGGGAGGGCGGCACGCAGCTTGTCGAGCCGCTCCCACGGGTCCTCGCCGAGGAAGCGCAGCGCGACATCGTACGTGGCGCCACCCCAGGCCTCGACCGACAGCAGCTCCGGGGTGAGACGGGCGAGGTACGGGGCGGCGGCGACGAGGTCCTTCGTGCGGACCCTGGTCGCGAGCAGCGACTGGTGCGCGTCGCGGAAGGTCGTGTCGGTGATCGCGAGGGCGGTCTGCGCGCGCAGGCCGCGGGCGAACTCCTCGGGGCCCACCTCGAGCAGCCGCTGCCGGGAGCCGGGCGCCGGCTCCGTGCTGAGGTCGATCGGCGGGAGCTTGGTCGCGGGGTCGATGACGCCGGGGTGCGCGCCGTGCGGCTTGTTCACCGTCACGTCCACGAGCCAGTTGAGGATCTTCGTGCCGCGGTCCTTCGAGGCGCGACCGCGGAGCAGCTCCGGGCGCTCGTCGATGAAGGACGTGCTGACGTCGCCGCGGATGAAGGCCTCGTCATCGAGCAGCGCCTGGAGGAAGGGGATGTTCGTGGAGACGCCGCGGATGCGGAACTCGGCGAGGGCACGGCGCGCGCGGGCCACGGCGGCCGGGAAGTCGCGGCCGCGGCAGGTCAGCTTCGCGAGCATCGAGTCGAAGTGCGGGCTGATCTGGGCACCCTGGTGCACGGTGCCGCCGTCGAGCCGGATCCCGGCACCGCCGGGCGAGCGGTAGGTGGTGATCTTCCCGGTGTCGGGACGGAAGCCCTGCGTCGGGTCCTCCGTGGTGATGCGGCACTGCAGCGCGGCACCCCGCAGGTGCAGGTTCTCCTGCTGCAACCCGAGATCGGCGAGGGTCTGCCCCGCGGCGATGCGCATCTGGCTCTGCACGAGATCGACGTCGGTGACCTCCTCGGTCACCGTGTGCTCGACCTGGATGCGGGGGTTCATCTCGATGAAGACGACCTCTCCCGCGCGCTCCCCCGCCGTCTCCAGCAGGAACTCGACGGTGCCGGCGTTCTCGTAGCCGATGGAGCGGGCGAAGGCGACGGCATAGCCGTGCAGGGCCCTGCGCACGTCGTCATCGAGGTTGGGGGCGGGAGCGATCTCGACGACCTTCTGATGCCGCCGCTGCACGGAGCAATCCCGCTCGAACAGGTGCACCGTCTCACCGGTCTTGTCCGCGAGGATCTGCACCTCGATGTGCCGCGGGCGCACGACGGCCTGCTCCAGGAACATCCGGGGGTCGCCGAAGGCGCTGCCGGCCTCCCGCATCGCCTCGGCGAGGGCCGGTCCGAGGTCGCCGAGCGTCTCGACGCGTCGCATGCCGCGGCCGCCACCACCGGCGACGGCCTTGGCGAAGAGGGGGAAGCCGATCTCCTCCGCCTGGGCGACGAGCGCGTCGACGTCGTCGGAGGCCTCGGTCGAGCGGAGCACGGGGACGCCCGCCTCGACCGCGTGCCGCTTGGCCTCGACCTTGTTGCCGGCCATCTCCAGCACCTTCGCGGGAGGACCGATGAAGACGATGCCGTGGGCGGCGGCCTTCTCCGCGAGCTCCGGGTTCTCCGAGAGGAAGCCGTAGCCGGGGTAGATCGCGTCGGCACCCGACTCGGTGGCCACGCGGATGATCTCGTCGACGTCCAGGTAGGCGCGGACGGGATGGCCCCGCTCGCCGATCTCGTACGCCTCGTCGGCCTTGAGCCGGTGGACCGAGCCGCGGTCCTCGTGCGGGAAGACGGCGACGGTGCGCGCCCCCACCTCCACGGCCGCTCGGAATGCTCGGATCGCGATCTCGCCACGATTCGCCACAAGGATCTTCTGGAACATGCACACCTCTGAGAGCTCGATGCACGGCCGAGGCACGCACATGGGGCGGGGCTGAGTGTTCCCCCAGCCTAGGGGAAGGTAACGTGGAGTCCGTGCACGTACTCAGCGTCAGCTCTCTCAAGGGGGGCGTCGGCAAGACGACCGTGACACTCGGGCTGGCCTCCGCGGCTTTCGCCCGGGGTGTCCGGACGCTCGTCGTCGACCTCGACCCGCAGTCCGACGTCTCCACCGGGATGGACATCCAGGTCGCCGGACGACTCAACATCGCCGATGTGCTGGCGAACCCGAAGGAGAAGACCGTCCGCCAGGCGATCACCTCCAGCGGCTGGGCGAAGGTCCACCCCGGCACGATCGACGTGCTGATCGGAAGCCCGTCCGCCATCAACTTCGACGGCCCGCACCCGAGCGTCCGCGATGTGTGGAAGCTCGAGGAGGCGCTCGCAGCGGTCGAGGCGGACTACGACCTCGTGCTCATCGACTGCGCGCCGTCGCTGAACGCCCTCACCCGCACCGCGTGGGCCGCGAGCGACCGCGTCATGGTCGTCACCGAGCCCGGCCTCTTCTCCGTGGCCGCCGCGGACCGTGCCCTGCGCGCGATCGAGGAGATCCGCCGCGGTCTCTCACCGCGCCTCCAGCCGCTGGGCATCGTGGTCAACCGCGTGCGCCCGCAGTCGATCGAGCACCAGTTCCGCATCAAGGAGCTGCGAGACATGTTCGGCCCCCTCGTGCTCTCGCCGCAGCTTCCGGAGCGCACCTCGCTGCAGCAGGCGCAGGGCGCCGCGAAACCGCTGCACATCTGGCCCGGCGACTCCGCTCAGGAGCTCGCCGCGGACTTCGACCAGCTCCTCGACCGCATCATCCGCACGGGTCGCGTCCCCGTTCCGGAGAACGGACCGCAGAGCTGACACCGCGGAACGACGAAACGGCCATCCTCTTCGAGGGTGGCCGTTCTTCGTGAAGCGGGGGTGGAGCGTCAGGCGGAGCGCTTGGCGCGACGGGTGGAGAGCTCGTCGACGGGGTCCGGCGCGGAGGCATCGAAGGCGACGAGCGTCGACTCCACCTCGCGCAGCACCTTGCCGACCGCGATCCCGAAGACGCCCTGACCGCGGCTGACCAGGTCGATCACCTCGTCGTTCGAGGTGCAGAGGTAGACGGACGCGCCATCGCTCATGAGGGTCGTCCCCGCGAGATCGCGGATGCCGGCGCGACGGAGCTCGTCCACCGCGGTGCGGATCTGCTGCAGGGAGATGCCCGTGTCGAGCAGGCTCTTGACGAGCTTCAGGACGAGGATGTCGCGGAAGCCGTAGAGACGCTGCGAGCCGGAGCCGTTCGCGCCGCGCACCGTGGGCTCGACGAGCTCGGTGCGGGCCCAGTAGTCCAGCTGGCGGTAGGTGATGCCGGCCGCACGGGCTGCCACGGCGCCGCGATAGCCGACCTCGTCGTCCATCGCGGGCAGACCGTCGGTGAAGAGGAGTTCGGTCACGAACCGCGGGTCGCCTGCGAGCTCATCCGCATTCATCTGAAATCCTCCCTGGAACGGTTATCTCCACGGTAGAGCAGGGTCCCGGCACCGGCAACGACATCCGTGCGACGCCGAAGGTGTGTCGCAATCAGTTCGTTACGAAAGGATCCGCGTGAGCGCATCCTTCACGAACAACGTCCGGACGTCGTCGATCCGAGTGGCCAGCTCCGGCGCCAGTTCGTTGGCGCGGGCCCGCGAGGTGGCATCGGTGCGACGCAGCAGCGTGGACAGCGCCGACTCGATGAGCGAGACCTCCCGCTCCGCGCCCTGCCGCAGGGAACGGAGATGACGCGGCTCGATGCCGTGCCGGTCGAGGGCCACGAGCCCGCGGAGCAGCGCGACCGTGGACTCCGAATAGGTCTCCTGTGCGGTGATGACGCCGGTGCTGATCGCGTCGTTGAGGAGCTGCGGTCCGGCGCCGGCAGCGGCCAGGAGCTCGTCGCGACGATAGCGCCGCGGCGCCGGGGCGATCGAGGGCGGCGGGGCGAGCGCGGCCGTCTCGCCCGTGGCCTCCGCCTCGTCGAGCTGCTCGCGGATCACGCTGAGGGGAAGGTAGTGATCCCGCTGCAGGGTCAGTCCCAGACGGAGGCGCTCGATGTCCGAGGAGGAGAACTTCCGGTAGCCGGACTCGGTGCGGGAGGGACGGACGATGCCCTGCACCTCGAGGAACCGCAGTTTGCTGGAGGTCAGGTCGGGGAACTCCGGGGTGAGACGTGCGAGCACCTGACCGATACTCAGCAGGCCCGCGGACGCCGAGCGTTCGCGGGCGGGAGTTGCCGCCATCAGGCGTTCGCCGCGCGGTCGAGCGGGGACGCGAAGAAGTTCAGACGGAACTTGCCGACGCGCAGCTCGGAGCCGTCCGCCAGGGGGCTGCGGTCCACGCGCTCGCCGTTCACGTAGGTGCCGTTGAGGGAGCGCTGATCGATGATCTCGAACGTCGTCCCGTTGCGGGTGATCTCCGCGTGACGGCGGGACACCGTGACGTCGTCGAAGAAGATGTCGGCCTCCGGGTGACGACCGACCGTGGTCACGTCGGTGTCGAGGAGGTACCGCGCACCGGCGAGCGCACCGGAACGGACGAGCAGCAGAGCCGAGCCCGAGGGCAGCGCCGCGATGGCCGACTGCTCGACATCGGTCAACTCCACGCCGAACGGCACGAACGACAGATCGGAATCGTGTCCGAACGTCTGCGTCACGTCGTGTCTCGGCTCGCCGGAGCGATGGATGGCGGCTTCACCGGCCGGTCGGCTGTCGCTGTCTGTCACTGTGCCCTCCTGGCTGTCCAGACTATCCGATCCGGAGGGGTGCGCGGGAGGCCGCTTTCACACTCAGCGGTCCCATACCGGGGATTCATAGGCTGGACTCGTGAAGACCACAGCTCTGCGCCGCCCGGCGGCCCCGATCGCCCTCGCAGCCACCCTCCTCGCCGCATTCCTCGTCCTCTTCTCCCCGCTCTCCGCGTCCGCCCATGACGCGCTCGTGTCGTCGTCGCCTGCGGCGGACAGCTCCGTGGAGACGCTGCCCTCCGAGCTCACCCTCACCTTCAGCGCGGAGCTCATCGACGGCGAAGGAGCGACGGAGCTGACCGTCACGGATCCGGCCGGTCAGTCCGTCATCGACGGCACTCCCACGGTCGAGGGCGCCATCGTGACGCAGCCCCTGCTCGGCTCCGGGCCCGCCGGTGAGTACCACGTCGTCTGGAAGGTCGTCTCGAGCGACGGCCACCCGACCTCCGGCGAGTTCTCCTTCACCGTCACGGTCGGCGACGAGGCCACGCCGTCGGACGAGCCCACCACCGCTCCCCCGACGTCGGCGCCGCCGACGGAGCAGACCGCCGCCCCCGAGGCGACCGCGACGACGGCACCGGACGCGGGAGACGATGCGGGAGCCCCTTCGGGGTGGATCTGGGTGCTCGCGATCCTCGTGCTCGCCGCGCTGGCCCTTGTCGTCTGGCTCGTCCTGCGCCGCCGCCGGGGACCGGCTCCGACCGATTCCGCTACCCCCTCGGAGCGATAGGCTTAAGGCATGCCACACTACGACGTCGTCATCCTTGGTGCAGGTCCTGGCGGATACGTCGCTGCGGTTCGCAGCGCGCAGCTCGGTCTGTCCACCGCCATCATCGAGGAGAAGTACTGGGGTGGTGTCTGCCTCAACGTCGGCTGCATCCCTTCCAAGGCGCTCCTGAAGAACGCGGAGATCGCGCACACGCTGAACCACAAGGCCGACTTCTTCGGGATCTCCGGAGAGTTCACGATCGACTACGGCAAGGCGTTCGACCGCAGCCGCGTCGTCGCCGATGGCCGGGTCAAGGGCATCCACTTCCTCATGAAGAAGAACAAGGTGACCGAGTACGACGGCCGCGGCACCTTCACGGGCCCGAAGGCCATCTCGGTGGCGAAGTCGGACGGCTCCACCGAGGAGGTCACCTTCGACAACGCGATCATCGCCACGGGCTCGAAGGTCCGCCTGCTCCCCGGCGTGCAGCTCAGCGACAACGTCGTGACCTACGAGGAGCAGATCCTCTCCCGTGAGCTGCCGAAGTCCATCGTCATCGTCGGCGCCGGCGCGATCGGCATGGAGTTCGCCTACGTGATGACGAACTACGGCGTCAAGGTCACGATCATCGAGTTCCTCGACCGCGCCCTCCCCAACGAGGACGCCGACGTGTCGAAGGAGATCACGAAGCAGTACAAGAACTACGGCGTCGACATCCTCACCTCCACCAAGGTCGAGTCGGTCGTCGACAACGGCTCCTCCGTGACCGTCTCCTACACGGGCAAGGACGGCCAGCAGGCGTCGATCGAGGCCGACAAGGTGCTCATGTCGGTCGGGTTCGCGCCGAACGTCGAGGGCTTCGGGCTCGACAAGACGGGCGTGAAGCTCACCGAGCGCGGCGCGATCGACATCGACGACCACATGCGCACCAACGTCGAGGGCATCTACGCCATCGGCGACGTGACCGCCAAGCTGCAGCTCGCGCACGTCGCGGAGGCACAGGGTGTCGTCGCGGCCGAGACCATCGGCGGCGCCGAGACCATGACGCTGGGCGACTACCGCATGATGCCGCGGGCGACCTTCTGCTCGCCGCAGGTGGCGTCCTTCGGGCTCACCGAGCAGCAGGCGAAGGACGAAGGGCGCGAGATCAAGGTCGCGACCTTCCCCTTCATGGCCAACGGCAAGGCGCACGGCCTCGGCGAGCCGGTCGGCTTCGTCAAGCTCATCGCCGACGCCGAGCACCTGGAGCTCATCGGTGCCCACATGATCGGCCCCGACGTGTCGGAGCTGCTGCCCGAGCTCACCCTCGCGCAGAAGTGGGACCTCACGGCCCTCGAGCTGGCCCGCAACGTGCACACCCACCCGACGCTGTCGGAGGCGCTGCAGGAGGGCTTCCACGGTCTCGCAGGCCACATGATCAACTTCTGATCCGACGCCTCGAGAAGGCCCGGTCCGCGCAGGCGGACCGGGCCTTCTCGCGTCAGAGGCCGCGCATGGTGATGAGACCGGTCGTCCACGGGCGCAGCGCGGAGGAACCGAGCGTACGCACCAGCCCCTCCCGCACGGCGACGACCGGGGCGACCGCCGGAGCCCCCATCGCCATGAAGAACGCGGAGCGATGATGCGCCTTCCGCGCCGCCCGCTGGACCTCCCGGGCGAAGCCGTCGAGGACGGGGGCGGCGCCGCGGTCGGTCCGGCGCAGCGCCGCGACCAGCCGGAGCGCATCCGCCCAGCCGAGGTTCATGCCCTGGCCGCCGATCGGGCTCACCTCGTGCGCGGCGTCGCCGAGTAGCACGATCCGTCCGCGGTGCAGCCGTCGAGCCGCGTGCTGGGCCGCGCGGAACGAGGAGACAGGCGCGGTGGGGTCGACCTCGAGCCTCTCCCCGGTCCGGTGACCGACGATGTCCGCCAGCTCGGCGGCTGTGGACACCGTCCGACCACGGTCTTCGCGCACCACCCAGCGGCGCCGGCCGCCCGGCAACGGGAAGGACTCGACGAGGCCGTCCGGCTCGAAGTACAGCACGGCGCGATCGTCGGCCGGCGGATCATCGACGTCGAGCATCGCGTAGCCTGCGGTTCCGGTGCGCGCCCGCCACCCCGCACCGAACGCCTCCCGCAGGGGACTCCGGACGCCCTCGGCGACGACGACGATCGACGCCGTCTCCTCCCGACGTCCGTGCTCGCCGTCGATCCCGACCCGCACGAACGGCCCCTCGTCGCGGACCGAGCGGACGACGGAGCCGGACTGCAGCGCATCCGGTTGCAGCGTCCGGAGACGGTCTCGCAGCAGCTCCTCGGTGCGGGGCTGCGCGAGCGTCAGGATCGGACGCTCGGTGGTGAAGGTCAGGGCGGCGAGTCGCCGGCCGCGGCTGCGGACCTCGCCGCCGGACAGGCGGAGCGCCTCGGAGCGCACGCCAGTACCCACTCCCGCGGCGTCGAGGGCATCGAGCCCCGGTCGATGGATCCCGATCGCCCGCGTCTGCGTGCCCGGCTCGGGGCGACGCTCGCACACCCGCACCCGGCGACCGTCCTGCCCCACGAGGCAGGCGAGGAGCAGCCCGACCGGACCGCCACCCACCACGAGGACATCATGGTCGACCATCGCCACCCTCCCAGCGCAGTTCGAGCCGAGCGGGCAGGTGCGACCGGACCTCCCAGCCCGGCGGCGCGACGGCCGCGAGCTCCCGCGGGGTATAGGAGCGGCGGATGCTCAGGAGGCCGTCGACTCGGATGAAGGAGCCCGCGAGAAGGTTTCCCGCGAACGGCCGGGTGCCCACGGCGAACGCCCCGTAGGCGAGGCGGCTGCGGGCGATGTCGTGGTGGGAGACGAGTCCGCGATCACGGACCAGGGCGCGGGAGTCGTCGAGCACCGCGTGCAGCGCTGCGGCGTCGAGGTGATGGAGGACGTGGTTGGAGAGCACGACGTCATAGGTGTCGCCCGCCGCCACGAGGTCCCCGGAGAACGCGTGGCGATAGCGGATCCCTGCACCGTCGTCGTGTGCCGAGGCCCAGCGGATCGCACGCTCGTCGGCGTCCAGGGCGGTGACATCGGCGCGGAGGCCGTCGCGACGCAGTCTCCGGACCAGATCGCGGCACAGGTCGCCACCACCGGCGCCGATGTCGAGGATGCGCAGCACACGCCCGGCCGCCGCCCGGGGACGGATGTCCCGCCGATACAGCCGTCCGGGGCGCGAGACGACCGCGTTGACGGCGCTGAAGCGCCGATACGTGCGACCGAGCGCCTCCTCATCCGCGTCGGGGTCGTCCATGAGCTCGACGAGGTCGACGGCACGCGCCGACAGGTCCAGGCTCACGGTGCGGGCGCGACCACGGTCAGCAGCGCGCTCTCGGCGGTGAGCCCTGGGCCGAAGGCCATCGCCGCCACGCGGTCACCGGGATCCGCGCCCTCCTGCTCGAGGACGCGCTTCAGCACGAACAGCACGGTCGCACTCGACATGTTCCCGTACTCCCGGAGCGTCTCGCGCGCGGGTCGCAACTGCACGTCGCTCAGGGCCATCCGCTCCTGTACCCGGTCGAGGATGCTGCGCCCGCCGGGGTGGATCGCCCAGTGGCGCACCCGCTCGCCCACCCGGCCGGCGGCGAAGGCCTCCGCCAGGTCGTCCTCGCGACCGTAGAGCGGCGTGAGCGCCCCGATGATCGACTCCCCGATGATCTGTGGGACGGCGGTCGAGAGGATCATCTCGAAGCCCGAGTCGCCGATCGTCCAGGCCATGTCGTCCACGCCCTCCGGCACGATCGCGGTGTGGAAGCCGTCCAGCCGGAGCGCGGGGACGGCGGTGGGCAGGTCCCGAGCCGTCACGATCCCGGCGGCAGCCCCGTCCGCGAACAGGGAGGAGGCCACGATGGTGTCCGGATCCTCGGAAGAGCGCAGATGCAGCGTGCAGAGCTCGACGCTGACGACGAGGACGACCGCGTTCTGATCGGCCGCGCAGAACTGTGCGGCCGCGCGCAGGGCCGGCATCGAGGCGTAGCACCCCATGAAGCCGAGGTGATAGCGCTGGACGGCATCGGACAGGCCGAGCCCGCGCACGATCTCGTACTCGGGGCCCGGGGCATGGAAGCCGGTGCAGGAGACCGTGATGACGTGCGTCACGTCCGCCCGGTCCAGGTCGGGGTCCGCCTCGAGGGCGCGGCGCGCGACCTCGGCGAAGAGACGGGAGGCCTCACGCGTGTAGACGTCGTTGCGCGCCTTCGTTCCCGGCGCCAGCAGCCGTCCGGAGGCGCGATCGTAGAACAAGGGCTCATCCTGGTCGGCGTCATCGGCCAGCTCCGCGATGACGGTGTGCCGCGTGTCGATGCCGGAGACGTTGAACGACGTCGCCACGATGCGCTGCGCCAGCCGTCCCAGATCGGGCTGGGCGGCGAAGACGTCGCGTACCTGCTCCTGCACGAGGACGGTCTCGGGGACGATCGTCTGCAGCGATCGGAGCACGGGCGGTCGACTCATGTCGTCACTCAACCACCCCGGAGCCGGACACGGAAAGGGGTTGCATCCGGAGAGTCCGCGGCCTAGAAGCCGAGGGCGCGGGCGAGCTTCGAGTCGGAGCTCGCCTCTCGGCCGCCGACCGCGCGCACGGCGCTTTCGATCGCCGCGAAGAACGCCGTGCGGCCGGCGTCGTCGGAGGGGCCTGCGGGCCCGAGTTCGACCTCCCACTCGCGCCACGCACGTCGCGCCCCGGTGCGCAGGTCGGTCGCCTGGACGTGGTCGTCGACGAATTCCGCCACGACGCCGTCCTGTCCGGTGAGGAGGTACGCCGTCCTGTCGTTCTCGATACGGGCGAGAGGTTCCAACGGCGCGGTCGTCCAGGCGGCGATCGCCTCGCGCACCGCCGTCGGGATCTCCTCGTCGCCGAGGGGCCAGCCCTGCTCGACCCGGCCGTCACCCTGCCGCGGACCCTTGATGTGCCACCCCTGGTCCGGTCCGCCGGAGCGACGACGCAGGGCGACACCAGCACGGGCCAGCGCGCCGTCCGCGGTGTCCAGATAGCGGGCGTCGAGGGCACGGTGCTCGGCAGGCGAGACGGCATCGACACCGGGGATCGCCGCCCAGTCCGGCAGCGGAGTCCCCTCGTCGACGTCGTACTTGCGCTCGACCTCGACGGTGCGAGAGGGCTCAGTCATCCTCGAGCGTGAGGTCCTCGAGGGCCTCCTCGAACCAGTAGTCGACCTCGGTGGGGCCGTCGCCCTCGCCTGTGTTCTGCGGCTCGCCGCGGCGGTTGTAGACCACCTGCGTCTCGCTGTAGGGGACGATCAGCTTGTCGTCCGCGTCGTCGTCGAGGGGGATGATCTGCCCGTCCAGCGGGCCGCCGTGAAGTCGTGCGAGTGCCATGTGCCCAGGGTAGCGCCGCCCTCCCCCATTCGGTGCGACCTGCACGGTCAGCCGCCGAGGACTCCGAGGACGGCCCCCGCGATCATCCACGGCCCGAAGGCGATGCGCGTCCTCCGGTCGGCCCGTCCCGCGGCGAGGAGCACGAGCGCGAAGACCGCCCCGAGTACGAAGGCGGACGACGCGCCCAGGAGGAACGCGCCCCAGCCGTGCCACGCCAGGAGGAGTCCGATCACGAGGGCGAGCTTCACGTCTCCTCCTCCCATGCCCGCGTGGCTGATCATCCGCAGCACGGCGTAGAAGCCACCGAGCACGAGGGAGCCGAGCAGGCCCCGGCCGAGCGGCGCCGCGTCTGCGGTGACGACGGCGTCGACGGAGACCGCCACGACCAGCAGGGCCAGGGTGGGCAGCACGATGCGGTTCGGCAGTCGGTGCGTGCGGACGTCGATCACGGCGAGCAGGATGCCGATCCCGAGGAGGGCGCCGTGCACGAGACCGAGGAGGGCGAGACGGATGTCCATCCCGGCAGGGTAGGGAGATCCGGGACGGCGCGGAGCGCCCTGTGGACAACCAGGCGGCGATGTCGGATGTACGAACTAGCGTCAGTCTCATCACTTGCTTTATTCGTACATATCTTCGAGGATGGATACATGGGGATCGGGCTCGATGCGATGACCGCGCTCTCTCCGACCAGCGACACCCGCGCCGGAGAGGTGCTGCGACTGCGCCGCGAGATCAGCCGGATGCAGCGACGGCGCAGCGAGCACACGCTCCTCCCCCTCGATCCCGCCTTCGCGGCGCTGCTGCCGGAGGAAGGGCTGCAGACGGGCACCTCGTACACCGTCTCCCCCTCGCCCGCCCTCGTGCTCGCGCTGCTCAGCGCCTCCTCCGGTCGGGGCCACTGGTGCGCGGTGATCGGCATGCCCACCCTCGGGGTCGAGGCCGCCGCCGCCTACGGCATCGATCTGAGCCGGCTGATCCTCGTCCCCGACCCGGGAGACCGCTGGCTCGCGGCGGCGTCCGCATTGGCCGAGGTGGTGCCCCTGATCGTCGTGCAGCCGACGACGAGGGCACGGGACGCCGATGTCTCCCGGTTGAGTGCCCGCCTGCGCGACCGCGGGGCCACACTGCTCGTGGCGGAGGAACCGGGCGCCGGGCGCTGGGCGCAGAGCGAGGGGACCATCCGACTGCACGACCCTGATTGGCGCGGGCTCGGCGAGGGGTGGGGGCTGCTCTCGGACTGCACGGTGACGGTCACCGCGCGGACCAGGCACAGCCCCCGCGCCTCGAGCGTGCGCGTGCGACTTCCCGGCGGACACGGAGCCGTGGAGACCGCGGCCGCGGAGCTGACCGCCCTGCCGCCGCTCGCTTCCTCCCCGACGGACAGCGCTGCGTCCGCGTCCTCCGACCTCCTCTTCTGGGCGGAGGCGGGATGAACGCTCCTCTCCGCGTCCTCGTGCTCTGGTTCCCCGACTGGCCACTGCGGGCGGTGCTGGGCGGAGGGCCGCATCCGCCGACGGCCCTGGTGCAGGCGAACACGGTCGTCGCCTGCACCGCCTCGGCGCGGGCGCACGGCGTCCGCATCGGGCAGCGCCGCCGCGTCGCCCAGGGCCTGCTCTCCTCGCTGCAGGTCCTCCCCCACGACGCCGAGAAGGACGAGCGCGCCTTCGTCCCGGTGCTGCAGCTCATCGAGAAGCACGCCCCCGGCGTCACACTCCTGCGCCCCGGCCTCGCGATCCTGCGCGCCCGCGGCATCGCCCGCTATCACGGCGGAGAGGCCGAAGCGGCGGCGGCGCTGTCCGCGGTCCTCGCTGCGGCCGGCTTCCCCGAGGTGCGTGTCGGCGTCGCCGACGGCCCCTTCACCGCCGAGATCGCGGCCCGCGGCGCCGCCGCCTGCACCGTCGTCCCGCCCGGCGGATCCCGCGAGTTCCTGGCCCCCTATCCCGTGCAGGTACTCCGCGACGAGCAGATCAGCGATCTCCTCCTCCGCCTCGGCGTGCGGACCCTCGGCGAGTTCACCGCGCTCGCCCCTCTCGACGTCCGCGACCGCTTCGGCGAGCACGGCGCCCGCCTGCAGGCCCTCGCCGCCGGCGCCGATTCCCGCCCGCTGGCCCCTCGGCCGCCGGATCCCGAACTGGCCAGGACCATCGAGTTCGAGTCCCCTCTCGGCGGCACCGACCAGGTGGCCTTCGCCGTGCGGCAGACCGCCGATGCCGTGATGCTCGCCCTGGCGGATGCATCCCTCGTGTGCACCGAGGTGCGGATCGACCTGACCGACGACGACGGCGTCGTCCACTCCCGCACCTGGCTGCATCCGACGAGCTTCGACGCCGCCGACCTCGTGGACCGCGTGCGCTGGCAGCTGGAGGCGCTGGCCGCCCTGACCGCCCGCGAACCCGTCGATGAGGCGAGGGCATTCGGGGGCATCGTGGCCGCCCGCCTCCTCCCCGTCGCCGTGGACGACGCCGCCCACCACCAACCGGGGCTCTTCGGCTCGGGTACCGATGAGCGGCTGCACCACGCGGTCTCGCGGGTGCAGACCATGCTGGGGCATCAGGGCGTGGTCACCGCCGCCCTCTCCGGAGGGCGCTGGCTCGCCGACCGCCAGGTGCTCACGCCATGGGGCGAGCGTCCGGTGCCTCCGCGTGATCCGCGGTCCCCCTGGCCGGGGAGCCTCCCGGATCCCCTCCCCTCCGAGGTGTTCCGGCCCCCGCGTCCCATCGGCGTCGTCGCGGCGGACGGGAGCACGATCGACGTCGATGACCGCGGCGCCCTCACGCACGATCCCGCCCGCATCGACGGGGCGACCGTGCAGGCCTGGGCCGGCCCGTGGCCCGTGCACGAACGGCGCTGGAGCACGGGCGGCGGCAAACGAGGACACCGGCTCCAGATCGTCGACGACCGCGACCGCGCCTGGCTGGTCTTCCTGGCCGGCGAGCGCTGGTGGGCCGAGGGGAGGTACCGCTGATGGGCTGGCACAATCCGCCGTTGACCTGGGATCAGCTCGAACGCACTCTCAGCGGGGAACCCATCCCCGAAGCGGCCTCCGCACCCCCGGGACTCCGACCGGATCCCGGGCCGGTGAGTCGCCCGCGGAAGCTCGTCCCCCCGGCCCTCCCGGAGCGGCCAGAGGAGGCGGTGCCCTATGCCGAGCTGCACGCGCACTCGTCCTACTCGTTCCTCGACGGGGCGTCCTCCCCCGACGACCTGCTCGCGGAGGCCGAACGTCTCGGCCTGAGCGCGCTCGCCCTCACCGACCACGACGGGTTCTACGGTGCCGCCCGCTTCGCCGAGCTGGCGGAGCTCATGGAGCTGCGCCTGCAGACCGTCTACGGCGCCGAACTCTCCCTCGACCTCCCTTCCGCTCCGCAGGGGGCCGCCGATCCGCCGGGCACGCATCTGCTCGTGCTCGCCCGGGGCCTCGAGGGATACCACCGTCTGTCGGGGGCGATCACCGCGGCCCAGCTGCGCGGCGGGGAGAAGGGGCGCCCGGTCTACGACCTCGACGAGCTGGCAGCGACCGCCGACGGGCACTGGACGATCCTCACCGGCTGCCGCAAGGGGGCGGTACGGCAGGGGCTGGAGGCCGGAGACGCCGCTGCGCCGCTGCGTCACCTCGTCGACCTCTTCGGGCGCGACAACATCGCCGTCGAGCTCTTCGACCACGGCGATCCGCTGGACACCCGGCGCAACGACACCCTCGCCGACCTCGCCCGTCGGATGCGGCTGCCCGTCGTGGCGACCAACAACGTGCACTACGCCCGCCCGGACCAGGCCCCTCTCGCCGAAGCGGTGGCCGCGGTCCGCGCGGTCCGGAGCATGGACGAGCTCGACGGCTGGCTGCCGGCCCACGGGGGTGCGCATCTGCGCAGCGGGGCGGAGATGACCGCCCGCTTCCGACGGTACCCCGGCGCGATCTCCCACGGTCTGGAGCTGGCCGCGGCCTCGGCCTTCCCGCTCCGGATGGCGCGTCCCGCCCTCCCCCGCCAGGACGTGCCGTCGGGGCACACCCCGATGAGCTGGCTGCGGCACCTGGTCTGGGAGGCGGTCCCGTCGAAGTATCCGCGGCTGGACGAAGACGGCCGTCGGCGCATCGCCCGTGAACTCGACGTGATCGAGGAGAAGGACTTCCCCGGGTACTTCCTCATCGTGCACGGCATCGTGGCGGAAGCACGGCGACGCGGCATCCTCTGCCAGGGCCGGGGTTCCGCTGCGGCGAGCGCGGTCTGCTATCTGCTGGGCATCACCGCGGTCGACCCGATCCTCTACCGCCTCCCCTTCGAGCGCTTCCTCGCCACCACCCGCACGGAGGAGCCGGACATCGACGTGGACTTCGACTCGCGGCGGCGGGAGGAGATCATCCAGTGGGTCTATCGGGAGTATGGCAGGGAGCGGGCGGCTCAGGTGGCGAACGTCATCCAGTACCGCCCGAAGAACGCGGTCCGCGACATGGCCAGAGCCCTGGGGCACTCGCCGGGGCAGCAGGACTCCTGGTCGCGGCAGGTGGACGGCTGGGGGTCGGGACTCGAACCCGTCGAGGGGCACGACATCCCCGACACCGTGCTCGACTACGCGGCCGAGCTGCTGAAGGCTCCGCGGCACCTGGGGATCCACTCGGGCGGCATGGTGCTCACCGCCCGGCCGGTCGGTGAGGTGGTGCCGGTCGAGCACGCCCGCATGGAGGACCGCACCGTCATCCAGTGGGACAAGGACGACGCCGCCTTCATGGGGCTGGTGAAGTTCGATCTCCTCGGCCTGGGCATGCTCGCGGCACTGCAGCACTGCTTCGACCTGGTCCGGGAGGCGACGGGCGAGGAGTGGACGCTGGAGACCCTGCCGAAGGAGGAGGCCGGCGTCTACGACATGCTCTGCCGGGCCGATTCGATCGGCGTCTTCCAGGTGGAGTCCCGCGCGCAGATCGGGCTGCTCCCCCGGCTGCAGCCGCGACGCTTCTACGACCTCGCCATCCAGATCGCCCTCATCCGCCCCGGGCCCATCCAGGGCGGCGCCGTGCACCCGTTCGTCCGGCGCAAGATGGCGAAGGACAGGGTGGACGAGGCGAACCGGGAGCGGGAGGCCAGGGGCGAGCCCCCGGAGGACTTCCCCATCCCGTACCCGCACAGCGACCTCGAGGACATCCTCGCGCGGACTCTGGGCATCCCCATCTTCCAGGAGCAGCTCATCCAGATGGCCACGGCCGTCGGCGACTGCACCGCCGATGAGGCCGACCTGCTGCGCCGCGCGATGGGGTCGAAGCGAGGTCTGGAGAAGATCGAGAAGGTCAGGGACAAGCTGTATGCGGGGATGGCCCGCCGCGGGCTCGTCGACGAGGCCGCCGACCGGATCTATGCGCAGATCCAGGCGTTCTCGAACTTCGGGTTCGCCGAGTCCCATTCGCTGTCCTTCGCGCTGCTCGTCTACGCGAGCTCGTGGTTGAAGCTGCACTACCCGGCAGCCTTCCTCGCGGGTCTGCTGCGCTCGCAGCCGATGGGCTTCTACTCCCCTGCGACCCTCACGGCGGATGCCCGTCGGCACGGCGTGGAGGTCCGCCGCCCGGATCTGCATCTCTCCGGCGCCACCGAGACCCTCGAACCCCTCACCCCGGACGCGGCGGGCACGACCGGGAGGGACGACTGCCTGGCCGACCCGCAGCCGCCCGTGCACCGGTTCGACAGGAACGCACCGGACGAGTCCGCGACGCACCGCAGGGACGGACGGTTCGCGGTGCGTCTGGGCCTCAGCGGCATCCGCGGGATCGGGGTGCCGATGGCGGAGCGCATCGTCGCCGAACGGGAGGCTCACGGTCCCTACCGCGATCTGCACGACCTCGTGCGTCGCACCGATGCCACGGCCGCACAGGTGGAGGCCCTCGCCACCGCCGGAGCCTTCGCCTGCCTCGGGTTGGAGCGCCGGGAGGCCATCTGGCTCGCCGGGGCCGCCGCGGAAGACCGCGCCCGGTTCCTCCCGGGGACCACGATGGCGGTGCAGCCGCCGCTGTTCGCCGACCAGACCAGCTACGAGCGCCTCTCGGCCGATCTCTGGGCCACGGGCATCTCGACCGACGACCACCCGATGACGCACTTCCGCGGCGACCTCCGGACTCGCGGCGTCCTGACCGCCGCGGACCTGCAGCGCCACGAGACCGGACGACGCGTCGAGGTGGCCGGTCTCGTCACCCATCGACAACGACCCGCCACCGCCGCCGGCGTCACGTTCGTCAACCTCGAGGACGAGAGCGGGTTGGTGAACGTGATCTGCTCGACGGGGGTCTGGGGACGGTTCGGTCGCATCGCCCGAGAGTCCCCCGCGCTCATCATCCGCGGCATCCTCGAGCGCTCACCGGAGGGGGTCGTCAATGTGCTCGCCGACGCCTTCGAAGACCTCCGCACGGGGGTCATGCACCGCTCGCGGGACTTCCGATGACCCCGGTGCGCGAGGGGCCCCGGCTTCCGGCCGTCACCAGAAGCGTTCGGTCTCCTCCGGCGGGGGCCGATCCGATCCACCCCAACGATCAGCCTCGGCCTTGGCCGCGTTGACCGCCTCGTCCGCGCCCCGCAGAGCGATGCCCGCGCCGCTGGCCGAGGGCCCGATGGGATCGAGGAGCAGCGACGTCCGCGGAGCGACGCCCACCGCTACCGTGCAGTCGAGGACGCGACCGATCCAGTGCGTCACCTCGGCCCGCGGCTCCTCGGCGCGACGGTAGCGGATACCGGTATCGAGGTCGAGCAGCGAGAGGACGACCGGCTCCTCCGTCTGCGGGTCGACGAGTTCGGAGACCTCGACCCGGTGCCCGACCGGGAGCGCGACCTGACCGGCGAAGACGAGCATCCTGTCCATGCCCCCACCCTACGGAACGGCTGGCATCGGCGACAGGGATCGGAGCCGCGCAGAATTTTCGAAGAAATCTTTGTCCCCCAAATGGCGGACAAGGAGATTAAGGGATATCCTGCTCTCGTAGCGGGGGCTACCGGCTGAATCTCTGGGGGATCAGCCGTAGAGACAGCGAGACTTCGCCGCCTCCCCAACCGTCCGGGTAGGACGGTGAGCCCTCTCGGCAGCACCGAGTTGGGGCGGTCCCGTCGAGAGGGCATACCCCGCGGCTAGCCGCCGTCCCGCCGAGCGTCAACCCCGGCGAACGCGCGCGCCCGCCGGACTACGGTCGTGCACCATGACGCCTCTCCGCAGTCTCCGACGCCACTCCGGCGCGCACACCGCCGGAGGCGGTCAGTCGTCGGCGGGCTCGTCGAGGCCGTCCTCGTCCAGGGGCACCTCGATCCGCTGCTCCGCGGCATCCGCGGGATCCGCCTCGATGGGGTGCGGCTCCGGTGCCGAGGGGGTCGGCGCTTCCGGGTCCTCGGGAGTCTCCGCGGCGAGGCGCTCCTGCTCCTGCAGGTCGGCTTCGGGCTTCACATCGTCGATCGGATGGTCATTCAGGGACATGGCTTCTCCTCCTTCGGTGTGGATGTCTCCAGCTTGCCGACGCCGGATGACAGCGGCAAGGGGCTTGACCCGAGGGAGGCGGCGATGACGCGGACGGGCGGTGGAGGCCGGGTCCGCATCGGCGTCTCCGGATGGCGGTACGCCCGGTGGCGCGGCGACTTCTACCCGCGCGGCCTGCCGCAGCGACGAGAGCTCGAACACATCGGATCGCTGTTCCCCACGGTCGAGCTCAACGGCTCGTTCTACTCCCTGCAGCGGCCGGACAGCTACCGGCGGTGGGCGGCGAGCGTTCCCGAGGACTTCGTGTTCGCGGTCAAGGGCTCGCGCTACGTCAGTCACATGCTCCGGCTGCGGAACGTCGAGCAGGCGCTGGCGAACTTCTTCGCGTCGGGGGTCCTCGCCCTCGGTCCCCGCCTCGGACCGATCCTCTGGCAGCTCCCCGAGCGTCAACGCTTCGACGCCGAGCTCCTGGAGTCGTTCCTCGACACCCTTCCCCGGACGACGGCGGAGGCCCTCGCGCTCGCTCGACGTCATGACGAGCGGCTGCAGGACCGGGCGTGGCTGGAGATCGATGCCGACCGCCCACTCCGGTACGCCCTCGAACCGCGTTCCGACTCGTTCGCCGATCCGTCGAGCCTGCGTCTTCTGCAGGAGCACGGCACCTCCCTCGTCGTCGCCGACACCGCCGGGAAGTGGCCTCGCTTCGACGTCCTCACCGCGGACCTCGTCTACGTCCGACTCCACGGTGCGCAGATGCTCTATCACAGCGGGTACACGGACGCGGAGCTGCGGGAGTGGGCGGCCCTCATCCGCGGATGGGCGGACGGCTCAGGAGCCGACGACGGGAAGCCGCGCGACGTCTACGTGTACTTCGACAACGACGCCCGCGGGCACGCGCCCCATGACGCCATGGCCTTGAGCACCCTCGTCGCGGACATGCCCTCCTGACGCGGCGAGCACGGCCTACCGATCGCCGACGTGACCCGGCGCGGTGAGCGAGAGGACCCGCTCGACGAACGCCGCGTACTCCTCCATGTAGTGCGCGAGGAACTTCTCGGTGTCGGCGTCGTGCACCGTGCCGTCGGCACCGAACACCTCGGGCCGGAACGCGATGTACGCCTCCGGGGCGTTCAGCTGCGGCGCGTTGAGGAAGCTCAGCACGCTCCGCATCGACGACTGCATGACAGCGGTGCCGATCGCCCCGGTCGAGGCGCCGATGATGCCGGTGGGCTTCCGCGCGAAGGAGTTGTGCCCCCACGGCCGCGAACCCCAGTCGATGGCGTTCTTCAGCGCACCGGGGATGGAGCGGTTGTACTCCGGCGACACGAGCAGCAGACCGTCCGCCCCCTCGACGGCACTCTTGAACGCGGTGACAGCGGCGACGGGTTCGAGCTCGTCGTCGCGGTTGTAGAGCGGGAGGTCCCGGATGGGGATCTCCACGAGCTCCAGGTCGGGCGGGGCGAGCCGCACGAGCGCCGTGGCGAGGACGCGGTTGATCGAGTCCGATGCGAGGCTGCCGATGAGGTAGCCGATCCGATGGGTCATGATGAGGTCCCCTCGTCTCCCTGCACTTCCAGGATATCGCCGGGGTGGGGGCTTGCCACAAGGCCCCCCTCGCGAGGCAGAATCGACGGCTCGCGTGCCCCCGCCCGCTCTCGCGAAGGAGACCTCCGGTGCTCGACCCCTTCACCCTGCCCGACGACCACGCGGCGAAATCCGCGGATGCCCTCATCGCCGTCGATCGTGCCCACCTCCGGCGTCTCGGCGCCGCGCTGTCCCGGGAGCGGGACGCCCTGACCGCTCGTCTCGCCCTCGTCCGTCGGCAGGCCGCGGACGCCGGTGTGACGGCGGTCGACCGCGACCTCGAGATCCGACGGCTCAGTGCGACCCTGCGCCTGCGGGAGCGCTTCGACATCGACATGTGCCTCGGGCGGATGACCCCTGCGGAGGGCCCGCCCGTGTACATCGGGCGCGCCGGGGTGTCCGACGCGGACGGCACCCGTCTGCTGGTCGACTGGCGGGCTCCGGCAGCCGAACCGTACTTCGCGGCGACCTGGGAGGACCCCCGGGGACTCATCTCCCGGCGACGGTACCGATGGAACGCAGGCCGGATCACGGACTACTGGGACGAGGCCCTGTCGCCGGAGGGTCTCGACGGTGCGGCATCCCTCGACGATCAGTCCGCGTTCCTCGCGAGCCTGGAGGCGCACCGCACCGGGCGGATGCGGGACGTGCTGGCGACGATCCAGGCGGATCAGGACGCCATCGTTCGCGCCCCCTCCCCCGGCGCTCTCGTGGTGGACGGCGGGCCCGGCACCGGGAAGACGGTGGTCGCGCTGCACCGGGCGGCGCACCTCCTGTACGCCGAGCCGCGGCTGACGAACGGCGCCGGCGGCATGCTCCTCGTGGGTCCGAACCCGCAGTACCTCGGCTATGTGGAGGACGTGCTGCCGAGTCTCGGCGAGGACACGGTGCGGTTGTGCACCCTGCGCGACCTCACACCCGAGGGCGCGGGCGCGGTCGCAGAGCAGGACCCCCGCGTGGCCGAGCTGAAGCAGGGCCTCGACCCGGACCAGGTGATCGAGGCGGCGGTCGCCGTCCTGACCCGGCCACCGAGGCACGCGCTCCGCATCGAGACGCCGTGGGCCGATCTGTGGATCAGCCGAGACGACTGGGGCGAGCTGTTCGCCGCGGCCGATCCCGCCTCCCCGCTCAACGAGGCCCGCGACGAGGTGTGGGAGGAGCTGCTGGAACTGCTCGTCGACCAGGTGCACGGCGAGGACGTTCCGGAGTCCTCGATCCGCCGGTGGCTGCGGCAGGACGACGAGCTCACCGGGACCTTCGTACGGGCGTGGCCGCTGCTGGCGCCGGAAGCGGTGGTCGCCGCGCTCTGGGCGTCCCCGACGCTGCTCGCGCAGTGCGCCCCCGACCTCGCGCCCGAGGAGCTCGCCCTGCTGCACCGTGCCGAGGGGGCGCCCTGGACCGATCCCGATCTTCCCCTCCTCGACGCCGCGCACCGCCGGATCGGCGATCCCGAGGTCGTCCGCGAGCAGCACCGTCGGCAGGGCGCGGCGGCCGCGGCGCAGGAGCAGATGTCGGCGGTGGTCGAGCACCTCGTCGCGAGCGACGACAGCGAGATGAAGGTGATGTCGATCCTGCGAGGTCAGGATGCGCGCAACGTTCTCGCCGGAGCGGACGTGCCTCCCCCGCTCCCGCCGGACGAACTCGCCGGCCCCTTCGGTCACATCGTCGTCGACGAGGCCCAGGAGCTGACCGATGCGCAGTGGCGCATGCTGATCGCACGGTGCCCCTCCCGCAGCTTCACCGTCGTGGGCGACAGGGCCCAGGCGCGGAGGGAGTTCACCGAGTCGTGGTCCGCCCGCCTCGAACGTCTCGGCCTGCGGAACGTGCGGGTCTCCTCGCTCCGGGTGAACTACCGCACTCCGGCCGAGGTCATGGCGCTGGCCGCACCGACGATCCGCGAGGCTCTGCCCGACGCGAACGTCCCGACCTCCGTGCGGGAGAGCAGCATCCCGGTCCGCTACGGCGCGGTGGCCGAGCTCGACGCGGTGCTGGACACGTGGGCAGCGGCGAACCCCGAGGGCGTCGCCGCCGTCATCGGCGACGAGAGTGCCGTGCCGCGCCCCCGGGTGCGCGCGCTGACGCCGGAGGAAGCGAAAGGGCTGGAGTTCGACCTCGTGGTCCTCGTGCGCCCGGAGGCCTTCGGCTCCGGGCGCACGGGGGCGGTCGACCGCTATGTGGCGATGACCCGCACGACGCGCGAACTCGTCATCCTCCGCTGAGAGACCGTCCGGTCTCAGACGTCGTCCGGGTCGCCGCCGTCGGTGATCGTGCCGGTCGGCTCGCTCTCCTCGACCTCATGGCGGGCGCCGTGCTCGGAGGCGAGCGCTTCACCCTCCTCGATCGCCTCATCGCGGCTGGTGTAGCTGCGGGAGAGCTCCGGCGCGCCCTCCACCTCGTTGACCCACTGGCCGTTCTTCGAGCGGGTGACGATCGACGTGATGGCCATCAGACGTCCCCCGGTCCCAGGTCGCCCTGGCCTTCTTCGCCGAGATCGGCGAGGACCGGATCCTCCCCTTGGCTCTCCGGCTGCGGCGCGGAACCCGGCAGGTCCGCCGCCGGCACCTGGTCGTCGGGGTCCGGGATCTCGTCCGGATCACGGCCCGTCGCGGTGGTCGCGTCCAACTCCTCCGGCGTCGCACCCTCGTCGAGGGCTTCCGTGCGCTCCCATTCCGCCTGAGCGGGATCGTTGCTCGGGTCGGCCTCGGTGGTCGCGTCGCCGTCGCGCAGCGGCTGACCGCCGACGTCGTCGGGTGTCGATTCCATATCTCCTCCTTCGATCGGGCTGGCCCCAGTCTTCCCGCCGGAGCCGCTGTCATCGAGGGGCTTGAGGAGACCTCGCCGAGCAGCTAGGTTCCCGGAGCGTCGGGAGAGGGCGGGTTCAGTTGCGCCCGGCCATCACGCCGCCGTCCGCGTCCCAGACCGCTCCGGTCACCCAGCCGGCCCGGTCGGACAGCAGGAACGCGGCGACCTCGGCGATGTCCTCCGGGGTCCCCACGCGGCCCAGCGGGTGGAAGGCGTCGAAGCTCGACACCACCTCGTCGACCTCGTCCTTCGGGATGAAGCCTTCGTAAATGGGGGTGCGCACGACCGCCGGGGCGATCGCGTTCACGCGGATGCCGTGCGACGCCAGCTCCATCCCCAGGTGCTGTGTGAGCGAGTGCAGGCCGGCCTTGGCCATCGAGTACGCCGACGACGGCGTCGCGGAGATGGCCTGGTGCGCCCACATGGAACCGAGGTTGACGACGGCTCCGCCGCGGCCCTGCGCGACCATGCCGGAGACCACCGTCTGGGTGACGAAGAAGGTCGCCCGGTTGAGGTCCAGATATGCGTCGTAGTCGGCTTCGGTGTGCTCGAGGAACGGCTTCGGCGCGAAGACGCCCGCCGCGTTGACGAGGAGATCGGCGTCGGCGTGCTCCGCGGCGAGGCGGGCGCGGAGCGCCGCCACACTCGCGGGGTCCGTCAGGTCCGCCTGCACAGTGATGGCGTCGATGCCGTGGCTGACGAGAGACGCCCGCGCCGCCTCCAGCTTCTCCCCGCGCCGGCCGACGAGGACGACGGTCGCGCCCTCCCGTCCGATCCGCTCGGCGATGGCGAGACCCATCCCGCTCGTGCCCCCGATCACGATCGCGGTGCGTCCGGTGAATTCCCTGTCGAGCTCGGCCATTGTGCGGCTCCTCCTCTCCGTCATGGACGGCGAGAGCCGTCTCGTCTCCACGCTACGAAGCGAGAGCCCGCCGCAGTAGACGAGCGCGCATGATGGAGTGATAACGACTGCTTATGACCGGACGGCGGCGGGATCCAGCGAGAGCGCGGCGGTGAGCTCGGCCAGGTCGTCCGCGAGCGGGGAGGAAGGATCCCAGACGGCCTCGTAGAAGATCTCCACGTCCATGCCGCGTTCACGCAGCGTGCGGTGCGGCGCGTCCGGGGACGCGAGCTTCGATCGCGGGATCACCGCCGTGCCGAGGCCGAGCTTGGCCCACTCCTCGAGCACACGGTAGGTCGCGGCCTCGCCGTCGTAGGCGCTCAGCGGAACGTCGTTCGCAGCGAAGAGATCGGTGGTGAAGGTCGTCAGCCCGCACGTGTCCGGCATCAGGATCAGGGGTGCGTCCGTCAGGTCGCTGAGCTCCACGGGGCCGTCCGGCGACGGCTCCTGGTCGACGACGACCACGGGCTCCGCGTCGACGATACGGTGCCGGAACCGCGGCATGGGGGCGACGGACGGGACGAGGATGAGGTCGAGCTCCCCGGCGGAGAGCTCGCGCCGCAGGTCGGCGACGTTCGCCTCGCGGAGGACGAGCTGCCGCGGCGCCGGAGAAGCGGGAAGTGCACACACGGCCGTGTAGGCACGAGCGACGATGGCCGGGTTCATGAGCGGGGAGACGCCGACCCGCACCCGTGCGTCGGCCGACCGGTTCCAGCGCGCGGCCTCGGCGGCCACCTGGTCCACGGCGAGGAGCGCGCGGTCGATGACCGGGAGCAGGTGCGCACCGAAGGCCGTCGGGACGACTCCGCGGGGCGAGCGCTCGAACAGGCGCTCTCCCAGACGATCCTCGAGCTTGGAGATACCGGTCGAGAGAGCGGGCTGCGTCACGCCGTAGGCACGCGCGGCGGCACCGAAGGAGTGGGTCTCCGAGACGGCCTGGGCATAGCGGAGGGCTTCGACGCTCACGCGGTCACTCATAGCCCGACGTTATCACCGCGCGACGGGCGGTCGGGCCGTTCGCGGCAACCCGCGCGCGGTCAGGCGTAGCCGAGGTCCGGCGCTCCGACCCAGAAGAGGCCCTCCTTCGCGTCCGCGGGGAGGAGGCCTTCGATCCACTCGGCGACGATGACGAGGACGGCTTCCTCCAGGCGATCCCGCGTCCACCGGCGCGGGCGCGAGGGCACCGCGGGCTCCCAGCCGTCCGCGGTCCACTCGACCCCGAACAGATGGCGCTGCTCGTCGAGACGTCGGTCCAGCGCGAAGGCGTCAGCCCCCTCGAACCGCGCCCAGACGTCGAACGGGCCCTCGCCGTCCTGGTCGACGAAGACGTCGATGAGGATCGCCTCCACACCGTTCTCCGCCTCGACGGCGGCTCGGTGCAGGTCCCCCAGGGCGGCGGCGACGCGCTCGCTCTCCGTGTCGAGCACGGTGCGCAGGGCACGGGCGTACGATTCCGCATCATCCCCGCGCGCTCCGGGCTCAGCGCTCATCGCTCCGGCTCCGTCTCGGTGTCGAGGTTCCTGCCCACGGCGATCTCGCGGATCGCCGACGCGAGCGCGTCCCTCGACCGTCCGTGCGGGAAGGGGCCGGCTGCGAAGTTAGCAAGCTGCGGCCGTCGGGGAGAGCCGGCGTCGCGGGGTCGACGTCGCCGTGCACGAGGAGGGTCCGCACCAGCGGCGCCAGCGCGGTCTCCTCCATGTCGCGATCCAGCAGCTGCACGAACGGATGACCCTCCGGGAGCGTCGCGACGGGTGTCGGGCCCGGGATCGCGCCCTTCTCGAGGAGGCGTCGCAGTACCGGCTCGTCCTCCGCGTCCAGCGTGGGGTTGGCGAAGAGGACGTTGACCGGGCTCAGGAACGACAGGGAGGAGGACGCGTCGAGGCGCTGGTCCAAGAGCCAGAGCGCGAGTTCGCGGCGGCGGTCGGCATGCGGGTTGCTGAGCGCGGCGTCGAGGAGGAACCGGTATCCCGGAGCATCGACGACGACGTCGAGGAGATCGTTGAGCGTGCCCGTGAGTGCGAGATCGGGGAACACCCCGAGGCCCGCGTAGACCTGCTCGATCTCCTCCCGCTCGGGCACCCGATCGAAGACGAAGCTCGCGTACGGCGCATCCAGCAGGGTCGGCGGCCCCATGCGGTCCCCCATCCGCAGCGCCCACTGGAGCTGCGGCACCCCCAGGGCTTCGGCGTAAATGGTCTCCAGGGGGTTCGTCGTGTCCACGTCGTCCGGGTCGAGGGCAGAGCGCACCCGTCGCAGCATCCCTTCCGAGGCGCGCCAGTCGACGTCATCTCGCCAGAACACGGCGTGCACGGCGGGCAGGGTCGTCGCGCCGGGGAGGAGGCCGCCGGTCTCAGCGGGGCCAGGGGCCGAAGCCTCGCGATGCACGACTGGGAAGAACCCTCCCTGGTCTCGGTCCACCACGAGCGACAGCAGGTCGTCGGGCACCCCGCCGAACAGGGCAAGCTGTTCCTCGAAGGTGGGCTCGGGTCGCGCGGCGGCGTCGGGACCCGTCGGATGCGACAGGAGGAGGCCGCGCCCGTCGTGGGTGAAGTGCCACGTCCAGAAGTGGTCGCCGGTGCGGAAGCCGCCGCGCATCGCATCGGGGACGAGGGATGCGCCCGCGAGCGGCGGGCCGTTCCACGGCACGGGTTCGGACGCGGGGGCGCCACCCACGAGGGCGGAGACGTCGGAGATGATCCGGGAGCGGATGCGGAGCTCCCAGGGACTGCTCCCCCGCGCGAGGTCGAGCACGGCGTCCGGTCGCGCGATGACGATGATGACTTCGGGGTCGTCGCCGTACGAGGGGTCGGGTGTCCCGGCGACGACAGCCACCGCGTGGCCGTTCACCCACCAGAGCGGCGCGGTGAGCAGTCCGGTGGCGCGCATGACACGGGTGAGCGGGCTGCGGCGATCGATTCCGGTCTTCTCGTTGCGGGCGTGGATCTCCCCCGCCGCTCCCCACCGTTCGCCCATGATGCGGATGAGGTCGTCTGCCCAGGCCTGGAGTGCATCGACCGTCCAGCGCTCCCCCGAGGCGAGCACGACGCGGAGCGCCCGACCGTGGTCGTCGCGGAGCCCGCGTCCGCCGATCTCGAACGTCCGATCCGCCCAGTCGGCGTCCTCCGGCGAGCGCTCCCACCACGCTCTGGTGACGCGCTCGATGTCCGCCACGAGGTCGTGATGGTCGCCGCTCGTCGGTACCGCGTAGCCGAGGCGGTCCGTGTCGGACGGGCGGTCCTGCTCCGGGTACGGGCACGCGGCGAAGACCTGCTCGAACCAGGCGCGCCGCTCGTCGCCCTCCCGGGACATCTCGTCGAGGGTGAGCGCGCCTCCGAGGCGATACGGCTGCCGCACCGCGGCGCCGAAACCGAAGTCGTCCATGCCGAAGTCGTTGCGGCGGCCGATCTCCATGAGCGAGGGCGAGACGCACCAGTGCGCTCCGTCGAACCACACCGCGCCGGTGATGACCGGCACAGGTTCGTCGCCGAGCATGCGGAACTCCAGGTCGTGCTCCGCGACCGCGCCGCGGGCGTCCTCGCCACGGGCGGCGATGAGGGCACGGAGGTCGTCCGGCACCCTGTCGAGCATGCGCGCGGCCAGAATCAGCCACGCCTCCGCCAGATCCGCTTCCCGTTCGGAGGAGTCCACGACGTCCGCCGCCTCGCCACCGTGCTGCTGCGCCACCTCGGCGAGGAACTGCGCCGGCGCTTCGTCCGCGAACGTCGACGTCGGGTCCTGGATGAGGACGAGGATGCGGCCGTCGTCCGTGAACGTCCAGACCGTCGTCACCCCGCTGCGAGACTGCAGGCTGAAGCGGGACGCCGGGGTGTCGACGTCGCGCAGCCGCACCTCCCCGGCGCCGAACAGTGTGCTCAGCAGCCAGGCGCGGCGCCGCAGCTCGAGCGGATGCTCGCCGTTCATGAGGAGGTCGTTGTGCATGTCCTCCTCGGGCAGGAGCGCGCTGAGGCTGCCGACGGCGTACTCCCGCGGCAGCACGACCATCGCCTGGCGCAGCATGCTCTGCCGCGGTTCGGCGTCCCAGTTCGTGACCAGCACGCAGTACAGATCGCCGCGGTCCCACATCTCCGCCTCCGGGATGCCGACCGAGACGAGGACGACGTCGAGGATGCCCTCCGGATCCTGGTTCTCCCCCACGAGCGACGGCTTGCGCACCATCGGCGCGCCCCACGCTTCGTGCAGCGTCCGGCGCACGCCCTCCGTCCACTCCTCCGCGTAGGCGGCGAATCCGCCCTCAGGGACCACGAGGTCCGCGGGCGGGTTCGGCTGCAGCGACTCGTCGGCGTCGGGGTCGTAGCCGCCGAGCGGGAGCAGCCAGACCCCCTGCGACTCCTCGACCTCCACCCCCTCGAACGTGAAGGCCTCCCGCGTCTCTCCCGCGAGCAGGTGGGCGACAAGCCGGTCGAGGAACCCGGGGACCTCTTCCCTGCCGAACGGCGGTGTGTAGTACGGGAGGTCCTCCTCCGTCTCGTCGCTCGTGTCCGCGTCGTCCCTGCCGGTGTCGTCGACCATGCCCCACCCCGTCGTCATCGAAACAGCCTTGGGACGAGCATACGGACGCGTGGCGTCAGGCGTCCTCGGAGTCGATGAGCTCGAGGAGCTTCCGCAGCTCGTCCCTGATCTCCGTGTGGTCGTACTGCCCGGCGCGGCTCTCACCCGAGATCACGCCGGAGCGACGGACCTTCTGGAAGTCGCCGAAGGGAAAGCTGTACGCCTTCTTCGTCTCGGGGTTCTCGCTCTTGTCGATGCCGAGGTGCCAGTGGGAGAACTCCGTCCATCCGTGCTCGTCGATGAAGCGGTTCTCGTCCTCTGCGCTCGGCGCTGCCTCGGACCAGTCGTCGCGTTCATCCCGCACGACCTTGCCGTCGCGGACGAGGGAACGCGCGAGCTTCAGCGCCGGTCGGTTCAGTTCGATAGCCATGGGGGAACGCTAGGACGCGGAGTGACGGTGCTGTACCCCCTTGACGGGGGATGCAGGAGGCCCGGAGACTCGTGCGGGTCTCCGGGCCTTCTCGGTCGGGCTGCTGGCACTACGTGATCTGGCGCGGGTGGCCGAAGAGAGCACCCGCGGAGACCCCCGGTCTCAGCCGCCGATCTGCGTGCGCACCGTCCGTCCTGCGAGCACGGCGTACAGGCCGATCGAGACCAGGAGTCCGATCGGCACCGAGAGGTCGAGCCCGCCCAGCGCCGCGCCGAGCGGGCCGGTCCACACCGTCGTCGACAGGAACATCGCGGTGGCGAAGCCACCGGCGACCACGGAGACGAGACCCGGGATGCCGAAGCCGCGGGTATACCAGAACCTACCGCCGGAACGTTCGTCGAACAGGTCGGTCCCGGAGTAGCGGTTGCGGCGCAGGACGATGTCGGCGACGTAGACGCCCATCGTGGGCACGGAGATGATCAGCAGGAACTGCAGCATCAGGTTGACGGCGCTGATCAGGTCGGATGCGACGACGAGCACGATCGTGAACGCGCAGCCGAGCGCACCGATGAGGATCGCGGAGGGGATGCGGCGGATCGGCACGCCGATCGACTGCAGTGCCATGCTGGCCGTGTAGGTCGTCATGCCGTTGAGCGAGATGCAGTTCACCAGGACGCCGAGCACGAACAGCGGGGCGAGCCAGACCGGCAGCTTCTCGAGCAGGGAGTACTCGATGCCGTTCGCGAGACTGTCCGGCCCGATGGAACCGCCCAGCACGACGCCGAAGGCGGTGATGAGCACCGCGGGGAAGAGCTGTCCCAGCGCGGTCGCGCCGATGATGCCGGACGCTGTGGTGTCGCGTGGCAGATAACGGGCCATGTCGGCGCTGTTGCTGAACGACAGCGGCGACGATGCCATCAGCGCGAACGCGATCGTGACGCTCACCCACAGCGGCAGCCCGCTGAGCGGCTCGGGCTGCGCGAACCCCCAATCCAGCGCGGGGGCGATGAAGCCGATGACGAGTGCGAAGATCACGAACAGCCCGATCGAGATCGCCAGGTAGGCCTTCAGGATGAGGGCGTGACCGTACACGGCGACGATCACGGTGATCGTCGAGACCACGACCGCCACCAGGATCGATGCCGCGATCGGATCGGGGAAGCCCCACCGCACGAGCAGTTCGCCGCCGATGAACGACGCCGCCACCCAGTTCAGCGCGAGGAAGACCCCCGAGATGAACCAGCCGTAGAACGCGATGACGATCTTGTTGCCGTGGATGCCGTAGATCGCACGCTGGACCACTGAGCCGGACGTGCCGGCTGCCGGTCCGGAGATGGCGACGATGCCCGGCAGCAGAGCGAGCACGCTCGACGCCAGAATCACGAGCAGCGCCTGCCAGATCTCCAGGCCGAGCACGAGCGTCATCGACGCGCCGACCGTGATGTTCAGCACGCTGACGCCCGGTGCGCTCCAGACGAAGAACAGATCGCGCGCTCTCCCGTGCCGTTGGGCGTCGTCGATGAGTTCGATGCCTCGGGTCTCGGGGGTGTTCGCGGAGTCGATGAACTCGGACTCGGATCCGGGCGCGACGGCACCAGGAGCGGGGATGGCGGATGTGTCGGACATGACGGTCCTTCCAGGACGGGCACCCACCTGCGTCAGTGCAGGGGGCGTTCGGGATTCAGGAGCGGAAGCTCATGGGCGCCGGTAGGCGACCTCGCCGTGCACGAGGGTGAGCAGCACGGCGCCGGTGAGCAGGTCGTCGGTCGGCGCGGACAGCGGGTCGATGTCCAGCACGGCGACGTTCGCGAAGAAACCGGGCGCGATCCGGCCGTAGGCGTCGTCGATCGCGCCGACGTAGGCCGCGCCGGACGTCGCCGCCGCGACTGCCTGCGCGGCGGTGAACGCGCGCTCGGGGTGGTACGGCGGCAGCGTGCGGTCGATCGAGGATCGCCCGGACATCGCGATGAACAGGTTGTGCAGCGCCTCGTGGGGTGCGGTGGGGGCGTCGGTGCCCAGCGCGACGGGAACGTCGACGTCGCGGAACCAGTTCCACGGGAAGCCGTCGTGAGCGCGCTGATCACCGAGCATCGCCATCCAGTTGTCCAGGATGGCGGGGTCGCAGTGCACCGGCTGCATGGAGGCGGCGATGCCGTGCGCGCGCATCCGTGCGACCGTCTCGGGCGCGACCGACTCCAGATGCTCGATGCGCGGCCGGCGGCCGGTGCCGGTGCCGTTCTCGCGCTCACAGGCCTCGACGAGGTCGACGGCGAGTGCGCTCGCCGCGTCTCCGATCGCGTGCATCGCGAGCTGCAGGCCGGCGCGGTCGGCGGCGATCGCGACCGGCGTCGCAGCCTCGCGGCTCCAGATCGGGTCGGCGTTCGAGCCGTCGGCATACGGACGCACCATCGCGGCGGTGCACGCGTCGATCACGCCGTCGAGGATGAACTTCACCCCGACGACCTTCAGCCACGGCGTGCCCGTGGCTGCGAGTTCGTCGCGCAGCTGCACCGCACGCTCGACCTGCGCGAGATCGGCGGCCGGGTCGCCGGTGGAGCTCAGCCACCAGTGCGCGGTGACCGGGAACGGCAGCCGACCGTCGCGGTCGAGCCGACGCCGCAGCGCCGCGATCGACTGCTCTGTCATCCCCATGTCGGCGGCGCCGGTCACGCCGGCCGCCAGGTACGCGCTGAAGGCGAGGTCGAGGTGGCGGTCGACCTCCTCCTCGGTCCGGATGCCGTCGAGATACTCCGCCAGCAGATCCATGGCCGCGGTCTCGAGCAGGAACCCGGTCGCCTCTCCGTCCTCGTCCCGCACGACCTGGCCGCCGGTCGGGTCGACGGTATCGCGGTCGATGCCTGCTGCGCGCAGCGCGGCTGTGTTCACCCAGGTGCTGTGCAGGTCGTTCGCATCGAGGAAGACCGGGATGTCGTCGATCACTTCGTCGATCATCGCCGCGGTCGGCTGGGTGACGCCATCAGGCAGCGCGTCGAACAGCCAGCTGACACCCTCGATGATCGTCGCGTCCGGGTTAATCGCCCGTGCCTCGAGCAGCCGCTGCTGGATCTGTGCCACCGAGGTGCAGTCGCGGAGTTGCACCTTGCCCTGCGCGTGGCCGAACATCGCCAGGTGCGCGTGCGCCTCGATGACACCGGGCATCACGAAGGCCCCGTCAAGGTCCACGACCGCGGCACCCTCTCCTGCCGCGGAGCGGACCTCCGTCTCCGTGCCGACAGCGAGGATGCGATCGCCGCGCACGGCGAACGCGGACTGCACCGGAGCATCCGCGAGCCCGTCGAAGACGATGGCGTTGCGATAGACGGTGGCGGTGTCGGTCATGGTGGTCCCTTCGATCGGGTCAGAGCGCGAGCGTCAGATGCGGGCGGGTGGCGGTTTCAGCCGGAGTGCCGTCGAGCACGTCGGCCCGACGACCGACGGGGTCGAGCACGACAGTGGCCAGGCTGGCCCACCGCTGTCCCATCGGAAGCGCGAGGTCGGGTAGGCAGGTCACCGGAGGCTCGCCGTCGCCGGTCACGAGCATCGCGCGCAGCTGCTCGGCATCCGTCAGTGCGCCGGCCGACAGCAGTCGGCCCCGCAGGAAGTCCCAGCGCTGACCGGAGTCGGGCTGGTACAGCCAGGTCTTCTCGTGCGCCGCTGGTTCTTCGGTGAGGAAGTGATTCGTGCGCAGCCAGGTGCCCTCGGTGATCGCGGGCGCGGAGAACACGCCTTCGGGGCTGATGTCGAGCAGCACGGCGTCGCCCGCGGCGTCGAAGAGCGCGAACGAGCCGGAGCTCGTGACCGGCGCCTCGCGCACCAGTTCGACGGCGTGCGCGACACTGGAGGCCTCCTCGAGCACGAGAGCGGCGAGCACATGCATCGGGATGCCCTCGGGCCGGTCGGACCGATGCCCCAGGATGTTGAAGTGCAGCGCGACGCCGGCGCTGTTCACGCCGATCTTGCCGAGGATGCCGCATTCGGTGAGCCCGGCATAGTCGTGGACACCGCCGCGAGAGATGATCGTGTGCCAGTACGGCGCGATCTCCATGTGCCAGTCCCACGTCTGCACGCCGAGGGTGCGCGCGCGGCCGTCCGCATCGCGGATCGAGCGCACGATGGTCGAGCACTCTCCTGGCGGTACGGCGACGCTGCGGGACAGGATCTCCGTGCGGCCGTTCAATGCTGCGACGCGCCAGATCTCGACGTCCGCACCGGCGGCGATGCCCTCGATCTGCGCGCGCAGCGCCGGACGGTGGGCGTCGACCGCGTCGAGCAGCCGCTCGGCGTCGTCGCGCACGGTCTTCTCGTCGACGGCGCCGAGGCGGAAGAGCCGATCATACGCGGCGATCGTGCCGGGCAGAGTCGCGCGCAGCTGCATGCCTCGCTCGGCGCCGCGCCGGAGCGGATCCGCGGCATCGGCCGTGATCTGCAGGCGCCGCTCCGGGCGCGGGAAGGGCGACGTCACGAGAGTTCCTCTCCGGGAAGAGCGGGAGTGCGCGGCGGCGCGGTGCGGCGATCGCCGGTCGCCTCGAACGCGGCGGCGAGGCGCAGCAGGGCGGTGTCGTCCCAGCTGCGGCCCGCGATGGTCAGACCCACCGGCATCCCGATGTCTGCCATCGTGCCCATCGGCACCGTGACGGTCGGGATGCCGAGATGACGGATCGCGAGATTGCCGTTCGCGACCCACACGCCGTTGCGCCACCCCGCGTCGGCGGATGCCGGGTTCACGTCCATGTCGGCGGGGCCGACATCGGCGACGGCGGGGAAGATCACGGCGTCGAGGCCGAGCGCGTCCATCCACTCCTCGAGGTCGACGCGGCGGGTCTCCTCGAGCCCGCGCACACCCTCCTCGAGATGCGGGATGTCGGTGAATGAGGCGTACGGGCGCTCGCGGACGAGGGCCGGATACCCGGCGATCTCGTCATCGAAGCCGGTGTAGCGATCCGGGAGGGCACCTCCCGGATGCGGGAAGATGCGCGCGCCATCGACGAGTTCGAGCCGATCGAGCGCGGGGTCGCCGTTCGCGCGCAGGAAGTCGTCCCACGCCCAGGCGGAGAGATCCTCGATCTCGGAGCGCAGGAACCGCTCGGACACCAGTCCCCTGGTGCTCAGGGTCGGCGCCCCGGCGCGGTCGCCCTCGTAGTTGGTGACGACCGGGAAGTCGACGTCGACCACGTGGGCGCCGGCGTCTTCGAGGTCTCGGCGCGCCTGCTCCCAGAGGTCGATGACGGACGCCCGGGTCACGATGCCCTGCCCGGTCGCGCCTCCGATGGTGGTGCCGGTGCCGGCATCCGGATCGGCATTGACGTACATGCGCGGCACACCGAAGCGGCGGCCGGCGAGAACGGAACGAGGGTCGGCCGCGGCGAGGTCTCGGTACGACGACGGACGCACCTCGGATGCGGCAGGAATACGCACCCACGGCTGGGCGCGCCAGAAGTCGCCGCGGACGTCGGCGTCGTCGGCGACGATCACGTCGAGCACCTCGAAGAGATCGGCCATCATACGGGTGTGCGGCACCACGACGTCCATCGTGGGCACCAGCGGCCAGTTGCCGCGCACCGAGATGACGCCGCGGCTGGGCGTGTATGCGCAGAGGGCGTTGTTCGACGCCGGTGCCCGACCGCTCGACCAGGTCTCCTCGCCGAGTCCGAAGGCAGCGAAGCTCGCGGCGGTCGCGGTGCCCGATCCGTTCGAGGAGCCGGATCCGAATGCGCTGGTCAGCCAGTCGGCGCTGTACGGACTCTCCGCCCGTCCGTACACACCGCGCTGCATCCCGCCGTTGGCCATCGGCGGCATATTGGTCAGGCCGAGGCAGATCGCCCCGCCGGCCCTGAGCCGTTCGATCGTGAACGCGTCCCGCTGCGCGACCAGATCCGCGAACGCCGGGGAACCACATGCCGCGGTGAGCCCTGCGACGAGGTAGCTGTCTTTGGCCGTGTACGGGATGCCGTCCAGCGGGCCGAGCGAGTGCCGGGCCGCTCTGCGGGCATCAGACGCCGCGGCCTCAGCGAGGGCGTCGGGGTTGCGGACGACGACCGCGTTGAGGGCGGTCTCGGTGCCGGGTGCGTCGTACGCGTCGAGGCGCGCGAGATAGGCCTGCACCAGCGCGACGCTGGTAGCCGCACCGGTCTCGAGCGCTCGCCGCAGGTCCGCGATGGATGCTTCGACCACGTCGATCATGCGGGAACCTCGCTCGTGGCCGGCTGCTGCTGAGTGATGCAGTGGATGCCGCCGCCGCGCGCGAAGATCGGGCGCGCGTCGACGGTCACGATCCGTCGCCCGGGGTACGCGGCTCCGAGGATGTCCCGCGCACGGGCATCGGCGGCGTCCTCGCCGAACCCGCAGGCGATCACGGCGTCGTTCACCACGAGGTGGTTGATGTAGCTCCAGTCCACGTAGCCCTCGTCGTCGCGGAGGGTCTCGGGGGCCGGGACGTCGATGATCTCGAGCGGGCGACCCGCGGCATCCGTCTGGTCCTGCAGGAACGCCTTCAGCTCCCGCGTGACGACGTGGTCGGGGTGTCCCGCGTCGTCCTGACGGTGCAGCAGCACCCGGCCCGGAGCGGCGAATGCGGCAACGATGTCGACGTGTCCGTTGGTGCCGAACTCGTCGTAGTCGCGCGTGAGGCCTCGCGGCAGCCAGATGGCTGTGGTCGCGCCGATCGTGCGTCCGAGTTCGGCTTCGACGCGGCCTCTGTCGGCGTAGGGGTTGCGGTTCGGGTCGAGCTGCACGGTCTCGGTGAGCAGCACCGTGCCCTCGCCGTCGACGTGGATACCGCCGCCCTCGTTCACGAGCACCGAACTGATGTGCTCGGCTCCGACGTGTGCGGCGACGATGCGTGCGACGCCGGCCGACACCTGCCACTCGGCCCACGCGGGCGCACCCCAGCCGTTGAAGATCCAGTCGACTGCGCCGAGGACGCCTGGCCGATCGTCGTCGAGGACGAAGGTCGGGCCGAAGTCGCGCATCCAGAACTCGTCCAGCGGCGACTCGACGATCTCGACGGCCGAGCCGAGCATGTCCCGCGCCCGCGCCATCTCGGTCGGGTCCACGACCATCGTGACCGGTTCGAACTCGGCGATCGCCAGCGCGACGTCGGTCCACGCGCGGTACGCCGTGTCGCGCCAGGCAGCACCGTCGCCCAGGGTGACGCCCACGCGCGGAAACGCCATCCAGGTGCGTTCGTGCCGTTCGCCCTCGTGCGGCATCCGCCAGCCCATGTCATCTCCTTTGCCGACAACGGCTTGTTGGTCACATGACCAATACAGGAATGTTCCTACACTGGAGGCACCATGTCAACACCCGATACGCATCCTCGGACCAGGAAGACGCCGGAGCAGCGCGCCGGCGAGATCAACGACGCCGCGATGGCGATAGCCAGGGAGAAGGGACTGTCCGCGCTGACGCTGCGGGCGGTCGCCAGCATGGCAGGGGTGGCGCCGGGGCTCGTCTCGCACTACGCATCCAGCATGGACGAGTTGGTCGCGCGCACCTTCCGCGAGCTGACGGCCTCCGAACTGGACGACGTCCGCACCCAGGCCGAGACCGAGAGCGAGCCGGCGGCACGGATGGCGCGGATGATCTCCACGGTACTCAGCATCGATCATGACGACATCACGCTCGTGTGGGTGGATGCCTGGTCCCTCGGCCGCGGCAGCACGGCGCTGTCGGTGGCCATCGACGAACAGATGGGCGCCTGGCAGTCGTTCATCGCGCAGCTCATCGAGGAGGGCCGGCGCTCCGGCGTGTTCCGCACCGACGACACCGATGCCGTGGCCTGGCAGATCCTCGCCATGATCGACGGCATCGCAGCGCATGCGCTGACCCGCCGTACCGACGCCGCGCTGTTCGCCGCTCGGTTGGCACAGGCCTGCGAGACGCTGGTCGGCGCGGCCCCGGGGACGATCGCGGAGCTCCTTCCCACGCGCTGACGGCCGCGGAGGGCCACATAAGGCGTGCCCTCTTCGTGCCCTCGGCGATCCCGGGAAGGCAGAAGGGCCGGAACCTCTTGCGAGATCCCGGCCCCCCAAATGGTCGGGCTGACAGGATTTGAACCTGCGACCCCTTGACCCCCAGTCAAGTGCGCTACCAAGCTGCGCCACAGCCCGTTGTTCTGCACTCTCGCGCAGGCAACTCCCCTATCTTAGCCGCACCCGCGGCCCTCTCGCGAACCGAGGCGTTGCGGGGTGTCGGAAGCTGCTTGTACCGTCGCCTGCATGTCGACGATCACGACCGCGCTGGCGACGACCGCCCACTGGGATGACGTGCAGCACGCGCTCACCGGCGGCGGTGACGGGGCGAGCTGCCAGTGCATCTGGCCGGTGCTGCCGAACAAGGACTGGAATCAGACCACCACGCCTCAGCGCACCGAGATGTTCCGCGCCGAGATCGACGAGGGTCCCCCTCCGGGACTGGTCGCGTACGTCGACGGCGAGGCCGCGGGCTGGATCCGGATCGGACCGCGCACCCCTCAGGCCCGGATCCCCCGCACCCGCATGATCGCCGCGTCGAGCACCGAGCCGTTCGACGACGAATCCGTGTGGGCGGTCACCTGCTTCGTCGTCCGCAGGGAGCATCGGGGCACCGGGCTCAACGCGGAGCTGCTCGACGCCGCGATCGCGTTCGCCCGGGAGTCGGGCGCCCGCCTCATCGAGGGGTATCCCGTCGACACCCATGGCGAGAAGCAGCGGGCGAACGATCTGTACCACGGCACACTCGGGACGTTCCTCCGCGCCGGCTTCACGGAGAAGGCGGTGATGAAGCCGGGGCGCGTGCTCGTCGCCCTGGAAATCACACCGAACCAGGGCGATAGCGTGAAGGCATGAGCGCCGCGAACTCCTCTCTCGATGATCCCGACCTCGGACCGCTCCACCGGGCGACCTCCGAACTCGACGACGGTTCCGTCCTCACCCACAACTGGTTCGTCGGCAGCGTCGAAGTCGACGGCCGCACCTACGAGCTGATGCTCGAGGGCGCATCGCCAGGCGATGTCGCTCCACTGCTCCCGCGGCTGCGCACGGTCGTCGCCGCCCTCCCGGACCTCCGCCGCGTCGCCTCGGACGCCGTGGTCACGACGTTCAGCACCGGCGATCCGGACCCCACCGAGCTCGACGAGGCAGCGGCCGACCTGGACCTCGAAACCATCGAGGCTTCCGGCGACGGCACCGTCGTCCTCCACTTCACGGACTCCTGCGGCGAGCACTTCCCGGAGGGCTACTGGCCCGCCGTGCACCTCGATGCCGAGGGTGCTGTGGCCACGGTCACCGTCGAGTCCTGAGTCGGGCCGGTCCGATCGACCGCCTTCGAGACGACATGCCCCTCCGGTCATACGATGGAGGGATGCAGCGCCGCACCCTCCCTCCCGCGATCGTGTGGGCGTTCGTCCCGTACGCCGTGGTCTCCGCCCTGCACGTCGTGCTTCTCGCAATGGACCACGATCTCGCGGCTCCGACGAAGCTGCTGCTCATGCCGCTGCTCGCGGTGCCGGTCCTGGTGGCGGCGCGACGGATCCACCCGCCCGTGACGGTGGCCCTCCTCCTCGTCGCCCTGCTGTTCTCCTGGCTGGGTGACGGCGCGGGTGCGCTGTTCCCCGCGGCACCCGAGCTTCCGCTCATGCTGGGCTTCTTCGGCCTCGCGCACATCGCCTACATCGTCCTCTTCGCCCGCCACCTGGCGCGCCGCCGCCTGCCGTGGTGGACAGCGATCTATGCCCTCTGGTGGCTCGCGATGATCCTCCTTCTCGGCCCGCACACGGGCCCGCTCCTCATCGGGGTCGCGCTGTACGGCCTGCTCCTCGCGGGCACCGCCGCGTTCGCCGCACGATGCCATCCGCTCGTCGTGACGGGCGGCGCGTTCTTCCTGGCGAGCGACACGATCCTCGCTTTCCGACTCTTCCTCCCCGACGCCCTCCCGGCCTGGAGCAGCCCCGCCGTGATGCTGACATACACGCTCGGCCAGGGGCTGATCGTCGCGGGCGCGCTCGTCTCCCTGCAGCGGAGGGCCGCCTGATGGTCGACAGCGCGCGGGTGGACAGTTGGCTCTGGGCGGTGCGCGTCTACAAGACCCGGTCAGCGGCGACCACCGCATGCCGCGCGGGGCATGTGCGCGTCAACGGCGACAAGGCGAAGGCCGCGCAGGCAGTTCGCGTGGGCGACGAGCTCCGCATCCGCATCGCGGGCTTCGATCGAATCCTGATCGTGCGCCAGATCCTCGTCAAGCGTGTGGGCGCGCCGCTGGCCGCCCTCGCGTACGAAGACCGAACGCCGGAACGCGAGCCGCAGGCAGCCCTCGGCGTCCGGGACCGCGGCGCCGGACGACCTACGAAGCGGGAACGTCGAGACATCGATCGCCTTCGCGGACGAGGCGATATACAACAGGACTGAACCCTTCCTTGATTCGAACATACGTTCTAAAATGGAAGTATGACGAACCTCACGACCGCACCCCTCGACCTGGAGGAGCGGCGACGCGTGCGAGACGCCTGGGCGGAGACCCGCCGGCGCATCGCGGCGCTGGAGGCAGAGGCCGCGGAGCTGTTGGTCGCGCAGATCGCTTTCCACGACGAGGACGTCGCCTCAGCCTCGCACCACCGTGACGCCATCCACCGCTCGATGGTCGCCGAGTTCGCCGCGGCGGGGCGCGTTTCCACCGGCACCATGGAGTTCGCGTTCGCCGACGCTCTTGCGCTGAGCACGGCGCTCCCCCGCGTGCGGCAGGCCTTCCACGAGGGAACTTTGAGCTCCGCACACGTCCGGGAGGTCGCACGGGCGAGCGCCATCGTGGACGAGGCCATCCGCAACCGCGTCGTCGCGCCGGAGACGATGGCGCTGTTCGAGACGGCGGTGCTCGTCGTCGCCGAAGCCGAGACCGCGGCGCGCACGCGGGTGCATGCCCGCCGCGTCGCCTCCGCTCTCGTCGGCGAGACCATCACGGAGCGACACCGCCGAGCGGCGGACGAGCGCTGCGTCACAGTGCGAACGGTCGACGACGGCCTCGCGGTCCTGACGGCGATCCTCCCGGAGTGGGCGGCGGTGGCGATCGCCGACCGGCTGAGTCAGCTCACCCGCACGGTGCTCCGGGCGCGCGCTGCGGTTCCCGCGCCTGATGCGGGGTCGGACGAAGCGACGCATCCCCTGGCTCCTGCGAACCACGAACTACTGACTGCTCACAGCGTCGAAACGGATCGCCCGTGCGATGACACCCGGGCGGGGACTACGATCCCGAGCGCCGACGGCGACACGTACGCCCTCGACCCCGAGGCGGGATCGGCCCCCTCCGACACTCGCACCTGGAGCCAGGTGCAGGCCGACCTTCTGACCGATCTCCTCCTCACCGCCGATCCGAGCGCCGTCGAGGGCGAAGGCCTCGCCGGCGTACGCGGGCGCCTGCAGGTGACCGTGGCGGCGACAACCCTCGCCGGACTCGACGACCGTCCCGGCGAACTGGACGGGCACGGTGCTCTCCACCCGGATATCGCCCGCGCTCTGGCCGGACGAGACGGCGGATGGACGCGCTTGTTCCTCGACCCACACGGGCAGGTCGTCGAAACGGACGCCTACAGCCCGACCGAGAGCATGCGCCGGTTGCTCCGCGCCCGCGATCAGCACTGCCGGTTCCCCGGATGCCGCCAGCCGGTACACCGCTGCGACATCGACCACACCCGGGATCATGCGAAGGGCGGCCCGACCCGCGTCGACAACCTCGCGCATCTCTGCCGCGGACACCATGTGCTGAAGCACCCCGATGTCCCGGAGCCTCAGCGCTGGACGGTACGTCAGCATCCCGGCGGGGTTCTCGAATGGCGAAGTCCCCTCGGCGCGGTCCACACCGATCACGCCCCGCGTCGGGTCGCGTTCGTCTGACCTTCGCGGGTCATCACGACAGCGGGTCATTCGCGAGCGGTGACGCAGGCCACGTCAAACCAAGCCGGGCCGCGCCAAGCCCTGCCACGCCAAGCCACGCCACGTCGGACCAAGCCGTGCCAGGCCCCAGCACTGCACGAGTACCTGGATCCGCGGAGCGAAGCGCCCGCGTCTCGCGCTACGCGTCGAGAAGACGAAGGAGCCAGCCGCTCGAGCGCACCTGGGCCCCGGCAGCCTCGACGCGGGACTGCAGCTCGCGGTCACTGGTCACCGCGAGAACCGGCGAACCGCTCGCGACCCGGCGTTCGACCTCGGCCACGATCGCGTCGTCACCGGCGCCCTCCGCGCGCACGACGTCCAGGGCCGAGCTCGCGACTCCGGCTTCTGCGGCCGCGGCGTGCGCGGGTGATCCCGCCGCAGCGGCCTCGGCGATGTCCCGCGCGCGACCTTCCACGACGAGCGATACTTCCGGGAACCAGTGATCCCCCGCGAGTCCGAGGTCGTCCGCGGGCACGGAGAGGCCCGTCAGACGATCGCGCAGTCGTGCCGCGGCTCCGGCGCGATCCTTCCACCAACCGTCCGGGACCGACCCCACGACGTTGGCGGCGTCGACCACGACCACCGGATGCGCCGACAGTTGAGCCCGCAGCATCGGCCACGCCGCACCGAAGCCGGGGTGCAGGGGCAGCGCGTCCACGTCCTCGACGGGTACCCACGACAGCGCGACGCTCTCCGGGTCGCTGATCACGGGGTCGAACGGCGTCCGCACATCGGCGACGACGGTGGTGTACGACCAGATGCCGAGATCGAGCACACTCGTGAAGCGGGGCCGCATCGCACCATCCGGCACTCCCGCCTCCTCCTGCGCCTCGCGCACGGCACCGACGATGGCCGCCTCACCCTCGTGCAGCGCTCCCCCGGGCAGACCCCAGGTGCCGCCGAAGTGGCTCCACGCGACGCGATGCTGCAGCAGGATGCCGCGCTCCGCGTCGACGGCGAGGAGACCTGCGGCACCGAAGCGCCCCCAGTACCGCTCGCCCGTGTCGGCGACCACCCAGGCGTCGCCCGGATCGCGAGGCCCCTCGGGGCGACGCGGTTCACCGGCGGCGGGAGGTACGACAGTCACCCCCTCAGCTTTTCACAGCATCGGGGCTCCGGCGCCACCGCCGCGACATGCGCGGCAACGAGTCAGCGCTGACGCTTCTCGCGCACCCGCATGTTGATCACGATCGGAGTGCCCTCGAACGAATACAGCTCCCGCAGGCGGCGCTGGATGAACCGGCGGTAGCCCGGGTCGAGGAAACCTGTCGTGAACAGCACGAACGTCGGCGGACGGGTCGAGGCCTGGGTCCCGAAGAGGATGCGCGGCTGCTTCCCGCCGCGCACCGGGTGCGGGTGCTCGGCGACGAGCTCGGCGAGGAACGCGTTGAACTTGCCGGTGGGGATCCGGCGATCCCAGTTCTCCAGCGCCGTCTCGAGCGCGGGGACCAGCTTGTCGAGGTGACGGCCGGTCTTCGCCGAGATGTTCACGCGGGGGGCCCACGCGACATGCGCGAGGTCCTGCTCGATCTCGCGCTCCAGGTAGCGGCGGCGGTCGGCGTTCTCCAGGTCGTCGTCGTTCAGGCGATCCCACTTGTTGAACGCCAGGACGAGCGCGCGGCCCGACTCGAGAACGAGGTCGATGATCCGCACGTCCTGCTCGCTGATCGTCTCGGAGACGTCGAGCACCACGACGGCCACTTCGGCCTTCTCCAGCGCGGCGGAGGTGCGCAGCGACGCGTAGAAGTCCGCACCCTGCGCCATGTGCACGCGGCGACGGATGCCGGCCGTGTCGACCAGGCGCCACATCTTGCCGCCGAGCTCCACGACCTCGTCCACCGGATCACGGGTCGTGCCGGCGAGGTCGTTGACGACCACGCGCTCCTCCCCCGCGGCCTTGTTCAGCAGCGAGGACTTGCCGACGTTCGGGCGCCCCAGGATCGCGACACGGCGCGGGCCGCCGATCTCCTGCTTCGCGACGGCGGAGACCTCGGGGAGCTTCTTCAGCACGGCATCGAGCAGGTCCGCGACACCGCGACCGTGGATCGCGGAGACCGGGTGCGGCTCCCCGAGACCCAGGTTCCACAGGGCGGCCGCTTCCGGCTCCTGACGCCCGTCGTCGATCTTGTTGGCGACGAGGAAGACCGGCTTGCCGCTCTTGCGCAACAGCTTCACGACGTGCTCGTCGGTCGAGGTGGCGCCCACCATGGCGTCCACGACGAACAGCACGACATCGGACAGGTCGATCGCGACCTCGGCCTGTGCCGCGACGGACCGATCGATGCCCCGGGCGTCGGGCTCCCAGCCGCCGGTGTCGACGACCGTGAAGCGACGATCGTTCCACTCGGCCTTGTACGTGACGCGGTCGCGGGTGACACCGGGGGTGTCCTCCACGACGGCCTCGCGACGGCCGAGGATGCGGTTCACGAGCGCGGACTTGCCGACGTTCGGCCGCCCGACGATCGCCACCACGGGCAGCGCGGGGCTGTACTGGATGCCGTCCTCGCCGAGGGTGATGCCCGCGAGGAGCTCCGCGTCCTCGTCGTCCAGCTCGTAGTCGGCGAGGCCGGCGCGCAGGGTCTCCGCGCGCTGCTCGGCCAGCTGCTCGTCGAGCTGGTCCATCTTCTCGGCGAGCTGGTCGGGACCGCCTTCGTATTCGTCGTCAGCCACGGTGTGCTCCTCGGAGTCGTTCGATCACCGAGAGAACGGCGTCGATGGTCTGGGGGAAATCGAGTGCGGTCGAGTCGACGACCTCCACGCCTTCCGCGGCGTTGAGGAAGTCGACGACCGCGCTGTCGGAGGCGTCGCGCTTGTGCAGGGCGTCCGCGACGGCGGCGGCGTTCTCGCCTGCGAGCTCGCCCGCGCGGCGGGCGGCACGCACTTCCGGTGCGGCGGTCAGCAGGATGCGGACGGGCGCATCGGGTGCCACGACGGTCGTGATGTCGCGGCCTTCGACCACCACGGCCGGGTACGGCGCCTCAGCGACCAGTGCCCGGAAGAGCTCGTTGACCTGGGTGCGCACCTCGGGCACCCGCGCCACGCCGCTCACGGCGCCGGACACGCGGGGCTCGCGGATCGCCTCCGTCACGTCCACGTCGCCGACACGTACCGTGCGGTCATCCGGGTCGAGGCCGAGGCGGACGGGAAAGTCGGCGGCCGCGGCGCGCACGGCCTCCGCGTCGTCGGTGTCCGCGCCGCGATCGAGCACGTGCCAGGCGAGAGCCCGGTAGGCCGACCCGGTGTCGAGGTAGCCGAAGCCCTCGCGACGCGCGATCGCCTTGGACACACTCGACTTGCCGGACCCGGCGGGACCGTCGATGGCGATGAACTTCGTGGCGGAGACGGTGGAGGTGTCAGTCATTGGTGTTCCCTGCGATGCGCCAGCCGCGTTCCTGGAGCCCGGTGATCGCGCCGTGCAGCGCCGCGGGGTCGACACTGATCTCGGCGAGGCCGAACTGCGCGCCGGGAGAATGCTCCAGCCGCAGGTCCTCGACGTTGACGCCCAGCTCGCCGAGCTCGCCGAACAGGCGCCCCAGCTGACCGGCGGTGTCGTCGACCATGACGACCAGTGTCTCGAAGCGTCGGTTCTGTCCGTGCTTGCCGGGGAGGCGCTCGACGCCGTCGTTGCCCTGACGGATGGTCTCCGCGAGCACGCGACGGGCACCCGGTGCGCCCGGAGCGCGCAGCGCATCGGCGACCTCGCTCAGATCGGTCGCCAGCGCGTCGAGGATCTCGACCACGGGACCGGCGTTGGCGCCGAGGATCTGCACCCACAGCTCGGGAGCGGACGCGGCGATGCGCGTGGTGTCCCGCACGCCCTGCCCTGCCAGGCGGAGCGCGCCCTCCTCGGCCCCGGCGAGACGCCCGGCGAGGAGACTCGCGACGACCTGCGGCACGTGCGAGGTGAGGGCGACGGAGCGGTCGTGCTCCTCGGGGGTCATCTCCAGCGGCATCGCGCCGACATCGAGAGCCAGCGCCTCGACCAGCGCGAGGTCCCGCGCGGTGGTGTCCTCGTCGCGGCACACGACCCACGGCCGTCCGATGAACAGATCGGCTCGCGCCGAGATCGCCCCGCCGCGCTCCCGGCCGGCGAGCGGGTGGGAGCCGATGTAGCGGGCGAGGTTCACACCGCGGTCACGGAGCGTGCGGAACGGCTCCAGCTTCACGCTCGCGACATCCGTCACGACGGCGTCGGGGTAGCGCTCGAGCTCGGCCTGGATCACGTCGGCGGTCACATCCGGCGGCACGGCCACGACGACGAGCACCGGGGCGTCGTCATCCTGCGGAAGGCGTCCGGCGCCGTAGTCGACGGCGAGGCGCAGCTGCGCGGGGGACGCATCCGTGAGGACGACGTCGATGCCCTTCGCGCGGAGCGCGTGGCCGACGCTGGCACCGAGCAGCCCGGCGCCGACGATGCGCACGGTGCCGGACAGGCGCGGCGCGACGGCACCGGCCTTCCGCGCCGCGGGCGCACTCGTCGTCTGGGTCATTCGCTCTCCTGCTCGCCTGGCGCCTCGGCGACACCGGATTCCCGGCGCGCGAGGGTCAACAGCGCGCCGAGTTCGATTTTACTCAGTTCCCGCGTCCGGCCCGCCGGGAGGGTTCCCAGGTGCAGCGGACCGAACTGCCGCCGCACCAGTTCGGTGACCGGATGACCGACCGCGGCCATCATGCGACGCACGATCCGGTTGCGTCCCGAGTGCAGCGTGAGCTCGACGAGGCTCGAGCCCGCCGATGTGTCCAGCAGGCGGGCCCTGTCGGCGGCGATGGGGCCGTCCTCCAGCTCGATGCCCTTCGTGAGCTTCGAGATGGTCTGCGCCGTCACCGTCCCTTCCACCTTCGCGATGTAGACCTTGGTGACGCCGAAGGACGGGTGCGCGAGGACGTGCGCGAGCTCGCCGTCGTTGGTGAGCAGCAGCAGGCCGCTGGTCTCGGCGTCCAGGCGCCCGACGTTGTAGAGCCGCTCCTCGTAGTCCTTCGTGAAGCGCCGGAGATCCGGACGGCCGCTCTCGTCGCGCATGCTGCTGACCACGCCCGTCGGCTTGTTCAGCATCACGTAGCGCTTGGACACGTCGAGCTGCACCGCGGTGCCGTCGACGTCGACGAGGTCGCGCTCCGGGTCGATGCGGCGGCCGAGCTCGGTGACCACCTGGCCGTTCACGCGGATACGCCCCTCGACGATGTACTGCTCGACGACCCGACGGGACGCGACGCCGGCGGCTGCCAGCACCTTCTGCAGTCGGACGCCCTCGGGGGCTGCGGAATCGTGGGCGTCGGTGGTCATCGGACCGTCCCTTCGTCGAAGCCGTCGGCGCCGTCATCGAGGAGCGGCGAGATCGGCGGAAGCTCATCCAGAGAGTTGATGCCGAGATGCTGGAGGAGCGCATCGGTCGTGCCGTAGTTGATCGCCCCGGTCTCGGAGTCGGCGAAGAGCTCGGTGATCAGGCCTCGTGCGAGGAGCGTGCGGACCACGGAGTCGACGTTGACCGCGCGGATCGAGGCGACCTGGCTGCGGGTGACGGGCTGCTTGTAGGCGATCACCGCGAGCGTCTCCAACGCGGCCTGCGAGAGCCGGGCCGGAGCCTGGCCGCCGACGAACTCCGCCACGACCGGATCCAGGTCTTCGCGGACGTAGAGCCGCCATCCGCCGCCGACCTCCCGCAGCTCGAAGCCGCGCCGCGGACCCGCGCCCCGGCCGTCGTAGTCCTCGACCAGCGACTCGACCGTCTGCCGGACGGCGGGCACCGGCGCGCCGACCGCCGCGGCGAGAGCCACCAGGCCGATCGGCTCGTCGACGATGAAGAGGATCGCCTCCACGCGCTCGCTGAGGGGCAACTCGGCACCCGTCACGGCGTCGGGCTCCTCGCGGAGCCCGGTTTCCGTCTCGGTCATGTCATCGGTCATAGTCGGCCCCCAGGGTCGCGAGTGTCTCGTCCGACCAGGAGTCGGCGGCCCAACGGAGCGTCAGCTCCCCGAGCGGTTCCAGTTGTTCGAAGGACAGCGCCGCGTGCCGGTACAGCTCCAGCACCGAGATGAAGCGGGCCACGACGATGCCCGGCTCGGTGACGCCGGCGACGAGCTCGCGGAAGCTCAGCGACTCGGTGCCGCGCAGCAGCGTGACGACGATCGCGGCCTGCTCGCGGATGCTGACCAGGGGCGCGTGCAGGTGGTCGAGCCCGACGTGCGGGATCTCCTTCGGTGCGAAGGCCAGCAGTGCCAGAGCCGCGAAGTCGTCGGTCGTGAGCGACCAGACGAGCTCGGGTGTCTGCTTCCGGTGCTTCTCCTCCAGCGGCACCGCGCGCACGTGGCGGCGGTCCTCCCGCTGCAGGCACCGTGCGAACCACGCGGAGACCTCCTTGAACGCGCGGTACTGCAGCAGACGGGCGAAGAGCAGATCGCGCGCTTCGAGCAGGGCCACGGCCTCGGCATCGACGAGCTCGCCCTGCGGCAGCAGACCCGCCACCTTCATGTCGAGGAGGGTCGCCGCGACGACGAGGAACTCCGACGCCTGGTCCAGCTCCTCCTCGTCCTCGAGGTCGGCGAGGTACGCGATGAACTCGTTGGTGACGGCGCTCAACGACACCTCGGTGATGTCCATCTCGTGCTTGGAGATGAGGGTCAGCAGGAGGTCGAAGGGGCCGTCGAAGTTCGACAGCGAGACCCGGAAACCGGCGTCGTCGGCGGAGGAAGCCTCCGCAGCGTCGACGGCGTCGGCGAGTGCCGGGCCCTCAGCGGTTCCGAGCTCGTCAGGCGACGGCGCCACGGGCGACCAGCTCCCTGGCCAGCCGCAGGTATGCCTGTGCGGCCGCGTGCTCCGGAGCGAACTCGGTGATCGGGACACCCGAGACCGACGCGTCCGGGAACTTCACGGTGCGGCCGATCACGGTCTCCAGCACGTCGTCGCCGAACGCCTCCACGACGCGTTCGAGCACCTCGCGCGAGTGCAGCGTGCGCGGGTCGTACATGGTCGCCAGCAGCCCGTCCATCTCGATGGAGGGGTTCAGGCGATCGCGCACCTTGTCGATGGTCTCGATGAGGAGCGCGACACCGCGCAGCGCGAAGAACTCGCACTCGAGAGGGATGATGACGCCGTGCGCCGCCGTCAGCGCGTTCACGGTCAGCAGGCCCAGCGACGGCTGGCAGTCGATGAGGATGACGTCGTACTCCCCCGCCACCTGCCGGAGCACGCGGGCGAGGATCGTCTCGCGGGCGACCTCGTTGACGAGGTGCACCTCCGCGGCCGAGAGGTCGATGTTCGCGGGGAGGACGTCGAGACCCGGCACGTTCGAGTGCACGATCGCGTCGTGGGCGTCGCGCTTCGTGTCGAGCAGGAGGTCGTAGACCGTCGGCACGTCGTGCGTCTGGATGCCGAGACCGGCGGACAGGGCGCCCTGCGGGTCGAAGTCCACCGCGAGCACCTTGCGACCGTACTCCGCGAGGGCGGCGGCGAGGTTGATGGACGTCGTCGTCTTGCCGACGCCGCCCTTCTGGTTGCAGAGGGCGATGATGCGCGCGGGGCCGTGCGACTTCAGCGGCGCCGGGATCGGGAAGCCCTGATACGGACGGCCGGTGGGTCCCATGGGAGTGTCGTCGGCCTTCTGTGCCTTCGCCCTGGACTTCGCCGCTTTCTCAGCCACCGGTTCTCCTGCTCCTTCGTGCTTGCTCGATTGTAGCGGCCATGCGTTCCCCGGCCGTCCCGGCGCGCGGCGGGCCGCCTCGGGAGGAGGCGCGGATCCGCGCGGGATCAGCGTGCCCGGGGGTGCGAGGTCGCGTAGATGTCGCGGAGGGCGTCCACCGACACGTGGGTGTAGATCTGCGTCGTCGCGACCGAGGAATGCCCCAGCAGCTCCTGCACCACGCGCACGTCGGCACCGCCCTGCAGGAGGTGGGTCGCGAACGAATGCCGCAGGGTGTGCGGGGAGACCTCGGCGGTGAGCTGCGCGCGCTCCGCGGCGGAACGGATCACCAGCCAGGCGCTCTGCCGCGAGAGCGGAGCGCCCCGCGCGCCGAGGAAGAGCCGGGCCGACGCACGTCCCTTCGCCGCGAGGCCCGGGCGGACCCGGGTGAGATACGCGTCGACCGCGGCGCGGGCATACGACCCCACGGGGACGATGCGCTCCTTCGAGCCCTTTCCCCGCAGGCGCAGCACCTCGCCGTGCGCCATGTCGTCGACGTCGAGCCCGACCGCCTCCGACACCCGGGCACCCGTCGCGTAGAGAAGCTCCAGCAGCGCCCTGTCCCGGATGCCGAGCGGCTCCTCGGCCGACGGCGCGGCGAGCAGCCGCTCCACTTGGTCGATCGTGAGGGCTTTCGGGAGCCGGCGCGGGGTCTTCGGCGGGCGGAGGCGTCCGGTCGGATCGTCCGCCTCGATGCCCTCCCGGGCGAGGAACCGGTGCCAGCCGCGCACCGAGGACTGCAGGCGCGCCAGGCTCGTCGCCGCGGGCGGCGGCTCCGCCGAGGCACGGTCGGCGACGAAACGGTCGACCACCACGGACGTGATGTCCGCGGTGTCGTCGATCCCCTCCGCCGTGAGCCAGTCCCGGTAGCCCTCGAGGTCCCGCCGGTAGGCGCCGACCGTGTGCGCGCTCAGGCCGCGTTCGATCGTCACGTGACGCAGATACGCGTCGAGAGCGCGATCGAGCAGCATCCTCAGCCTCGGTCGCGCAGCCTCTGCGCCGCGGCCAGCACGCCGATGGAGAGGATGCCGTTGCGCAGGCGTCCTGCCATCACTCCCGCGACGGCGTCTTCCAGCGGCACCCAGGCGAGCCGGATGTCCGCCTCCTCGTCCTCGCGGTCGTGCGCGGTCTCGGCGGCCGAGAGCCCGGTCGCGAGGAACACCCGGATGAGCTCGTCGTTGCCGCCGGGCGTCGTCCACGAGGACACCAGCGGCTCCCAGTGGGCGGCGACGAGGTCGGCCTCCTCCGCGAGCTCGCGACGGGCGGCCACCATCGGCTCCTCCCCCTCGATGTCGAGGAGGCCCGCCGGCAGCTCCCAGTCGCGGTGGCGGATCGGGTGGCGGTACTGCTGGATGAGCAGCACCCGCCCCTCGTCGTCCAGCGCGAGGATCGCGACGGCGCCGGGATGGGCGACGTACTGCCGCACGATCTCGCCGTCGCCGTACCGGACCCGGTCGGAGCGCACGTCCCAGACGTAGCCCTCGTAGACGAGGTCGCTGCTCAGGACCTCCGGCTCGAAGGACTCGTCGCGCAGCGACTCGTCCGTCGCGCCCATCCCCTGCTCACTCATCGACGGGCACGTCGAACAGCTCGCTCGCGCGGTGCCGGGCGATGGCCGCGCCGACGAGACCGCGGAACAGCGGGTGCGGGTCGGTCGGACGCGAACGCAGCTCCGGGTGCGCCTGGGTGGCGATGTAGTACGGGTGCACGTCGCGCGGCAGCTCGACGTACTCGACGAGATCCAGCTCCGGGTTGAGGCCCGAGAACACCAGACCGGCCTCCGACAGGCGATCGCGGTAGGCGTTGTTCACCTCGTAGCGGTGACGGTGACGCTCGGACACCTCGGCGGCGCCGTAGACCTCGCGCGCCAGCGAGCCCTCGGCGAGAGCGGCCTGGTAGAGACCGAGCCGCATGGTGCCGCCCAGGTCGCCGCCGTCGAGGATCTCGATCTGCTCGGCCATGGTCGCGATGACGGGCTCCGCGGTGTCCGGATCGAACTCGCTGGACGAGGCTCCGGCGATACCGGCCACGTCGCGGGCGTACTCGATGACCATGCACTGCAGGCCGAGACACAGGCCGAGGGTCGGGATCCCCTGCTCCCGGGCGAACTTCAGCGCGCCCAGCTTGCCCTCGATGCCGCGGATGCCGAAGCCGCCGGGCACGCAGATGCCGTCGAGCTCGGCCAGCTGCTCCTGCGCGCCCTCGGGCGTCTCGCAGAGGTCGGATGGGATCCAGCGGATGTTGACCTTGGTCTCCTGCGCGAAGCCGCCGGCCTTGAGGGCTTCGGTCACGGACAGGTAGGCGTCCGGCAGGTCGATGTACTTGCCGACCAGACCGATCGTGACCTCGTGCTTGGGGTTGTGCACCGCGTGCAGCACCTTGTTCCAGCGCGTCCAGTCGACGTCGTCGGCCTTCTGGTCGAGACCGAGGCGGCGCACGATGTAGGAGTCCAGGCCCTGCTCGTTGAGGGTGGAGGGGATGTCGTAGATGCTCGGCAGGTCGACGGTGTTGATGACACCCTCGACATCGACGTCGCACATGAGGGCGATCTTGTTGCGGTTGCTCGCGCTCACCGGGCGGTCGCTGCGGAGCACGAGCGCATCCGGCTGGATGCCGACCTGACGGAGCGCGGCGACCGAGTGCTGGGTCGGCTTGGTCTTCTGCTCGCCGGACGCCCCCATGAACGGCACGAGCGAGACGTGCACGAAGAACACGCTGTCGCGACCGAGCTCGTGACGCAGCTGGCGGGCCGCCTCGAGGAAGGGCTGCGACTCGATGTCGCCGACCGTGCCGCCGACCTCGGTGATGATCACGTCGGGACGCGGGTCCTCTGTGGCCTGCAGCCGCATGCGGCGCTTGATCTCGTCGGTGATGTGCGGGATGACCTGCACGGTGTCGCCCAGGTACTCGCCGCGGCGCTCCCGCGCGATCACCTGCGAGTAGATCTGACCGGTCGTGACGTTGGCCGCCTCGGACAGGTTGATGTCGAGGAAGCGCTCGTAGTGACCGATGTCGAGGTCGGTCTCCGCACCGTCGTCGGTCACGAAGACCTCGCCGTGCTGGAACGGGTTCATGGTGCCCGGATCGACGTTCAGATACGGGTCGAGCTTCTGCATGACCACGCGGAGTCCGCGGGCGGTCAGGAGGTTGCCCAGGCTGGCCGCGGTGAGCCCCTTGCCCAAAGACGAAACGACACCACCAGTCACGAAGATGTGCTTGGTCGTGTCGTTCTTGGGCCCCGCAGAAGAAGAGTTCATCACGGGCTTCTATCCTAACAGTTCGTTCAGACGCCGAGGCTGAGAAGCTCACGGGCGTGGGTGAGTGCGGCATCGGAATCCGCGAGTCCGGAGAGCAGACGGGCCATCTCGGCCTCGCGCTCCTCCCCGTCGAGCCGCCGCACGCTGGAGGCGGTGACGGCGCCGTCGTTCGATTTCACGACGGTCAGGTGGTTGTTCGCGAAGGCGGCGACCTGCGCGAGATGGGTGACGGCGATCACCTGCGACTTCTCGGCGAGTCGGGCGAGTCGCCGACCGACCTCGATGGCCGCGGCACCGCCGATGCCGGCGTCGACCTCGTCGAACACGAAGGTGGGAACCGGGTCGGTCGCCGCGATGACGACCTCGATCGCGAGCATCACGCGCGACAGCTCGCCGCCGGACGCGCCCTTGGCGACGGAGCGGGGTTCGGCACCGGGATGCGGCGCGAGCAGGATGGCGACGTCGTCGCGCCCGTGGGTGCTCTCGGCACCAGGCGCCACGGACACCTCCAGGCGTGCGTCCGGCATCGCCAGCGCGTGGAGCTCGGCGGTCACGGCCTCGCCGAGCCGGACGGCGGCCTCGCTCCGGGCGGCGGTGAGGGCGTCGGCGCGGGCGTCGAGCTCCGCCCTGGCCGCGTCGCGCTCGGCGGTGAGGCGTTCCAGACGCTCCCCGTCATCGTCGAGCTCGGCCAGCCGTGCGGAACCGGTCTGCCACAGTGCCAGCGCCTCCGCCAGCGAACCGTGCTGACGGATGAGGACGCCGAGCGCGGCCCGGCGTTCCTCGACGGCTGCCAGCTCGTGCGGGCCGGACTCGTCGAGGTCGGCGAGGAAGCCGGAGAGCACGCCGGCGGCGTCGGCGATCCGGTAGCCGATGTCGGCCAGGGTCTCGGCGACCTCGGCGAGCTTCGGGTCCGACACGCGCTCGATCGCCCGGCGTGCCTCCGCGACCAGCGCCGACGCATCGGGCTCGCCCTCCTCGTTCGAGAGGGAGCCGTGGGCCAGGGCGGCCGCGAGCCGCAGCTCCTCCGCGTTCGCGAGGCGTTCGGCGCGGGCCGTCAGCTCCTCATCCTCACCCTCTTCGGGAGCGGTGGCTTCGATCAGGGCCAGGTCCTCCCGCAGCCGGGCGGCCTCCTCGGCGCGCCGGTCGCGGTTCGCGGTGATGTCGACGATCTCGGCGTCGAGCGTGCGCCAGTGCTCGAACGCGGCCTGATACTCCTCCAGCGCCCGGGCGATGGCCTCGCCGCCGAAGCGATCGAGGGCGTCGCGCTGCGCGGCCGCCGATCGCAGCCGCAGCTGCTCGGACTGTCCGTGCACCACGATGAGCTCGTCGGCGAGCGAGGACAGCACACCCGCCGGTGCGGCGCGGCCGCCGACGCTCGCACGACTGCGGCCTTCGGCGCTGAGGGTGCGCGAGACGTACAGCTCCGCAGTCCCGGCGCCTGCCGGCTCCAGCTCTCCCCCGGCCTCGGCGACGATGTCGGCGACCTCACCGGTCTCCGGCACGATCCACACACCGGCCACCGACGCCTGCGCCGCGCCCTTGCGCACGGCGCCGGAGTCGGCGCGCTGTCCGAGAAGCAGGCCGAGACCGGTGACCACCATGGTCTTGCCCGCTCCGGTCTCGCCGGTGATGGCCGTGAAGCCGGGCCCGAGCGGCAGGACGGCATCGGCGATCACGCCGAGCCCCTGCATGCGCATCTCCTCGATCATGCCTCGCTCCTCCGTTCCTGTCCGCGCCATCCCTCGACGGGCAGCTGGAACTTGCGGACGAGACGATTCGTGAACGCGGTGGGGTGCAGTCGCGCGAGGCGGACCGGGCGCGACGAACGACGGACGACGACGCGGGCACCCGGCGGAAGGTCGTGGGAACGACGGCCGTCGCACCAGAGGATGCCGGAGCCGTCCGTCCGCTCCAGCATCTCGATCGCCACGGCCGCGTCGGGGCTCACCACGAGCGGCTTGGCGAAGAGGGCATGGGCCGACAGCGGGACGACGGCGATGGCCTCGACCGTCGGCCAGATGACCGGGCCGCCGGCGGAGAAGTTGTAGGCGGTCGAGCCGGTCGGGGTGGAGACGACCATGCCGTCGCAGCCGAAGCTCGACAGCGGCCGCCCGTCGATCTCGAGCACCACCTCGATCATGCGCTCCCGGCTCGCCTTCTCGACGGTCGCCTCGTTCAGAGCCCAGGTCTCGAAGACGACGTCGCCCGAGGCGTCCTTCACCCGCACCGACAGCGCCAGGCGCTCCTCGACCTCGTAGTCGCGGGCGATGACGCGGCGCATCGCGTCGTCCATGTCGTCCCGGTCGATCTCCGCGAGGAAGCCGACGTGGCCCATGTTGATGCCGAGCACCGGGGCACCGCTGTCGCGGACGAGTTCCGCCGCACGGAGGATCGTGCCGTCGCCGCCGAGCACGATCGCGAGCTCGAGGGACGCCGGACCGGCGGAGGCATCCAGCACCTCGACGTCCGCGAAGAACGCATCGACCGCGGAGAGCTCCGCGTGGTCGTCGGCCGCCAGGACGGGGCGCACTCCCGCGCCGCGGAGGGCGTCGATCACCCGGCGGGCGGCCGCGACGGTGTCGACGCGACCCGCGTGGGCGACGACCAGGATCCTGCGCTCGTTCATCGTCCCCCTGCCAGCCGGTTGATGGTGTCCATCCATTCTGTCGGATTGCTGCCGCCGCCCGGCACGAGGTGGACGAGATACTCCGCATTGCCGTGGGTTCCGAGGATCGGGGAAGAGACGATCCCCGCCATCCCCATCCCCGCGTCCCACGCGCTCCACGCCACCCGGGCGACGGCATCGGCACGGGTGGCGGGGTCGGTGACGAGACCGCCGCGCACCGCCGTCCGGCCGACCTCGAACTGCGGTTTGACGAGCAGCAGGACATCGGAACCCGGCGCCGCGACGGCGACCACCGCGGGGAGCACGAGCTCGAGCGAGATGAAGGAGAGGTCGCCCACCACCAGGTCGGGCGAGGCGGACTCCCCCGTCGCCGCGGCGAGACTGTCACGGGTCATGTGCCGCACGTTGAAGCCCTCGACCGCGGTGACACCGGGGTCTGCCGCGATCGACGGGGCGAGCTGGCCGTGACCGACGTCCACAGCCAGCACGCGCCGCGCGCCGCGCTCCCGCAGCACCTGCGTGAAGCCGCCGGTCGAGGCTCCCATGTCCAGCACGAGGCGCCCCTGCACGGGAATGGTGAAGCCGTCGAGCCCGGCGATGAGCTTGTGCGCGCCGCGGCTGACGTAGTGGTCGGCGCCGGCCACCGTGATCGTGTTCTCCTCGCCGACCGCGGTCGAGGCTTTGACGACCGGGCGACCGTCGACGCTCACGAGACCGTCGGCGATGAGGGTGGCGGCGTGCGTGCGCGAACGGGCGAGTCCTCGGGAGGCGAGGGCGGCGTCGAGTCGCGTCATCGTGGTCCCGGAGTCTCCCGCTGTTCCAGCCGGGATCCGCTCTCGAGCCGTCGAGAGAGTTCATCGTGCAGGGCCGAGTACAAGTCCGCGCGTGCGGAGAGCGGCTGTCCTTCGATCAGGCGCAGACGACTCCACAGGCCGTCCGTCGGCGCGCTGGTCGTCGTCTCGTCGCTCACGCTTCCACTGTACGCGGCGCCGCCGACGGCCGACGGCGCCACGCGTGGCTCAGGGGCGGTGGAACGGGTCGGCGTACAGCCGTTCGGGAACCCGCAGCACGAACACCGGCGTACCGGACGCCCAGATGGCCGCGGCGCCGGCGCGGAGGAGGTCGAGCTGCTCGCCGGACTCGGCGACGATCTCGACGTCCGCTCCGTGGACGCGGACGGCGGCACCGTTCACGTCGAACACGCCGTCGGTCACGGTGGGCTCGGGATACGGCTCGTGCAGACCGCGCAGATCACCGAGGATGTAGGTCGGGCGTGAACCTTCCGGCGCGGCGAGGACGTGCTTGGGACGGTCGATGCCGGTCAGCACGAGCGCGGACTCGATGCCGGCGCGGCTGGCGCCCATGATGTCGGTGTCCAGGCGGTCGCCGATGAACAGAGCCTTCGCGGCACCGAAGCGGGCGAGCGCCTCCTCGAAGATCGGGGTCTCTGGCTTGCCCGCCACCGTCGCCAGGCGACCGATCGCGGTGTGCACGGCGGAGACGAGGGTGCCGTTGCCGGGGGCGACGCCGCGCTCGCGCGGGATCGTCCAGTCCGTGTTCGTGGCGATCCAGGGGATGCCGCCCTCGTCCTCAGGGACTTTCAGCGCGAACGCCGCCTCGGCGAGGTCCGTCCAGGCCACCTCGGGCGCGAACCCCTGGACCACGGCCTGCGGAGCGTCCTCGGCGCTGCGCGTCACCGTGTACCCGGCCTTCTGCACCTCGTCGACGAGCCCGTCGCCGCCGACCACGAGGATGGTCGCCGGCGCGGGAACGATCCCGGACAGCAGACGCATCGCGGCCTGCGGGCTCGTGACGACGTCCTGCGGAGCGACGTCGAGCCCGAGACTGGTCAGATGCGCGGCCACGGAGGCGTCCGTGCGCGAAGCGTTGTTGGTGATGTAGCCGAGACGCACCGCCTGCGCCGCGGCGTTCAGGCTCTCGACCGCGTGCGGCAGAGCCCCCGGACCGGCGTAGACGACGCCGTCGAGATCGGCGAGGACGGTGTCCACGCCCTCGAGAGGCGTCCGTCCCGCTCGAGACCTCCGTGCCTTGGGTGTGAAGAGCCCCACTACGCCTCCGGCTTCTCGGATGCGGAGGGCGAGTCGTCCTCCGTCTCGTCGTCCTCGCCGAGCAGTTCGCGCACCTCGTCTTCGATGGACGGCTCGGCGGGCTCGTTCGTGTCGGAGGAGGACGAGTCGTCTCCGGTCTCCGCGTCGAGAGCCTCTTCTTCCTCGGAGTCGGAGTCGGTGACGGTGTCGTCGGCGGAGTACTCCTCCTTGTCGGACACAACATCCTCGACGGAGACAGCGTGCTCGTCGGAGAACTCGTCCTCGACGAGACCGTCCTCGACGTAGAGCTCCTCGTCGCCGGCCTCATCGACACCGAGAGCTTCCGCGGCGACCTCGGCGCGGTGCGCCCAGAACTCCGCCTCGTCCGTGCGTCCGAGATCTTCCAGGACGGCAGCGCGCGCGGCGAAGAGCGCGGGGCTCCACTCGAACGCGCGATCCGGGTTGAGCTCCGGGATCTCGAGCTCCCCGAGGGCCAGCTCCAGGTCACCCTGGTCCAGCCGGGCACCCGACATCGCGATCGCGAGAGCCACGCGCACGGGGGTGGTCAGAGCCGATCGGTCCACGGCGCGGCCGGTCTCGAGGGCGCGGTCGGGACGTCCGATGCCTCGCTCGCTGTCGACCATGAGGGCGATCTGGTCGTCCTTGCCGGAGATCCGGCGATAGGTGCGCAGTTCCCGCAGGGCCAGGGCGAAGTCACCCGTCGCGTAGGCGGTGATGCCCAGGGTCTCCCGGACGATCGCGATGCGCCCTGCACGACGCGACGCTGCGAGTGCGTGCTCGTGCGCCAGAGTCGGGTCCTCGTCGATCAGCCGAGAAGCCATCGCCAGATGCCGAGCGACGAACTCCGCGTTCTCTTTGCTGAGCGTCTTCAGCTCGTTGCGCGCGGAGGGGTGCAGGTCGCGCGCCGTGACATCCTCCGGGACGCGGGGCTCGTCGAACCGCGGACGCTCGCTCGCCGCGTTGGCAGGACGCTCCCGCCCCGCACCGCCGCGCTGCGGGAAGGACCGAGACCGGTCACTCCCCCGCTCCCGGTCGAATCCGCCCTCGCGGCGCGGAGCGCTGTCACGATTGTTGTACCCGCCTTCGCGACGGGGGGCACCACCGTCACGGTTGTACCCGCCCTCACGGCGCGGGGCAGTGTCGCGGTTGTAACCACCTTCACGACGTGGGGCACCACCATCGCGGTTGTACCCGCCCTCGCGACGCGGGGCACCACCATCACGGTTGTACCCACCCTCACGACGCGGAGCGCTGTCGCGGTTGTAGCCGCCTTCGCGACGCGGGGCGCTGTCACGGTTGTTGTAACCGCCTTCGCGACGAGGGGCACCACCATCGCGGTTGTAGCCGCCCTCGCGACGGGGCGCACCATCACGGTTGTTGTAACCGCCTTCGCGACGCGGGGCACCATCACGGTTGTTGTAACCGCCCTCGCGACGGGGCGCACCATCACGGTTGTAGCCGCCCTCGCGACGAGGCGCACCATCACGGTTGTTGTAACCGCCTTCACGACGCGGGGCACCACCATCACGGTTGTAACCGCCCTCGCGACGCGGGGCACCACCATCACGGCTGTAACCACCTTCACGACGCGGGGCACCACCATCACGGCTGTAGCCACCCTCACGACGCGGGGCACCACCATCACGGCTGTAACCGCCCTCACGACGCGGGGCACCACCATCACGGCTGTAGCCACCCTCACGACGCGGGGCACCACCATCACGGCTGTAGCCACCCTCACGACGCGGGGCACCACCATCACGGCTGTAGCCACCCTCACGACGCGGGGCACCACCATCACGGCTGTAACCGCCCTCACGACGCGGGGCACCACCATCACGGCTGTAGCCACCCTCACGACGCGGGGCACCACCATCACGGCTGTAGCCACCCTCACGACGCGGGGCACCACCATCACGGTTGTAACCGCCCTCACGACGCGGGGCACCACCATCACGGCTGTAGCCACCCTCACGACGCGGGGCACCACCATCACGGCTGTAGCCACCCTCACGACGCGGGGCACCACCATCACGGCTGTAGCCACCCTCCCGCCGAGGGCCTCGGTCGCCGGAGTCGGCACGAGAACCGCCGTCGCGGTACACAGGGCGACCTCCGGAAGGACGTTCGTTGCGCTGGTTCCCGTCGTTGCGACGTGGACGGCGCTCTTCCTCTTCCGGCATGGTGCTCCCTGTTCTCTGTTCTCTTCGCTCGTAAACGCAAAATGGCCACCCAACGATGGGTGGCCATTTCGACTAAAAGGAGTCCGGCGGTGTCCTACTCTCCCACAGGGTCCCCCCTGCAGTACCATCGGCGCTGTGAGGCTTAGCTTCCGGGTTCGGAATGTGACCGGGCGTTTCCCTCACGCTATGGCCGCCGAAACACTATTGATGTTTCAATCAAACCTAAAGCAATGATGAATCATTGTTGAAGGTAGTTCTCGACCGTACATCGAGAACCACTCAGTGGACGCAAGCACCAACAAACGGTGTGTTATCAAGTCATCGGCTTATTAGTACCAGTCAGCTGCACACGTTACCGTGCTTCCACATCTGGCCTATCAACCCAGTAGTCTGGCTGGGAGCCTCTCACCCGAAGGTATGGAAGTCTCATCTTGAGGCCGGCTTCCCGCTTAGATGCTTTCAGCGGTTATCCATCCCGAACGTAGCTAATCAGCGGTGCTCCTGGCGGAACAACTGACACACCAGAGGTTCGTCCAACCCGGTCCTCTCGTACTAGGGTCAGATCCTCTCAAACTTCCTACGCGCGCAGCGGATAGGGACCGAACTGTCTCACGACGTTCTAAACCCAGCTCGCGTACCGCTTTAATGGGCGAACAGCCCAACCCTTGGGACCTACTCCAGCCCCAGGATGCGACGAGCCGACATCGAGGTGCCAAACCATGCCGTCGATATGGACTCTTGGGCAAGATCAGCCTGTTATCCCCGAGGTACCTTTTATCCGTTGAGCGACAGCGCTTCCACAAGCCACTGCCGGATCACTAGTCCCGACTTTCGTCCCTGCTCGACCTGTCAGTCTCACAGTCAAGCTCCCTTGTGCACTTACACTCGCCACCTGATTGCCAACCAGGTTGAGGGAACCTTTGGGCGCCTCCGTTACTTTTTGGGAGGCAACCGCCCCAGTTAAACTACCCACCAGGCACTGTCCCTGAACCGGATTACGGTTCGAAGTTAGATATCCAGAGTGACCAGAGTGGTATTTCAACAATGACTCCACGGTAACTGGCGTCACCGCTTCAAAGTCTCCCACCTATCCTACACAAGCCACACCGAACACCAATACCAAGCTGTAGTAAAGGTCACGGGGTCTTTCCGTCCTGCTGCGCGTAACGAGCATCTTTACTCGTAATGCAATTTCGCCGAGTTCGCGGTTGAGACAGTTGGGAAGTCGTTACGCCATTCGTGCAGGTCGGAACTTACCCGACAAGGAATTTCGCTACCTTAGGATGGTTATAGTTACCACCGCCGTTTACTGGGGCTTAAATTCTCAGCTTCGCCTTGCGGCTAACCGGTCCTCTTAACCTTCCAGCACCGGGCAGGCGTCAGTCCGTATACATCGTCTTGCGACTTGGCACGGACCTGTGTTTTTAGTAAACAGTCGCTACCCACTAGTCTCTGCGGCCTCCAAACGCTTTCGGAGCAAGTCCTAATACGTCGAAGGCCCCCTTCTCCCGAAGTTACGGGGGCATTTTGCCGAGTTCCTTTAACCACGATTCTCTCGATCTCCTTGGTATTCTCTACCTGACCACCTGAGTCGGTTTGGGGTACGGGCGGCTAGAACCTCGCGTCGATGCTTTTCTCGGCAGCATAGGATCATCCACTTTTTATCCGCATCGTGTCTCAGCCTGTATGAGTCGCGGATTTGCCTACGACTCGGCCTACGCACTTGCACCAGGACAACCATCGCCTGGCTTGGACTACCTTCCTGCGTCACACCTGTTAATACGCTAACCGCACCAGCATGGGGTCACGTGCTCCCCTCCACGGTGTCACCCGAAGGTGACGATGTGAAGGCTCGGACGTTTAGCACCACTGGATTAGCTTGGGCGGTTCTTCGCCGGTACGGGAATATCAACCCGTTGTCCATCGACTACGCCTGTCGGCCTCGCCTTAGGTCCCGACTTACCCAGGGAAGATTAGCTTGACCCTGGAACCCTTGGTCTTTCGGAGGACGTGTTTCTCACACGTCATTCGCTACTCATGCCTGCATTCTCACTCGTGTAGCCTCCACGGCTGGTTTCCACCGCCGCTTCGCTGGCCACACGACGCTCTCCTACCCATCAACACGGCTGGACCACGAAGGCCTACCAATAATGTCAATGCCACAACTTCGGTGGCGTGCTTGAGCCCCGTTACATTGTCGGCGCGGAATCACTTGACCAGTGAGCTATTACGCACTCTTTCAAGGGTGGCTGCTTCTAAGCCAACCTCCTGGTTGTCAGAGCAACTCCACATCCTTTCCCACTTAGCACGCGCTTTGGGACCTTAGTTGGTGGTCTGGGTTGTTTCCCTCTCGACTATGAAGCTTATCCCCCACAGTCTCACTGCTGCGCTCTCACTTACCGGCATTCGGAGTTTGGCTGACGTCAGTAACCTTGTAGGGCCCATCGGCCATCCAGTAGCTCTACCTCCGGCAAGAAACACGCAACGCTGCACCTAAATGCATTTCGGAGAGAACCAGCTATCACGAAGTTTGATTGGCCTTTCACCCCTATCCACAGCTCATCCCCTCAGTTTTCAACCTAAGTGGGTTCGGTCCTCCACGACGTCTTACCGTCGCTTCAACCTGGCCATGGATAGATCACTTCGCTTCGGGTCTAGGACATGCGACTGAATCGCCCTATTCAGACTCGCTTTCGCTACGGCTACCCCACACGGGTTAACCTCGCCACATATCGCTAACTCGCAGGCTCATTCTTCAAAAGGCACGCTGTCACACCTACCAGGGTGCTCCAACGGTTTGTAAGCAAACGGTTTCAGGTACTATTTCACTCCCCTCCCGGGGTACTTTTCACCTTTCCCTCACGGTACTTGTCCGCTATCGGTCATCTGGGAGTATTTAGGCTTATCAGGTGGTCCTGACAGATTCACACGGGATTTCACGGGCCCCGTGCTACTTGGGATACTCTCCACGCCAGAACACGCATTTCGACTACGGGGTTGGCACCCTCTATGACCGGCCTTTCAAGACCGTTCGTCTATACGCTTCTGTAACGTCGCCAGCTCGGCAGAACTGACTGGTGAGTCCCACAACCCCGAATATGCAACTCCTGCCGGATATCACACACACTCGGTTTAGCCTGATCCGGTTTCGCTCGCCACTACTAACGGAATCGCGGTTGCTTTCTCTTCCTGTGGGTACTGAGATGTTTCACTTCCCCACGTTCCCTCTACCCGCCCTATATATTCAGGCGGGAGTCACTAGGTCGGCACGCCGCCCAGCGGGGTTTCCCCATTCGGACACCCTCGGATCAAAACTTGCTTATCAGTTCCCCGAGGCTTATCGCAGATTGCTACGTCCTTCTTCGGCTCCAGATGCCAAGGCATCCACCGTTTGCTCTTAAAGACTTGAAATCACATGAGTTTGAATCAAAAACTCGACCCCATCCGAAGATGGAATCAGAAATTGACTAATGATCTTTAAGATCATCTTGTGCAACCAGCTCGAAAGCCGGCTGCAAGATGCTCGCGTCCACTGTGTAGTTCTCAAAGTACGGGCGGAACCCCCATCCACCTGCCCCCACAGGGACAAACAGAAAGAGGTCCAGAGGTTCAGACCAGACCCCGAAGGATCCGCATCCGGTCCCTCAGGACCCAACAGCGTGCAGGCACCGGTCCCCTCACCCAGAACCTTCCAACCACCGAAGCGGCGTACTAGTCCCGAGATCAGATCTCGATGCCATGTCAAATGTTCCACCCATGAGCTCCCAGCGAAGAACGTATGCCTTCGATCTGGGTTCTGGACGCCGAAGCGTCAGATGCTCCTTAGAAAGGAGGTGATCCAGCCGCACCTTCCGGTACGGCTACCTTGTTACGACTTAGTCCTAATTACCGATCCCACCTTCGACGGCTCCCTCCACAAGGGTTAGGCCACCGGCTTCAGGTGTTACCGACTTTCATGACTTGACGGGCGGTGTGTACAAGACCCGGGAACGTATTCACCGCAGCGTTGCTGATCTGCGATTACTAGCGACTCCGACTTCATGAGGTCGAGTTGCAGACCTCAATCCGAACTGGGACCGGCTTTTTGGGATTCGCTCCACCTCACGGTATTGCAGCCCTTTGTACCGGCCATTGTAGCATGCGTGAAGCCCAAGACATAAGGGGCATGATGATTTGACGTCATCCCCACCTTCCTCCGAGTTGACCCCGGCAGTATCCCATGAGTTCCCACCATTACGTGCTGGCAACATAGAACGAGGGTTGCGCTCGTTGCGGGACTTAACCAACATCTCACGACACGAGCTGACGACAACCATGCACCACCTGTTTACGAGTGTCCAAAGAGTTGACCATTTCTGGCCCGTTCTCGTATATGTCAAGCCTTGGTAAGGTTCTTCGCGTTGCATCGAATTAATCCGCATGCTCCGCCGCTTGTGCGGGTCCCCGTCAATTCCTTTGAGTTTTAGCCTTGCGGCCGTACTCCCCAGGCGGGGAACTTAATGCGTTAGCTGCGTCACGGAATCCGTGGAATGGACCCCACAACTAGTTCCCAACGTTTACGGGGTGGACTACCAGGGTATCTAAGCCTGTTTGCTCCCCACCCTTTCGCTCCTCAGCGTCAGTTACGGCCCAGAGATCTGCCTTCGCCATCGGTGTTCCTCCTGATATCTGCGCATTCCACCGCTACACCAGGAATTCCAATCTCCCCTACCGCACTCTAGTCTGCCCGTACCCACTGCAGGCCCGAGGTTGAGCCTCGGGATTTCACAGCAGACGCGACAAACCGCCTACGAGCTCTTTACGCCCAATAATTCCGGATAACGCTTGCGCCCTACGTATTACCGCGGCTGCTGGCACGTAGTTAGCCGGCGCTTTTTCTGCAGGTACCGTCACTTTCGCTTCTTCCCTGCTAAAAGAGGTTTACAACCCGAAGGCCGTCATCCCTCACGCGGCGTTGCTGCATCAGGCTTTCGCCCATTGTGCAATATTCCCCACTGCTGCCTCCGTAGGAGTCTGGGCCGTGTCTCAGTCCCAGTGTGGCCGGTCACCCTCTCAGGCCGGCTACCCGTCGACGCCTTGGTGAGCCATTACCTCACCAACAAGCTGATAGGCCGCGAGCCCATCCCCAACCGAAAAATCTTTCCAAACGCAGACCATGCGGTCACGTCACATATCCAGTATTAGACGCCGTTTCCAGCGCTTATCCCAGAGTCAGGGGCAGGTTGCTCACGTGTTACTCACCCGTTCGCCACTGATCCCACAGAGCAAGCTCCGTGTTCACCGTTCGACTTGCATGTGTTAAGCACGCCGCCAGCGTTCATCCTGAGCCAGGATCAAACTCTCCGTAAAAAGAAATTGCATACGAACCGGGGAAAAACCGGAACGCAGCGAGTTTGATGCTGACCAAAGAGATAAATCATTGCTGACTATCCGTTGCCAACCCCACAAGGAGGTTGGTCTTTGATCCAAAGGAATTCTCACCCAGCCGAAGCTAGACGAGGATAATTTGGCATTTGACAAGTGCACGCTGTTGAGTTCTCAAGGATCGGATGCTCCCACGACCCAGCCATCACGACCAGGCCCGCAGGGCAACTTCTCTATCTTAGCCATCCCGACCCGCTTGTCAAATCGGCGCGCCGTGCGGATCTCGGATCAGCTGCGCAGCCTGTGACAGCCGCAGAAGGGGTGGATCTCCCATCCTAGACGCAAGCGTCTGATCTCTCAAGTGAGAGAGGATTGGGAGTGGTTCTCCGCTTGAGGGGGGTGAAGCTCTGGGCTTCTCCGCTTCCCTGTGGGGCGAACAAGTAATAAGTTACGTGGATTCCGGGGGTCTGGCAAATCGGGCGCACTCCCCCGGGCGTGTCGCAGGCCCTCATGCGCCTGATTCCCCCGGATCAGCCAGGGTTTCCGGCCACTTCGCGGCCGGGAGTAGCATCTCGCCATGGTCTCCGGTCGTCCCACCTCCGCCGCTGAGCTGCTCGCCCGCGTCGTGACCGAGGCGGGCGGGGACGCGTCGCCGGCCCCGGCGGACCCGGCCCTCCGTGCCCTCGGGGGCGTCCCGCTCTCTTCGCGCACGGCGACCGGCGATCTCGCTCTCGTCAGCGTCGCAGCAGTGGCCCTCGCCGCGGGTATCGATCTCACGCGCGTCGACCCCGTCCGCGTCGCCGTCGCCTACCGGAGCGACAGGTATCTGGAGGTGGGCGGCACTCCCCCTCCCGTGTGGGCGCCCCTCTCCGGGTTCTGGGCGAGCGCGGACGGATGGGTCCGGACACACGGCAACTACCCGCACCACGCCCGCGCGCTTCGCACCGCGCTGGACCTGGACGACAGGGCAGGAGCGGAGGCCGTGGCCCGCACGCTGGAGACGCTGCACACCGCGGAGGCCGTCCGCCGGATCTCCGAAGCCGGAGGTCTCGCCGTGGCCGTCCGCCCTGAGGACCGCGCGGCCGATGAGGCTCTGCGGCGGACGCCCGTCGTGGACGTCGCGATCACGGAGGCGATCGGCCGACGACGGGGGAAGGACCGACGTCTCCCGTCGCCCGGTGCGGCGGGGCAGGCTCCCCTCGCCGGCGTCCGCGTCCTCGACCTCACGCGGGTGATCGCCGGTCCGGTGTGCACCCGGACCCTCGCGCTCCTCGGCGCGGACGTGCTCCGCATCGACCCGCCGCACCTCCCCGAGCTTCCGTGGCAGCATCTCGACACCGGTCACGGCAAGCGCACCGCGCTGCTCGATGCCCGAGGCGCTGCGCTGCACGACCTCCTGGAGACCGCGGATGCCGTCGTGCTCGGCTATCGTCCTGCGGCCCTGGAGCGCCTGGGCCTCTCCCCCGACGCGCTCGCCGCACGGTATCCGGGCCTGCTCGTCGCCCAGCTCAGCGCCTGGGGCACGTCTCACCCCGAGCGCGCCGGCTTCGACAGCCTGGTCCAGGCGGAGAGCGGCATCGCACTGATCGAGGGCGACGGCGGTCGGCCGGGCGCTCTTCCGGCTCAGGCATTGGACCACAGCGCCGGCTACCTCCTCGCCGCCGCCCTCACGCAACTGCTCCGCCACCGCGACGGGCACTCGCGAGTCGTGCGGACCTCCTTGCGTCGGATCGCCGCCGAGTTGCTCGGGATGCCGCGGACGCCCCGCGCGTCGGCGCTCCCCGAGGTGGACGCATCCGGCCACCTGGCCCGCTTCGACGTCGACGGGGAAACGATCGTGACGGCCGCCCCGGCACTCCCCGGCCTGGCGTTCGATGCCCCGCACGGGTGGGGCACGGACGCGCCGCACTGGTGAGGCGCGGGATCAGACCGCAGCGCGCGGCCGCCGCACCGCCAGTACGACGCAGAGGACCAGGGTCAGCACGCCCCACACCGCGCAGGCGGGCGGCAGCACCCGATATGCGAGATGCTGCACCGTGAACTCGGCGGACAGCGGACCGAACGCGAGCAGACCGCCGACCCACGCGATCACGAGGATCACCGGCAGCGAGAGCCACCACGCGACCCGCACGAACGTCGGAAGGACTCGGCGCGCGTCCGCTCGAGGCGTCGCGCGGCGCAGCCGCAGTGCAGCCCAGATCGCCAGGCCCAGCAGGCCGAGGGCACTCGAGCCGTACTGGAGCCACTTGTAGCCGTCGAAGGGACCCCAGGAGTCCGCGAGCGCGGGCAGCAGATCCACGCCCCACCGCGAGTCGTGCGTGAACGCATCCCAGAGGATGTGCGAGAGCACGCCCAGCATCGTCGAGAACACGAGCAGGAACGGATACAGCGGTCGCCAGCCCGCGTACCGCGGGCGGTCATCGCGACTCAGCGCCTCGATCGCCGCCCGGTATCCGGTCGCCCCCCAGCCGGCGGGCAGCCGCACGGACACCCATCCCGGCAGCAGCTCCAGGGTCGCCGGGCGCAGCAGGACGCGCCAGAGGAGGAACAGCCCGAGAGCGAGCAGCGTCGTCCACACGAGGTTGACCGGATCGTGCAGGAAGCCGTAGTTGAGGCCGACGTTGCGCAGGAACAGCGAGATGTCCGGCGTCATCGCTCCGATCGCGATCGCCGCGGGGACGAGCGGCGTGCGCACGAACGGCAGCGCGACGATCGCGTGGCTCGGAGTGAACGGCATACGAGGCCGGGGTCAGCCCAGGAAGACGCCGGCGAGGGTCTTCTTCCCGCGACGCAGCACCGAGACACCGCCGGGCAGGGTGCCCTGCACGGTCGCGGAGTCGTCCTCCACCCGCTCCCCATCGAGGGAGACGCCGCCCTGCGCGATGGCGCGGCGCGCCTCCGACAGGCTCGACACGAGACCGGTGGCGACGAGGGCGTCGACGACCGGAGTTCCGGCTGCGACCGTCGCATGCGGAAGCTCGTCGAGCGCCGTGCGCAAGGTCGCCGGGTCGAGAGTCGTCAGGTCGCCCTGCCCGAACAGCGCCTCGGACGCCGCGATCACGGCCGCCGTCGCCTCGACGCCGTGCACCGTCGCGACGACCTCGAGCGCGAGGCGCTTCTGGGCGGCACGGCGGAACGGCTCGGTCGCCACGAGCTCCGCGTACTCCTCGATCTCGGCCCTGGTCAGGAACGTGAACACCTTGAGGCGCTCGATCACGTCGGCATCGGCCGTGCTGAGCCAGAACTGGTAGAACGCGTACGGGCTCGTGAGCTCCGCGTCGATCCAGATCGCGTTGCCCTCGCTCTTGCCGAACTTGGTGCCGTCGCTGTTGGTGATCAGCGGGGTGCCGATCGCGTGGACGGACGCCCCTTCGACCCGGTGGATGAGGTCGGTGCCGCTGGTGAGGTTGCCCCACTGATCGGAGCCGCCCGTCTGCAGCACGCAGTCGTACTGCCGGTAGAGCTCGAGGAAGTCGAGCCCCTGGAGGATCTGGTAGCTGAACTCGGTGTAGCTGATGCCGGCGTCGGAGTTCAGGCGCGCGGCCACCGCGTCCTTCTTCAGCATGGTGCCGACGCGGTAGTGCTTGCCGATCTCGCGGAGGAAGTCGATCGCGGAGAGCGGCGCCGTCCAGTCGAGGTTGTTCACCATGCGGGCGGCGTTCTCGCCCTCGAAGCTGAGGTAGCGCTCGACCTGCCCGCGCAGGCGATCGACCCATTCCGCGACGGTCTCGCGGGTGTTGAGCGTGCGCTCCGCGGTGGGCCGCGGGTCGCCGATCAGACCGGTGGACCCACCGACGAGACCGAGCGGCTTGTGCCCGGCGAGCTGGAGGCGGCGGAGCAGGAGCAGCTGGACGAGGTGCCCGAGGTGCAGGCTGGGCGCCGTCGGGTCGAAGCCGCAGTAATACGTGACGGGATCTCCCGCGAGCAGGGCGCGCAGCGCCTCCTGGTCGGTGGACACGTGGACGAGGCCACGCCACACGATCTCGTCCCACACGTTCTCGAACGTGGGGTCGATCGCCTGCGGCGCGGTCGTCAGAGCGGGAGTTGACACGCGCTCCAGGCTAGCAGCGGACGACCGCCCCGCTGCGTCGCGCGGAGGGGTGTCAGCTGTGCGCGGCCCACCACACGAGGAACGCGGCGCCGAGGCCGATGACCCAGCTCACGAGGCTGCCGACGAGGAAGTACTCCGCGCGGGCCCCGGTCTCCCCGTCGCGGGAGATCTCCGGGAAGCGGACGATGCCCTTGGCGGCGAGCATGGCCGCGAGCACGGGGTACGCCACGGCCAGGGTGAGGATCATCACGAGGACGCGTTCGAGCGGGCCGATGAGCCGCCCGCCCTTGAAGCCGTGGCGCGGATCGGCGGGGATCACGGCGGACACCGCAGGGGCATCGGCCGCAGGCTGGTCGGTCGGTGCGGATGCGATGACCGGAGGCACCGGCTCCGCCACCTCCGCGGGGCGCCAGGTGTGCTCGCCGTCCAGAGCCGCGCGGACGACGAGGTTGGCGGATTCGAGCAGGAAGACACCGGCGCCGAGAGCGAGCACAGCCAGATCGAACGGCACCTCGCCGAACGGCGAGCGGAGCGTCCAGAGCTCGCCGATGAGACCGGCGGCATTCCTCGATCCGCCCCAGACCACGGCGCCGATGCTGAGGGCCGCCAGCGCGACGGCCGGCCAGAACCCGGCACGGGACGGCCCCTCGTCCGGCATGCTCCAGGCCCACAGCGCTCCGGCACCGAGTCCGAGGAGGGCCGGCAGCAGCGCGTCCCCGCCGATGCCGAGGAGGAGGACCACAGCCGCGGCCACGACGTAGCCGATCCACCGCCGAGGCACGAACTGGCGGACGAGGTCGGTCGCGCCGACGGCCAGGAGGACGAAGCCCGCGAGGATCATGCGGTCTCCCCCCGGAGCGCGGCCACACCCTCGATGACAGCGGCGGCTCCCGCGCTCCGCAGCGATTTGGACACGCTCGGCTGCGAGATGCCCTCCTGGGCGGCGAGCTCCTGCTGGGACCGGCCGACCAGGCGCCCGTACGTGAGGTGGCGCTCGCGCGTGCTCATCGCCCCGACGAGCTCGTCGCGCGCGAGGACATACGCGTTGGACGCGGCGATCACGGTCTCCATGACCTCATCCTGGCCCGGGGCTCCGACAATCCAGGTGCGCGTGCGCGGCACGGCGCGCTGTTCGCGGGCGTGCACGGTCTCGATCGCGGCGCGCGCCGCATACCACCCGGGGCCGTCGGCCAGCTCACCGTGCACCGACGCCACCGGTCGGACCTCGCCGATGCCGACGCCGAAGCGGAACGCGAGGCCCTCAGGGAGCCGGAGCTGGACCATGAGGAGGGAGAGGAGCGCGTCGGGAAGCTCGCGGTAGACGCCCTGCTGCTCGTCCCCTACCGTGGGCGTGAGCGGCTGGACCGCCAGCGGACGGTCGCGTTCGACCTGCGCGATGGTCTCGTCGAGGGCACGCTGTGCGGCGCTCCGGTCCCCGAGCTCTCGGGAACCCACGATGTCGGCGATCACGGCGATGACCATGGGATAACCGTAACACGAATATCCGAGGTTTATGCCTCATATGGCTATAGATAGGAAATATGCCTGATTCACGCATCATCGACTGGACCGACGGCACCTGGACCCACGCCCCCGCGCTGACGCGCATCGACGGGCATCTCGACGCCACCGCGATCGAGGGCAGCGATGCCTGGCGTCACACCGCGTACGGCTTCGTGCACGACTCCGAGCATGCACTGCTCGCCCCGCTGGAGGTCGGTGAAGCGATCGAGGTCGCCTTCCGCGCGCCGTGGGAGGGGCAGTTCGACCAGGCGGGCCTCTTCGTCCGCGCCGATGACGAGCACTGGATCAAGGCGGGAGTCGAGTTCGCCGACGGCCACCTCGGCCTGGGCGCCGTCGTGACCGCCGGCCGCTCGGACTGGTCGGTCGGCTACGTCGACGACTGGCGCGAGAGCGAGATCACCGTCCGGGTCAGCCGCTGGGCGGACGCGATGATCGTGCGGGCCCGCGCGGACGACGGACCGTGGCGACTCGTCAGGGTGGCTCCCTTCGCCGGTGACACGGCCGTCTCCGCAGGACCGTTCCTCGCAGCACCCACCCGGGCGGGCCTGACCGTCCGGTTCACCCGGTGGGAGCGCTCGGCCGCCGACGGCGACCTGCACTGAGGCGCGGTCGCCGCCGGAACGACTACAGGCCGAGCGCGTGCGCGGCGGCCTGCGCGCGGGCGACGAGCTCCGCGCGCTGCTCGGCCACCCGCTCGGGCGCGGTGCCGCCGACGCCCGTGCGCGACGCGACGGATCCCTCGATCGTGAGCACCTCGCGCACCGCGGGGACGAGGTGGGGCGACACCGACCGCAGCAGCTCGTCGGAGGCGTCCTCCAGCCCGATCCCCTGTTCCTCGCAGGCGCGCACGAGTGCTCCGGAGATCTCGTGGGCATCGCGGAACGGCACCCGCCGCTTCACCAGCCACTCGGCGACGTCGGTCGCCAGCGAGAACCCCTGGGGGGCGAGCTCGGCCATGCGCTCCGTGTGGAAGCGCAGCGTCGCGACCATCCCCGCGAACGCCGGCAGCACGACCTCGAGCGTCTGCACGGAGTCGAAGACCGGCTCCTTGTCCTCCTGCAGATCGCGGTTGTAGGCGAGCGGCAGGCCCTTGAGCGTCGCCAGCAGGCCGGACAGGTTGCCGATGAGACGCCCGGACTTGCCGCGCGCGAGCTCGGCGATGTCCGGGTTCTTCTTCTGCGGCATGATGCTGGATCCGGTGGAGTAGCCGTCGTCGAGGGTGACGAAGCCGAACTCGCGGGTGTTCCAGAGGATGATCTCCTCGGAGAGTCGGGAGAGGTCGACGCCCGTCATCGCCGCGATGAACGCGAACTCCGCGACGACGTCCCGCGCGGCCGTCCCGTCGAGGGAGTTCTCCGCCGGCCGGTCGAGACCGAGCTCCGTCGCCACGAGGGCGGGGTCGAGGCCCAGCGTCGATCCCGCCAGCGCTCCCCCGCCGTACGGCGAGACACCGGCACGCCGGCGCCAGTCGACGAGACGTTCGAGCTCGCGCACCAGCGGCCACGCGTGAGCCTGGAGGTGATGGGCGAGCAGCACCGGCTGCGCGTGCTGGAGGTGCGTGCGTCCGGGCAGGATCGCGTCGGGGTGTGCCTCGGCCTGCGCCACGAGCGCATCGATCACGCGCAGCAGGTCACGGGCGATCACCCGGGCGTGATCGATCAGGTACATCCGCACGAGAGTGGCGATCTGGTCGTTCCGGCTGCGTCCGGCGCGGAGGCGTCCGCCCAGCTCCGGACCGAGCTCGCCGATCAGCGCCTGCTCGAGCGCACCGTGCACGTCCTCGTCGGTGGGCAGCGGCTGCAGGGTGCCGTCGGCGACCTTGCGCGCTACGGCGTCGAGGCCCTCGTGCATGCGGGCGGCCTCATCCGGTTCGAGGTACCCCGCCGCGGCCAGCGCCGTGGCATGCGCGTGGGAACCCGCGATGTCGTACGGCGCGAGGATCCAGTCGAAGTGCGTCGAACGGCTCAGCTCGACGAGCTCCGGCGACGGACCGGTGGCGAACCGCGCGCCCCAGAGCGCGCCCTCGTTGGTGCCTTCGTGCGAGCCGGCCATCACGCGTCCTTCTTCCCGAGGAGCCAGACCAGCAGGGCCTTCTGGGCGTGCAGACGGTTCTCCGCCTCGTCCCAGACCACGCTCTGCGGACCGTCGATGACGGCGGAGTCGACCTCGTAGCCGCGGTCGGCGGGGAGGCAGTGGATGAAGATCGCGTCGTCGTGCGCGAGCTCCATCGTCTCCGGCGTGACCTTGTAGCCGCCGAGGTCGCGGATCCGCGCGAGCTTCTCCTCCTCCTTGCCCATCGATACCCAGGTGTCGGTGACGACGACGTCAGCGCCCGCGGCCGCCTCGACCGGATCGGTGAAGAGCGTGATCGATCCGCCGGTCTCCCCGGCGCGGCGGTCGGCCGCTTCGATCACGTCGGCGCGCGGCGCGTAATCCTCCGGAGAGGCGATGCGCACGTGCATGCCCGCCGTGACGCCGGCGAGCGCGTAGGAGTGCGCCATGTTGCTCTGGCCGTCGCCGAAGAACGTCAGCGTGAGGCCCTTCAGATCGCCCTTGTGCTCGCGGATCGTCAGCAGGTCGGCGAGGAGCTGGCACGGGTGGAAGTCGTCGGACAGTGCGTTGACCACGGGGACCCGGGTGCCGGCGGCCATCTCCTCCAGGCCCGATTGCGCGTACGTGCGCCACACGATCGCGGCGACCTGGCGCTCGAGGACGCGCGCCGTGTCGGACGGCGTCTCCTTCCCGCCGAGCTGGCTGCTCGCGGTGGAGATGATGAGCGGGGTGCCGCCGAGGTCGGCGATGCCCACGGCGAACGAGACGCGCGTCCGGGTGGACGACTTGTCGAAGATCACGGCGACGGTCTGCGGGCCGGCGAGGCTCTTGTCCGCCCAGCGGTCCTTCTTGAGCTCGAGGGCGAGATCGAGGATCTCCGCCTGCTCGGCGGGCGTCAGATCGTCGTCGCGCAGCAGGTGGCGGGTCATGCGGGGACCTTTCCAGTGGCGGAGGAGTGGACGTCGGAGAGAGCGGCGGTGAACAGCTCGCGGAACTCCGCCAGCTCCGCGTCGCCGATGGTGAGTGCCGGCGCGACGCGCACGGTCTCGGGGTTGGCGGCGTTGACGATGAGACCGCGGTCCTGGGCGGCGGCGACCACCGCACCCGCCACGGGCTGGGTGAGCGCGACGCCGACGAGGAGTCCGCGGCCGCGGACGCCCTCGATCAGCGGGGAGTCGATGCCCAGGATGATCTCCCGCAGCTCGGCTCCGCGGCGCGCGGCGTTGTCGACGAGGTCGGCGCGCTCGATCTCGGCCAGCACCGCGTCCGCCACGGCCGTCGCGAGCGGGTTCCCGCCGAAGGTGGAGCCGTGCGAGCCGGGCGTGAACAGGGCACTCGCGGCGCCGTAGGTGACGAGGGCGCCGATCGGGAACCCGCCGCCGATGCCCTTCGCGAGCGTGATGGCGTCGGGCGTGATGCCCTCGTGGCTGAACCCGAACCAGGCGCCGGTCCGTCCTGCCCCTGTCTGGATCTCGTCGACGATGAGCAGGGCTCCGTGTGCGAGGGTCAGCGAGCGCGCGGCGGCGAGGTAGCCCTCGGGGAGCTCGACGACGCCGGCCTCACCCTGGATCGGCTCCACGATGACGGCGGCGACCCGGTCATCCATCGCGGCCTCCAGCGCGTCGATCGTGGCCGGGATGTGCTCGACCCCTCCGGGCATCGGAGCGAACGGCGCGCGCATGGACTCCTTGGCCGTGAGCGCGAGCGAGCCCATCGTGCGGCCGTGGAAGCCGTTCTCCAGCGCCAGGATTCGGGGACGCTCCGCGCCGCCGTGCAGACGGGCGAGCTTGAACGCGGCCTCGTTGGCCTCGGCACCCGAGTTCGAGAAGAAGACCCGACCGTCGATCCCCGCGCCGGCGAGGCGCTTGAGCCGGGCCGCGAGCGCGAGCTGCGGCGGGGTCGCGAAGTAGTTGGAGACGTGCGCGAGGGTGGCGGCCTGCCGCGACACCGCATCGACGAACACCGGGTGCGCGTGCCCGAGGGAGGTCACCGCGATGCCGGCGAGGAAGTCGAGGTAGCGTCGGTCTTCGGCGTCCCACAGGTACGAGCCCTCGCCGCGGGTCAGCAGCGCGAGGCGCTCCCCCGCGTTGAGCACGAGATCACGTGCCGCGTCGTCCTGCCAGACGGTCATGCCGTCGCCCCTTTCTCTCCCAGGACCACTTCGGTCCCGATTCCCTTGCTGGTGAACAGTTCGACGAGCACCGAGTGCGGGACCCGTCCGTCGATGATCGCGGCCGCGTCGACGCCACCCTCGACCGCATCGAGGCATGCGCGCATCTTCGGGATCATGCCCGACTCCAGGCGCGGCAGCATCTCCACGAGCGCGCCCGACGTCAGATGCGACACGAGCGAGTCCCGGTTGGGCCAGTCGGCGTACAGCCCCGGCACGTCGGTGAGGATGACGAGCTTGCGCGCACCGAGGGCCACGGCGAGCGCAGCAGCCGCGGCATCCGCGTTGACGTTGAGCGACTGCCCCGGGTGGTCGAGGTCGGGCGCGATGCTCGACACGACCGGGATCCGCCCTGCGGCGAGATGATCGAGCACCGGCGTCGGGTCGACCTGGACCACGTCGCCCACGCGGCCGAGGTCCACCTCCTCGCCGTCGATCAAGACACCGCGGCGGCGGCCGCCGAAGAGCCCGGCGTCCTCACCGCTGAGGCCGGTGGCGATGGGGCCGTGCGAGTTGATCTTCGACACGAGCTGCGGGTTCACCTGGCCCGTGAGCACCATCCGCACGACGCCGATGGCCTCGGTGTTGGTGACGCGATACCCGCCCTTGAACTCGCTGGGGATCTCCAGCCGCTGGAGCATGTCGGAGATCTGCGGCCCACCGCCGTGCACGACCACCGGCTGCACGCCGACGTAGCGGAGGTACGCGATGTCCTGGGCGAAGGCCTCCTGCAGCTCGTCCGAGACCATCGCGTTGCCGCCGTACTTGACGACGACGATCTGGTCGCGGAACTTCCTCAGCCACGGCAGCGACTCGATGAGGGTGGTCGCCTTCTGGGCCGCGATGTCCGGCGTGGTGTCCTGGATGTCGGTCATGAGGCGTAGGCGCTGTTCTCGTGCACGTAGTCGTGGGTGAGGTCGTTCGTGAGGACCGTGGCGGTGGCCTCCCCGACCTTGAGGTCGATCATCAGGTGCGTCGCTCGCGGCGTCAGGTCGACCTCCTCGCGCGGGCGGTCCGGGCCACCGGCGGTGCACACGCGGACGCCGTTCATCCACACGTCGACGTCGTACGGGTCGAACTGCGCGGCCGTGGTGCCGATCGCCGCGAGCACGCGTCCCCAGTTCGGGTCGTTGCCGAAGATGGCGGCCTTGAACAGGTTGTTGCGGGCCACCGAGCGGCCGACCTCGACGGCATCCTGCTCGGAGACGGCGTGCTGCACCTCGATCGTGATGTCGTGGCTCGCGCCCTCCGCGTCGCCCTGCAGCTTGACCGCGAGCTCCTGGCAGAGCGTGGTGAGCGCCTCGGCGAAGTCGTCGAGATCGGGGGCGACCTCGGAGGCGCCGTTGGCGAGCAGCGTCACCTGGTCGTTGGTCGACATGCAGCCGTCCGAGTCGAGGCGGTCGAACGTGCGTCCCGTCGCCCGACGCAGCGCCTCGTCGGCCTGGAGCGGTTCGAGCACGGCGTCGGTGGTGAGCACCACGAGCATCGTCGCCAGACCCGGGGCGAGCATGCCCGCGCCCTTCGCCATGCCGCCGATTGTCCAGCCGTCGCGGGTCACCACAGCGGTCTTCGCAACCGTGTCCGTGGTCATGATGGCGTGCGCGGCGCTCTCCCCGCCGTCCGAGCTCAGCTCGGTGATCGCCTGCGCGGTGCCGGCGAGGACCTTCTCGCGGAAGACCTCGTCGCCCGTCCCGATGAGCCCCGTGGAGCAGACGAGCACGTCGCCCGCGCTGATGCCGAGCAGCTCGGCCGCCTTCTCCGCGGTCTGGTGGGTCGTCTGGAACCCGAAGCTGCCGGTGAAGCAGTTCGCCCCGCCGGAGTTGAGGACGACGGCCTCGACCACGCGGTCCGCGACGGCCTGCTGGGACCAGATGATGGGGTTGGCCTTGGCGCGGTTGCTCGTGAAGACGGCGGCCCCGACCTTCCGGGGGCCGCGGTTGACGACGACGGCGACATCGGGCTTGCCGGTGGACTTGAGTCCGGCGGCGACTCCGGCCGCCTCGAATCCTGCGGGGGCGGTGACGCTCACGGGGCGACTCCGTTCACTGAGAGGGCGCGGGTCTCGGGAAGCCCCAGCGCGATGTTCATGGACTGGACGGCAGCTCCGGCGGTGCCCTTGACGAGGTTGTCGACGGCGGTGACCACCGTCACGCGGTTCGCGGCGCGGTCGATCGCGAGGCCGACGAAGGCCGTGTTCGCCCCGAGAACATCAGCGGTGCGGGGGAAGGTGCCCTCCGGGAGCAGCTGCACGAAGGTCTCGTCGCCGTAGGCGCTCTCCCACGCCTGGCGGATCTCGGCGTCGCTCACCCCTTCGACGATCGGCGCCGTGGAGGTCGCCAGGATGCCGCGCGACATCGGGACGAGGACCGGGGTGAACGAGATCCGGATGTCCTGGGTCCCTGAGCCTGTCGAAGGGCCTGAGCCTGTCGAAGGGCCTGAGCCTGTCGAAGGGCGGGCGGCGGCGAGCGCCTGTCGGATCTCCGGGATGTGGCGGTGCGTGCCGCCCACCGCATACGGGTTGGCGGAGCCGAGGATCTCGGAGGCGAGGAGGTTCGTCTTCAGGCTCTTGCCCGCCCCGGACGGGCCGACGGCCAGGACGGAGACGATGTCGCCCGGGTCGATCACGCCGGCCGCGACACCGGGGGCCAGGCTGAGGCTCACCGTGGAGGCGTTGCAGCCGGGTGCGGCGATCCGGGTCGCGCCGCGGAGCGCCTCGCGCTGCTTGCCCCCTCCGACGAGGAGCTCGGGCACGCCGTACGTCCAGGGCTCGTGGAACGCCCCGCCGTAGAAGGCGTCCCACTCCGTCGAGGAGGTGAGTCGGTGGTCGGCCCCGGCGTCGATCACGAGCGGGGTGTCGCCGAGGGCGTCCGTGTACTGTCCGGACTGGCCGTGCGGGAGGGCGAGGAACACGATGTCGTGTCCGGCGAGGATCTCCGGCGTGGTGTCCTGCAGCGTGAGGTGGGCGAGCGAGCGGAGGTGCGGCTGATGGGCGACGAGGGGCTGTCCGGCGTTCGAGTGCGCCGTGACGGTGCGGATCTCGACGTCGGGATGTGCGGCCAGGAGGCGCAGGATCTCGCCGCCTGCGTAGCCGGAGGCGCCGGAGACGGCGACGGAATACGTCATGCTTCTACCTTAACGGTCGGGTCCTCGACGATCTCGGGACCGGGGGCGGGGCCGGAGGCGGCGACACCGGCACTCGACCGCCGCGCGGACGCAGGCAGAAGGGCGGGGTCGCCTAGAATCGGCGGCCGCGACGTCGGCGCACGGCGATGACGCTCGGGACGAGCGTCGAAGGAGCGGTGGCGACCGAAGGCATGCGGCGACGATAGCGCGAGCGCGTCCGGCACCGCAAATCCCGGGCGTCACACGACAGCGCGCGCGACCGGTGCGGCGAAGAAGGCGCGTTCGTGTGCGCTCGAGGTGAGGAAGGCGCGCCGCATCCGTTCCCGGCCGATGTCGTCGGTCCTCGCGGCCGCAGCGGCGACATGCGCGACGGCCTGCCGCGTGCCCTCCGCGAAGGCCGGATCCGCGTAGGTCGCGAGCCACGACGCGTAGGGATGCCGGGGGTCGCGGGGCGCCGCGCCGAACGCTCCGGCATGGAGTCGCTCCCCCAGGTCGGTGTAGAGCCAGAAGCACGGCAGCACGGCCGCGATCAGTGCGGCGTAGTCGCCGCCGAACGCGACCGAGCGCAGGTGGTCGAGGTAGGCGATCGTCGCCGGGGCGGGCTCGGTGGCGAAGGTGGCGCCGCTCACGCCGGTCTCCGGTGTCAGCCACGACGCGTGCAGCTCCAGCTCGCCGCGGATCGCGCCGTGCGCTGCCTCGGCCCAGAACGCCTGCTCGTCCGGGGTCGGGGCGAGGCGCGACGCCTCCGCGAGCACCCTGGCGTACTCGCGAAGGTACAGGGCGTCCTGCGCGAGGTAGAAGACGAAGGCATCGCGGTCGAGCGTCCCGTCGGCGAGCGCACGCACAAAGGGCAGCGCATCGATGTCGCGGCGGATCGCGGCAGTCTCATCCCACCAGGCCACGGCCACCTCCTCCGGCGTCGACCGGGTCTCGACCCCGCCGCGTGCCCAGAGTCCCGCGAAGGGATGGATCGGGCCGTGTCCTCGCCCGATCTCCAGGTCGTCCGCCGCGCGGAGGGACTCCCGCAACCAGGCGCGCGCGGCGCGGACCGCGGTCGCGGGATCGTCGCCCCGCGCCAGTCGTGTGGCCAGAGCCGCGGACAGCGAGCAGCCGGTGCCGTGGGTGTTCTCCGTCATGATGCGCGCCCCGGGGAACTCCACGTGCGTACCGGCTGCCGTGTCGATCAGGGCGTCCGGTGCCTCGTCCCCGGGCAGATGCCCACCCTTCACCAGCACCGCGGTCCCCGTATCGGCCGACAGCTCCTGCGCCGCGGCGAGCGCGTCCGCCCAGCCCGCCACCTCGCGCCCCGCGAGGACGGCGAGTTCGGCGAGGTTCGGGGTGACCACGGTCGCCAGGGAGAGCAGGCCCCGCAGCTCGCGCTCTGCGTCGGGATCGAGCAGTCGGTCTCCCGAGGTGGCGATCATGACGGGGTCCAGCACGACGATCGGGGGCTGCGTCGTCCGGAGCCAGGCGGCGACCGTGCGGATCACCTCCCCGTCCGCGAGCATGCCGATCTTCACGGCGTCGATGCGGATGTCGTCGGCGACAGCGTCGAGCTGCGCCCGCAGGAACTCCGCGGGAGGGACATGCACGGCGCGGACGCCCTGCGTGTTCTGCGCGGTCAGGGCTGTGAGGGCTGCCATGCCGTAGCCCCCGTTCGCGGCGATCGCCTTGAGATCGGCCTGGATGCCCGCACCTCCGGACGGATCGCTGCCGGCGATGCTGAGCACGTGCGGCACCGCCCGTGCGAACCAGTGTCGCCGGAAGGCCGCGGCGGCGGCCCGGGGGTCCTCTGCCGCGCACAGCGCCGAGACCACCGCGATGCCGGACGCGCCGGCCTCACGCAACGCCGCCGCGTCCTCCAGGTCCACCCCACCGATCGCGACGCACGGCAGCGGACTGCGCGCCACGAATGCGGCGAAGCCGTCGATGCCGAGCGGCGCCGGATGGTCGGGCTTCGTGCGCGTGGGGCGGATGACGCCGACCCCGAGGTAGTCCACCGTGCCCGGCGGCAGGGCGGCGACCTCGTCGAGGTGCGCGGAGGTGTTCGCCGTGAGCCCGATCAACGCCTCCGGGCCGAGAAGCTCGCGCGCGCGGAGCACCGAGGCATCCGCCTGGCCGAGGTGCACCCCGTCCACCCTGGCACCGCGACGACGGGCCTCGACGGCCGCATCGAGGCGATCGTTCACAACGAGCAGCGCGCGACCGTCGATGGCCGCGGACAGGGCGAGGAGCTGCACGACGGTCTCCTCGTCCGTCGCCTCCTTGTCGCGCAGCTGCACGATGCGGACGCCGCCGGCGACGGCCTCTCGCACGGTCGCGACCACCCCGCGTGCGCCGCACAGCGCCCGATCGGTGACGAGGTACAGGGACAGGTCGACGGTCATCGGGCCTCCTCCTCGACGCGGGCGCGGGCGCGGAGGTCCGCCGGAGTCACGGCGGACAGGGCGTCGAGCAGTGCGACGGCGAAGCTGCCCGGTCCGCGGGAGATCTCCGCTGCCTGCTCGGCTGCGACCGTGTAGACGAGGGTCGCCGCGGCCACCGCCGTCAGCGCATCTGTCGCGGAGCCACGGGCCACCCCGAGGAACGCCGCCATCACCGCGCCCAGGGCACACCCGCCGCCGGTCACCCGTGTGAGGAGCTCATGCCCGTTGGCGATGCGGATCACCCGCTCCCCGTCGGTGAGGAGGTCGACCGGGCCCGAGACGGCGACCAGGGAACCGTACCGGTGGGCGAGCTCGCGGGCCGCCGCAGCAGCCGCCTCGGTCCCGTCCGTCGCGTCGACACCGCGGCCGCCACTGCTGTGTCCGGCCAGCGCGAGGATCTCCGACGCGTTGCCGCGGATGGCGGTGGGGCGCAGCGCGGCGAGCTCGTGCGCGAGCGCCGTCCGCACCGGGAGGGTGCCGATCGCAACGGGATCGAGTACCCACGGCGTGCCGGCGGCGAGCGCTCCCGCCACGGCCTCCCTGCTCGCCGCCCGCTGCTCCGGGGTCGGCGTCCCGAGGTTGATGAGAAGCCCCGAGGCGGCAGCGGCGAACGGCTCGGCCTCGCCGACGATGTCGACCATGGCCGGCGCCGCCCCGAGCGCCAGCAGCACGTTGGCGGTGAACCCCGTCACGACGGCGTTCGTGATGCAGTGCGTCAACGGCGGCGTGGCCCGGACCTCCTTCCGCAGCCTTCCCGCCGTGACGGCGAGGTCGAGGACGGATTGCGGACGCACAGGATCGCTCATCGGCGACATCCCTTCGCTAGTACGAACTAGATCAGGTTCGACGGGTGTGATCTCAGCCGCGGATGCGGCACCCCGTGTCACTGCCTCGCAGTCTAGCGAGCGAGGGCGTCGAGCAGCGCCCGCTCCTCCGTCCGCGTGAGTCCGGCGCGGCGCTCCCGGTCCACGCCCCGTTCGCGCTCGTCCGCTACGACATGCTCCACCGTCTCGTCGAGGGGGCGGAGCGGGCCCCCGCTGCGCCGGTACCGCGCATTCGAGCGGGTCATGAATCCGCGCATCTCGGGCGGCAGCCACAGCGGCAGCGAGCGCGGCCCCGCCCAGTACGCAACGCCTTCGGCGACGAGGCGCTCCTCCGTGCCGACGACGACCGGCCCAGCGTGCCCCGCGGCCGCGCGCACCGTCCGGAGCACGTCCTCCAGGTCGCGCACGTCGCCGATCGCGTTCACGGCACCGGTGACGGTGGCGGACACGACGAACGCAGCGACGTCCTCGACGTCGATGACCTGCGTCGTGCGCCCTTCGAGCGGGGGAAGCAGCACCGGTTCATCCAGGGCACGGAGGAACGCCGCCGCCCAGTAGCCGAAGCGATCGCTCGGGTCACCGTCGCCGACGATGAGGCCGGGCCGGACGAGGAGTGCGCGATCGCCGACGCCCGCCTGCACGGCATCCTCCGCCGCGACCTTCTGTCGCGCGTAGTCGTCGTCCTCACCGGCCTGCGCCGCCGGGTGCCGCGATGCCGACTCGTCGGTCCCGACCGTCTCGTCGTCGCGGTACACCGACATCGACGAGATGTACGTCCACCGAGCGGCACGGTCGCCAAGCGCACGGACCGCCCCGGAGACATGATCGGCGCGGGAGGAGACGTCGACGACGTGGTCCCAGTCCGTGCGCGACACCACGTCGTAGGCGGCCTCCTCATCGCGGTCCGCGAGAACGAGGGTCGCTCCCGGCGGTGCCGGCCGACCGCCGCGGGCCAGGCAGGTCACCGTCGCTCCCGCCCCGAGTGCGTGCGCGGCGATGCGCCCCGACAGCCATCCGGTTCCCCCGAGGATCAGCACATCCGTCATGTGCCCATGTCATCAGGATCGACGACTCGGGGGAAGGGCCTCCGCTCAGAGCGGAGCGGCAGGACAGGCCGTCACGCGAGTACAGGCGTCACGCGAGCGCAGCCCACCACGCGAGCACAGGCCATCACGCGAACACAGGCCACCGGCACTGCTGTCGCCTGATGCCGCGCGAACGCCTGATCCCGCGCGGCCTCGGCGCCGTCGCGGAGGGCGGCCCCGAAGCGGTTAGGGGACGACGATCTCGTCGAGGCCGTCCAACACCGGGATGCTCCAGGACGGGTCCGGTCGCCAGTCGATCCACTCCCGATCGAACGGCCAGTCGCCGGCATGGAAAGACGCGATGGCCGCGACCGCGTGCCGCTCGATCTGCGCCGCCTGCGCGGCGGTCAGCCGCCCCTGGTCGACGGCGGCGACCAGCTCGTCCTCGTCCTTCATCGCCACGCGCCCGTCCTGTGCGATCTCGACGTCGAGGACGTGATCGGAGGTGTAGGTGGCACTGTCGGTGCGCAGGTGCGCGTTCTCGAGGTTGACGTACCAGCCGGCGAAGTCCCACGTCGTCCCGGTGGCCGCGCTCCAGAACAGCCAGACCGACCACGGCACCCCCGCGGGCGCGATGCGCAGGATGCCGTTGCCCCACCACTCCTCGACGATCCGGCGCCGGGGCTCCCGCCACCGCCGATCGAGCGGGACGGTCCGGATGCGCTCCCCGTCCCGCGTGCCCTGGCCTTCCTGCTGCGTCCCGGCGGCAAGCCACGCGACGAGACCGCGCTCATCGTCACGGACGACGCGCATGGGGGTGACGGTCGCTGCCTCCCCCGTGGTCCACCCCGGCTTGCGGTAGTGCCAGTCGAGCTGCGCACCCGGCGAGAGGAACGGCCCCTCCCCGAGCGATCGCGCTCCGGCGGGGACCGAGGGTGGCGTGGGCTGCAGGAGGAGGCTCGTCATCCGGCCACGCTATCGCGAGAGCGCACGGCTCCCCGGAAGGGGCCGTGCGCTCTCCCGGTCAGTCGCGGAGGGCGGCGCCGAAGCGCTCCGCGGCCACGGCGACGCCCGCCATCTTCGCCGCGGAGGCCTCCGCGGCGGTCAGCGTGCGGTCGTCGGCGCGGAAGCGCAGGGCGAACGTCAGCGACTTCGATCCCTCGGGCACGCCCTCGCCGCGGTAGTCGTCCACGAGCCGGACGGACTCCAGCAGTGCACCCGCGCCCTCCGCGAGAGCCGCGCGGACCTCGCCCGCCGGCACCTCGGCCGGGAGCGTGAGCGAGACGTCCTGCGTCGCGGCCGGGAACGTGGAGAGCGATGCCGCCACGATGCGTCCGCCGGCGAGCGTGAGCAGCCGGTCGAGGTCGAGCTCCAGCACGGTGGCGCGACCCGGCAGGTCAGCCTCCTCGGCGACGGCGGGATGCAGCTCGCCGACGTAGCCGACCTCCTCGCCGGCGGCGACGAGCGCACCGGTGCGTCCGGGGTGGAGCGCGGCGCGCTGCGTCTGCACGACGTCGAGCTCGATGCCCGCCGCGGCCCCGATCACGCGAACCGCGTCGAGCGCCTCGACGAGCCCGGCGGCCTCGGCGGCACGACCCGGCTGGCGCGGCGACACGTTGCCGGTCAGCAGCACCGCGACGTGGCGCTCCTGCGGCGGGATGGAGGCGTCGAGCGCGGCGAGCACCTCATCCGACGGCCGGACGCCGAGCGGCGGGACCTCGGCGGTGCCGTACTCCACGCCCGGCTCCGGGACGAACACGGCGCCCGTCTCGAACAGCGCGAGGTCGGTGAGCCCGCGCGAGATGTTGCGGTGCGCGGTCTGCAGCAGACCGGGGATGAGTGAGCGCCGTAGGAACGGCACCTGCCCGTCGAGCGGGTTCGCGAGGCGGATGCTGGGCAGGTGCTCACCGGACGCGGAGCCGTGCAGATCGTTCTGCGCCTCGGTCGTGAACGGGAACGCCGGGGTCTCGACGAATCCTGCGGCGGCGAGAGCGTTCACCACGCGGCGACGCCCCTGCTGATGTGCCGTGAGACCGCGGCCGGACGGCGGCGTCGGCAGCACGGAGGGGATGCGGTCGAGCCCGTGGATGCGGGCGACCTCCTCGGCGAGTGTCCACTTGTCGGTGAGGTCGGGGCGCCAGGTCGGCGGGATGACCGTCCACCCGGAGTCACCCTGGGTCCCTGAGCCTTCGGCCTGGGTCCCTGAGCCTGTCGAAGGGCTGACCTCGGCCCCGATCGTCGTCAGCGCGCCGGTGATCTCGTCGTCGGTGTAGTCGACGCCGATCAGCCCCTGCACGAAGCCGCGCGGGAGCTCGATCTCGGCGACGAAGACCTCGGCGAAGAGCGCTCCGCCCTCCTCCGTGAGCGTGCCGCCGGCGAGCTCGACCATGAGGTCTGCTGCGCGGCGGGCCGCGACGAAGGGGATCAGCGGGTCGACGCCGCGCTCGAAGCGCTTGGACGCCTCGCTCGGGAGCTTGTGCCGACGGGCCGTGCGGGCGATGGTCGTCGCGTCGAAGGTCGCCGCCTCGATGAGGACGTTCCGCGTGGTGTCGCTCATCTCGGTGGTGCCGCCGCCCATGACGCCGGCGAGGCCGATGGGACCGGAGTCGTCGGTGATGAGGAGGTCTTCGACGTGCAGCTTCCGCTCCACGCCGTCGAGCGTGGTCATCTTCTCCCCCGGCGTCGCGCGCCGGACGGTGATGCCGCCCGTGAGCTTGTCCAGGTCGTAGCCGTGCAGCGGCTGCCCGAGCTCGAGCATGACGTAGTTCGTGATGTCGATGAGCACACCCAGCGAACGCATGCCGGCGAGGCTCAGGCGCGCGATCATCCACGGCGGAGTCGGCCGAGACGGATCGACGTCGCGCACGACCCGGGTGACGAACTCGCTGGCGCCGACCTTGCCCCGCACCGGTGCCTGGTCGTCGACCACGGCCGTGTGCCCGGAACCGGGCTGCAGCTCGGCGAAATCGCGCTCGGCGGGGTCGCGGAAGGCCGCCCCCGTGGCGTGCGCGTACTCCCGGGCGACACCGCGCACCGAGAACGCGTAGCCGCGGTCCGGCGTGACGTTGATCTCCACCGCGACGTCGTCGAGGCCCAGCAGCGCGATCGCGTCCGTGCCCACGGGCGCATCGATACCGAGGTCGCTCAGCACGACGATGCCGTTGTGCTCGTCGCCGAGCCCCAGCTCGCGCGCCGAGGCGATCATGCCGTCGGACACGTGGCCGTAGGTCTTGCGGGCGGCGATGGGGAACGGGCCCGGGAGGACAGCGCCGGGCAGGGTCACGACGACCTTGTCTCCGACGACGAAGTTGTGCGCGCCGCAGACGATCCCACGGACGCCGCCGTGCTCGGGGCCGACGTCCACCTGGCACCAGTTGATCGTCTTGCCGTTCGACTGGGGTTCCGGCTCGAGGGAGACGACCTGGCCGACCACCACGGGACCCGTGATGTCGAACCGGTGCACGTCCTCCTCTTCGAAGCCGACGGTCACCAGTGCCGCGAGGACGTCCTCGGGCGTGGCATCCGCTGCCAGATCGACGTACTCACGCAGCCACGAAAGCGGGACGCGCATCACACCACCATCCCGAACTGCTCGCTGAAACGGACATCGCCCTCGGCCATGTCGCGCATGTCCTGCACATCGCTGCGGAACATCAGGCCCCGCTCGATGCCCATGCCGAACGCGAAGCCGCTGTACACCTCCGGGTCGATCCCGGCCGCGCGCAGCACGTTCGGGTTGACCATGCCGCAGCCGCCCCACTCGATCCAGCGCGCGCCACCCTTGAAGGTCGGGTGCCACAGGTCGAGCTCGGCGGAGGGCTCGGTGAAGGGGAAGTAGTTCGTGCGGAAGCGGGTCTTGGCCTCCGGGCCGAAGAGCTGCTTCGCGAAGTGGTCGAGCGTGCCCTTGAGGTGCCCCATCGTGATGCCCTTGTCGACGACCAGGCCCTCGAACTGCGTGAAGACCGGGAGGTGCGTGGCGTCGAACTCGTCGGTGCGGTACACGCGGCCCGGGCACAGCACGTAGATGGGGACCTCGCGGTCGAGCATGGATCGAACCTGCACGGGGCTCGTGTGCGTACGCATGACGAGGTGGCGCGACGTCGGGTCGACGTAGAAGGTGTCCTGCTCCTGACGGGCGGGGTGATCGACGTCGAAGTTCAGGGCGTCGAAGTTGAACCACTCGTGCTCGAGCTCCGGCCCCTCCGCGATCTCCCATCCCATGCCGACGAAGATGTCCTCGACGTGGTCCTGCAGGAGGGCCAGCGGGTGGCGGGCGCCCACGCGCGTCCGCGACGGGACGGCGGTGATGTCGACGCGCTCGGCCTCCAGGCGCGCGGCGACCTCGGCGGCGGCCAGCTCGGCCTCCTTCGCCGCGAGCGCCTGGTTCACACGACCGCGGCCCTGACCGACGAGCTTGCCGAACGCGGCCTTGTTCTCGGGGGCGACCTGGCGCATCGAGGCGTTCAGGACCGCGAGCGGCGATCCCTCCGCGACGTGCGCCGCACGGGCGGCTTTCAGCGCGGCGGTGTCGGCGGCCGCCTCGATCGCCGCGAGGGCGTCGGCGACAGCGGCTTCGACCGCTTCGGGGGTGATTTCCGGAGACTCTGACACGGGAGTCGAGTCTACCGGCGCGGGACAGGCGTCCCGCGCCGGTCGTGGCTCACACCGCCAGTCCGCCGGAGTTGTTGCTGTCGTGCTTACCGAGACCCCGCTGCATCACGATGAGCGACGTGTTCGTCTCGCCGTCGTGCTGGCGGGGGTCCGGCTCCACGGGACCGGCCTTGGCCGAGCGCTTGGCCCGGCGCTGCAGGCGGTAGGCGACGTAGGAGAGCACGAGACAGACCGCGACGTACATCGAGCCGCCGACCATCGCGGCGGGGATCAGCGGCGACCCGTAGGGCGCCTGGTTGCCGATCTGGTTGATGACGTAGAGCAGCTCCTGGTACGTGATGATGAAGCCGAGCGCGGTGTCCTTCAGGGCCACCACGAGCTGCGCGATGATCACGGGCATCATCGCCCGGACGGCCTGCGGGATGAGGATGAAGTACATGACCCCCGTCTTGCGCAGGCCGATCGCGTAGCCGGCTTCCTTCTGCCCGCGCGGCAGCGACTCGATCCCGGCGCGGAGCACCTCCGCCAGCACGGAGCCGTTGTAGACGATGAGCGCGATGACGACCGCGTAGTACGGGGGCATCCGGATACCGATCACCGGGAGGCCGTAGTACAGCAGCATCATGAGGATCAGGACGGGGATCGCCCGCATGATCTCGATGATCCACCGCACCGGTTCCCGCACCCAGGCGTGCTCGGAGAGGCGGCCGATGCCGAGGACGAAGCCCAGCACGATCGAACCGACACCGGCGACCGCGAAGGCGGAGAGCGTGCTGAGCAGCCCCTCCCCGAAGCGCACCCAGACCGCCGAGTACGTGAAGATGTTCCACTTCTCCGCGGAGAACTGGCCGGTGGCGTACAGGCGCCAGACCACCCAGCCGAGCACGGCGAGGACGACGAGGATCGTGACGGCGCCGATGATCCGGTTGCGGGCGACGGCGCGAGGCCCGGGGACGTCGAACAGGACGGAACTCATCGCGCGATCCTCCACTTGTTCTCGAGTACGCGCTGCACCCAGCTCAGGAGCAGCACGAGCACGACGAAGATGACCATGACCCAGAGCAGCACGACGAGGGCGTTCTCGCCCCGCTCGCTGAGTGCCGCTCGGATCGTACCGAGGTTGACCACCGAGAAGCCGGCGGCCACCGTGGTGTTCTTCATGAGGGCGATGAGCACGCTCATGAGCGGCGGGACCACGGACCGCGTGGCCTGGGGCAGCACGACGAAGCGCATGACCTGGCCGAAGTTGAGGCCGATGGCCCGTGCCGCCTCCGCCTGTCCGACCGGCACCGTGTTGATGCCGGCGCGGATCGCCTCAGCGACGTAGGTGGCGGTGTAGATGCCGAGCGCGATCGTGGCGAGCAGCAGGGAGTTGACCCGCTCCCCGAGCAGGATCGGAAGGCAGAACGCGAAGAAGAACATCACCAGCGTGAGCGGGGTGTTCCGGATCCAGTTCACGTACACGGCGCCGACGCCGCGCGCGATCGGGACCGGGGACACGCGGGCCGCTCCGACGATGAGTCCGAGCACCACGGCGATGAGGCCACCGCCGAGGAACAGCGCGATGGTTCCCCACAGCGCTTCACCCCAGAGGTCGAGGTGGTCCGAGATCACTCCCACTGCTGTGCCTTTCGGTTCGTTTCCGCGTCAGGTCGACGCCGAGGAGGACGGGGGCGGCCGGTCGGACCGACCGCCCCCGCGAGATCAACCGACCGGGTCGACCTCGGGCTGCTCGGCCTTCACACCGGAGGCGCCGAGGTTGTTGTCGAAGATCTGCTGCCAGATGTCACCACCGTCGGTGAGCTGGGTGTTGAAGTACTCGACGAGCGCGTCGTCGCCCTTCGCCACACCGATGCCGTAGCGCTCCTCGCTGAACGGCTCGCCGACGACCTTGAGGTTGTCGGGGTCCTGGGCCGCGTAGCCGATGAGGATCGCCTCGTCGGTCGTGACGGCGTCGACCTGGCCGTTCTTGAGGTCCTCGACGCACTTGGAGTACGTGTCGTACTCCTTCGTCTTCACCTCGGGGTAGTTCTCCTTGATGTTCTGGATCGGCGTCGAACCCGTCGCCGAGCAGACCGTCGTGGAGGAGTCGAGGTCGTCGACGCTCGCGATGTCGCTGTCGGCCGCGACGAGGAGGCCCTGGCCGGTGACGAAGTAGGGACCGGCGAAGGCGATCTGCTCCTTGCGCTTGTCCGTGATCGAGTAGGTGCCGACGTAGTAGTCGATGTCGCCGTTGACGATGGCCTGCTCGCGGTTCGCGGAGGCGATCGCCTGGAACTCGATCTTCTCCGGGTCGACACCGAGGGATGCCGCCATCCAGCGGGCGATGTCGACGTCGAAGCCGGTGCGCTCGCCCGTCACGGGGTCGAGGTATCCGAGACCGGGCTGGTCCTCCTTGACGCCCACCTTGACGGTGCCCGACGAGGAGATGCGGTCGAACGTGGGGCTCCCCTCGATCGTGACGTCCTCCTCGATGGTCCAGGGCGTGCTGCTCGAGGCGTCGCCCTCGTCGCTGCCCGACGTGCCGGTGCTCGACGGCGTGCCGCTGTTGCAGGCCGTGAGCGCGAGCAGCGCCACCGTGGCGATCCCGAATCCGGCCAGTGTCCGTGTGCGTCGCATGTGCGTCTCCTTCGTGTGCTGTGCTGTGGGTGCTGGGTCTGGGAAGTCAGTGCGTGAGGAGCTTCGAGAGGAAGTCCTTGGCGCGGTCGCTCTTCGGGTTCGTGAAGAACTCCTCGGGCGTGGCCTCCTCGACGATCCGGCCGTCCGCCATGAAGACGACGCGGTCGGCCGCCTTGCGGGCGAAGCCCATCTCGTGGGTGACGACGATCATCGTCATGCCCTCCTGGGCGAGCTCGACCATGACGTCGAGGACCTCGTTGATCATCTCGGGGTCGAGCGCGCTCGTGGGCTCGTCGAAGAGCATGACCTTCGGCTGCATGGCCAGGGCCCGTGCGATCGCGACGCGCTGCTGCTGGCCGCCGGAGAGCTGTGCGGGGAGCTTGTTCGCCTGCTGCGCGACGCCGACGCGCTTGAGGAGCATCATGGCCTCCGCCTCGGCGTCGGACTTCTTGAGTCCGCGGACCTTGATCGGGCCGAGCGTCACGTTCTCGAGGATCGTGAGGTGCGCGAAGAGGTTGAAGGACTGGAAGACCATGCCGACGTCGGCCCGCAGGTGCGCGAGAGCCTTGCCCTCCGCGGGCAGCTCCTTGCCGTCGATGCGGATCGAGCCGCTGGTGATGGTCTCCAGGCGGTTGATCGTGCGGCAGAGCGTCGACTTGCCCGAGCCGGAGGGGCCGATCACGACGACGACCTCCCCCGCGTTGACGGTGAGGTCGATGTCGCTGAGCGCCTGGAACTCGCCGTAGTGCTTCTGGACGTTCTCGACGACGACGAGCGGGGTTTCAGAGGTCATCATTTCTCCAAACTAGCCACGCGATGCGCGCGGTTCCAGGCACCACGGTGAGGTTTACACGTTCGTAATCACCTGATCGCGGCGCCAATGCATCCTCGCAGAGGCACCCCACGGCCCGCCCCCTCGGGCCGCGGGATCGCCCTGCTGCCACGCTCCCAGCGACAGCAGGCAGCAGGTGTCCGATCGTGTGCGATCGACCTCACCCTGGCAGAGCCGGCGTACGGCTGTCAGGGATCTTGAGGATTTCTTGAGGGGGCGCCGGTCACCGGCGCAGATCGCGGTAGTACTGCTCCGCGCCGGGATGCAGGGGCACCGGCCCGGTGAAGATCGCCGACCGGCGGTCCAGCAGCGCCGCCGCCGGTACGTCGGCCGCCAGCGAGGTACGCGCCGCGAACAGGCCCGCGACGAGATCGTGCACCACGCCGGGCGGGGTGCTGCCGGCGGTGACGAGGTAGTTCGGCACCGCCAACGTCGTCACCGAGGCATCGAGGCCGTAGGTGCCTGCAGGCACGTCGGCGGGCCGATACGCGTGGGAGTACCGCTCGTTGACCGCGTTCACCCAGTCCTGCTCGACCGGGAGCAGGCGCACGTCGACGGTCTCCGCGAGGTCCGCGATGCCAGGTGTCGGCAGCCCGCCCACCCAGAAGAAGCCGTCGATCTCGCCCCGCTCCATCGCGGCGATCGACCCGCCGAGGTCGAGCTGCGGGTCGTCGATCGTATCCGCGGCCACGCCGGCGGCGTGCAGCACCCGGGTCGCGATCACGTTCACCCCCGAGTTCTCGGCCCCGAGGGATATCGTCCCCCCGGCGAGGTCCGCGAGGTCGTCGACGGCCGAGTCGTCCCGCACGACGATCTGCAGGTACTCGTCGTAGAGGCGGGCGACCGCCTGCACATCCAGCGGCTCGGCGAAGGCGCCCGTCCCCGCCACGGCATCGGCGGCCGCATCGCCCTGCGCGAAGCCGAGGAGGGCCTCCCCCGCGCTCACGCGCAACAGGTTGTCCACCGATCCCGCCGTCACCTCCGCCGTGAGGTCGACGTCGAGCTCACGCGACAGCTCTGTCGCGAGGTGGCTGCCGTAGTCGTGGTATACACCGGTGGGGCTGCCCGCGGCGAGCACGGCGACGGTCTGCGTCCAGTCCTCGGAACGCGGACTGCACGCGCTCAACCCGACCGCCGCCACGAGCGCGAGCATCCCGGCGACGACACGCCGCCCCCGCCCGCTCACGCTGCCGCCTCCGCGGGAAGGACGAGGGCTACGAGGAGCCCGCCGCCGTCGGCGCCGCGCACCCGCAGCTCGCCCCCGACCGTCGCCAGGAGGTCGGTCGCGATCGCCAGCCCCAGACCGGTTCCCGGCATGTCGCCGCTGTCCGCGCTCCGCCAGAAGCGGTCCGCCGCCGACGACGCATCCTCCGGTGACAGCCCGGGACCGTGGTCGCGCACGGTGAGCTGGCATTCGTCGCCCGCGCGCTGCGCACCGACCTCGATGGACGAGCCCTCCGGCGAGTACTTCACCGCGTTGTCGATCGCGGCGTCGAGCGCGCTCTCCACGATGGTGCGGTCGGTGATCGTCATGACCGACGACTCCCCCGTCCGGCGCACCACGATGGCCCGCTGCGCCGCCACCTCCTGCCAGGCCTCGACCCGGCGGCCGGCGACGGCGGCGAGATCGACCGCCGACATCGTGGAGTCGGTGCGACCGCCGCGGGCGAGTCCGAGGAGGGTCTCCAGGATGCGGGTCATCCGCCGGCCCTCTTCCCTGGTCTCCTCCACGTCGTGGTCCCACTCGCGTCCCAGCCCCGTCGCGAGGTGCTCGACGCGCAGCAACAGCGCGTTGAGCGGATTCCGCAGCTCGTGCGAGGCGTTCAGCGCGAACTCCTGCTGTCTCGTCATGACGCGCTCGATCTCATCGGCCATGCCGTTGAAGACCCGCGTCATGCGCCGCAGCTCGGGCGGGCCGGTGCCTTCGGCCACCCGGGCGTCCATCTCCCCCCGCTCGATCGCCGCCATCGCCTCGTCGAGACGGCGCACCGGCGAGAGCACCCAGCGCGCGAGCCCCGCGACCAAGAGGATGCCGAGCGCGCTGAGCAGCACGACGATGAGTGCGAGCACGAGCGTCTGCCGCAGGATGACGGTCTGCGGGGTGTCCGTGCCGCCCCTGACGAGCACCGCACCGATCACATCGCCGTCGTCGAACACGGGTTCCACCAGCGCCGCATCGGACACGACCCACGGGGAGGACGTCGGTTGCTCGGCGCGGCGACCGGAGAGCGCCAGCCGCACCCGCTGCGCATCCTCCTCCGACAGCACCGCGTCTCCGTGGTCACCGGCCGCCCAGGGGCTGCCGGTGAGATCGAACACGGTCACCTCGATTCCGTAGACCTCCTGGAAGCGACGGACCTCGGCGTCCATCACCGCCGGACTCCCGGAGCGCAGCGCCTGTCGGGCGCTCGTCGCGAAGTACCCGAGGTCGCCGAGCTGCTCGGCATAGAACGACTGCTGGACGCTGCGTGCCGCGCTCCACCCGGTCACGCCGCCGAGTGCGACGAGCACGATGATCAACGGCACGAGGAAGACGACGGTCAGGCGGCGGCGCACGCGTCAGGACCCCGCGAGCCGGTAGCCGACGCCGCGCACGGTCTCGATGAACGCGCGATCGCCGCTCTTCTTCCGGATGGCCGCCACGTGCACCTCGAGGGAGTGGCCGAAGCCACGCCAATCGGTGTTCCAGACCTCGCGGATGAGGCGCTCCTTCGGCACCGCGACACCCGGATACCGCGCGAGCACGCCCACGATGTCGAACTCCTTGCGGGTGAGCGCCAGCGGCACCCCGCCGACCTGCACCTCCCGCGCGACGAGGTCGATCTGCACCGCGCCGCCTTGCAGCAGCACGCGGGTGTCCGGCTCCGTCCGCAGCGGCCGCGATCGTCGGGTGACCGCCTCGATCCGCGCCAGGAGCTCGTGCACGTCGTAGGGCTTCACCACGAAGTCGTCGGCACCGGCGCGCAGCCCCTTGATGCGCTCGGCGACCTGGTTACGCGCGGTGACGATGACGATCGGCACGTCGGAGCGCCCGCGGATGCGGCGGCAGAGGTCGATGCCGTCGACATCCGGCAGCCCGAGGTCGAGCAGCACCACCTCGGTGTCGGCATCGAGGTGGTCCAGCGCCGCGGCCCCGTCGGCCGCATGCACGGTGGCATAGCCCGAGCGCGCGAGGAAGGCCTGCAAGGCCCCCGCCACCCGCTCGTCGTCCTCGACGATCAGTATCCGCATCCCGCGTCCCGTTCTTCGCCGGGTCAGCCGGTGGAGGCCGCGCGTTGGGCGAACGCGCTCTCATACAGGCAGACACTCGCCGCGGTGGCCAGGTTGAGCGATTCGGCGCGCCCGAAGATCGGCAACCGGAGGACACGGTCGGCCTGCGTCAGCGCCTCATCCTCGAGCCCGCGCGCCTCGTTGCCGAACAGCCAGGCGGTCGGCTCGCCCAGCACGCCGTCGGCGCGTGCCGCGAGGAGGTCGTCCCCCTTCACGTCCGCCGCGAGAATCTGCAGGCCCGCATCGTGGGCCCGTCGGACGACCTCGTCGAGCTCACCGCCCACCGAGACCGGAAGGTGGAAGAGCGAGCCGGTCGTCGCCCGCACCACCTTGGGGTTGTACGGATCGACCGTGCGACCGGTGAGCACGACGGCATCGGCGCCGGCGGCGTCGGCGGCCCGGATGATCGTGCCGAGGTTGCCAGGGTCGCGCACCTCCTCGCAGATCGCGACGAGACGCGGTGCCGCATCGAAGATGTCCCGCACCGAGGTCGGCGTCTGACGGACGACCGCGACGAGCCCCTGCGGGGTCACCGTGTCGGCCATCGCGTTGAGCACGTCCTCGCTCACGTACTCGACCTCGACGTCCGCCTCCGCCGCCGCGGCACGGATGTCCGCGTGCCTCTCCCACCCGTGAGGGGTCGCGAACAGCTCGATGATCGCCTCCGGACGGTACGTCAGCGCCTCACGGACGGACTGCGGACCTTCCAACAGGAACAGCCCGGTCTCGGTACGCGCGCTGCGCTTGGTCAGCTTGGCGACGGCACGGACTCGGGGGGAACGGGGGTTCTCCAGCACGGACTCAGTCTACGGTCAGCCCGCCACCGCCCGGATACGCGGAACGGGCGCCTTCCCGGAGGAAGACGCCCGTTCGGAAGCGAGATGCTTACGCGACCGACTTCGGCGCGTTGACGTCGGAGGGCAGAGCCTTCTTCGCCGTCTCGACCAGCGTCGTGAACGTCGCGGCATCGTTCACCGCGAGGTCGGCGAGCATGCGACGGTCGACCGTGACACCCGCGAGGTTGAGGCCCTGGATGAAGCGGTTGTACGTCATGCCGTTCTGGCGGGCAGCGGCGTTGATGCGCTGGATCCAGAGACGACGGAAGTCGCCCTTGCGCTTGCGACGGTCCCGGTACGAGTAGACCAGGGAGTGGATGACCTGCTCCTTGGCCTTCCGGTAGAGGCGCGAACGCTGACCGCGGTAGCCGGAGGCGCGCTCGAGGATGACCCGACGCTTCTTGTGGGCGTTGACCGCCCGCTTGACTCTTGCCATTTTCCTGTGTTCCTATCGTGCGTTCGGCGCGTCAGCGACCGAGAAGCTTCTTCGCGACCTTGAAGTCCGCCTTCGCGAGCACCTGGTCCTGGTTCAGACGGCGGGTGCGACGGCTCGACTTGTGCTCGAGGTTGTGGCGCATCCCGGCCTGCTGCTTCTTCAGCTTGCCGCTGCCGGTGATCTTGAAGCGCTTCTTAGCACCCGAGTGGGTCTTCTGCTTCGGCATCTTCTCTTCCTTCGTATGGCGCCTTCTCAGGCGACGGTGTCAACCCGCGGTGCGGGAGTTCTGGGGGCGGATCTACTCCGCCGGGGCGTCCGCGGAAGCGTCCGCGTCGTTCTTCGCATCGCGCGCGGCCTGCTTGTTCGCGGCGCGCACGGCGTTCTGCTCCTGCTTCGCCTCGGACTTGCTCTTGTGCGGCGCGACGACCATGACCATGTTGCGGCCGTCGATGGTCGGGTTCGACTCGACGGTGCCGAACTCGGCGACGTCCTCGGCGAACTTGCGCAGCAGACGCACACCCTGCTCGGGACGCGACTGCTCGCGACCGCGGAAGAGGATCATGGCCTTGACCTTGTCACCGGCCTTGAGGAAGCCCTCGGCGCGCTTGAGCTTCGTCGTGTAGTCGTGCGCCTCGATCTTCAGACGGAAGCGGACTTCCTTGAGGATCGTGTTCGCCTGGTTGCGACGCGCTTCCTTTTCCTTCTGCGCGGCCTCGTACTTGAACTTGCCGTAGTCCATGATCTTGACGACGGGCGGCTTCGAGTTCGGGGCGACCTCGACGAGGTCGAGATCGGCTTCCTGTGCGAGACGCAGCGCTGCCTCGATGCGGACAACGCCGATCTGCTCACCCGCGGGGCCGACGAGGCGGACCTCGGGGACGCGGATGCGCTCATTGGTACGGGGATCGCTGATGCGGAGCTCCTTAGACGATGTGATTCGGCCACCGTGATGCTGTCTGCATCTCGGGCGAAATCGGAGTCGTCCCCCACCCGCCGGCTCTCAGACGCCGGCTCCGCACCCTGTCTACCGGTCCCCTCGTGACGAGCGGAGCCGGCGGAGCGCAAGACCCGGTAGCCTGGAACGGCAAGCGCGGGTGGGAAGTGAATCCTCTTTCGTTCCGGAGCATGACGCTCCGGAGCCCGCCAAAGTCTAACAGAAAGCAAGGCGAAGTGACGAACCAGGCATCGGACGAGGCGGCCCGCGAGCGCGAGGAGCGATGGGCTCGGCAGGAAGAAGCGGCCTCCTCGGCCGTCCGCGACATCGCCGACGTTCCGGCCGTCGAGGTGATCACCACCGCCGCCGTGCACCTCATGAGTGCTGCCGCCGTCAAGCTCGGCCTGGCGGACGACCCGGAGGCCGCGGCTCAGCTCGACCTGGACGAGGCGCGCAAGCTCATCAACGCGCTGGCGGGACTCATCACCGCCGGCGCCCCCGAGATCAGCGACATGCACGCCCGCTCGTTGCGTGACGGCCTCCGTTCGCTGCAGCTCGCCTTCCGCGAGGCCTCGACCATCCCGGACCCGATCGGCAAGGGCCCCGGCGAGAAGTGGACCGGCCCCGTCACCTGATCCGGTCGGAGCTCCGCCTCAGACGCTGCGGCGGAGCTTGACCGTCAGCGAGTCGGCGAGGACGGCGATGCGGTCATCCGCCGCCCACCGCTGGGCGAGGCGCGCGAGCACCGCATCCAGGACCTCGCGCTCCAGGCCGTCGACGAGCTCCAGCACCACGATGAGCTCTGGCCCGCGCAGCCGCGCATCCGGGTCACCGGGCGCGACCGCGACGTCGATCACGGCGAGTTCGTGGGCGATGCTCTCCCGGAGCGCGGTGACCACCTCGGGCGAGAGGAAGCTCGGTTCCCACGCGTGCCCCTGCGCCACGGCCCAGACGGCGGGTCGCCGGATCACGAACTCCGTGTCCGAGGTCGGGTCGAGCACGATCAGGTCGGTATCCTCCGACGATGCGGCCAGCGCGGCGCGGACGGCCTCGACAGGGATGGGTCGCGCCGACGGGTCCCAGCGCTGCATCGTCTCGACCGACGAGAACACCGGCTGGACGCGGCGCCCGTCCGGTGCGGCGACGGTGACGATCGACAGCTCCTGCGTCTTGTCCACCGCGAGGCCGCTGGGGGCCACACCCTCCTCACCCTTCTCGGCGATCAGCGGGATGAGCACCCGCGCGGAGCGGAACGCGTCGACGACCTCCGTCTGACTCCCCTCCCCCGCGCGGAAGCGGAGCAGGGCGGCGAGAAGAGCAGGGTCCGCCGAGCCGTCGTCCGCGGCGTGCGGATTCGACTCGAAGCTGCGCCCCTCCCAGGGGACACCGGCCGAGTCCGCCCGGTTGTGCGGCTCCGGCCCGCAGGCGTGGGGGTCAGTCTCCGGCGACATCCAGGGCCTCCGCCAGCGTGAAGGCGCCCGCGTACAGCGCCTTGCCGACGATGGCGCCCTCGACGCCCAGCGGCACAAGGTCGCGCAGGGCGGCGATGTCGTCGAGGTTCGAGATGCCGCCCGACGCGACGACCGGCTTCGGCGTGCGCGAGGTGACCTCACGCAGGAGCTCCAGGTTCGGACCGCGCAGCGTGCCGTCCTTGGTCACATCGGTGACGACGTAGCGGCTGCAGCCAGCGTCCTCGAGGCGCTCGAGCACCTCCCAGAGGTCACCGCCCTCCTTCGTCCAGCCCCGCGCCGCGAGCGTCGTGCCGCGCACGTCGAGGCCGACGGCGATCGCCTCGCCGAAGCGGCTGATCACGTCGGCGGCCCACTCCGGGTTCTCCAGGGCGGCGGTGCCGAGGTTGATGCGGGCGGCGCCGCTCTCCAGAGCCGCCTCCAGGCTCGCGTCGTCCCGGATGCCGCCGGAGAGCTCGACGTTGACGTTCTTGAACTGCTTGATGACCTTGCGCAGGATCGGGGCGTTGCTGCCACGTCCGAACGCCGCGTCGAGGTCGACGAGGTGGATCCAGGAGGCCCCCTGCGAGACCCATTCCCCCGCGGCGTCGAGCGGGTCGCCGTAGCTCGTCTCCGTGCCCGCCTCCCCCTGGGTCAGACGGACCGCCTTGCCGCCGGCGACGTCGACCGCGGGGAGGAGCGTGAGCGAGGGGGACTGCGCGAAGTCGTTCATGGGGTCCTTGGTTCGGGTGGGTCTGCGGCCCGAGAGGGCACGAGAGACGAGGGTAGTCCGCCGCGGGGCGCGGGACAAACCGCATGACGCCCGGCGCCGACGCGGCTCCGGATCAGAGGCTCTGCACCCAGTTCCGGAGCAGCTGGATGCCGGCGTCTCCGGACTTCTCGGGGTGGAACTGCGTCGCCGAGAGCGGGCCGTTCTCCACGGCCGCGAGGAAGGGACCGCCGTAGGTCGCCCAGGTGAGCACGGGCTGGGGGAACGGCGGGATCACATCGAGCTCCCAGGACTGCGCCGCATAGGAGTGCACGAAGTAGAAGCGTTCCTGCTCGATCCCGCGGAACAGGACGGTGTCCTCCCCCGGCTCCACGGTGTTCCAGCCCATGTGCGGCAGGACAGGGGCGTTGAGCTCCGTCACGGCGCCCGGCCACTCGCCGAGGCCCGCGGTGTCGTGCCCGCGCTCGACGCCGTGCTCGAAGAGCACCTGCATGCCGACGCAGATACCCAGCACCGGTCGACCGCCCGCGAGACGACGGCCGATGATCTCGTCGCCGCCGTGAGCGTGCAGTGCGTCCCGCACGGCCTGGAAGGCTCCGACGCCGGGCACGACGAACCCGTCGGCCTCGAGAGCCTCGGTGCGGTCGCGCGTGAGGACGGCGTCGGCTCCCGCGGCGACGAGCGCCTTGACCGCGGAGTGGACGTTGCCGGACTCGTAGTCGAAGACGGCGACCCGGGGCGCGGCGCTCACAAGGCTCCCTTGGTGGACGGGATGCCGTCGACGAGGGGATCCAGCGCCTTCGCCTGACGGAACGCCCGCGCGAACGCCTTGAACTCGGCCTCGGCGATGTGGTGCGGGTCGCGCCCGCCCAGGACCCGGACGTGCACGGTGAGGGCGGCGTTGAAGGTGATGGCTTCGAAGACGTGCCGGACGAGCGATCCGGTGAAGTGCCCGCCGATCAGGTGGTGCTCGAAGCCCGCGGGTTCACCCTCGTGCACGAGGTACGGGCGACCGGAGATGTCGACGACCGCCTGCGCGAGCGCCTCGTCCAGGGGGACGAGGGCGTCGCCGTAGCGGGAGATGCCGGACTTGTCCCCGAGCGCGGCGAGGATCGCCTGACCGAGCACGATCGAGACGTCTTCCACGGTGTGGTGCGCGTCGATGTGGGTGTCGCCGGACGCCCGCACGGTGAGATCCGTCAGCGAGTGCTTCGCGAACGCCGTGAGCATGTGGTCGAAGAACGGCACCGAGGTGTCGATGCGGCTCGCGCCGGTACCGTCCAGGTTGAGCTCGACCTCGACGGTGGACTCCGACGTGCGGCGCACGCGGCTCGCGGTGCGTGCGGTGGGCGCGGGGATGGTCATGATGCCGATCCTATCGAGGCCAGGGCGTCCAGGAACGCCGTGGTCTCCGCCTCCGTACCGGCACTCACCCGCAGGTGACCGGGGATGCCGACGTCACGGACGAGCACGCCGCGATCGTAGAGCTGCTGCCAGGTGGCCTGCGGGTCCGCGACGCCGCCGAACAGCACGAAGTTGGACCACGAGAGGTGGGGCGTGTAGCCGAGGGCCTCCAGCGTGGCCGTGATCCGGTCGCGCTGCTCCACGATCTCCTGCACCATCCCGAGCATGACGTCGGCATTGCGGAGCGCGGCGACGGCCGCCGCCTGCGTCAGGGCGCTCAGGTGGTAGGGCAGGCGCACCAGACGCAGCGCGTCGATGAACGCGGGGTCGGCGGCGAGGTAGCCGACGCGGGCACCGGCGAAGGCGAAGGCCTTGCTCATGGTGCGGGAGACCGCCAGCCGCGGCCGGCCCTCCAGCAGAGTCAGTGCAGACGGGGCATCGCGCGGCGCGAACTCCTGATAGGCCTCGTCGACGATCACCACGCCACGGGCGGCGTCGTAGACGGCCTCCACCACGTCGAGCCCCAGCGGCGTGCCCGTCGGATTGTTCGGCGAGCAGAGGATCACGATGTCCGGGTCGGCCGCACGGACCTGCTCCGCCGCCTCCTCCGCGGTGACGGTGTAGTCCGGCTGCCGGGTGCCGGCGATCCACGACGCCCCTGTGCCCTTCGCGATGAGCGGGTACATCGAGTACGTCGGGCCGAAGCCGAATGCCGTGCGGCCCGGACCGCCGAAAGCCTGGAAGATGTGCTGCAGCACCTCGTTGGAGCCGTTTCCCGCCCAGATCTGCTCCGGCGTGAGGCCGTGACCCAGGTAGTCGGCGAAGGCCTCCCGCAGCGTCGTGAACTCACGATCCGGGTACCGGTTCACGTCCCGGATCGCCACGGCGATGTCATCGAGGATGTCGCTGGCGACCTCGTCGGGAACGGGATGCGTGTTCTCGTTCACGTTCAGAGCCACCGGCAGCGGGGCCTGGGGCGCGCCGTACGGGGTGAGTCCGCGCAGATCGTCGCGGAGCGGGAGATCGTTGAGGGAGAAGGTCACCCTTCCCATCTTAAGAGGAGCACGGAGAGCCGAGGTCATCGTGACGACCGGATCGGAAGACTCGGGCTCCGCGTCAGTCGGTGTAGCGGGCCGGGAGCGCGAGCTCCTGACCGACCTGCAGCTCGCCGCCGCGCAGGAGATTCATGCGGCTGATCTCACCGATGACCTCGCGGGGGTCGGCCTCGGGGGCGATGCTGCTCGCGATCGACCAGAGGGTGTCGCCGGGCATGACCGTGACGGTCTCGACGGAGACGGCCGGTGCGTCCGCGCCGGAGGCGATCGCACTGCCCCCGCTGATGGCGGCGAAGGCGATGCCCGCCGCGAGCGGGACCGAGGCGAGCGCGAGCAGAGCGCGGCGACCGCGTGCCGTGATCCGCAGCCGGGTGGCCGGACGGGCCGATGCCGGGAAGGCGGTCGCGGTGCTGAGGCTGATGCTGCTCATGTCTGCTCCTTACTGTCCCGGCGCCGGAGCCCGGGGAGGTTGGCGTAGCTTTCGCATCCGCGCCTCGGCCGGGAGCCGTGGATGCGAAGCTACGTTCCGAAGATATCTTCGAGTTCGAACATCTGTCAAGCTGTCTTCGAAACCGCGGCCCGCGAATCGCCCGACACGCTCGAACAGATCTTCCAGATCCGCGCTTTTCTCGGATACGGTTTCGATAAGGACACCCCACCACGGGCCACCGACATTCGAAGCGGCACGTCGGATCACGCAGTGAAGGAGCACCATGAGCGACACCTCAGCCCTCGAGTCCGAGGCGCCGCGCACCCGCCGTCGCAAGAGCCTCAGCCCGAAGCAGATGGCGATCCTCGAGGTCATCCAGACCTCCATCGCACAGAACGGCTACCCGCCGAGCATGCGCGAGATCGGCGATGCCGTCGGACTCAAGTCGCTGTCCAGCGTCACGCACCAGCTCGGTCAGCTCGAGCTCAGCGGCTACCTGCGGCGCGACCCGGGCAAGACGCGCGCCATGGAGGTCCTCATCGACCTCCCCGGCACCGGTGCGGAGAACCCCGCGGATGTGGCGACCCCGGTCGGCGACGCCGCCCTGGTCCCGCTGGTCGGCCGCATCGCCGCCGGCGTGCCCATCACCGCCGATCAGCAGGTGGAGGAGATCTTCCCGCTCCCCCGGCAGCTCGTCGGCAAGGGCGACCTCTTCATGCTCAAGGTCTCCGGCGAGTCGATGATCGACGCCGCGATCTGCGACGGGGACTGGGTCGTGGTCCGGTCGCAGAACACCGCGGAGAACGGCGAGATCGTCGCCGCCATGCTCGACGGCGAGGCCACCGTCAAGGTGCTTCGTCGTCGCGACGGCCACACCTGGCTGCTCCCCCGCAACTCCGCGTTCGAGCCGATCCTGGGCGACGAAGCCGTCGTGCTCGGCAAGGTCGTCGCGGTCATGCGCGCCGTCTGAGACACACGACGAAGGCCCTCCCGGTGCACCGGGAGGGCCTTCGTCGTTTCGCTGAGCAGGAGTGTCAGGCGGTGACCACCACGTCCTCGCGCACCCGGCGGGTGGCCTCGACGATGTTCCGCAGCGATGCCGTGGTCTCGGCGTAGCCGCGGGTCTTCAGGCCGCAGTCCGGGTTCACCCAGAGCTGACGGAGCGGGATCTCCTCGACCGCGCGACGCAGCAGGGACTCGACCTCCTCGACCGTCGGCACACGCGGCGAGTGGATGTCGTAGACACCGGGGCCGATGCCGTGGTCGAAGCCGACCTCGGCGATGTCCGCGACGACCTCCATGCGGCTGCGGGCCGCCTCGATCGACGTCACGTCGGCGTCGAGCGCACGGATCGCGTCGATCACGACGCCGAACTCCGAGTAACAGAGGTGGGTGTGCACCTGCGTGGCCGCCGCGGCACCGCCCGTCGCCAGACGGAACGAGGCGACGGACCAGTCCAGGTACGCGGGCTGGTCGGTCTGCTTCAGCGGCAGCAGCTCGCGCAGCGCCGGCTCGTCGACCTGGATCACCTGGATGCCCGCGGCCTCCAGATCGGCGATTTCGTCGCGGAGGGCGAGCGCGACCTGGTTCGCGGTCTCCCCCAGAGGCTGGTCGTCGCGGACGAAGGACCACGCGAGGATGGTGACCGGCCCCGTGAGCATGCCCTTCATGTGCTTCGCGGTGAGCGACTGGGCGTATGCCGACCAGGCGACCGTGATGGGCGCCGGGCGGGAGACATCGCCCCAGAGGATCGACGGACGCGTGGCTCGCGAGCCGTACGACTGCACCCAGCCGTGCTGCGTGACCGCGAAGCCGTCGAGGTGCTCGGCGAAGTACTGCACCATGTCGTTCCGCTCGGGTTCGCCGTGCACGAGGACGTCGAGGCCGAGGTCCTCCTGCAGCGAGACGACCGCGGCGACCTCACGGCGGAGGAACTCCTCGTAGTCGTCCTCGGGGATCTCGCCGCGGAGGAACTGCGCGCGTGCGCGGCGGATGTCGCCGGTCTGCGGGAAGGAACCGATCGTCGTCAGGGGCAGCACCGGCAGGCCGAGGACATTCTGCGCCTCTTCCCGCTCCGCGTACGGAGCACGGGCGAAGTCGGCGTCGGTCAGCGCACGGGAACGCACCGCACCGTCGCGCACGCCGGGAGCGCTCAGGCGATCCTGCAGCGCAGCGGTCGCGGCGTCCAGCTCGGTCGCGATCGCCGTGCGCCCTTCGGACAGACCGCGGGCGAGGGTCACGACCTGCTGCACCTTCTGGTCCGCGAACGCGAGCCAGGACACCAGGCGCTCGTCGAGCGCGGTCTCGTCCTGCACGTCGTGCGGCACGTGCAGCAGCGAGGTCGAGGTGGCCGCGGACACCGGAGCACCGAGCGCGCGGAGCGCCGCCAGGGAGTCGAACGCCGCGGAGAGGTCGCCACGCCAGATGTTGTGACCGTCGATCACACCGCCGACGAGGGTCTTGCCCTCGAGGCCAGGCACCGCCTCCGGGATGGCACCGCGCACGAGGTCGACGGCGATCGCCTCGATGGGGGCCGCGGCCACGGTCCCGAACGTCTCGCCGAGGCTCGCATACAGGGCCGCGACGAGGATCGAGGGACGTTCCTCGGCGCTGCCCAGCACCGCGAGCGCGCGCTCCGCCGCCGAGGCGAGCTGGGCGGTCGTGGCCGGCAGCGACTCGCTGACGAGCGCGGGCTCGTCGAGCTGCACCCACTCGGCACCCGCGGCGCGCAGGCGGACGAGCAGATCGACGTAGACCGGCAGCACGTCCTCCAGACGCGAGAGCGGCTCGAAGCCCTCCGGCGCGTCGTCCGACGCCTTCGCGAGCGCCAGCAGCGTGACCGGTCCGACGACCACGGGACGCGTGACGAATCCGGCGGCCGCGGCCTCGGCGACCTCGCGCACCAGCCGGTCGCTGGCGAGGGAGAACGCCGTCTCCGGGCCGATCTCCGGCACGAGGTAGTGGTAGTTCGAATCGAACCACTTCGTCATCTCCAGCGGCGCGCGCTCCCCCTCGCCGCGGGCGACGGTGAACAGTGCGGAGAGTCCGATCGTCCCGTCCGCCTCCCGCAGGTCGTCGAAGCGCGCGGGGATGGCGCCGACCGTGGCGGCGGCATCGAGCACCTGGTCGTAGAACGAGAAGGACTCCGGGATCGACGAGTCCGTGCGACCGAGGCCGAGGGCGGCCAGGCGTTCACGGGTCGCCGCGCGCAGGTCCGCTGCCGTCCGCTCCAGCTCCTGCTCGTCGATGCGGCCCGCCCAGAACGCCTCGACGGCCTTCTTGAGCTCGCGGCGGCGGCCGATGCGGGGATAGCCGAGGATGGTGCCCTCGGGGAATGCGGTCATGGTGTTTCCTTTCGGCGGGGACTAGTGCCGGAGCGCCGGGACGATGCCGGCTTCGGCGAGGACGGTCAGGACGGTCTCGTGCTGGTTGAAGGCGTACAGGTGGACGCCGGGGGCGCCGCCGGCGACGACGTCGGCGGCGAGGCGCGCGGCCCACGAGATCCCGATCTCCCGGCGCCCCTCGGCGGTGGGCTCGACGTCGAGGGCGACCGAGAGTTCACTCGGCAGGTCCTCCCCCGTGAGCTCCAGCACCCGGGCCAGCCGGGCAGGTGAGGTGATCGGCATGATGCCGGGAAGGATCGGGATGGTGACGCCGCCCGCTCGAGCTCGCTCCACGAAGGCGAGGTAGTCGTCCGGGTGGAAGAAGAGCTGGGTGATGGCGAAGGTCGCCCCCGCCGCCTGCTTGGCGAGCAGAGCCTCCACGTCCTGGGTGCGGTGCGTGGCCCGCGGGTGCCCCTTCGGGAAGGCCGCGACCGCGATGTCGACCTTCTGCCGGGGGGCCACCAGCGCGGCTCCGGGAAGGCCGGGGACCGGGGACTCCTGGTACGGAGCACGTTCGGCCTGGACGCGATCGATGAGCTGCACGAGCTGAGCCGCGCTCTCCAGGTCTCCGAGGAAGGGCTCCGTCCGGCCCGCGGGCGGATCGCCGCGGAGGGCGAGGAAGCGGAGGATCCCGGCGTCGAGGAACTCCCGGATGAGCGCCGTGGCCCCGGCATAGGTGTTGCCGACGCACGTGAGATGGGCGAGGGGCTCGACGTCGGTGTGCTCGCGGATGAACCGCAGCACGTCGAGCGAGCGTCCCCCGGTCGAGCCGCCGGCGCCATAGGTCACCGAGAGGAACGCGGGCCCGGCCGCGGCGAGGTGACGGACGGTCTCGTGCAGCGCCTCCTGGCTCGACTCCGAGCGGGGCGGATACAGCTCGAAGGAGAACGGCACGCGGGAGGCGTGGGAGGCATCGAACGGGGAAGACATCTTCTCTCCAGGGGACAGGGGCCGGGGTCCGCGCACGACGAAGAGCACGTCGTTCGCGGGCGGGTGCCGGGCTCGGCTGTCGCTCCACGTCCGGGATCAACCGGGCGTTTCCAGAAACCTAGAACACGCCCTCGGCCCGCCGCACGAGTGTGACGTCGTGTGTCACCGCCCGTAGGCTCGACGCATGTCCTCACCGTTCGGCTCCTGGCCCTCCCCCTTCACCGCCGCCGCCGTCGCCGGAGCGGCTCCCCGCATCGATGGAGCACGCTTCGTCGGCGATGAGGTGTGGTGGGCCGAGTCCGTGCCCGCCGAGGGCGGACGCGTCACGGTGCGCAGCTCGACGGGGGCGGAGATCCTCCCGGCACCCTGGAGCGCCCGCTCCCGCGTGCACGAGTACGGGGGCGGTGCCTGGACCGTCGACGGCGACACCCTGTACTTCGTCTCCGGCGCCGACCAGCGTGTGCACCGCATGGACCGCGGCGCGGAGCCGCGCCCCCTCACCGCCGCCGGCCCGTCCTACGGCGGGCTGCGCGTGCAGAGCGGCCGCCTGCTTGCGGTCCGCGAAGACCTCTCGGCCGCCCCGCACCGCCGCGCGATCGTGGAGATCCCCGTGGACGGCTCGGCCGCCGACGAAGCGGCTGCGGTGCGCGTGATCGCGGAGGGCACCGGATTCTTCGCCCACCCCGCTCTCTCGCCGGACGGCAGCCGGGTGGCCTGGGTCGAGTGGCAGGCGGACAGCATGCCGTGGGAGAGTGCCGCCCTCGCCATCGGGGCGGTGGACGGCGGGACCGTCACCCGCGTCCCCACCTCCGCGGCCCTGCAGCCGGAGTGGCGCGGCGACGACGCGCTCGTGTTCGCCGACGACGCTTCAGGGCGCTGGCAGCTCCAGCACCTCGCACTGGACGGCCTCCGGCTCGGCGCCTCGCGCGCGCTGACCTCGTCGGACGCGGATACCGGATACGGCCTCTGGGTGCTCGGCAACCGCTGGTTCCAGGTCCTGGCCGACGGGCGCCTCGTGGCGGTGCGCACGAATGGACGCGACGAGGTGCAGCTCGTGTCCGCGGACGGCGAGACCCGGGCGATCACGGTGCCGGGCGACGGGCACCTCAGCGTGGACGACGTCGCCGGCTCCCGCGTGCTGCTCAGCGGAGACGGCTCGCGCGTGACCTCAGGCATCTGGTGCGTCGATGTCGACAGGGGGACCGTCGAGACCATCACCGGTGGCGCTCCGGTCGACGAGGACTGGATGCCGGGGGCGCAGCAGATCGTCGTGGAAGGGGCACACGGCCCCGTGCACGCGTTCGCGTATCCGCCCGCCGCGCCCGGAGACCCCCGCGGCGCCGACGGGGAGCTGCCGCCCTACATCGTGCTCGTGCACGGCGGTCCGACCGCCCATGTCACCGGTGCGGCCTCCGCCTCCATCGCGTTCTTCACGAGCCGGGGCATCGGGGTCCTCGACGTCAACTACGGCGGATCGACGGGATATGGACGCGCCTACCGCGACCGTCTGCAGGGACAGTGGGGCATCGTCGACGTGGACGACGTGATCGCGGCGGCCCGCGGCCTCGCGGACGCCGGGCTGGCAGACCCCACCCGCATCGCCATCCGCGGAGGCTCGGCCGGCGGCTGGACGGTGCTCTCCGCACTCGTCCGGGGCGGCACGTTCGCGGCCGGCATCAGCCGCTACGGTGTCGCGGATCTCCGGCTGCTCGTCGCCGAGACCCACGACTTCGAGGCGTCGTACCTCGACGGCCTCGTGGGTCCGCTCCCCGCGGCCGAGGACGTCTACATCGAGCGCTCGCCCCTAACGCACGCCGACCGCATCGACGTTCCGGTGCTGCTGCTGCAGGGCGGGGAGGACCGCGTCGTGCCGCCGTCCCAGTCCGAGGCCATCCGCGACGCTCTGGCGGCGAACGGCATCGACCACGACTACGTGCTGTACCCGGGCGAGGGCCACGGGTTCCGCAGCGCGGAGACCATCGTCGACGCGCTGGAGCGGGAGCTCGCGTTCCTCGGTCGGGTGTTCGGCTTCACGCCGAGCCTCTGAGCCGGCTCGGGCTACTCGCCGACCCTGTTGCGCAGGCGCATCGCGCGCTCGGCCTCGCGGGTGTCCTGACGCTCACGGAGGGTCTGGCGCTTGTCGTACTCGCGCTTGCCCTTCGCGAGGGCGATCTCGACCTTGGCGCGACCGTCCGAGAAGTACAGCTTGAGCGGGATGAGCGTGTACCCGCCCGCGGAGACGGCGTGGGCGAGCTTCGCGATCTCCTCCCGGTGCAGGAGCAGCTTGCGGATGCGCTTGGCCGAGTGGTTCGTCCAGTGCCCCTGCGAGTACTCCGGGATGTGCACGGCATCGAGGAAGACCTCGTTGCCCTTCACGAACGCGTACCCGTCGCTGAGGTTCGCGCGCCCCTGACGGAGCGACTTCACCTCGGTGCCGGTGAGCACCATCCCCGCCTCGTACGACTTCTCGATGTTGTAGTCGTGACGCGCGCGACGATTGGTCGCGATGACCTTCTCCCCGCGTTCCCTGGGCATGATGATCTCCTGTGCTGTGGTGCTGTGGACGGCTCGACAGCGGATCGGTCGAGCAGCCTTTCAGGGTATCAGGTGCGCAGCCAACGCCGGATCGCGAAGCCGGCCGAGAGCGCCGCGAGCACGACGCCGATCCCGACGAGGACCGGGACCACGAGGATCGCGTCCTGCATGGTCACCCACGTCGTGATGAACGGCACCCGTCCGCGGAGATAGCCGTTCACGCCGAAGTGCATGCCGGCGACGACCGCCGCGCTCGCGAGAGCCGAGCCCAGCAACGCGGCGAAGACGCCCTCCAGCACGAACGGCGTCTGGATGAAGCGGTTCGAGGCGCCGACCAGGCGCATGATCCCGATCTCCTTCCGCCGCGCATAGGCGGACAAGCGGATGGTGGTGGCGATCAGAAGCGTCGCGGCGATGAGCATGAGGACCGCGATACCGACGGCGATGTAGGTCGCCACGGTGAGTGCGGAGAACAGCGGTTCGAGGTATTGGAGCTGGTCCTGGACCTGTTCCACTCCGGCTTGGCCGTTGAAGGCCTCGGCGAGGACCTGCGACTGGCCCGGGTCCTTCATCGTGACGAAGAAGACTTCGAACGCCTGATCGGGCGAGAGCACGCTGGCCTGCTCCTCCCCGACCTGCTCGACGAGCTTGGCGTAGGTCTCCTCCTTCGTGTCGAAGGTCATGGAGCTGATGAGCGGCGACAACGCGTCGCCCTCGAGCTGGGCGCGCACGGCGGCGACCTGCTCCTCGCTCGCCGCGCCGTCGACGCAGGTGTCCGACTCCGACACCGCGGAGCACATGTAGACGGCCACCTGGGCGCGCTCGGCCCAGTAGCCGCGCATGACGCCGATCTGGGACTGCATGAGGATCGCGGCGCCGACGAACGTCAGCGACACGAAGGTGACGAGCACGACGGAGATGACCATCGAGATGTTGCGCCGCAGGCCGACGAGGGCCTCGGTCAGGATCAGGCCGATTCTCATGAGGTCGGGCCCACTTCCTCGTCGTCCTGGTCGGACAGCCCGAGGCGGTCGGCGACGCCGAGCTCGGCGACGTCCACCTCCGGGATCACGATCGGATGCGTGCGCGGACCGGCGGGCGCGGGACGCTCGGCAGCGGCCTGCGGCGCGGCCGGTGGCTGCACGACGTCCGGCGGTTCGACCACGCCGGGCTCCCGCGAGGGCTCCGGCGGCTCGACCACCTGCGGAGCGGGTTCGGCGGCGGGCCTGGTGACCGCGGGGGACGCGGCGGCGGCACGGCGCTGGGCGTCCAGCTCCTCCGCCAGGGCAGCGCGGACCACGGAGAGGTCGGCGGTCTGGCGCTGCACCTCCTGCACGGCCGTGAGGGCTGCGGCGGCCGCGGCACCGCGGACCTCCTCCGGCACCAGGCGCGGGATGTTCGAGGTGTCGCCGTATCCGCCGTGCACCTCGTCGCGAACCATCTCGCCGTCGCGGAGCTCGATCACGCGGCGGCGCATCTGGTCGACGAACCCGGCCTCGTGGGTGGCCATGAGCACCGTGGTGCCACCCGCGTTGATCCGGGCGAGCAGCTGCATGATGTCGACGGAGGTCGCCGGGTCGAGGTTTCCGGTGGGCTCGTCGGCGAGCAGCACCTGAGGACGGTTGACGAGCGCCCTGGCGATCGCGACGCGCTGCTGCTCGCCGCCGGAGAGCTCGTGCGGCATGCGCTTCTCCTTGCCGTCGAGCCCGACGAGGGCGAGCGCCTCGGGAACCGCCTGCTGGATGAAGCCCCGGGACGAGCCGGTGACCTGCAGCGTGAAGGCGACGTTCTGATGGACGGTCTTGGACGGGAGCAGGCGGAAGTCCTGGAACACCGAGCCGATGTGCCGACGGAAGTAGGGCACCTTCCGGTTCGCCAGAGCCCGCAGGTCGCGGCCGAGGACGGCGACACGGCCCGTCGTCGGCACGTCCTCGCGGAGGATGAGGCGCAGACAGGAGGACTTGCCGGACCCGGAGGCGCCGACCAGGAAGACGAACTCCCCGCGCTGCACCTCGAAGTCGACACCGGACAGGGCGGGCTTCGACGTCCCGCGGTAGCGTTTCGTGACGTTCTCGAACCGAATCATGGCGATTCGAGCCTAAGCGCGGCACGGGCGTCGCCCCGGCACGACACCCCGCCGCGCGGCACGCCGTGCCGCTCTTCCTCCTCCCCCGTCGGCCCACCGAGGTCCGCGCCCGCTGCTATACATGGAGTGTCGATTCGCGTCCACCACGCGAGCGCACACACGGAGGGGACCCCCATGACGACACCTGCCGGCTGGTACGACGACGGTTCCGGGCGCCTGCGCTGGTGGGACGGCCAGCAGTGGACCGAACACTTCGCGCCGGAGACCACCGCGACGCCCGAGGACACGACCGCTGCGGCGGCTGAGGACGCGGGCGCGGACAGCACTTCCGCGGAGAGCGCCTCCGCGGCGACTTCCGACGGCGCTCCCCCGGCGGAGGGACCGACCGCCGCAGCGGAGCCCTCCACACCCGAACCCGTCGCCGCCGAACGGGAGATCGCCCCGGACGAGCCCGCGACCGACTTCATCGTCGCTCCCGAGCCCGCGCAGGACTGGACGGCGCCCGCCAGCGGTGCGCACGACCTCCCCGGCGCGGCACCGATCGTCCCTCCGGCCGGTACCGACGGCGGCACGGCGGCCTATCCCCCCGCGGCACCGTTCTCCCCCGACCAGAACGCGTATCAGGGCCAGGGCGGATATCCGGCGCAGGGTGCGTACCCGGGCTCGCAGAGTGGCGGCGGTTACCCGGGACAGGTACCGGGCGGACAGGGCGCGTACCCCGGACAGGGCGCGTACCCCGGACAGGCCGCCTATCCGGGCCAGGCACCGGCCACCGACGGCCCGAAGAAGATGTCGGTGCTCGGCCTCGTCGGTCTCGGGATCGCCGCGCTCGGCCTCATCCTCGCGTTCATCCCCCTGACGCTCCCGTTCGCCTGGTTCCTCCTGGCGGCCGGGTTCATCGTCTCGCTCATCTCCCTGTTCCTGAAGGGCACCAAGTGGCCGGGGATCACCGGCCTCGGGGTGTCGGTGCTCGGCGGCATCGTCGCGATCGTCGTGAGCATCTTCTTCGTGCTGGCCGTCGCGAACACCGTGCGCCCGGTCACGCTTCCCGACTACGACGACGGCACGAGCCAGAGCCCGGCGCCGGAGACCGACGACACCGGCGACGCGGGTACGGGTGAGGTCGCCGAGGGCACGCTGGGCGAGCCGGTCGCCGTGCCGCAGCTTGAGGGCACGGCCGAGGTCACCATCCGTTCCGCCACGTTCGGACCGACCAACGGCACGGACTTCGAGGCCGCCAACGGCGGCTATCTGTTGATCGACGTGGCCTGGGAGACGCTCGACGGGACGACCTACGTCAACCCGCTCTACTTCTCCGTCGAGACGGCCGACGGCGTCGAGGGCGACTACGACATCTTCGGCGACGCGACGCTCGAGTCCACGGAGCAGAACGCCGGGACGACGGCGGAGGGCACCGTCTCGTTCGACGTCGCCGAAAGCCCGTCCTACGTGATCGTCATCACGGACGAGATGCTGCAGGAGGTCGCCCGCGTGACCGTCGAGGCGTCGGCACGCTGACCCTTCCGCACCACACGACGAAGGCCCCGGGAGCTCCCGGGGCCTTCGTCGTGTGGGTCAGTCCTCGTCTTTGCGCTTGCGCCAGCGGATGCCCGCGGAGATGAAGTCGTCGAGGTCGCCGTCGAACACGGCGGCCGGGTTGCCGGACTCCTGGCCCGTGCGCAGGTCCTTCACGAGCTGCTGGCCGTAGAGGAAGTAGGAGCGCATCTGGTCGCCCCAGCTCGCGGTGATGTTGCCCGCGAGCTCCTTCTTCTTGGCGGCCTCCTGCTCCTTCTGCAGCAGCAGGAGACGGTTCTGCAGCACCCGCATGGCCGCGGCGCGGTTCTGGATCTGCGACTTCTCGTTCTGCATCGACACGACGATGCCGGTCGGGAGGTGGGTGATGCGCACGGCGGAGTCGGTCGTGTTGACGGACTGTCCACCGGGGCCGGAGGAGCGGAAGACGTCGACCCGGATGTCGTTCTCGGGGATGTCGACCTCGGTCGCCTCCTCCATGAGCGGGATGACCTCGACGGCGGCGAAAGACGTCTGGCGCTTGTCCGCGGATCCGAACGGGCTGATGCGCGCGAGGCGGTGCGTGCCGGCCTCGACGGAGATCGTGCCGAAGGCGTAGGGCGCGTCGATCTCGAAGGTCGCCGACTTGATACCGGCGCCCTCCGCGTACGAGGTGTCCATCACCTTGACGGGGTACTTGTGACGCTCCGCCCAGCGCAGGTACATGCGCATGAGCATCTCGGCGAAGTCGGTGGCGTCGTCGCCGCCGGCGCCGGAGCGGATGGTGACGATCGCGCTGCGCTCGTCGTACTCGCCGTCGAGCAGCGTCTGCACCTCGAGCTGGTTGATGAGGTCGGTGAGCGTCTGCAGCTCCTTGCGCGCCTCGATCGCCGACTCCTCGTCGCCCATCTCGTTCGCCAGGTCGACGAGCACCTCGAGGTCGTCGAGGCGCTGAGCGATGCCGGTGATGCGGGCGAGCTCCGACTGGCGGTGGCTCAGGGCGCTGGTGACCTTCTGGGCGTTCTCGGTGTCGTCCCAGAGGTCGGGCGCGCCGGCCTCCTCGCTGAGACGCGCGATGTCCTCGCGGAGACGGTTGACATCGACGACCTCGCTGATGTCGCCGAAGGTGTGCCTGAGCGCCTGGATTTCGGCGGAGAGATCTAGTTCGAGCATGACACCTCAGCCTAACGTGCCGCCCGCGCGCGCGGGGACGGGCGTGTCCGGCCCTTCGCGCCGACCGGAGTAGCGTGAGGGACGTGAGCAGCGCATCCACGGTCCTCCGCCAGTTCGGGCCGATGGTGTACCTGCCGACCGTCCTCTTCTCCCTCGGTGAAGGTGCGGTCATCCCGCTCATCCCGGTCATCGCCGCGTCGATGGGTGCCGACGTCGCCTTCGCGGCCCTCGTCGCCTCGGCGCTCGTGGTCGGCCAGCTCTGCGGCAACCTCCCGGCCGGGTGGGCCGTGGGGCGCATCGGCGAGCGGTTCACGATGGTGATCGCGGGCGTCATCGCCATCCTCGCCGCCGTCGGCATGGTCCTCGCGCCGTCACTCGGGGTCCTCGCGGCGTCGGTGTTCCTCCTCGGCCTGTGCGCAGCCGCCTTCGGGCTGGCCCGGCACGCGTTCATGACCACGCGGGTGCCGCTGGCGTTCCGTGCCCGCTCGCTCTCCCTGCTGGGCGGCAGCTTCCGCCTGGGCATCTTCATCGGCCCGTTCGTCTCCGCAGGTCTCCTGCAGCTCTTCGGCGCCGAGGCTGCCGCGATCTGGTTCTTCCTCGCCTGCCTCGTGGTGATGGTCGTGCTCGTGCTCTTCGGACCGGATCCGGAGAAGACCGTCGCCCCACTGCGGACCACCGTCCGGTTCGCGGAGGACAGCGGCGAGGCCGTGAGCGGGTCGATCCCGACCATCGAGCGGGTCGGGATCTTCCAGACGATGTGGCGCCAGCGCGGAGTGCTCGGTCGGCTCGGGCTCGCCGCGGCCTCGCTCTCGGCGGTGCGGTCGGCGCGACAGGTCGTCCTCCCGCTGTGGGGACTCTCGCTGGGCCTCGACGCCTCGACCATCGCCCTTGTCGTCGGCGTTTCCGGAGCCATCGACTTCGCCCTCTTCTACGCCAGCGGCCAGGTGATGGACCGCTTCGGCCGGCTCTGGGCGGCGATGCCCGCGATGGTGCTGATGGGTGCCGGGTTCCTCGCCCTGTCGGTCACGCACGACGTCGACTCCGCGGTGCTCTGGTTCGGGATGTTCGCCGCGGTCCTCGGTGTCGGCAACGGGCTGTCCAGCGGCATCCTCCTGACCCTCGGCGCGGATGTCGCCCCGAAGCACGACCCCGCCGCGTTCCTCGGGTCGTGGCGCACGCTGACCGATGCCGGCGGCGCGGTCGCCCCGCTCCTCGTCTCGGGCATCACCGCGGTCGCGTCCCTGTCGTTCGCGGCGGGAGCCATGGGCCTGATCGGACTCGTCGGCGCCGCCGGGTTCGTCCGCTGGATCCCCCGGTTCGTCCCCCGCACGCCCCCGAGCACGCCGGACCCGTCCGAGGACTGAGCGCCCGGTCGCTAGCGCAGCGCCGTGCGGCTCGTCGCCGTCGCCTGCAGCGGCACCCCGTCGGGCACGAACGGCGAGAGCAGCGGCGGATGCCAGAGCGCTGCGACGGTGACACGCGCGCTCACGCCGTCCGGGGTGCCCGCGTCGACGACGGTCGCCGCGAACCCCGCGTCACGGACGAGCGGCACCGCCTGCTCGGCCACCCCCGCGTCGGTGAGCGTCGCGCGCGGCACCTCCCCCTCCACCTGCAGCGTGAAGCCGTCCGCTCCGGCGAGCGCCGCCGCATCCGCGAGCCCGTCCAGCCGCTTCTGGGCGATGTAGAGGTCGGTGGCGCAGACACACACGAACAGCACGGCGAGCGCGAGGATCAGGTAGCCGAGGACGAGGAGCAGCACGCTCCCCTCGTCGTCGCCCCTTCCGTCCTTGTCCGCGTCGCGCGTGCGCCGGCTCATCCACCGCTCCAGCGTCGGGTGACCTTCTGCACCGACACGGCTTCCACGGGGACGGACGTCGCCTGGTCGAGTCCGAGGACCCCGGGTACCAGAGGCAGCGGTACCCGGGTCGAGACCGTGACGACCACCGTCGCTCCCGCCGCCGGACAGGCCGATGCCCGGGGGCGACACGACACCGCGACGTCGACCGCTCCGCGATCGATGCCGTACTCCGCGACGATCCCGTCCAGCACCTGCTCCCCGCGGACTGCGGCCCCTGCGACGTCGGGTGCCGAGGCGATGGCACGTGCGGCCTGCCGCGCCGCGGCCTCGACGCCGAGCGACTGCTCCTGCACCGAACCCACGGCGATCACGAGGTACAGCAGCGGCACGAGCAGGATCACCCCGACCGTGATGAACTCCAGCGAGCTCGATCCCGCGTCATCGCGCATCGAACGACTCCGGCGGTGCGGAGGCTTCGACCTGCAGGGCTGCCGGGACACCGACGAGGCCGAACACCGGGAGGGTCGTCCGGATGCGGACCTCGACGGTCTCCTGTCCCTCCCGCCGCGCCGAGGCGACCGTGATGTCGTCGGCGTAGGAGGGGCCGACCGCGCGACGGATGACCTCGCGCGCCCGCTCCTCCCCCTCCTTGTCGGTCGTGTCGGCGAGCGCCGCGTAGTACGCGCCTTCGACGGCCGCATCGTGGACGACGTTGCGCACGTAGATCGCGAACGCGAGCTGCAGCACAGCGAGGGTCAGCGCGGTGAGCAGGGTGCCGACGAGCACGAACTCCACCGGGTTCGATCCGCGGTCGTCGATCACCCCCGCAAGCGCGCGCATGTCAGAGCCCCGACACCCGCTGGATGGCCTGCTCGAAGAGGGAGGTGAGCGCAGGCCCGGCGACCGCCCAGATGAGCACGACGAGCCCCGCGGTCATCAGAGTGACGAGCACCCAGCCCGGGACGTCTCCCCGTTCGTCGTCGTTGAAGGCACGGAACATCGAGCGCGCACGAGAGATCATGCGGCCAGTGTGCATCGAAGACCTGCCGCGGCGCGGACATTATCCACAGGACCGTGCGGGTGACCCGCGCCCTCACGCGGCGACACCAGTTCGAGGCGGTCTTTGTCCGAGCCGGAGCCGGCTTGCCAGATCGTGCCAGAAGTCACCGAGCGCACCCGTGTTGTTCGCGTGCATCTCGCGCCATGCCGAAGCTCGCCTAGCCACGGAGGCGCCACACGTCCACGGCCGGACGCGATGACGTGCTCGCCGACAGATCCTCACGGACTGCCACATAGTGGCTCATCTTGTGTCTTTTGTCTTGTGTCCCCCAAAAAGGGGACAGACACCTCATCGCTCCGAGGTTACTGTGACGCTGGCCCGCAGGTGCGAGCCATATAGCGATGATGGGGGTTCGGAGATGTGGGGATGGCGTGCAGGGATGGCGTTGGTTGCTATCGTCGCGATGCTGGGAACAGGCGTCGCGCCGGCAGCGGCTAAAGCACCCGACGAGTCCGAGCGGACGACGATCACTACATTCGGCTTCGTGCCGACAGACAGCGCTGGCACGGCCGCGCAAACCGACGTAGAAGCCCAGATCGCCGAGGTGGAATCCCTCGAGGCCTCGGACACTCCATTGGCTGCCCCTTATGACTCGAGCAAGATGCCGAGTGGGTCAGCAAAAGACCGCGCAGCGATGGCCGCGGGTGACACGGCCTATCGGATCGTCTCGACGTGGACCGATAACATTGCAAAGCCGATCGTTGCTCGCGCGGGCAACGGAACCACGTGGGGTCTCACCAAGGTTCAGAACAAGCATCATGTCAACCTCAACATGATCAAGAAGACCACAAAGTTCCCGAGGCCGACCGGCGGCCGCGTCACTCAAGGCACCTCCATCATTTACTTGACGGACGCGATCGAATGGGAGTGCTGGATCGGTTCCTGCAAGCCGAAGCGCTCGATGACAGTGAAAGTGGTGATCGAGAACGCCCGCATGAGCGACGGCAAGCAAAAGGGACTTATCACGGCATACTGTATGGGCGTCACGGTGTGCCCCCAGTGGGTCATTAACGTTGCGGGATGAAGGGCAGCATTACGCATGGGTAGCGACGTGAATGCAGAGACCTTTCTCTCAGCGGTCCGCGAAGAATGGGATAAGGCGCACGGGACGATCGTGGTGCCGGCGGAACTCGAGTTGACGCATCTGGAAGCCGACGGCGAGTCGTTGACGCTGCACGTTACAGACTCCGCCGGGTCGCGCTTCGGTTGGCGTACGCCACTTCCGGCCCATATGCGCAGTAAGAACAAGACACCAGGAGAAACGGGTACACCGCAGCATTGGGCGCTCTGGGAAGTCCTCATTCCCCTGGTAGAAGAGCTCGAGACGAACGCTGCAACTCGGTTACCGCCCGACATCGACGGTGTGAGGTGGATCTCGAGGTAAGGCCGCTCATGCCGAGACGGTGCATCCGGGCGGAGTGCGTCACTGCCTATCGGAACCGCCGGAACGCAATAGGCTCCCGCCTATGGAGCCCAACCCCCTGCTGCCGTCGATTCCGGTGCTGATCGCGATCGTCGTCGGCGTGGTGATCCTCGTCGCCGTCATCGTCATCGTCATCGGCGCGCGGAGGGCGAAGCGGCGAGGCCCTGTACTCCCGTCACGCGAATCGCACAACCCCGGGTCCGGTCATCCCGACGAGGGATAGCCTGTCACGCATGCGCCCTGGACCTGACGATGAGATGCGGGCCAGAGTCGAGATCGACGGGCTCACCTATCCCCTGCCTCGCGGCACCGATGTCGCCGCCCTCCGAGAGAGGATCGAGGCCGCCGCGCGCGCTGAACCCACCTTCGTCTCGTTCGCCACGTCGGACGGCCTGGCGAGCGTGCTCGTCCACCCGACCTCGCGGGTTTTCCTCTTCCAGGTCAAGGCCTCCGACGAGGGGAGCCTCGCCTCAGACCTCGGCGGACTGCCGGATTGGGACGTCTGAGCGCCGCGGAGAGCCGCCGTGGGATCAGGAGGTGAACTCGTCGATGACGAGCTCACCGCGGGCGTTCAGCCGCTCCATCATGTGACTGACCCGGGCCGGATCGATCGCCGGCGGCGGCTCGGCGTCGAACTCGAGCACCAGCGGGATCGCCGGGTGCATCCACGCGGACAGTCGGCCAGGGCTCTTCTTCCCCGACGGCCACGTCATCATGAAGCTCTCCTGGCGACGGAGCTTCGTGGAGATCACGATCTTCAGATGCGCCAGCACGGTGTCGTCGACCTCGATCGGCGGACGAGAGCTGTTGTACTCGAGACTTCCCATAGACAAAAGGTAAGCCCCCACGGCCTCCCCCGACGACCACTCATCCGATGCCGAGCCGCAGGATGAACAGGCCAGGGTAGATCGCGAACACGACGGACAACGGCAGGATGAGGAAGACCAACGGCAGGAGCATGAAGATCTCCTTCCGTCCGGCCTGCTCGATGAGCGTGCGCTTGGCCTCCTCCCTGGTGTCATCGGCCTGCGCGCGCAGCACCGCGGCGAGGGGTGCTCCGTGCTCGATCGCGGCGACGATCTGGTCCGCGGCTCGGGTCAGCCCCGGAAGCTCCAGCCGACCCGCCATGGCGGCCAGCGCGTCGGCGAGGGACGACCCCGTCCCGACCTCCACGATCACGCGACGCAGCTCGACCGTGAGCTCCCCCGACCCCACGCCGGCCACGCGCTTCACGGCGTCGAGGAAGCCCTCGCCCGCAGAGAGGCAGAGGGCCAGGAACTCCAGGGTCGTCGGCAACTCCTCGGCGAGGCGCACCTTCCGTGCCCGCACCCGCGCCGAGAGTCGCATGTCGTAGCCGACGGCGCCCGCCGCTCCCGCCAGGAGCGGGATGGCACCGACGGGAACGGACCACCGACCGATCAGCACGAGGACGATGACGGCGAGCGCTCCGCAGACGAGCGCGACCACACCTGAGGCGAGCTGGCGTCCACGGAAGGCGACGGGATCGAGGGGCGAGCCCGCCTGCGCGAGTCGTCGTCGGAGTCCCTCGCTCCCGCCGAGGACGCGGTCGATCATCTCCCCACCGAGGGTTCCCAGGCGGAATCCACCGGCAGGCAACGCGCCGGCCCGGGGAAGAGCCTCCCGCGGCAGCACGTCATCGTCGACGACGTCGCGGATGTACGGCGCGATCCGTGAAGCGAGGGACGCAGCGCGCCACCGCGGCAGGCCGGAGAGAAGCGCCAGGACCCCCGCCGCGAAGCCACCGCCGAGCAGCACGGCCACGGCCAGCGCGGAGAGCCCACTCACCCGAACCACCGACGGGGCTCGGGCAGCCGACCGATGCGGATCATGAGGCGGAACGCGACGACCGAGACGACCGCGCCCACGACGATCACGACGATGCCCTCCGGTGTGCTGTACGCCTTCGCCCCCTCCGGACGGAGGATCAGGAGGGTGAGGATGATCCACGGCGCCACGGCGCCGAGGACGGCGGCTCCCCGGATCCACGACTGCCGCGCCTCGACCTCGCCGCGGAGCGCCGCGTCAGCACGGACGGATGAGGACAACGCCCGCAGCACGCCGATGAGCTCGGTGCCGCCGACTTGCCGCGCCATCCGCAGCGTCTCGATGATCCGATCCCCGAGCGGATCGGCGAGGACGACCTTCAACCGGTCGAGACTCGCGTCGAACCGTCCGCTGCTCCGCAGGTCTCGGGCGAACACGCCGAATGCGGGGCGGAGCGCCGGGGGCGCCGACTCGGCGAGGGTGGCCACCGCATCCGGAAGCGACAGGCCGACGCGGATAGCGGCGATCAGCAGGTCACAGACATCGGGCCAGAGTTGCCGGCGCAGACGCCGCAGCCGGAGTCGTCGGCCGCGCAGGTAGGCGATCGGCGCAGTCCCGCCGGCGATCCCGGCGAGGACCGCGAGCGCGGCACTCCCCGTGACGAGCCAGACGAGGGACGCCGCACCGAGGGCGGCGCCGGCGATGCCGATCACGAGGGAGCGGGTCTGCAGGGACGGGAACCCCGCCTCACCCGACAGACGGACCAGGCGTCCGCGGTGCGCCGTGGAGGTGGAGCGCTCTGCCGTCGGCCACAGCCATGGCGACAGGGTCAGGAGCACGCCGGCCGCAAGCGTCGCGCCGAGGAGGATCGTCATGCGAGGACCCCCGAACCGACCGAGGTCGACCGTAGCGGCCGGTGTGCGGCGGCGCCGAAGACCGGAGTGCTGAGCACCCGTCCCTGGACCACTTCACCCGTCGGGGCGACGATCTCCTCGACGTATCGTCGGCCTGCCGCATCGCGCGCGCAGTGGACGACGAGATCGACCGACGACGCGATCGCCGGAGCGACGAAGCCGCGGTCGATGTTCCGCCCGGCGAGGAGCGGCAGCAGGCACAGCTTGTCGAGCGCCTCCGCAGCGGAGTTGGCGTGGACCGTGCAGGCGCCGGGGACGCCGGTGTTGAGCGCCAACACGAGGTCGAGCGCTTCCGCGTCACGCACCTCCCCCACTACGAGCCGGTCCGGCCGCATCCGCAGCGCTTCCTTCACCAATCGTCGCAGCGTGATCTCACCCGTGCCTTCGAGGCTGGGCTGGCGCCCCTGCAGCGCGACCACATCAGGACCGACCACCGCGAGCTCGAATGTCTCCTCGACCGTGATTATGCGCTGGTCCGCCGCGCAGGCGGCCAGCAACGCGCCGAGCATGGTCGTCTTTCCCGCGTGGGTCGCCCCGGACACGATCACGGACGCACCTGCCCGCATCGCCTCACCCAGGGCATGCGCGGCATCAGGAGTCAGCGCGCCCTGCGCCGTCAGCGCGTCGAGCGAGCGGTGCCCGGGAAGGAACTTGCGGATGTTGACCACCCACGACCCGCGGACGACATCGGCGATCGCCACGTGCAGCCGCGAACCGTCCGGCAGGGAGGCATCGACGAACGGCTGCCCTATGTCCACGCGCCGCCCCGTCGCCTGCAGCATGCGCTCCACCAGATCCCGCACCGTCGCCTCGTCCAGCCGCAGCGCTGTCCGCTCCGCCACACCACCCCGCGCGGTATGCACGACCCCGTCTCCGTTGATCCACACCTCCTCGATGCCGGGGTCGTCGAGCAGGGGCTGCAGAGCGCCGAACCCGCTCACCGCCGCGAGAACGTCCCGCACGCACGCCGCCTCGTCCTCCACGAGCACGCCGCCCCGCGCGAGAGCCCGATCGTCGTGGCGCCGCACCTCCGCCCTTGTAACCTCCCGCGCCCGCTCTGGGTCGATCGCCGGATCCACACCCTCGGTCCGCAGCCGACGCCGAACGAGGTCGGCGATGATCGACGCGGGCTGCTCCATCCCTGCATCCTCGCAACGATCAGCTCCCGGCCCGCGGAGTTATCCACAACACTCGAGCAGCTACCGGCTGGCCCTGCATGACACCCGGTGCCGTGCAGGCATGAACAGATCAACTGACTCGGGCGGGCGGGTCTACGAAAGGCTCAGGGGCTCGGTCGTAACTTCACTGCCTGATCGATGATTGGCTGGATGAGGTTCGTCACCTCGTCGTTTGATGCTTTTCCATCCGGAGGCGCTTCCAGGACCCGCCTCGCGAAGAGCGTGTACATGGTCTGGCGGGCTTCTTCATCCTCGATCTCGTTGATGAAGCCGAGAAAGGCCTTGAGCTGGATCTCGATAGCGCGAGCCCACGTGGCGATGCGGTGATAATTACTAGCCTGCCGACCAAGGTACGCCGCGATGCCAGCCAGTGCAGAAAGGATCGCAACGCGATAGACCACCTCCTGCCAATTGTCCACGGATTCCACCGTGCTTCCGGCGGCATAGACCAACCCGAACAGTACGGTCACCCCAAGTGTGACTAACGTACCCACCCTGAACCAGAACGCCGATCGTGCGCTGCTCTTTGCGGTGGTCTCGAAGGATTTTTCCAGAGCGCCTGTGGCCGTCTCCGTAGCGGCCTTGCGGGCGAGCGCCAAAGCCTCACTTGCTAGGTGGGCAGAACTCGATGCGTCCTGGACCGCGCTATCGAGTCTTTCCATTCGGCGCGTCACGTAAGCGACGATTGACTGCGAGCGCAGGGCTTCCTCGCCCGCGAGATTAATCTCCGCGCGAAACCCAGAGAACATGTCGGCGGGCAGTCCACGCTTGACGAGTTCGTCGAACAGTGCCGGAAACACATCGAGGTTCCCCCGCATACTGACGAGCGCAAGAGATTTCGCGTCGCCCACAGTCGCGAGGTAGGCCTTGTACTGCTTCTCTGCCTCCTGCGCGGCGTTTACAACGATTTCGAGCTCTCCATCTGCGAGCATTTCACCGGCCGCCCATTCAAGGAGCCTGTGCCACACCGCGAGGAGCGGGATTACTGCAATCTCGTCGATACCGGGGCTGTCTTCACGTCGGAGCTTTCCCAGTTGAGACTGAAACCAGCGACTCAGACTTTCGATTTCGTTGCGACCTGTCGCCATCTCCGCCTCCTGTCACGTTCGCCCGAACCGGATCCGGACGCACACAGCACACAACATAGCGCGCAGATAGCTACCCATGCGCAGTTCGAAAACCCACGCATCGAATGGAAAGGAAGGCTGACCTGCGCGCGCTCTACGACTACCGCGTCGGCGTCCAGAACGGCGACGCCGCGGACCCCGACCGCGAGCAGGCACTCCGCCGGACTGCGATCGACACGTTCGTCGAGGGGCAGGCCGTCTGCATCGATGGCTCGTCCTGACGCCGCCGTATCGAGCCGCCCGCCCCGGTGTCAACCGGTACGTCGCCCGTCGTCGCGCTCCCTAGGCTGAGGAGCAGACCTGCGAGGAGACGACGTGCACCGCGCCACACCAGCCGCCCCTGAACCGACCCTGAGCGTGGTCATCCCGGTCAAGGACGATGCGGCGGAACTGCGGCGATGCCTCCGCGCCCTCGCCCGGCAGACACTCCCGCCCGACGAGATCATCGTCGTGGACAACGCCTCGACCGACGATTCGGCCGCGGTGGCCGCCCGGCACGGCGCGCGGGTCGTGCGGTGCGAGACTCCGGGCATCCCGGCCGCGAGCGCGACCGGGTACGACACGGCGACGGGCGACGTGATCCTGCGGCTCGACGCCGACGGGGTACCGGGGCCGCGGTGGGTCGAGACGATGACGGCCGCGTACGTGCGGGATCCGCGGGTCGGAGCGTGGACGGGCGGAGCGCATTTCGTCGACGGTCCCCGGTTCCTGCGGAGGCCCCTCGCGGCGGCCTACCTCCTTTCCTACGTCGTCGTGTGCGGCTCCGCCCTGGGCCACGGGCCGTTGTTCGGATCGAACCTCGCCCTCCGCCGCTCGGCCTGGCTCGCCGTCCGGGACCGGGTGCACCGCGACGATGCCGCGCTTCACGACGACCTCGACCTCGCCTTCCATGTCGGCGAGCGCCACCGCATCCGCTGGCTTCTGCACACCGATATGGGCATCTCCATGCGCCCGTTCGGCAGCGGACGCTCCTTCGCCCGCCGCTCCTGGATCGGCGCTCGCACCGTCCTCGTGCACTGGCCCGAGGACTTCCCTCCGGTGCGCTGGGTGCGGCTCGCGCTGCGCCGGGTGCTGCACCGCCTCGGAGTCCCCGCGCCGGGAGCCCGCCGATGACCGCGCCGCTCCTCGGATCGCCGTCCACCACCGAGCTGCACGTCATGACCCTCAACATCCGCCGCGACCTCGGCGCGCTCGCCTGGCCGCCCGCCGACCGCTGGTCGGTTCGACGTCCCCGGCTCACCGCGCTCCTCCGCGCGGAGCGGCCGGAGGTCCTCGGCGTACAGGAGGCCCTGCCCGCGCAGGCTGCCGAGGTCTCCGCCGCGCTCGGCCCGTCGTTCCACCGCGTCGGCCACGGCCGCCTCGCCGGACCCCGCGGCGAGGGTTGTCCGCTCTTCTACGACGCCGACCGACTGGAACTGGGCGGCTGGCGACAGGTCGCGCTCTCCCGCACCCCCGACCGCCCCGGCTCCCGCTCCTGGCTGAGCGTCTCCCCGCGGGTGGTGGTGGAGGCGTCCTTCCGCGACCGCCGCACCGGCGCCGCCCTCACCGTGCTCAACACCCACCTCGACGCGTTCTCGCTGTGGGCCCGGCTCCGTCAAGCGCAGGCGGTGCACGACGTCGCCGCCGCAGCGGAGAGCCCCGTCGTCCTCGTCGGGGATTTCAACGCCCCCGCCGGCACGGCACCGTGGCGCGCCCTCGAAGCCGACGACGTCCTCCGCGACTCGTGGACGGCGGCCGTCTCCCGCCGCACACCGGCCTGGCGCACATTCGCCGGCTACCGGTCACCCCGCCGAGGACGCCGCATCGACGGCATCCTCACCTTCCCCGCGCTGCCCGTGCGCCGGGCGGGCATCAACGCCCGGCAGTATGGAGGAGGCTGGCCGTCGGATCATCTCGCCGTGCAGGCCCTGATCGACCTCGCCCCCGGCGCCATCCCACCCGAGGAGACCGCATGAAGGAGGACTTCCTCCGCCCGCCGCACTCCATCGCCGAGTACGGCGCCGACGCCGTTCGTGTGATCGGCGTCCTCAGCGTCCTCGTCGCGGCGATCTGGTCGACCCCGACGGATGCGGGCATCCTCGCACTCGCCCTCCCCGCCCTCATGCTCCCCCGCGTCCTCGGCATGCGCGGCGGCATCGACCTGGCAATCGGCCTGATCGTGCTCGTCGCCGCCGCGAGCAACGTGTTCGACCTGTACCGCACGCTCACCGGGTGGGACCTCGTCGTGCACTTCGTCTGCACGGGAGCCCTCGCCGCCACCGGCTACCTCGTGCTCTCCCGCCTCGGCATCGTCACGGCGCAGGAGTCCGCGGCGTTCCGCGCCCGCATCCCCCTCGTGCTCTGCACCGTGATCGGGCTCGCGGCGAGCGCCGTGTGGGAGATGATCGAGTGGGCGGGCCGCACCTTCGTCACCGACGAGATCTTCGTCACCTACGAAGACACCATCGGCGACATGGCCATGGGAGGACTCGGGGCTCTTGCGGCTGGAGTCCTCGTCGCCGTCGTCCGGCTGGAGCGTCGCCGCTCGGCGTGACGGCGCGGAACTGCGGGACGATCCCCAGGGTCGAACGGGGCGCGGGTCAGTAGACTGAAGCCACCGCGCGGGAGTGGTGGAATTGGCAGACACGCAGGATTTAGGTTCCTGTGCCCCAGGGCGTGTGGGTTCAAGTCCCACCTTCCGCACGACGGGTGCTTCGGCGCCCGCATCGCTCCACCGCCGACACCTCACGACCGACGGGAATCCCGCCAGTGCTCGAAAGCATGCTGCACGCCCCTACCGCGCTCATCCCATGGCTCGATCCGCAGACGATCATCGGGGCGGCGGGTCCGTGGGCGCTCCTCGTGGTCTGCTTCATCATCTTCGCCGAGACGGGTCTGCTGGTCGGCTTCCTCCTCCCCGGTGACACGCTGCTCATCATCGCGGGCCTGCTGACCCACACGAGCAACGTCTTCGGCGTGAACATCTGGGTCGTCTCGCTCCTCATCGCGCTCTCCGCGTTCATCGGCGGCGAGGTCGGCTACGTCATCGGGCACAAGGGCGGCCCCGCGGTGTTCGAACGCAAGGAATCCGGCCTGTTCAGCAGGAAGAACGTCGAGCGCACCAACGCGTTCTTCGAGCGCTTCGGCGGCCTCACCGTGATCCTCGCGCGCTTCGTGCCGATCGTGCGCACGTTCGCCCCGGTCGCCGCGGGCGTGGGCCACATGCCGTGGCGGCGCTACTCGCTCTACAACTTCATCGGGGCGATGATCTGGGGCTTCGGACTCACGATGGTCGGCTACCTCATCGCCTACATCCCGTGGGTGCGAGACCTCGTCGTCGAGTACATCGACATCATCCTGCTCATCGCCGTCGGCGGCACCGCGCTCGTCACCCTGTGGCATTACTTCTCCGAGCGCCACAAGGCCAAGAAGGCCGCGGCCGCAGGAGAGGACGTCGTGACGGATCACGAGGAGGCCGAGGAGCTCGTCCTCGACGCCGACGTGTTCGATCGCGCCCCCGACCTGGACGGCGACGGGAAGCACTGACCCGGCCGCGGATCAGCCCGCGTTCTTGGAGCGCTTCTCCTTGGAGCGGGCGACGCTGGCGCGCAGCGCCTCCATCAGGTCGATGACCTCGCCGCCGTCGGCCGCCTTCTCGGCATCGCCGCCGAAGGTCTCCGCCACGTCGAACGTCTCCCCGGCCTCGATCTTCGCGTCGATGAGGGTGCGGAGCTCCTTCTGGTACTCGTCGACGAACTCCTCGGGATCGAAGTCGGCCGAGTAGCTGTCCACGAGCGACGAGGACAACTCCAGCTCCTTCTTCGAGATCCGCACGTCCTCGTCGAGCGACGGGAATTCCGCCTCTCGGACCTCGTCCGACCAGAGCAGCGTCTGCAGCACGAGGACCTTGCCCCGCACGCGCAGCGCGGCGAGCCGGGTCTTCTGGCGCAGCGTGAACCGCACGATCGCGGTGCGGTCGGTCTGCTCGAGGGTCTTGCGCAGCAGCACGTACGCCTTGGGAGACTTCGAGTCGGGCTCCAGGTAGTACGGCTTGTCGAGGGTGAGCGGATCGACCTGGTCGGAGGGCACGAACTCCACGACATCGATCTCGCGGCTCTTCTCCGCCGGCAGCGCCGCGAGGTCGTCCTTGGTGAGCACGACGGTCTGCCCGTCGTCGACGTAGGCGCGATCGATGTCGGAGTAGGCCACCGTCTCGCCGCACACCTCGCACGTGCGCTGGTAGCGGATGCGACCGCCGTCCTTCTCATGCACCTGATGCAGCGGCACGTCGTGGTCCTCGGTCGCCGAGTACACCTTGACCGGCACGTTCACCAGCCCGAACGTCAGGGCGCCCTTCCAGATCGTCCTCATCACACCAGTAGACACCAGCCACACCCGTCACGACCACCCCTTGACTACGCTGGCTCCATGGTGGGAGAGGCGCAGGTCGTGCAGGTCGATGGCCGACGGCTGCGGGTGACCAACCTCGACAAGGTCGTCTACCCGGAGACGGGCACGACCAAGGGCGAGGTCATCGCCTACTACACCACCATCGCTCCGCTCCTCCTCCCGCTCCTCGACGGCCGCCCGGTCACCCGCAAGCGCTGGGTCGAGGGGGTCGGCACCGCCGCCGCTCCCGAGGACTCCTTCTTCACGAAGCAGCTCGAGCCCGGCGCCCCGGACTGGATCCCCCGACAGGACATCCAGCACTCCGACGGCCCCAAGGCGTACCCGCTGGTGGAGGACGTGCCCACGCTCGTCTGGCTCGCGCAGGTCGCGGCGATCGAGTTGCACGTGCCGCAGTGGCGGTTCACCCCGGACGGGCTCCCCGGCCGCCCCGACCGTCTCGTGCTTGACCTCGACCCGGGACCCGGCGCCGACCTCGCGCAGTGCGCCGCGGTCGCCCGGATCGCTCGGACGCTCCTCACCGGGATGGGGCTCGACCCTCTGCCCGTGACCAGCGGCAGCAAGGGCATCCACCTCTACGCGGCCCTGCCCGGCGAGCAGACCAGCGACGAGGTCTCCGCCGTGGTCAAAGAGCTGGCGCGCATCATCGAGAACGAGCACCCGGACCTCGCCACGAGCGTCATGTCCAAGGCCGTGCGCGGGGGCAAGGTGTTCCTCGACTGGAGCCAGAACAACGGCAAGAAGACGACGATCTCCCCGTACTCCCTGCGGGGGCGCGCCCGCCCCGGCGTCGCGGCGCCGCGCACCTGGGAGGAGCTCGACGACCCGGACCTCGCTCACCTCGAGCTGGACGAGGTGCTCGCGCGCGCCGCCGCCGGATTCGATCCGCTCTCCTCCCTCCGCCCCGACACTCCTGCTCTGCCGGCGAACGCGCACGCCGCGACAGCGGCTCGAGCTCCCGCGATCCGGGCGGCGGCGCCCTCCCCCGCCCGTCGCGGCCGGCCGCTCGCCGAGCAGACGGCGTCCCCCACCGGGACCACTCTCCCGTCGCTCGCGCCGATGCTCGCCGAGAACGGCACCCCGGCGATCGCCCGAAGCCTCAGCTCGCCGTCATGGGTGGAGGTGAAGTGGGACGGCATCCGTGCGATCGGCACCTGGCGCGACGGGCACATGTCGCTGCACGCCCGACGCGGCACCGACATCACCGCGCGCTATCCCGAGCTGACGGCCGACGGTGCCCCGTTCCTCCCGGTCGACGAGGCGATCGTCGACGGGGAGATCGTCGCCTTCGACAGCGCCGCCCGGCCGAGCTTCTCCCTGCTGCAGAACCGCATGCACCTCACCCGGCCCCGGGAGATCGAGCGCGAGGTCGTGCGCACACCGGTCGTGTACATGCTGTTCGACCTGCTCCGTCTCGACGGCCACGATCTCACCGGGATGCCGCTCCGCGAGCGCCGCACTCTGCTCCGCGACATCGTGGCGGGGGTCGACGCGCCCATCCAGGTCCCTCCCGTCTTCGACGACGTGGACGCAGCGCTCGCCGCCAGCGAGGAGTTCGGGCTGGAGGGCGTCGTCGTGAAGGATCCCGCCTCCCGGTACCGTGCCGGCCAGCGCTCACCCTCCTGGCTCAAGCTCAAGAACACCCGCATGCAGGAGGCGGTGATCGTCGGCATCCGCCCGGGGAAGGGCGAGCGCGAGGGCACTCTCGGCTCTCTCCTCCTCGCGATCCCGGAGGGTGGCGACCTCCGCTACATCGGCCGCGTGGGCACCGGCTTCACGGATCGCATCCTCCGCGACCTCCTGGCCCGCCTGGAGCCGCTGCGGGTGCCACGCGCACCGCTCGACGGCGTCCCCCGCCCGGACGCCTCGGACGCCCTGTGGGTGCGCCCCGAACTCGTGGGCGAGGTGGAGTTCGCGAACTGGACGCCGGACGGCATCCTCCGGCACGCCCGCTGGCGGGGTCTGCGCCCGGACAAGACGGTCGACGAGATCACCGTCGAGGCGTGAGCGGCTCCCTCAGGCGTGGTGCGGTTCGCAGTCGCTCTGCTCGGCCGGTTCGATCTGGAACGTGGAGTGCGCCACGTCGAAGTGATCCGCGAGGCATGCCTGCATCTCCGACAGCAGCGCCGCCGAGCGGCCGTCCGCCAGCAGGTCCGGGCGCACGCTGACGTGCGCGGTGAAGACGGGGGCTCCGCGGGTGAGCTGCCACACGTGCACGTCATGGACTCCGACGACGCCGTCGTAGCCGAGCAGGTGAGTGCGGATCTCCCCGACGGCCATGCCCTTCGGCGCCGACTCGGCGAGGACGGAGAACACCTCCTTGAGCAGGACGAATGCCCGGGGGATGATCATCGCCGCGATGAACAGCGAGGCGAGGGCGTCGGCCGGCATCCAGCCCGTCACGAGGATCACACCGGCCGCGATGATGACCATCAGTGAGCCGAGCAGGTCGCCCATCACCTCGAGGTAGGCGCCGCGCACGTTGAGGTTCGTCCGCTGGGCCCGGCTGAGCAGCCACATCGACACCGCGTTCGCGACGAGGCCGACGACGGCGACGACGAGCATCAGCCCTCCCGCGACCTCGACCTCGGAGGGGTTCAGCAGCCGCTGCACGCCCTGCACGGCGACGACCGTGGCGAGGGCGATGAGGATGACCGCGTTGATGAGTGCGCCGAACACCTCGGCCCGCTGGTAGCCGAACGTCCGGCGGTCGTCCGCGGGGCGCGCCGCCACGGTCGCGGCGATCAGTGCGATCACGAGCGCCGAGGCGTCCGTGAACATGTGCGCAGCGTCCGCGAGCAGCGCCAGCGAGCCGGTGAGGAGGGCGCCGACGACCTGCACGATCATCACCGTGGCCGTGAGGGTCAGGGAGATCGCGAGGAGGCGGCGGCTGCTCGCCGAACGGAGACCGCCAGGGGCGGGCGCATGATCGTGCATGCCCCCAGGCTAGCCCGGCGGTGGGCCCGACAAGGCCGTTCCCGGCTAGTCGGGAACAGTAACGATTCTCACCGTCAGCAGGGGTTCTTCTGCGGGTCCCTCAGAGCGCGGCGAGCAGCGGCACGAGCGCGGCGAAGGCGCGCGCGCGGTGGGACTGCGCCTGTTTCTCCTCCGCCGAGTACTCCCCGACCGTGCGCTGTGCGCCGTCCGGCTGACCGTCCGGGATGAAGATCGGGTCGTACCCGAAACCGCCGGCTCCCGACGCCTCGCGGGCGAGCCGTCCTGGCCAGATCCCCTCCACCACGTGCTCGCGACCGTCCGGGAGGACGAGGGCGATCGTCGAGGTGAAGTGCGCGGAGCGATGACGGTCGGCGATGTCGCGCAGCTGATCGAGCAGCAGCTCCAGGTTCGCCGCGGCGTCCTTCTTCTGACCGGCCCAGTACGCCGAGAACACTCCGGGCGACCCGCCGAGCACGTCCACGCAGATGCCGGAGTCGTCGGCGAGCGCCGCGAGGCCGGTGTGCGCGGCGGCCGCTCGCGCCTTGAGGAGCGCGTTCTCAGCGAACGTCACTCCGTCCTCGACCGGCTCGGGGCCGTCGTAGCCGACGACCTCCAGGTCGGGCCGTGTCTGCTGCACGATCTGCTGGAACTCCGCCACCTTATGCGGGTTGTGGGTCGCCAGGACGACGCGCATGCTCAGGCTCCTGCCAGAGCGGCGAGCTGCCGTTCCTTCAGGTCCGCGCAGCCGGCGACGCCGAGGTCGAGGAGCGCGTCGAGCTCACGCTTGTCGAACGGCGCCCCTTCGGCCGTGCCCTGCACCTCGACGAACAGGCCGCGGCCGGTCACGACGACGTTCATGTCGGTCTCGGCGCGGACATCCTCGACGTAGGCGAGGTCGAGCATCGGCTCCCCGTCCACGATGCCGACGGACACCGCGGAGACGGAGTCGAGCAGCGGCGTCGAGTTCTTGCCGATGAACTTCTTCTCCCGGCCCCACTCGATCGCGTCGGCCAGGGCGACATAGGCGCCGGTGATCGCCGCGGTGCGGGTGCCACCGTCGGCCTGGAGCACGTCGCAGTCGATGACGATGGTGTTCTCGCCGAGCGCCTTGGTGTCGACGACGGCGCGCAGCGCGCGGCCGATGAGTCGGGAGATCTCGTGCGTCCGACCGCCGATGCGGCCCTTCACGCTCTCCCGGTCGTTGCGGCTGTTCGTCGCTCGCGGGAGCATCGCATACTCGGCCGTGACCCAGCCCTTGCCCTTGCCGGTGAGCCACCGCGGCACGCCGTTCGTGAACGAGGCGGTGCACAGCACCTTCGTGCCGCCGAAGCTGATGAGAGCCGACCCCTCGGCCTGCGCGCTCCAGCCGCGCTCGATGGTGATCTCGCGCAGCTGCGAGGTGGAACGGCCGTCGGCGCGGACGATGTCGGTCATGAGCTTCTCTCGGTCGGGGATGGAGCGACGGGCTCAGCGCGCGTCGAGGGCGGAATCGGGAAGCGTGATGACGCCGGTCTGGACGAGCTGCACGTCGCGCACCTCGCGACCCATGAGTCGGTTGGCGAGCGCCGTGAAGTCGTCGGCGGAGTCGCCCGTGGCCTCGTAGACGTAGGTGGCGGTGGCATCGGCGGGCGCCAGCAGGTCGCCGCGGACGAGCTGGCGGTAGACGTCGCCCGCGGTCTCGTCGTCGCTGGAGACCAGGGTCACGCCCTCCCCCATGACGTAACTGATGGCGCCGCGGAGGAACGGGTAGTGCGTGCACCCGAGGACGAGCGTGTCCACGTCGGCCTCGCGCAGTGGCGCGAGGTACTCCTCGGCGACGGCCAGCACCTCGGGGGTGCCGGTGACACCGGCCTCGACGAACTCGACGAACCGGGGGCACGCGGCGGTGAACACCTGCAGGCGCTCGTTCACCTCGAGCATGTCCTGGTAGGCCCGCGAACCGATCGTGCCGACCGTGCCGATCACACCGACACGGCCGTTCCTCGTGGTCGACACCGCGCGGCGCACGGCGGGGCCGATCACCTCGACCACCGGCACGTCGTAGCGTTCGCGTGCGTCGCGCAGCATCGCCGCCGACGCCGTGTTGCAGGCGATGACCAGCATCTTCACGCCCTGGTCGACCAGGGTGTCGAGCACTTCGAGCGCATAGCGTCGGACGTCGGCGATGGGCTTGGGGCCGTACGGCGAGTGGGCGGTGTCGCCGATGTAGACGAACGATTCGCGGGGCAGCTGGGCGCGGATGGCCCTGGCCACCGTGAGCCCGCCGACACCGGAGTCGAAGATCCCGATGGGCGCGTCGTTCATGACTCCCCAGCCTACCCGCGTGCGCGCCGCCTCGTGCATCACGGCCTCACTAAGCTGAGCGCATGACCACGTCGACGGCGCTGCTCACCGACCGTTACGAGCTCACGATGCTCGCCGCCTCGCTCCGGGACGGCACCGCCTCCCGCCCGAGTGTCTTCGAGCTCTTCTCCCGACGCCTGTCCGGCGGACGCCGCTTCGGCGTCGTCGCCGGAACCGGACGACTGCTCGGCCTGCTGCGCGACTTCCGTTTCGGCGACGACGAGCTGCGCTTCGTCCGCGACGAGCGCGTCGTCGACGCCGAGACCCTCGCCTCCCTCGAGCGCTATCGCTTCACCGGCACGATCCGGGGCTACCGCGAGGGCGAGCTCTACTTCCCCGGGTCGCCCATCCTCACGGTCGAGGGATCGTTCGCGGACGCCGTCGTCCTGGAGACGCTCGCCCTGAGCGTCCTCAACCACGACTCCGCGGTCGCCACGGCCGCGGCCCGCATGAGCATCGCCGCCGGCGAGCGTCCTCTCGCCGAGATGGGCTCCCGGCGGGCAGCCGAGCGCTCCGCTGTCGCCGCAGCACGGGCGGCGTACATCGCCGGGTTCGGCGCCACGAGCAACCTCGAGGCCGGCCGCGCCTGGGGAATCCCGACCATGGGCACCGCTGCGCACTCGTGGACGCTGCTGCACGACAGCGAGGAGGACGCCTTCCGTGCTCAAGTCGAGAGCATGGGCGTGGACACGACGCTCCTCGTCGACACCTACGACATCCGCACCGGCGTCGAGACGGCGATCCGGGTGGCCGGGACCGGGCTCGGCGGCGTCCGCATCGACTCCGGGGACCTGCCGACCGTCGCCGCCGAGGTCCGAGCGCAACTGGACGAGCTCGGCGCCACCGAGACCCGCATCACGGTCACGAGCGACCTCGACGAGTACGCGATCGCCGCGCTAGCGGCCTCCCCCGTGGACGCGTACGGCGTCGGCACCTCCGTCGTGACCGGTTCCGGATACCCCACGGCGAGCATGGTCTACAAGCTCGTCGCCCGGCAGGACGCCGACGGCTCGTGGGTCGGGGTCGCCAAGGCGTCCGCGGACAAGGCGTCGTTCGGGGGCCGCAAGGCGGCGTTCCGTACGCTCAGCGACGGGGTCGCCGCGGCGGAGACGGTCGTCGTCTCGGACGGGTTCGAGGCGCTGGACACGCCTGCCGAGCACCCGGACGGCCGACCGCTCCAGGTCACCCTCGTCGAGGGCGGAGAGATCGAGACCGCCTTCGAGGGCGCCGCAGGGACGGCAGCCGCCCGCGCGCATCACCTGCGTGTCCGTGAAGAGCTGCCGGTGCGTGCGTTGGCACTCAGCAAGTCCGATCCGGCGATCCCGACGGTCTACGTCGAGGCGGACTGAAGCGGGGCCGAGCGACGGCGGTCAGCCGACCATCGACTCGTAGATCTCCTTGCACGTCGGGCAGATCGGGAACTTCTCCGGATCACGGCCCGGCGTCCACTTCTTGCCGCAGAGCGCGCGGACGGGCTTGCCTGTGATCGCCGACTCGAGGATCTTGTCCTTCTTGACGTAGTGCGAGAAGCGCTCGTGGTCGCCCGGTTCGATGTTCTCCTCGCGGAGGAGCTCTTCCAGTTCGCGATCAAGCGTTGCCACGCCGCCCTGATCGGGGCTGTCCAGCGGAGTACTCATCCCGCGATTCTAGCCGCGTCTCCGCCTCGGCGGGGCGGTCTCACGCGGTCTCGACGAACTCCATCAGACGTTCGCCGCTGTGCTCGAAGATGCGTCCGCCGATCACAGCTCCTCCGATGAAGGCGACGATGCCGGTGGCGATGCCGACCCAGAAAGCCGCCGGCGCGAAGCCCGGATCGGCGACGATGCTCGCACCGAACAGCCAGATGGTGGGCACGCTCAGGACGATCGCACCGAGGAACGCCGCCGCCGGGCCGTAGATCCCTCGGGAGGTCGGGCGCTGCGGCTGCTGGAACGGGCTGTCCCCGGGACGGGAGACCGCGTACGGCGCCACCACCGACACCACGCTGGAGATGCCGAGGGCGGAGAACAGCAGGCTCGCACCGAGGCCGACGAGCGGGAGGAGAAGACTCCAGCGCCCGGCCAGCAGGAGCGAGAGCGGTACGGCGATCGCCAGCACCGGCACGGCGACCAGGAGCACCGGCACCAGGCGTCCGAGACGGTCCGGAACCCCGCGGACACCGCTCGCGACGTGCGTCCAGAGGGCCGTCGAGTCGTAGGCGACGTCATTGTGGGGCAGCCATCCGAAGAAGAGGGCCATGACGGGCACGGGGACGAGGGCGGCGATCTCGACCGGCACGCCCGCGACGATCAGCGGGAACACCGTCAGCACGCCCGCCACGGGCACGACGATGATGTTCATGATGTACCGGCGGTCGCGCAGCCAGTACACGAGGCTTCGCGACGCGATGGCGCCGAAGGCGTTGGAGGGCAGCAGGCCGAACCAGCCGAGTCCGCTGCGCTCGCGCGCCGCCACCGGACGCTCGGTCGTCGTCAGCAGGCGCCGTACGAACCAGGTCCAGGCGAACCACAGCAGCGCGAGGGTGACGGCAGCCACCAGTCCGCTTCCCCAGGCCGCGGCCGTCTCGCCTTCGGCCGCCGCGAACATCGCCGCCGGCGAGGCGGCGAGCGGCGTGAAGCCGATCACCGAGGTCAGGGTCGCCAGTGACGCCGGCACCTCACCGTCCCAGCGGAGCGAGCCGAGGAACACGGCGACCGGGAACGCGATGACGATCAGGGCCAGGGCGAACAGCGCGGTGAGCTCCCGGGAACGACGCTCCGGGAGCAGGAGCGCATTGAGCGCCATCCCGACCCGGGAGAGGAGGATGGTCGACAGCAGCCCGATCACCGCCAAGAGGACGGCCGGCACCCACGGCGCGCCGGCGCGGATCGCGACGACCGTCACGCTGATGTAGACCGCGAGGAGCGCGAGGCTCGGCACGCTGACCAGCGACGCGAGCGCCAGCACCCCTGGCATCTTCCGCTCGTCGACGCCGAACACCGCGAAGCGCCGCGGATCGAGCTGATCGACGGCTCCCACGAGCAGCGGCCCCACGAGGAAGCCGAGCAGAAGGGCAGCGCCACCGAGCACCGTCACGGCCTGGGAGACCGGCACCGGCGCGTCGCCGAGGCTGAAGACCGCCACGCAGACCACCACGGTGACCGCGACGACCGCGCCGAAGGAGAGCAGGGTGCGCGCCCGGTGTTCCCCGCGCAGGGCGCCCAGGAGAAGCGCGAACCTCAGTCGGAGAACGTGTGCAGCCACTCGAGCCCCTCCACCTCTCCGCTGGAACCTGCGAGCTCCACGAAGCGCGATTCGAGCGTCTGTCCCGCGCGCACCTCGTCGATCGTGCCCTCGGCCAGCACCTCACCGTTGACGATGATGGCCACCCGGGAGCACACGCGCTCGACGAGATCCATCCCATGGCTCGACAGGATCACCGTGCCGCCGTGCGAGACGTAGGCGCGGAGGATGTCGAGGATCACGGCGGAGGAGACCGGATCGACGGATTCGAACGGTTCGTCGAGAACGAGGACGCGCGGAGAGTGGATCATCGCGCCGGCGAGCATGATCTTCTTCGTCATGCCCGCGGAATAGTCCGACACGACCCGGTTCAGGGCGTCGCCGAGGTCGAAGGCCCTGGCGAGGTCGCCGGTGCGCTTCTCGATGACGTCGGCGGAGAGCCCACGCAGCAGCCCGTAGTAATACAGCAGCTGTCGGCCGGTGAGCCGGTCGAAGGTGCGCAGCCGGTCGGGCAGGACGCCCATGACGCGCTTCGCCGCCAGGGGCTCGGCCGCCTGGTCGATGCCGCAGATGAGGACGCTGCCCTCGTCCGCGCGCAGGAGACCCGCGACGATCGAGAGGGTCGTGGTCTTGCCGGCGCCGTTGGGGCCGACGATGCCGTAGAAGGAGGCCGCGGGCACGGTGAGGTCGATGCCGTCGACCGCGCGGTTCTCGCCGAACTGCTTCACGAGACCGCGGATGCGGATCGCCTCTGTGGCGGGCTCGGCTGCCGCCGAGTCATCGGCCTCGGTCGGGGGCTCCTCGGCGATCACCGCTTCGACGACCTCGACGGTCTCCTCCTCCGCGACGCGTCGGTCATCGGGCGCGGGCTCCTTGGTCACCGGCAGCGCGGTGTCCGACACCTCCACCACGGACTCCGCCGCAGCAGGCTCCTCGACCGGCGTCGCTTCCTCGGCGGTGTCTCGGGCCGGTGTCGCCGTCTCGACGGACGAGGTGCTGGCCTCGTCCGTCTCGACGGTCTCTGCGGCCACGGTCTGCGCCTGCACCGCGCCGGACTCCTCCGGCTGCGTCTCGGCCGTGCTCACCTCTGCGGCTGCGGACTCGACGGTCCCGACCTCAGCCGCCTGGGCCTCCGCGGCCTCGGCCTTCACGGCCTCGTCTTCGGCGGCCTTCGCTGCCTCATCTTCGGCGGCCTTCGCCGCAGCCGCCTTCGCCGCGGCTGCCTTCGCCGCAGCGGTCTTGGCGGCGGTGGTCTTGGCCGTCGTCTTGGCCGCCGAGGCCTTCGCGGCAGCGGTCTTCGCCGCGGCGGCCTTGGCCGCAGCCGTCTTGGCCGCAGCCGTCTTGGCCGCCGATGTGCTCGCCGCCTTCGTCGATGTCGCGGCCGGACGCTTCGAGCCGGTCGAGCGTGCGGCCGTGTTCTTCGCCGCAGCCGCGCGGGCGGCGGACGCCGTGCGAGCGCCTGCTGGAGCGGTCGCGGGATCGACACTCGCCGCGGGGGTGGGCTCGACCACGACCTCAGCCGTGGGCGCGGCCTTCTCGGCTGCCGCCTTGGTCGGTGCGGGCCTCGCCGTCCGCGCGGCGGTCGGCTTCTTCGCCGCGGCAGTCCTCGTCGAAGTGGAGGACTTCGCCGCGGTGGACTTCGCGGCCGTGGTCTTCGCGGCGGAGGGTGTGGCGGCCGTCGTCTTCGCAGCTGCCGACTTCGGAGCCGCGGTCTTCGCGGCCGTGGTCTTCGCCGCAGCAGACTTCGCCGCGGTGCTCTTCGCAGCCGTGGTCTTCGCAGCAGCAGACTTCGCCGCGGTGCTCTTCGCGGCCGCGGGCTTCTTCGCAGCCGGCTTGTCCGCTGCGGCCGTCTGCGCCTTGGCCGAGGCCGAGGTCGACTTCTTCGCGGCGGTGGACGCGGCAGGTCTCTTGGCGGCCGGTTTCCGAGCGGGCGCGGAGGCCTCGGTCGGAGTCTCGGCTCCCTCTGCCTGGGGGGTGGGGTCATCAGGGGAGGAAGTCACCGTCCTACGGTATCAACGGGTGGCTGAGAGCCAAGGCCCCACGCGACATTCCGCAACCGGATCCCTCCCCGGCGCTTTCCGCAAGGGGGTTGTCGTCCCTGTGCGTTGCGTGTGTACTCGATCACGAAATGGCAACGGGGCCTGCCTGGCCCCGGGGTTCTCAGGGGGAATCGCTAGCATGATCCCCGGCACGACGAAGTGTCTGGTCGGTGAACCGACCGTGAACACAACTTCCTTAGGAGTATTCGTGACTCTTCAGACCGTCATCCTCGCAGCCGGCATGGGCTCTCGCCTCGGCCGCGCGCTGCCCAAGCCGCTCACCGAGCTCAACGACGGCCGCACGATCATGGGCCAGCAGCACGACAACATCCGCGCCGCTTTCGGCTCCGACGCACGCATCACCACGGTGGTGGGCTACCGCGCCGAGACCATCATCGAGGCCTTCCCCTCCGTGAACTACGTCCACAACGACCGCTACGACGAGACGAACACGTCGAAGAGCCTTCTGCGCGCCCTGAGCGCCACCGGCAAGAGCGGCGTGCTGTGGATGAACGGCGATGTCGTCTTCGACCCGATGATCCTCGGCCGCGCCGCCGCATACATCGAGCGCGACCAGTCGTTCGTCACCGTCAACACCGCCAAGGTCAGCGACGAAGAGGTGAAGTACACCGTCACGGCGGAGGGCTTCATCAAGGAGCTGTCCAAGTCGGTCAAGGGCGGCCTGGGCGAGGCCGTCGGCATCAACTACATCTCGTCGGGCTTCAAGAAGGCGTTCATGCGCCAGCTGCAGCGCGTCGAGGACCAGGACTACTTCGAGCGCGGCCTCGAGCTGGCGATCGCCGAGGACGGCCTGCTGCTCGAGCCGATGGACGTCTCCGACCTGTACGCGGTCGAGGTCGACTTCGCAGAGGACCTGGAGCGCGCGAACCTCTTCGTGTGACGCTCCCCTCCGAGAGCCCCGTTCCGCCACGGACCGGGGCTCTCGGTGTTTTCGCGGACGGGCTCCATAGGATCGGCGCATGGCCCCCAAGGTGCACAAGATCCACTCCCTGCCGGACGACGCCCCGTGGGACAAGGGCGTACCCCCGGTCGGCTCCCCCGAGCACCCCATGATGGTGCGCGGGCTCGATCGGGTCCTGTCGATCCAGCGGCCGCTGGTGCTCGCCCACATCCGCAGCATCCGGCTCCGCAACCCCCACGCGACGCCCGACGAGATCATCCGGATCCTGGAGCGGCGCTACCTCGCGGCCGTCACGACGGGTGGGGCCGCGGTGGGGGCGACCGCCGTCGTGCCCGGCATCGGCACCGGGATCACGCTCGCGCTCTCCGGCGTCGAGACCGTGGGATTCGTGGAGTCCACGGCCCTCTTCGCGCAGTCGGTGGCCGAGGTGCACGGCATCGCGGTCGGCAACCCCGACCGCGCACGCGCTCTCGTCATGACGCTCATGCTCGGCAAGGAGGGCGTCGACCTCGTCGGCCAGCTCGCCCGGCAGGTCGCGGGGCGCGGGGGCAGCCGCTCGGCGTACTGGGGCGAGATGGTGACGAAGTCGCTGCCCCGCGCCGCGGTGGGACCCCTGGTGGACCAGCTCAAGGGGATGTTCGTGAAGCAGTTCGCGGCCAGGGGCGGCGCCTCGTTCATCGGCAAGGCGATGCCCTTCGGGATCGGCGCGGCCATCGGCGGGGCGGGCAATCACATCCTCGGCCGCCGGGTGCTCACCACGTCCCACCGCGCGTTCGGCGCCGCACCGCTCACCCTGCCGGCCGAGCTGGAGCCCGTGCCCGGCGCCGAGAAGATGGAGCTGCGGATGCTCCGGGGGGCGCGCTACGCCGGCACCGCCGTCGCCGGAGCCGCCGGCACCGTGGCGCGCGGAGCGGGGTGGGTGGGTCATCGGGTGGGTGAGATCGCCGGACGCCGGCGTGAGCATGCGGCGGACGAGATCGAGGCGGGTGATAGCGGCGGCGACCACGATCTGCCGCCGCGCCCGGGTTCCGACGCGACCGGGAAGTGAGGGGGCGCGCACCTCGCCAAAGGATCCGTCGACCCGTTGTGCCGATCATCCAACGGACGGCGCGGACCCGACGCTAGGGTGGAATCCGTGACGGACAAGCCCGACCCCTTTACCACCGCCGGCAAGATCGCGGACCTGCGCGCTCGCTACACCGAGGCCGTCGTCGACGCCGAGGCGAAGGCGAAGGAGAAGCAGCACGCGAAGGGCAAGATGACCGCCCGCGAGCGCATCGAACTCCTCGTCGACCCCGGCAGCTTCGTCGAGTTCGACGAGTACGTGCGCCACCGCACCACCGCGTTCGGGATGGACCGCTCGCGCCCCTACGGCGACTCCGTCGTCACCGGCGTCGGCACCATCCACGGCCGCACCGTGGCGGTGTACTCGCAGGACTTCTCGACCTTCGGCGGGTCGCTCGGCGAGGTCGCCGGCGAGAAGATCGTCAAGGTCATGGAGTTCGCCCTGGCCGGCGGCATGCCCTGCATCGGCATCCTCGACTCCGGCGGGGCGCGCATCCAGGAGGGTGTGGTCGCGCTCGGCAAGTACGGCGAGATCTTCCGTCTGAACACCCGCGCCTCCGGCGTGATCCCGCAGATCTCGATCATCATGGGCCCGGCCGCCGGCGGCGCCGTCTACTCGCCCGCCCTCACCGACTTCGTCATCATGGTCGACAAGACCAGCCAGATGTTCGTCACCGGGCCCGACGTGATCAAGACGGTCACCGGCGAGGACGTCGGCATGGAAGAGCTCGGCGGCGCCTACACGCACAACACGCGCTCCGGTGTCGCCCACTACCTCGCGGAGGACGAGGACGACGCGATCGACTATGCCCGCACGCTCCTCGGATTCCTGCCGGACAACAACATGGCGGAGCTGCCGTCCTACGAGAGCGCGTTCGAGTTCGAGACGACCGACGCCGACCGCACGCTCAACACGCTCATCCCGGATTCCCCGAACCAGCCGTACGACATCCACACGGTGATCGAGCATGTCGTCGACGACGGCGACTTCCTCGAGGTGCAGCCGCTGTTCGCTCCCAACATCGTCATCGGCTTCGGCCGCATCGAGGGCCGCTCGGTCGGCATCATCGCCAACCAACCGTCCCAGATGGCGGGCACGCTCAACATCGAGGCCGGCGAGAAGGCGAGCCGGTTCGTGCGGTTCTGCGACGCGTTCTCGCTGCCGATCGTGACCCTCGTCGACGTGCCGGGATACCTGCCAGGCACCGACCAGGAGTGGACAGGCGTCATCCGCCGCGGCGCCAAGCTCCTCTACGCGTACGCGGAGGCCACCGTGCCGCTCGTGACGGTGATCCTGCGCAAGGCGTACGGCGGCGCGTACATCGTCATGGGGTCGAAGCAGCTCGGCGCCGACGTGAACCTCGCCTGGCCCACCGCGGAGATCGCCGTGATGGGCGGCCAGGGCGCCGTCAACATCCTCTATCGCGGCGAGATCCGCAAGGCGGAGGAAGCCGGCGAGGACGTGGCGGCGGTCCGCACGCGTCTGGCCAACGAATACACCTACAACGTCGCCTCGCCCTTCCTCGCGGCCGAGCGCGGCGAGCTCGACGGCATCATCGAACCGGCGAACACGCGCGTCGCGATCGCGAAGGCGCTGCGCGCGCTCCGCGGCAAGCGCGCAGAGCTGCCGCCGAAGAAGCACGGGAACATCCCGCTGTGAGCGCGCAGGAATCCGCCGTCGACGGGACGGCCCCCGCGCCGCTCCTTCTGGAGATCACGCGCGGCGCCGCCACGGAGGAGGAACTCGCGGCCCTCATCGCGGTGCTCGGCGACGCCTACGAGACCGAGCAGGCGGAGGCGACGGTCGAGGAGCCGCGGGTGTCGGCGTGGACGCGCACGCAGCGCCCGCTGCGCCGACCGCTGCGTCGCGACATCCCCTGGGGACGCTTCGCCGGCTGAATCGGGTCGTCGTGTTTTGTCCCCCAAAATACCTACAGACAACCGTTGCACGACCCCGCAGACTGAAGGGGACGCTTCGCGTTCGGCTGGTCTCTCTGTCCCAGGGTAGACAGACGCTGATCGGCCACCAGCGGACGGTTTTCGGGTAACTGTCCGCACGGCGAGGGGCAGGCGGATTCGCCGCCCCTCGCCCACTCTCACTTCCGTGCGTCGGAGGCGGTCTCACGCCGCTTTCTGGCGATCTCGTGCCACAGGTCCACGGAGTCGTCGTCCGAGGCCCGCAGGCCCGCGCGGCCGACGACCGTCACCGCCACGAGCGGATCCCGTGCGGAGCGGATGATGATCCGGCCGGTACCCGCGCTGCGCAGGACCGCCGCGAGTTCGTCCCGGATCTCCATGCGCCGCCCCTCGTCCACGCCGTCGAGCCCACCCTCGTCGAACACGGTCACCGAGGCACCGTGGCGGCGCGCGGCGTCGATCGCATTGCGGACGTCGTCGTTCAACAGGTCCGCGCCGCGCAGCTCGTCGCGCAGACGTCCCTCAGCGAGCCGGGCTTCCAGGCGCTCGTCGTCGTCGAGCAGCCCGCGTGAGGCCACCACCCTGCTGAGGATCGGGCCGGCGACCGCGAGGGCGAACTGCGTCCGCAGCCGACGCTCGCGCTGGCGGACGCGCTGCGTCGCATGCCAGGCCGACACGGCCTGCTGGATCTCGGACAGGCGCTCCGTGTCGCTGACGGCGCGATCCCAGAACATCACCAGCAGCTGGGCGACCGCCACCCACATGATCGAGCCCACCACGCCGAGGTTCATCGCCACGCCCATGCCCAGCGCGAGCGACGCGGAGACGACGAGCACGGCGAGCGTCGTCCAGCCCACCCAGGGCCGGCGCCGGACCACGCACACCACGCCGAGCAGCCCGAGAGCGCCGATGTACCAGGTGGCGAACGGCGCCGTGCGATCGTCCGGTTCCAGCGAGAGGGTCACGAGCGCCGGGATCACCGCGCTCACGGCCAGCGCGAGGAGAGCCGACCACAGCGGCATCCGGACCGTGGCCGGGCTGCCGAGGATCGCGATGTTCACCACGACGAGGTACGCGGCGATCGCGAGGACCATGAGCAGCGGTGCCGTCGGCTGCTCGATCCACCAGATCCCGCGGGCGACGAAGTACAGCGCGAACCCGACGGCGAGCGAGGTCGCGACACTCCGCACGGTCCGGTTCATGAGCGCTCCCAGCCCAGGGTGACGACGGTGCCGCCCTCGTCGGAGGAGATCCGCGCGGTGCCGGCGACACCGGCCATACGGGCGAGGATGGAGGCGCGGATGCCGAGCCGATCCGGACCGATCGTGTCGACGTCGAACCCGTTCCCGGTGTCGGAGACCGTCACGGCGATGCCCTCGTCGCCGTGACCGACCACGAGGATGTGCAGGCCGCGCCCGTGGGCGTGCGCGACCGCGTTGCCGATCGCCTGCCGCGCCGCGAGCACGAGAGCCCTCGCTGCGCGCCCCGGGATGAGGCCGCTCCCGCCGCGCTCCTCCACGATCGCGTCCGCGCCGAGCTCGGAGAGGGCCCGTCGCAGCTCCACGACGATCTGCGCGGCGCCCACCGGCTCATCGCTACCCTCCTCCGCGACCGCCGCCTCCGTGTTCGCGAGCCGCGTGAGCGCCTCCCGCGCCATCGCCACGGCGAGCTCTCTCGCCCGCTCGCCCTCCGCGCGTTCGGCGGCGATGAGTGCGGCCAGCACGCTGTCGTGCATGAGCGCCGACATCGCCACACGCTCCTCCTCCGCCGCCGCGGCGGCCGCCGCCGTCGCATACGACGCCACCGCCGTGCCCCGCGCCTCGTCCACGCCCGCGGCGACCGAGCGGAACATCCAGCCGAGCGAGACGATCACGACGCCGAGGATGAGCGTGAAGGAGACGTCGAACGCGGTGGTCACCCAGAACTCCCGCGAGAAGTCGCCCTGCACCAGACGCACGTACCCGTAGACGAACGGCACCCCGACCGCCCACGCGAACTGCAGCCGCACGGGGAAGGCCAGCATCGCCGCCACGACTCCGACGTTCACGAGGAAGAAGATCCACGGCTGGTCCCCCGCCACCTTGTCGGTGGGATCGACGACGACCGGCCATGCCGCGAGCGCGAGGACGTACACGACGGCGAAGACCCCCGCGGCCAGGCGCACGCCGCGTCCGACCAGGCAGGCGACGAGCATCGCCGCCAACGGCACGAACACGGCGATGAGCATCGCGATGTGCGGCACGTCCGCGCGGGACATCGTGTGCACGGCCGCGATCAGCGCCTGCGCCCCGAGCACGGCGGAGCCCAGGGCGACGACGATCGCGAGGATGCGCTCCATCCGCTTCCCGGTGAACCGCTCGAAGCCGTTCTCCGCGCTGCCGGGAGACGGGATCTTGCTCCAGGCGTCGCGGACGCTCAGCGGCTCAGCGGGCACTCGGCGCCCCGTCGGCCGTCACGATGCCGTCCTCCATCGCGCGCCGCAGCAGGTCGACCTTGGTGGGCGCCGGCCGACCGACCTCGACGTACTTCACCCGGATCCGGGTGATGTTCTCCTTCGCGGTGGAGTACGCGACGCCGAGGCGCTCGGCCACGGCCTTCAGCGGCAGGCCGGTCGCGTACAGGCGCAGCACCTCCCGCTCCCGGGTGGACAGCTGGGCGTCGGCGAACGCGCGGTCGCCGTCGACCGCGCTGGCCCATTCGACGTTGTTCAGAGCCTCACCCTGCGCCACGGTGCGGATCGCATCCAGCACGTCGTCGAGGGCGGAGGACTTGCTGACGACTCCGGCCGCGCCGGCCGCCAGCGCCTCGCGCACGGCTGCCGGACGGTCGGCGACGCTGTGGATCACCACGCTGGCGCCGTCGGCGACGAGGGACACGACGTTCTCCGTGACCGTCGTCCCGTCCCCCAGCGTGAGGTCGAGCACGACGACGTCTGCGGGCGGAGCGCCGGTGGACGAGCGCCACACGAGGTAGGAGCCGACCGTGCTCCCGGTGAACACGACGGTCTGCCCGTCCCTGGCGCACGCGGCCTCGAGGCCGAGGCGGACGGACTCGTGGTCGTCGATGAGGGCGACGGTGCTCATGCCCACAGCCTAGTGAGTCGCGGACCCGGCGCCGGGAATGCGCTCACCGGGTGAGCAGGGCGACGACCTCGAAGTGATGCGAGTGCGGGAACAGATCGAAGCCGCGGAGGGCACCGACCTCCCACCCCAGGCCGCGGAAGGTGCCGAGGTCGCGGGCGAGGGCCACCGGGTCGCAGGCGACGTAGGCGATCGCGGACGGACTCAGCGCATGCACGCCCTCCACGACCGCCCGCCCGGCCCCCGACCGCGGCGGATCGAGCACGACGGCTCCCGTGACGCCTCCGCGTCGAGGCTGCTGCAGGAAGCGGTCGACCCGAGCCGTGACCGCCGTCACGTCGAGCGGGGCGAGGTTCGCGGCGGCGTGCTGCGTCGCTCGGCGGCTGGACTCCACCGTGACGACATCGGTGCCGCCGAGATCCGCGAGGGTCCGCGCGAAGAGGCCGACGCCGCCGTACAGGTCGTAGTGCGTCGCGTCCGGCTCCACATGCCCGTCGAGCAGCCCGTACACGGCACCGTCGAGGACGGAGGCGGCACGGGGGTGCACCTGCCAGAACCCTCCGGCGTCGACGTCGAACGTGCGGTCACCGACGCGTTCCTGCACGACCTCGGGTGTCGGCCGAGGACGACGATCCCGCGGTGAGCGCCGCTCGGCCTCGGGGTGGCGGAGGATGCGCACCCGGCCGTCCGCGGGCTCCACGAGCTCGATGCGTCCGGCCTTCTCGCCCTGCAGGGCCAGGGCGGCCTCGGCGATCGCGCGGCGGGCGAGCGGGTGCGTCGACACCGGGACGACGCGGTGGCTGCGGGCTGCGAAGGGGCCGATCCGTCCCTCGTCGTCCACGTGCAGGGTCACCCGCGTCCGCCACCCCGTCCCATCCCCGGACTCCACGGCTTCGATCTCCGGCGCCTCGAGTCCGGGACCGGCGAAGCGGTCGAACGCCTCCGAGAGAACCTGTCGCTTGAGCACGCGCTGGTGCCCGAGGTCGATGTGCCCGAGGTCGGCACCCCCGGGCCGCTGGGCGGGGTCGTGCGCGACGTCCGCCTCCGGCCAGATGTGCGGCCGCCGATGCGGGGAGGCCTCGAGGACCTCGATCGTCTCGGCGCGCCAGAAGCTGCGGGTGTCGGGCTCCCCGGCGCCGGCGGACGGATCCAGCAGGCGTGCCCGGACGCGCTCCCCCGGGATCGCATCGGAGACGAAGACCACGCGTCCCTCGTGACGGGCGATGAAGGTGCCTCCGTGGGCGATGCCGGTGATGTCGAGATCGAGCACGTCGGCTGCGGAGGAAGTCATCTTTCGAGGATACGGTGGTCTCCATGCGCGTCTGCCTCGCCTCCACCTCCCCCGCCCGGCTCATGCTGCTGCGTCAGGCCGGCATCGAGCCCCTCACGCGGTCGCCGGAGGTGGACGAGGACGCCCTGGCCGCCGCCGCGGAGGAGCGCATGGGCCCCGTCGCACCCGCCGACCTCGTGCTGCTGCTCGCCCGCGCCAAGGCCGCCGCCGTCGCCGAGCGGCTGGCCGCCGAGGGCGTGTTCGACGGCATCGTGATCGGCGGGGACTCCATGTTCGCGCTCGGGGACCGGGTCTACGGCAAGCCCTACACGCCGGAGGAGGCCACGCGCCGGTGGCAGGAGATGCGCGGCGCCACCGGCGTGCTGCACTCCGGGCACTCCGTGTTCCGCGTCTCCCCCGGCGCCGAGCCCGTCGAGGCGACCGCTGTCGCGGAGGCCGCCGTGACGTTCGCCGAGGACATCAGCGATGAGGAGATCGCCGCGTACGTGGCATCGGGGGAACCGCTGCACGTCGCCGGAGCCTTCACCGTGGACAGCCTCGGCGGCGCCTTCATCACCCGGGTCGAGGGCGATCCCTCCACCGTCGTGGGGATGTCACTCTCCACCGTGCGCCGTCTCGCTGCCGATCTCGGAGTGCGTTGGACGGATCTGTGGTCGTAGACTCCCCTCCACGTTTTTCCCTCTTTCTTGTCGAGAGTCGTCAAAAGTATCGGGATGCTACTCGCTAGGCTGGCAACCATGCCTGAAATCGCGAAGGTGCTCGTCGCCAACCGCGGCGAGATCGCCGTCCGCATCGTCCGTGCCGCTCGTGACTCCGGGATCGCCTCGGTCGCCGTCTACGCCGACCAGGATCGGGACGCGCTGCACGTGCGCCTCGCTGACGAGGCGTATGCGCTCGGTGGCGCGACCAGCGCCGAGACCTATCTCCAGATCGAGAAGATCCTCTCCGTTGCCCGCCGCGCCGGCGCCGACGCCGTGCACCCGGGCTACGGGTTCCTCGCGGAGAACGCCGAGTTCGCGCGCGCCGTGATCGACGCCGGGATGATCTGGATCGGCCCCTCCCCGGAGGCGATCGAATCGCTCGGCGACAAGGTCACCGCCCGCCACGTGGCCGAGAAGGTCGGCGCGCCCCTCGCGCCCGGCACCCCCGGCCCGGTCTCCGGTGCCGACGAGGTCGTCGCCTTCGCGCAGGAGTACGGTCTGCCGATCGCGATCAAGGCGGCCTACGGCGGCGGCGGTCGCGGCCTCAAGGTCGCCCGTGAGCTCGACGAGGTCGAGGAGCTGTTCGAGTCCGCCACGCGCGAGGCGGTCGCCGCGTTCGGCCGCGGCGAGTGCTTCGTGGAGAAGTACCTCGACAAGCCCCGTCACGTCGAAACCCAGTGCCTCGCCGATGCCGAGGGCAACGTCGTCATCATCTCGACCCGCGACTGCTCGCTGCAGCGTCGACACCAGAAGCTCGTCGAAGAGGCACCCGCCCCGTTCCTCACGCCCGAGCAGAACGAGAAGCTCTACTCGGCGTCCAAGGCCATCCTCAAGGAGGTCGGCTACGTCGGTGCGGGCACGTGCGAGTTCCTCATCGGCGCCGACGGCACGGTCTCCTTCCTCGAGGTGAACACCCGCCTCCAGGTCGAGCACCCCGTGTCCGAGGAGGTCACCGGCATCGACCTCGTCCGCGAGCAGTTCCGCATCGCCGCCGGCGGCACGATCGACTACGACGACCCCCAGCCGCAGGGCCACTCCATCGAGTTCCGCATCAACGGCGAGGACCCGGGTCGTGGATTCCTCCCCCAGCCCGGCCCCATCCACGTCTTCAAGACCTTCGGCGGCCCCGGCATCCGCCTCGACTCCGGTGTCACCGCCGGGGACGCGGTCTCCGGCGCGTTCGACTCGCTGCTCGCCAAGATCATCGTCACCGGCAAGGACCGCGCCGAGGCCCTGGAGCGCGCGCGTCGGGCCCTGGACGAGTTCGAGGTCGCAGGCCTTCCCACCGTCATCCCCTTCCACCGCAAGGTCGTCCGCGACCCCGCCTTCACGGCCGAGGACGGGACGTTCGGCGTCTACACGCGGTGGATCGAGACCGAGTTCGACAACGACATCCCCGCGTGGGACGGCGAGCTCGAGGCTCCGGCCCCCGCGAACGCCCGGCACACGGTGGTCGTCGAGGTCGGTGGCAAGCGGCTCGAGGTCAGCCTGCCCGATCGCGTCGCCGTCGCCCCCGGCACCACGGGACGCCCTGCGGCGGTGCCGCCGTCGCGTCGCAGCCACGCCACGGTCGCCAACGCCGGGGCCTCCGGCGACGCGGTGAAGTCGCCGATGCAGGCCACGGTCGTCAAGGTCGCCGTCGAGGAAGGGCAGCAGGTCGTCAAGGGCGACCTCGTCGTCGTCCTCGAGGCGATGAAGATGGAGCAGCCGCTGCAGGCGCACAAGGACGGCGTCGTCGGCAGCATCGACGCCGCCGCTGGCACCACGGTGTCCGCCGGCCACCAGCTCCTCACGATCTCCTGACCCGCGAGACCCCGCTTTCACGCCGAGACCCCGGGCTGCAGATGTCTGCAGCCCGGGGTCTCGGCGATTGCGCGGGGTCTCGGGTCAGGAGATGTTCACGAGGTGCATCGCGCGGCTCGCGTCGGTGATGCTGCTCGAGAGCGAGGGGTACGCGGCGAAGACCCGGGAGACCTGGTCGACGGTGAGGCGACGCTCGACCGCGATCGCGATGGGGTAGATGAGCTCGGAGGCCTTCGGTGCCACGATCACGCCGCCGATCACGGTGCCGGAGCCCTTGCGCGCGATGAGCTTGACGAAGCCGTCCTTGATGCCCATCATCTTCGCGCGCGGGTTGGCGGCGAGCGGGAGCTTGTAGACCATGCCGTCCGCGAGGCCGTCCTCCACGTCCTTGACGCCGTAGCCGACGGTCGCGATCTCCGGCGCGGTGAAGATGTTGGAGGTGATCTTGATGAGCTCGAGCGGGATGACGATGTCGCCCAGCGCGTGGAACACCGCCGTGCGACCCTGCATCGAGGCCACCGAGGCCAGGGGGAAGAAGTTCGTGCAGTCCCCGACCGCGTACACGTTCGGCACCGAGGTGCGCGCGACGCGGTTCACGCGGACGTGTCCGGAGTCGTCGAGCTCGACACCGGCCTCCTCCAGACCGATGCCGGCCGTGTTCGGGATCGAGCCGACCGCCATGAGGCAGTGGCTGCCCTCGACAGTGCGACCGTCGGACAGGGTCACCGTGACGCCGTCTCCGGTGACCTCGACCTTCTCGGCGCGCGACTTGGACAGCACCTGCATGCCGCCGCGCTTGAACACCTTCTCGAGCACGCGCGCCGCGTCCTGGTCCTCGCCGGGGAGGACCTGCTCGCGGCTGGAGACGAGCGTGACCTTCGCCCCGAGGTTCATGTAGGCGGAGGCGAACTCGGCACCGGTCACGCCGGAGCCGACGACGATGAGGTGCTCGGGCAGCGCCTTCATGTCGTAGAGCTGGGTCCACGTGAGGATGCGCTTGCCGTCGGGCTTGGCGGAGTCGAGTTCGCGCGGCGAGGCGCCGACCGCGACGACGATGGTGTCGGCCTCGACGCGGTCGAAGTCCGTGCCCCGCTCGCCCGTGGAGACGACGATGGCGTTCGGACCCTCCAGACGGCCGTGACCGGAGAGGATGCGCACGCCTGCGTCGAGGAGGGTGGTGCGCATGTCCTCGGACTGCTGACCGGCCAGCGCCACGAGGCGCTTGTTCACCGCCGCGAGGTTGATGGCGATCTCCGGCTTGAGGGGCTTGCCGTTCTCGCCCTTGGCGTAGAAGTTCACGCCGAGGTCGCTGGCCTCGGAGATGGCGACCGCGGCGTCCGCCGTCGCGATGAGGCTCTTCGAGGGCACCACGTCGGTGAGCACGGCGGATCCGCCGACACCGACGCGCTCGACGAGGGTGACCTCCGCTCCGAGCTGGGCGGCCGCCAGGGCCGCCTCGTAACCGCCGGGTCCGCCGCCGAGGACGGCGACGCGCTGAGTGCGCTCGAAAGTGGTGGAAGACATGCTCTCCATTCTTCCGCAATCCTGGCACCGGAGCCTGCCACTTCCTAGAGTGGATCCATGCCTGAAACCCACAGCAACCCCCTCGACGACCCCTCTGCGAACCCGTTCGAGGTCGCAGCCGAAGCCGCCGCCGACATCGCGCGGCTGACCGGCGTCGAGAAGCACGACATCGCCCTCACGCTCGGCAGCGGCTGGGGCAAGGCCGCCGACCTCATCGGCGAGACCGTGGCGACGATCCCCGCCACGGAGGTCACCGGGTTCTCGAAGCCCGCTCTGGAGGGCCACGTCGGCACGCTGCGCAGCATCCGGACGCCCGGCGGGAAGAACGTCCTCGTCATCGGTGCCCGCACGCACTACTACGAGGACCACGGCGTCCGCCGGGTCGTGCACAGCGTCCGCACCGCCGCAGCCACCGGCGCGAAGATCATGGTGCTCACCAACGGCGCCGGCGGCATCAGGGAGACCTGGAAGCCCGGCCAGCCCGTGCTGATCAGCGACCACATCAACCTCACCGCCGACTCCCCGCTGGAGGGCGCGACGTTCATCGACCTCACCGACCTCTACGCGAAGCGCCTGCGCGACATCGCCCGTACGGTCGACCCCGCCCTCGACGAGGGCGTCTACACGCAGTTCCGCGGCCCGCACTACGAGACCCCGGCCGAGGTGCAGATGGCCAAGCACATCGGCGGCCACATCGTCGGCATGTCGACCGCGCTCGAGGCGATCGCGGCGCGCGAGGCCGGCATGGAGATCCTCGGGTTCTCGCTCATCACGAACCTCGCGGCCGGGATCCAGCAGACCCCGCTCAGCCACGCCGAGGTCATCGAGGCCGGACGCGAGGCGGAGCCGGTGATCTCCGACCTGCTGGCCCGGGTGGTCGAGGCCCTGTGAGCGAGGAGCGGCTCGCCCAGGCCCGCGCCTGGCTGCGCCAGGACCCCGACCCGCAGACCCGCGACGAGCTGGCCGGCATCATCACCCGCGCCGCCTCCGGGGATGAGGCCGCCACGGCGGAGCTCGACGACCGCTTCGGCAGTCGTCTCGCGTTCGGCACGGCCGGGCTCCGCGGCGCGCTCGGGGCGGGAAGCAACCGGATGAACCGGGTGCTCGTCTCCCAGGCCGCGGCGGGCTTCGCGGCGTATCTGCGCGAGCGGGCCGCGGGCGCGACCCCGACCGTGGTGATCGGCTACGACGGCCGCCGCAACTCCCGGGTGTTCGCCCAGGACTCCGCGGAGCTGTTCGCCGGTGCCGGCCTGCGCGCGATCCTGCTCCCCCGCCTGCTCCCCACCCCCGTGCTGGCCTTCGCGGTGCGGCACCTCGGCGCCGACGCGGGCGTGATGGTGACCGCGAGCCACAACCCGCCGGACGACAACGGCTACAAGGTGTACCTCGGCGGCGCGGATCACGGCTCGCAGATCGTGGCTCCCGCCGATGCCGAGATCGCCGCCCACATCCAGCGCGTCGCGGACGGCGGAGACGTGCGTGCCCTGCCGCGGTCCAGCGCCTACGAGACCGCGGGCGAGGATCTCGTCCAGGCCTACGTCGCCGCCACCGCGGCCGTCGCCCCCGCACCCGCGGCAGGCCGCCGCCTGCGCTGGGTCTACACCGCGATGCACGGCGTCGGCTGGGAGACGTTCGCGCGCATCCTCGACGCTGCCGGCTACCCGCGGCCGATCGTGGTCGACGAGCAGCTCCACCCGGACGCGACGTTCCGCACGGTGTCCTTCCCCAACCCGGAGGAGCCGGGCGCCATGGACCTGGCGTTCGCCACGGCCCGGAGGGCGAAGGCGGACTTCATCCTCGCCAACGATCCGGACGCCGACCGGCTCGCCGTGGCCGTCCCCGACGACACCGCCGCGGACGGCTGGCGACGTCTGACCGGCAACGAGGTCGGACTGCTGCTCGGCGCCCGCGCCGCGCGTGCCGCGGCCGGAACTCCCGGGGCCTCGCTCGCGTGCTCGCTCGTCTCCTCCCCCGGGCTCGGCGCCATCGCCGCCCACCACGGGTTGGACTTCCACGAGACGCTCACCGGGTTCAAGTGGATCTCGCGGGCTCCCGGCATCGTCTTCGGCTTCGAGGAGGCCCTGGGCTACCTCGTCAACCCCGAGACCGTGCGCGACAAGGACGGCATCTCCGCCGCGGTCGCCGTGCTCGGGCTGGCCGCCGAGGCGCAGGAGCGCGGGCTGACCCTCGCCGATCTCGTCCGCGAGGTGGGCGACACGTACGGTCACTTCGCGAGCTCCCAGGTGTCGGTGCGGGTGGCTGACCTGTCGCTCATCGGCACGGTGATGCTGTCGCTGCGCTCGCTTCCGCCCACGCAGATCGGCGGACGCTCGATCGCGTCGACCGAGGACCTGCTGCAGAGCGCACCGGGGCAGCCCTCCGGGGACGTGCTGCGGTACCGGCTCTCCGACGGATCCCGGGTCATCGTGCGCCCGAGCGGAACAGAGCCGAAGCTCAAGGTCTACATCGACGCCGCAGCCGACTCCGCGGAGGGTGCGGCGGCCGCCGTCGCCGAGCTGGAGGCCGGCGTCCGGGTCCTCCTGGACGAGCGCTCCTGACCATGCCCGTCCGCCACGTCGTCGTCAGCGCCCACAACGGGGTGCACGCACGACCGGTCGCGGAGCTCGTGCGCCTCGCGCAGGCGCACGAGCTCCCGGTCACGCTGCGCACCGCCGGCGGCACGGCCGTGGATCTGCGCAGCGTCCTCGCGGTGATGGACCTCGCCCTCGCCCCCGGGGACGCCGTGACCCTGGAGACGCCGCCGGGTCCGTCGTCCGAGCGCGTCCTCGCGCAGCTCGCCCTGGTGCTCGCGCCCGACGCCTGAGTCTCAGCCGTCGATCACGGCGACGAGCTCGTCGAGGAAGCCCTCGAAAGTCGCCCCGCGGCGGACGATCCGCTGCACGCTCTCCCGCTCGCTGAACACCTCGACGAGCTGCTCGAACACGGTCTGGAAGGCCGCTCTGTCGCTCTCGCTGAAGGCGGCGAGCGCGACGACCTGCACGCGTCCGTCCCCCCAGGCCGCCGACCCGTCCGCGACGCCGAGCGCGATCGCCGTCCGGGTCGCGGTCATCTGCAGCGCGTGCGGCACGGCGAGTGCGTCGGTGAAGGCTGTGGACGACATGCGCTCGCGCACGATCGTGTTCTCCACGTAGTCGTCTCCGATCAGACCGGCCCGGACCAGCGGCGCGCCGAGCCGCCGGATGATGGTCTCCTCGCCCTCGTCAGGGAGCGGGTGCACGAAGGCATCGGGGTGGAAGTACCGCGCGAGCTCCTCCCGCAGCCGGGCGAGCCGTCGACCGCGGCGCAGCCGCCCTGCGGCCTGCTGGATGCGGTCGACGTCGGCGTCCGTGAGGAACGGCTGGATGCGCACGAACCGGTCGCCGGAAGCCCCGGGTTCGATCGTGCTCAGCACGAGGTCGGTGTCGAACGACGCCCAGTCCGGGTCGACGTTCGTGACGACGCTGGTGACCTCGATCGCGGAACCCAGCGAGCGGTCCACGCTCGAACGCAGGAGTTCGTGGAGTTCGTAGTAGCCGGGGCAGACGATGGTCGCGGTGAGGATGGACTCCGCCTTGCGGCTCCGCTCCAGCCGTCCCCCGACGTGCATGGCGATGTAGGCGATCTCGTCGTCGTGGATGGGCGTGCCGAGCCGGTCGTGCAGACCGCTCGCGATCGACACCGCCACCTCGAAGATCATCGGATAGGTCGTCTTCAGCGAGCGGGTCAGCGGGTTCCGGGTGAGGGCGCTCTCCTCGGCGCGGCGCAGGAGGTTCTGCACGTGCAGCGCGAGGCGGAGCACGAACGTCTCGTCGACGAGGTCGACGCGGTAGTCCTCCGCGGCCCGCGCGATCTCCGCTCTGACCGCCGCCTCCACGTCCGGGGCGACGCCGCTGCGGGCGAGCTCCTGCGCCGCCTCGCCACCCGGCGCGACGATCCGCGTCAGGACCAGGGAGGCGAGGTGACCGCTGTCGCCCTCGCCCAGGACCACGGCGAAGTGCTCGGCGGCGAGGCGGGCGATCACCGCTCCCACCCGCGGGATCTCCGGTCGAGCTCCCACGGGGGGTGCCTCGAGGGCACGGCCGGCGGCCACCCGCTCGGCGGCGATCGCGATGTGCAGGAGCACGTCGGCGATCGCGAGTTCGTTGACGTAGTAGCCGAGTTCGCCGAGCTCGCGCACGAGGGCCGACTTGAAGGGTCCGACCGCCTGCGCATCGACCGCGGTCCCGGAGAGGGCCCGCCGGAAGATCTCCGGGTGGAACGACGCGTCGTCCATCTCGTCGTGGGCGAGGCGGCTGAGCAGGCGGCGCTGGGCGGCCTCGTCTCCGTGGAGCCGCACCCGCTCACGGGCCCGGTCGAGCGTCAGGTCGGTCCCGTCGAGGAGACCGCGGACGCGGACCAGGTCCGCCTCCAGCGTCGCCTCGCTCACGTGCAGCGCATCCGCGGTGTCGAAGACGTCGATCCCCTCCGGCTCGTCCAGGAGCAGCCGGACGAGGGCGTGCAGCCGTTCGCGCGGGGCGGAGTCGCCGCCCTGCCGGACGCGCAGCGCGCCGCGGGCGCCGGGGCCCGCCCGATAGCCCGCGGGGCCGGACTCGACGACCGCGGCGCCCGGCGTGCGGGCGTTCAGTGCCGCGACGTAGGAGCGGATGCTCCGCGGGGTCACACCCAGGAGATCGGCCAGCGTGCCTGCGGTCGCCCAGCCCTCCTCGCGCAGCAGCGCGGCGAGGAGCTGGTCCTGACGCTGGCGCGACATGGTCCCTCCGAGTTCCCGTGCTGACGGCACTGTCCGACTGCTCTCCATGATGACAGCCTCCGGCGACACGGGCGCGGCGAGGAGCATTCCGCAGGGGCGGAAGAGAACGTGTTGGTGCCGCCGTGGTCACGTTTCCCAGACTGTTCTCAGGAAGGGTGACATCGATGAGGATTCTCGTGGTCTGCGGCGCCGGCGCGTCGAGCACGTTCGTCGCTCAGCGCCTGCGCACTGCCGCAGCGGCAGCAGGCCTGGACTGGGATGCGGGTGCCGGGGTCGAGAGCACCGTCCCCCTCGGCGGACACGACCTCGTCCTCGTGGGCCCGCATCTGCGTGAGCGCCTCGACGCCATCCGCGACCTGACCCGCGCGCCCGTCGCCGTCCTGCCGGACGACGTGTTCGCGGACCGCGACGGCGTCCGCACCCTTCTTCTCGCCCAGTCGACCCTCGCCGCCGCCGGCGGGGCCCCGAAAGGAACACCATGACCGCCACCCGCACCGTCCGCATCGGCTCCTCGCACGGACTGCACGCCCGGCCCGCAAAGATCTTCGCGCAGGCCGCGAAGGACTCCGGGCTCGCGGTCACGATCGCCAAGGACTCCGGCACGCCGGTCAACGCCGCGAGCATCCTCGGGGTGATCGCGCTGGCCATCGAGCACGGCGACTACGTGACGCTCACGGCCGACGGCGACGGCGCCGAGGGCGTACTGGACACGCTCACCGAGCTGCTGACGACCGACCACGACCAGGACGCGGCCGGATGAGCGCGTTGCGAGGCGTGGGCATCGGTCTCGGCGTCGCGCAGGGACCGGTCGTCCGCATGACCGAGGCGCTGCCCGCGCCCGAGAACGTCCCGAGCACCGCCGGGGCCGATGCCGAGCGCGCGCGGGTCCGCGAGGCCGTCGCCGTCGTCGCGCAGGAGCTGACGCAGCGTGGCGAGGCCGCCGGCGGCGCCGCGCAGGAGGTGCTGGAGGCGCAGGCGATGATCGCCGAGGACCCGACGCTGCAGGACGAGGTCGACGCGAGGATCGATGCCGGGGCCACCGCGGAATGGGCCGTTCACGACGCCTTCGCGGGCTTCCGGGCCACGCTCGAGGCCGTCGGCGGCTACCTCGGCGAGCGCGCCGCCGACCTCGACGACATCGCGCAGCGGGTGCTGGCCCGGCTGCGCGGGGTGGACGCCCCCGGCGTGCCCGATCCCGGGCACCCGTTCGTCCTCGTGGCACGCGACCTCGCGCCCGCCGACACGGCGCTGCTGAACCTCGACCAGGTGCTCGCCCTCGTCACCACCGACGGCGGCCCCACCTCCCACACGGCGATCCTCGCCAGGGAGAAGGGCATCGTGGCTGTGGTCGGCGTCGGCGACGGGCACGCGCTGACGACCGGGGAGACCGTGATCGTCGATGCCGCCGCAGGCGTCATCACCCGCGAACCGACCGCCGAGGAGCGCAGCCGCGCCGCCGAGCGCGCCGCGGCCAGACTGGTCGCGGACGACGCGCCGCTCACGCCCGGTGCGCTCGCCGACGGCACACCGGTCGCCCTCCTCGCGAACCTGGGGAAGCCCGCCGACGCCGCCGACGCGGTCGCACGCGGGGCCGAGGGCGTCGGGCTGTTCCGGACCGAGTTCCTGTTCCTCTCCGCGTCGCAGGCGCCGACCGTGGCCCAGCAGCGGGAGTCCTATCGCGAGCTCCTGGGGGCATTCCCCGGCAAGAAGGTCGTCGTGCGGATGCTCGACGCAGGGGCCGACAAGCCCCTGGCCTTCCTCAACGACGCGCACGAGGAGAATCCGGCCCTGGGGTTGCGCGGTCTGCGGGCTCTCCGCGCGAGCGAGGACATCCTCCGCGAGCAGTTGACCGCGCTGGCCGAGGCCGACGCCGCGACCGACGCCGATCTCTGGGTCATGGCGCCCATGGTGGCCACCGTCGAGGAGACCGTGTATTTCACAGGCCTCGCCCGCGAGTACGGCCTGAAGACGGCCGGCGTCATGGTCGAGGTGCCGTCCAGCGCCCTGCTCGCCGACCGCGTCCTCGCCCACGCCGACTTCGCGTCCATCGGCACCAACGACCTCACGCAGTACACGATGGCCGCGGACCGGCTGCTCGGCTCGGTCGCCTCGTTCCAGGACCCCTGGCACCCCGCGGTGCTGCGGCTGGTGCGCGAGGTCGGCACGGCCGGTGCCCGCCTCGGCAAGCCGGTCGGCATCTGCGGCGAGGCCGCGGCCGACCCGCTGCTCGCGGTCGTCCTCGTGGGGCTCGGTGCGACGAGCCTCTCCATGGCGCCGTCCGCCCTCGCGGACGTCCGCCAGGCGCTCGCCGCCCGCACTCGCGACGACGCCCTCCGCCTCGCGGAAGCCGCGCTCGCCGCGGACGACGCCCCCTCCGCCCGCACCGCTGCGGCGACCCTCGCCGCGGCACTCCCCCCTCATCAGAAAGAGACCACATCATGACGACGACGTCACCCGCCGCCACCGCCCCCGGTGGCCTCCGCGTGGGCGTGCAGCGTTTCGGCACGTTCCTCTCCGGCATGATCATGCCGAACATCGCGGCCTTCATCGCCTGGGGCTTCATCACGATGCTCTTCATCCCGAAGGGCTTCTTCGGCGCCGAGAGCCCGTTCGGCTGGCACTGGGCCGGCGTCGCCGAGATCATCGGCGGCGGCGGCGACTCCGCCGTCCTCGGCTGGCAAGGCGCGATGACCGCGGTCGCCGAAGGCGCAGACGGCAACATCCTGGCCTACGTGGGCCTGGTCGGCCCGATGGTCACCTACCTGCTGCCCCTCCTGATCGCGAACACGGCCGGCCGCATGGTCTACGGCGAGCGCGGCGGCGTGGTCGCCACGATCGCGACCGTCGGTGTGATCGTCGGCACGAACATCCCGATGTTCCTGGGCGCGATGATCATGGGCCCGATCGCCGCTTGGATCATGAAGCAGGTCGACAGGCTGTGGGACGGCAAGATCCGCCCCGGCTTCGAGATGCTCGTCAACAACTTCTCCGCCGGCATCCTGGGCATGCTCCTCGCCATCGTCGGGTTCTTCGCCTTCGGTCCGGTCATGCTGGGCATCAGCGCCGCGCTGGGCGCCGCCGTCGACTGGCTCGTGTCGCTCAACCTGCTGCCGCTCGTGTCGATCATCGTCGAGCCGGCCAAGGTGCTGTTCCTCAACAACGCCATCAACCACGGCGTGTTCACCCCGCTGGGGATCGAGCAGGCTGCGGAGACGGGCAAGTCGATCCTCTTCCTCATCGAGGCGAACCCCGGCCCCGGCCTCGGCCTGCTGCTCGCCTTCACCTTCTTCGGGGTCGGCGCCGCGAAGGCCTCGGCTCCCGGTGCCGCCATCATCCAGTTCTTCGGCGGCATCCACGAGATCTACTTCCCGTACGCTCTCAGCAAGCCGACCACGATCCTCGCGCTCATCGCGGGTGGAGCGGCCGGCGTCACCACGAACATGGTCCTCGGCGGCGGACTGGCCTTCCCGGCCGCCCCTGGCAGCATCATCGCCGTGACCGCCGCGGCCATCGGCCCCGGCGTCGCCAACCTCCTCGTGGTGTACCTGTCGGTCATCATCGCCGCGACGGTGACCTTCCTCATCACCGGCGTCATCCTGCGGGCCTCGCGCAAGCGCGACCTCGCCGCCGAGGGCGACACGTTCGGTGCGGCCATCGCGCAGACCGAGGCGAACAAGGGCAAGTCGTCCGCGGCGATGGACGCCCTGCGCACCTCGACCGCGACGGCGGCACCGGAGTCCACGCCCGCTCCCGCCACCACTGCGGTCGCGGCGGCCCCGATCGAGACCATCGTGTTCGCGTGCGACGCCGGTATGGGCTCGTCCGCCATGGGCGCCAGCGTGCTGCGGAACAAGCTGAAGAAGGCCGGCATCGAGGGCATCACCGTCACGAACGCCGCCATCGCCAACCTCGACGGCGCCGCCGACGTGGTCATCACGCAGCAGCAGCTCACCGACCGGGCCACGGCGAAGTCGCCGGACTCCCTGCACGTCTCGGTGGACAACTTCATGAACTCGCCGAAGTACGACGAGGTCGTCGAGATGGTCAAGGAACAGCGAAAGGACGAAGAATGAGCGTTCTCACAGCCGAGCAGGTCCGCATCCACCCGGGAGGCGCGTCGCGGGACGACGCGCTCCAGGAGGCGACGGACATCCTCGTCGCCGCCGGTGCGGTGACCCCGGCGTACGTCGATGCGATGCGTCAGCGCGAGGAGACCGTGTCGACGTACATGGGCAACGGCCTGGCCATCCCGCACGGCACGAACGAGGCGAAGGACACGATCCTGGCGTCCGCGCTCTCCGTCGTCCGCTACGACGGCGGCGTCGACTGGGACGGCGAGCAGGCGAGGTTCGTGATCGGCATCGCCGGCGTCGGCGATGAGCACCTGGACATCCTGTCCCGCATCGCGATCCTCTTCTCGGAGGAGGACGACGTCGCCCGGCTGGAAGCGGCGGCGACGCCGGACGAGCTGTTCGCTCTCCTCTCGGAGGTGAACGAGGGATGAAGGCGGTCCACTTCGGGGCGGGCAACATCGGGCGCGGTTTCGTCGGCCTGCTCCTGCACGAGGGCGGGTACGAGGTCGTGTTCAGCGACGTCGCCGACGCACTCGTGGAGGCGATCGACCGGGCGGACTCGTACACCGTGCACGAAGCCGGCCCCGGAGGGACCGACCACGTCGTCTCCGGGTTCCGTGCGGTGAACAGCCGCACGGACCCCGCCGTGGTCGCGGAGGAGGTGGCGACGGCCGACGTCGTCACGACCGCCGTCGGCCCCACCGTGCTGCGGTTCGTCGCCCCGTCGATCGTCGCCGGGCTCGCGTTGCGCTCCCCCGAGGCCGCGCCTCTGCAGGTGATGGCCTGCGAGAACGCCATCGGCGCCACCGATCAGCTGCGGCAGGAGATCGTCGCGGCGGCGGGGCCGGATGCCGACATCCTCCTCGCGCGTGCGGTGTTCGCGAACACCGCCGTCGACCGCATCGTGCCGGCGCAGCCGGACGGTGGGGGCATCGACGTCACGGTCGAGCCATACTTCGAGTGGGCGATCGAGGCCCGGCCGTTCGGCGACACCCCGCCGCGCATCCCCGGCGCCCATTTCGTCGACGACCTCGCGCCGTACATCGAGCGCAAGCTCTTCACGGTGAACACCGGTCATGCCGCCACCGCGTACTTCGGCGCACGGGCGGGCATCGAGCGGATCTCGGACGCCCTCGCGGACGACGCGATCGCCGCGCAGGTGTCGGCCGCCCTCGAGGAGACCTCGGCGGTGCTGGTCGTCGAGCACGGGCTCGACCCCGCAGACCTCGCGCAGTACCGTGCGACCATCCTGGAGCGGTTCCGGAACCCGGAGCTCGTGGACACCGTGCAGCGCGTCGGCCGTCAGCCCCTGCGGAAGATCTCCCGGCACGAGCGGTTCATCGGCCCCGCGGCGATGGCAGCCGAGCACGGACTGCCGACGGATGCCCTGGTGGCCGCGGTCGCCGCCGCGCTGGAGTTCGACGACGCCGCCGACGAGCAGTCGGTCGAGCTGCAGACCCTTCTGCGCACGGAGAACGCGGCGGGCTTCACCGTCCGCACCACCGGCCTCGATCCGGAGCACCCGCTCTTCCCCGCCGTCCGCGACGCGGTGGCCCTCCGTCAAGCGGCGCTCGCCGGCTGAGAGGACGCGGCGTCGGGGCCGGGGTAGCGTTGCTGCTGTGCAGAAGAAGCCCCGGCGCCGCGTCCTGAAGCGAGTCCTGTGGAGCGTGGCGATCGTCATCCTCCTCGCCATCGGCGGAATCCTCGTCTGGAGCCAGGTCGGCGTCATGGCCGCGGAGCCCGCACCGCTGACCGCCGTCCGCGAGAACCCGGCGATCACGGTGACCGACGCCGATGAGGGGATCGTCCTGGCGCCCGCGGACGGCTCCTCCGACCGGGGACTCGTCTTCATCCCCGGCGCGAAGGTCGACCCCTGGGCCTACGCGTCGATCCTCCAGGGGCTCGCGGCGGAGGGCACCACGGTCGTGATCACGCGGCCCTGGCTCCATCTGGCGTTCTTCGATCCCCGCGGGCTCAACTCGTTCACGAGCGCCGCGCCCGACGTCGGCGTCTGGGCCGTCGGCGGACACTCCCTCGGGGGCGTGCGCGCCTGCCAGCTCGCCACGGATGCCGACGCCCTCGTGCTCTTCGCCTCCTACTGCGCGACGGACCTTGCAGGCTCCGATCTCCCGGTGCTGAGCGTGTCCGGCAGCGAGGACGGCCTCTCCACGCCCGAGAAGATCGCCGACGCCCGCCCCGAACTCCCCGCGGACGCCGAGTTCGTCGAGATCGACGGCGCCTCCCATGCCTCCTTCGGCGACTACGGACCGCAGGCCGGCGACGGCACGCCGTCCATCGACGACGACGAGATGGATGCCGAGGTCACCGAGGTCGTCGGCGGGTTCCTGGAGCAGGTCGCGCCCTAGGCCGCCCGCGGATCCCCGAGGATCGGGTCGAGCAGCGGGTGCAGATGCCGGGTGGTCAGCACTCCGGCGGCCGAGCGTGCGCCCGCCGAGAGCGCCGACGCCAGGTCCGCGCCTCCCAGCCGCGCGTCGAGGACGCCCGCGAAGAACGCGTCGCCGGCGCCGTTGGTGTCGACGACGGTGGTCGGCACGGCGGGCACCCGGAACTCGGCACCGTCCGCCCCCACCGCGACCGCTCCCTCGGCGCCGAGCGTGCACACCGCGAACGCCGCTCCCTCCGCGACGACGGCGCGGAGGAACTCCACCGGCGCGTCCAGCCGGTCCGCGTTGCAGAAGACCGCCGTGGCTGCCGCGAGGAACGGCCGGTGGTACTCCCCGACGCCGTCGTAGTCGTGCACGTCGACCCACAGCGGCGTGCCGCTGGCCACTGCGAGCGGGAGCAGCCGTCGCGGCTCGGCGGCCAGGTCGAGGACGACGGCGTCGGCTCCAGCCATCTCCGCCGCGTGCGCCCCGTCCGCCTCCCCCGTCGTCTCCGCCGGGGTCGAGAGGTACAGCGACACCCGCTCACCGCGCGGCGTCATCAGGTTGAGGTGCCGCTCGGTGATCCCGTCCGTCCAGTGCGCGACCACTCCGGCCGCCTGCAGCGCCTCGCGGACGCGCAGCCCGTCCTCGTCCTCTCCGGCGATGCCATGCAGCACGACCGGCCGCCCCAGCGTCGTCAGGCTCAGCGCCTTGCCGGCGCTCGTGCCGCCGACCGTCTCCCAGCTCGCGTGCGCGAACTGCATGTGGGGCACGGGCTCGGGGAGCCGGTCGAGCAGGACCATCCGGTTCCACGAGGCGGGACCGGCGAGGAAGACGGAGGCGGGCATGCCCCCATCCTCGCGTCCCGCATCCCGTTCCGGCCGTGCCGACGGGTCGTGTCGGCCGCGACGGGTCGTGTCGGCCGCCGGGTCAGGCGCCGAAGCCCTCGGCGATCATCTCGACGAGCTCCTCGCGCTCCTCGACGGGGAGGAACGCCGCAGCGGCGGCGTTGAACTGGAAGGCCTCGAGGTCGTCGAGGTCGTACTCGAACGTCTGCACGAGCAGCGCCAGCTCCCGCGTGAGGGAGGTCGCGCTCATGGTGCGGTTGTCCACGTTCACCGTCACGGCGAACCCGAGCTGGTACAGCAGGTCGAACGGATGATCGGCGAGGGTCTGCCCCCACGCCGCGACGGCTCCGGTCTGCAGGTTCGACGACGGGGAGAGCTCCAGCGGGATCTCCCGATCGCGCACCCAGCGGGCGAGGTCACCGAAGCGCACCTGCACCTCGTCGCCCTCCTGCGTGACGACCTCGAGGTCCTCCGCGATGCGCACGCCGTGTCCGAGTCGGAGCGCACGCCCGTCCAGGAGGGCGGAGCGGATCGAGGCGAGCCCGGCCGCCTCCCCCGCATGCACGGTCACCGGGAAGAAGTTCTCGGCGAGGTAGTCGAAGGCCGCGCGGTGGTCCGACGGAGGGAAGCCGTCCTCGGGGCCGGCGATGTCGAAGCCCACGGCACCCCGTCCGCGGAAGTCCACCGCGAGCTCGGCGATCTCCCGTGCGCGGTCGGTGTGCCGCATCGCGGTGAGGAGCTGGCCGACGCGGATGCTGCGGCCGTCGCGGTCGACAGCGTCCTCACCCTCCTCGATGCCCTGCTGCACCGCCTCGACGGCGTCCTCCAGCGAGAGACCGCGCGCCTGGTGCTGCTCCGGCGCCCAGCGCATCTCACCGTAGATGACACCGTCCGCCGCGAGGTCCTGGACGAACTCTCGCGCGACGCGCGTCAGCCCCTCACGGGTCTGCATGACCGCGGTGGTGAGCTCGAACGTCTTCAGGTACTCCACCAGCGATCCCGCGTCGCTCTTCTTCGCGAACCACGAACCGAGCGCGGCAGGGTCGGATGCCGGGACCTCGAGACCGATCGCGTCGGCGAGCTCGATGATCGTGGCCGGGCGCACCGCGCCGTCCAGGTGGTCGTGCAGCGACACCTTCGGCAGACTCCGCAGGGAGACGCCCTGGATGGCGACGTCGCCGCTCGCATCGATCGACATGGGGATCCTCTCGGTCGCGGGGTGTTCGTCCAGGCTAGCGCCCGGGCCTCACGCCGTGATGCGCTCGCGGACGATCGGTCCCACGGTCGGAGCCTCGTCGCCGAGCTCCCAGGCGCCCTCGAGCGCCTCGATCGCCCGGGGGAAGCGCGCCTCGTCGGCTGCCGAGAGCGTGAACAGCGGCTGCCCCGCCGACACCCGGTCCCCCGGCTTCGCATGCAGATCGATCCCCGCCTCGAAGATCACCGGGTCCTCCGCGCGCGCACGCCCGGCGCCCAGACGCCAGGCGGCGATGCCGAAGGGAAGCGCGTCCATGCGGGTCACGACGCCGTCCGCGGGCGCCGTGACGACGTGCGTCTCCCGCGCGACCGGGAGGGCCGCGTCGGGGTCGCCGTCCTGCGCACGGATCATCGCCTTCCACGTGTCCATGGCGCGGCCGTCGTCGAGCGCTGCCTCCACGTCGGCGTCAGGCTGACCGGCGAGGGCGAGCATCTCCCTCGCGAGCGCGACGGTCAGCTCCCGGACGTCGGCGGGTCCCCCGCCGGCGAGGATCTCGACCGACTCGCGGACCTCGTTGGCGTTGCCGATCGCGCGGCCCAGGGGAACGTTCATATCGGTCAGAAGTGCCGTGGTCGCGACACCGGAGTCCGTGCCGAGCGCCACCATCGTGCGCGCGAGCTCCCGAGCCCTGTCGATGTCCTGCATGAAGGCGCCGGAACCGAACTTCACGTCCAGGACGAGAGCGTCGGTCCCCTCGGCGATCTTCTTCGACATGATGCTGGAGGCGATCAGCGGGATGGCCTCCACGGTGCCGGTGACGTCGCGGAGCGCGTAGAGCTTCTTGTCGGCGGGCGCGAGACCCGACCCCGCAGCGCAGATCACGGCCCCGACGTCGCCCTGCATCTGCGCGAACATCTCCTCGTTGCTGAGCGCAGCGCGCCAGCCGGGGATGGACTCCAGCTTGTCGAGCGTGCCGCCGGTGTGGCCGAGGCCGCGGCCGCTGAGCTGCGGCACCGCCACGCCGAACGAGGCGACGAGCGGCGCGAGCGGCAGGGTGATCTTGTCGCCCACGCCACCCGTGGAGTGCTTGTCCACGGTCTTCTTGCCGAGAGTCGCGAAGCTCATCCGCTCCCCCGAAGCGATCATCGCGTCGGTGAGCACGCGGATCTCGTCGCGCTCCATGCCGCGCTGGAAGATCGCCATCGCGAAGGAGGCCATCTGCGCGTCGGACACGTAGCCGCGCGTGTAGGCGTCCACCATCCAGCGCAGGGCCGGCTCCGGGACCACGCCTCCGTCGCGCTTGGCCCGGATCACGTCGATCGCGTCGAACTGCTCGATGGCTCCCTGAGCCTGTCCCGCGGTCATCGTGCGTCCTCCAGGTCGCGCGGCCCGAACGCGTCGGGCAGCACCTCGTCGATCGTGCGGATGCCGGAGACGGTCTCCAGCAGCATGCCGGGTACGGCATGCTCGAACAGCAGCTGGCGGCACCGGCCGCACGGCATGATCGTCTCGCCGTCGTTGTTGACGCACACGAAGGCGACGAGCTGCCCGCCGCCGGACATGAACAGATCGCCCACGAGCGCGCACTCGGCGCACAGCGTGACGCCGTAGGAGGCGTTCTCGACGTTGCAGCCGGCGACGATCCGCCCGTCGCTGACGAGAGCCGCCGCTCCCACGCGGTAGCGCGAGTACGGCGCGTACGCCTTGGTCATGGCATCCGCGGCGACCTGCCGCAGCTCATCCCAGTCGATGTCCGTCATGGTGGTGGTTCCTTCTTCCCTGCGGGTTCTACGACTTGATGTACGGCTTGCCGCTGGCGGCAGGGCCCCGGATCTGACCGGCGAATCCGGCGACCGCGAGCAGCGTGACGACGTACGGCAGCATGAGCATGAACTCGCCGGGGATCGGCGTCTTCAGGATCGACAGCAGGTTCTGCAGGTTCGTCGCGAATCCGAAGAGCAGGGCGGCGAGCGTCGCGCGGATCGGGTCCCAGCGGCCGAAGATCACGGCGGCGAGAGCGATGAAGCCGAGACCTGCCGTCATCTCCTTGCCGAACTGCGGGACCGACACGAGCGTGAAGTACGCACCGCCGATGCCGGCGATCGCGCCCGCGAGCAGCACGTTCCAGAAGCGGGTCGGGTTGACCCGGATGCCGACCGTGTCGGCCGCCTGCGGGTGCTCGCCCACCGCGCGGAGGCGCAGGCCCCACTTGGTGCGGTACAGGCCCCACGCGACGACGGCCACGGTGATGAACATGAGGTACACGATGAAGGTCTGGTTGAACAGCACCGGACCGATGATCGGGATGTCGCTCAGCACCGGGATCTCGATGCGGGAGAAGCGGACCGGGGTGTTCAGCTCGGCCTCGTTCGGGGCGAGGAGCGCTCCGTAGAGGAATCCGGTGAGCCCGGTGACGAGGACGTTGAGCACGACACCGACGATGACCTGCTCGACGAGGTACTTGATGGCGAACGCCGCCAGCACGCTCGCGACGAGCACGCCGCCGATCATGGCGCCGATCAGGCCGACGAAAGCGTTGCCGGTGATGCTGGACAGCAGCGCCGCCGAGAAGGCGCCGAGGAGCAGCTGCCCCTCGATGGCCACGTTGACGACACCGGCCCGTTCGCCGATGACGCCGCCGAGCGCGCCGAACACGAGCGGCACCGACAGCGACACGGCACCGAACAGCAGGCTCGTGACGGGGACGAGGCCCCCGGCTGCGGCCCAGACCAGGAACGCGAAGACCGCGAGCACGCCGTAGGCGACGATGAGCCAGATCGACGGCGCACGGTACGTCCATGCCCGGAGGAAGGCCCCGACGGTGAGGACGACGAGCACGGCGAAGACGACCCAGAAGGTCGGCGCGGTGGGCAGCTCCACGTCGGGGAGCTCGAAGGCCGACGTGCGGTCGCCGAGGTGGAAGGTGCTGATACCGCTGCGCGGCACGGCGAGGAAGAGCACCGCCAGCAGCGCGGTGACGATCGCGAGGCTGATCGGCGCCTTGAGGTGGCGCTCCCGGACGGTGGCGAGCTGCACCGTGCCGTCGGCGGCTTCGGTCTGCACGAGCGACATCATGCGGTCACCGCCTTCTTCGCGGCCTTGGCTCTCGCCTTCGCCGCCTTCTCTGCGTCGGACTTGGGGAGGAAGAACACCGTGCGCAGCAGCGGCGGCGCGGCGATGAACAGCACGACGAGCGACTGCACGACGAGCACGATGTCGACGGGGATGTCCTGCGCCTGCATGGAGAACGAGCCCGCCTTGAGGGCACCGAACAGGATCCCGGCCGCGAAGGTCCCCCACGCGCGGCTGCGTCCGAGGAGGGCGACCGTGATGGCGTCGAAGCCGATGCCGGCGTCGATGGTCTCGGTGACGCCGGTGGTGACGGCGCCCTGGAGCTGGTTCATGCCGGCGAGGCCGGCGAGGGCACCCGCGAAGAGCATCGCGTAGACGTAGACGCGCTTGACGCTGATGCCCGCGGCGCGAGCGGCGTGCGGGTTCTCCCCCACCGCGCGCATGCGCATGCCCAGCGAGGAGCGCTCGATGAGCCACCACACGAACACCGTCGCGATGACCACGATGACGAAGCCGAGGTCCAGGAGCGGGAACTGCGGGCCGAGCAGGGTCGGGAACTGCGCGCTCTCGGGCGTCGCAGAACCCAGCGCCTGGTTGGTCCCCGGCTTCTGCAGGAGCCCGGGCGTGCGGATCATCCACAGCAGCAGGTAGTACGCGATGTAGTTGAGCATGATCGTGAGGATCACCTCGTGCGCGCCCGTGCGTGCCTTGATGAGACCGGCGATGCCGCCCCAGAGCGCACCGCCGGCGATACCGGCCAGCAGGGTGACGGGCAGGTGGAACCAGATCGGCAGGTCGAGGTTGAACGTCAGCAGGGCCGCGACCGCGACGCCGACGAGCATCTGACCGCGGGCACCGATGTTGAACAGGCCGACGCGGAAGGCGAGCGCGACGCCCAGACCGGCGGCGATCAGCGGAGCCGCGAAGCCCAGCGTGTTCGTCAGCGGTCGGATCTGCGCGGCGAAGTCGGCGCCGCGGGCGTTGAAGATCGCTCCGCGGAACAGCGCCTCGTAGCCGTTGTAGACCGCGTTCCAGGCCGCGACGAACGTGTCGCTCGGCTTGGCGAAGAAGTACCCGGAGGCCTTCTGCACGTCTTCGTTCGTGAAGGCGATGAGGATGCCGCCGACGATGAGCGCCAGGACGATCGCCAGGATCGTCGTGACCGCACTCCCGCGGAGGATCTCCTTGAGGACGGCGTTGCCGCGCGGGGGCGGCGGCACCTCGTCCGCCAGGCCCGTGCTGGGCGGGAGCTGCTCGGGGGGCAGCCCCTTCGTGACGTCTCCTGCACCGGGTGTCGCGCCGCTCACGCGGTCACCTCCGCATCGGCCGCTCCGGCCATCATGAGTCCGAGTGTCTCCCGGGGCGTGTCACCGGGGACGATGCCGACGATGGTGCCGCGGTACATGACCGCGATCCGGTCGGCGAGGGCGGCGACCTCGTCGAGCTCGGTCGAGACGACGATCACGGGGATGCCCGCGTCCCGCGTCTCGATGATGCGCTTGTGGATGAACTCGATCGAGCCCACGTCGACCCCGCGCGTCGGCTGGGCCGCGACGAAGAGCCGCAGTTCCCGGCTCATCTCGCGCGCGATCACGACCTTCTGCTGGTTGCCTCCGGAGAGGGTTCCCGCGGGGGTGTCCGGGCCCTGCGTGCGGATGTCGTATTCCGCGATGCGCTCCTTGGCGAAGTCCTCCAGGGCGCCGCGACGCAGCGTCCCGGCCCGGCTGAAGGCGGGATCGTCGGAGCGGTCGAGGATGAGGTTCTCGGCGACCGAGAATCCGGCGACGAGGCCGTCCTCGGTACGGTCCTCCGGCACGAACCCGACACCGGCGTCGAGGATGCCGCGGACGCTCTTGCCCACGAGCTCGGTGCCGTCGAGGATGATGTTCCCCTCGACGCGTGCGGCGAGGCCGACGATGGCCTCGACGAGCTCGGTCTGGCCGTTGCCCTGCACACCGGCGATGGCGAGGACCTCACCGGGGCGGACTGTGAAGTCGACGTCGTCCACGACGATGGCTCCGGTCGAGGTGAGCACCCGGAGGTTGCGGACCTCCAGGCCGCCTTCGCCGAGGCGGGGCGCCTCCTTCTGCACGGTCAGCTCGACCGCGCGGCCGACCATGAGCGAGGCCAGCTCGGCGTTGGTGGCGGTCGGCGAGGCCTCCCCCACCACTCGTCCGAGCCGGACGATCGTGATGCGGTCGGCGACCTCGCGCACCTCGCGCAGCTTGTGCGTGATGAACACGATCGCGGTGCCCTCGTCCCGGAGCTGGCGCATGATGGCCATGAGCTCGTCGGTCTCCTGCGGCGTCAGCACCGCGGTGGGCTCGTCGAAGACGAGGACCTTGGCGTCGCGGGACAGCGCCTTGATGATCTCGACGCGCTGCTGCACACCGACGGGCAGGTCGCCGACGACGGCGTCCGGATCGATGTCGAACCCGAACCGCGCCGCGACCGCGCGCACGTGCTCGCGCGCCTTCGCGATGTCGAGCGTGCCGAGGCCCTTGGTCTGCTCGTGACCGAGCATGACGTTCTCGGCCACCGTGAACACCGGCACGAGCATGAAGTGCTGGTGCACCATGCCGATGCCCGCGGCCATCGCGTCTCCGGGGCCGCGGAAGTGCTGCACGACGTCGTCGAGGAGGATCTCGCCCTCGTCGGCCTGATACAGGCCGTAGAGCACGTTCATCAGCGTCGACTTGCCTGCACCGTTCTCGCCGAGGAGAGCGTGGATCTGACCGGGTTCGACCACGAGATCGATGTGGTCGTTCGCCACGAGGCTGCCGAATCGCTTGGTGATGCCGCGAAGTTCGAGCTTCATATCTGCACCTTATCCAGAAGAGTCACCGAGGAGAATCGTCGCCGCCCACAGTGCGGGGCGAGTGGCAGCCTGCGCCACTCGCCCCGTGCTGGGTACGGCTCCGACTCAGCGGGTGGGAGAGTTCTCGGACTCCACCGTGATGTCGCCGGAGATGATCTGCTCCTGGAGAGCGGACAGCTCGTCCGTGAGGCCCTCGGGCAGGTCCGCCTCGAAGTCGCCGAAGCCGGAGAGCTTCACGCCCTCGTTCTCGAGCGTGCCGATGTAGGGCTCCGGATCGAACTCGCCGGCGGCGGCCGCGAGCGTCGCGTCGCGGACGGCCACGTCGATGGCCTTCATGATGGAGACGAGCGTGATGTCGGCGACGCTGGGGTCGGCGACGGCGAGGTCGCTGTCGACACCGAGCATCAGCGTGTCCTTGCCGCTGTCGTTGATCGCCGCTGCGGCGCTCTGGTAGACCGGGCCGCCGACGGGGAGGATGACGTCGACACCCTGGTCGAGCACGCCCTGGGCGGTCTGCTTGGCCGTGTCGTTGGCGTCGAAGCCGCCCGTGAAGGAGCCCTTCTGGGTGGCGGCGTCCCAACCGAAGACCTGGACGTCGGCCGACTTGTCCTCGTTGTACTTCTCGACACCGAGCTGGTAGCCGTCCATGAAGACGGCGACCGACGGGATCTGCATGCCGCCGAAGGTGCCGACCTTGTTCACGCCGGCCTCTGCGGACCAGGCGGCCGCGGCGTAGCCGCCGAGGTAGGCAGCCTGAGCGGTGTCGAAGACGAGGGGCTTGATGTTCGGCGCGTCGGTGGTGCCGTCGAAGTCGTTGTCAGCCCAGTCGTCGATGATCGCGTAGTCGATCTCGGGGTTCGCGAGCGCGGACTCGACCGTGGCTGCGGACAGCTTGAAGCCGACCGAGACGATGAGCGAGCAGCCCTCGGAGACGGCGGTCTCGAGGTTCGGCGCGTAGTCGTTGTCGTTGGCGGACTCGAACTCCAGCGGCTTGATGCCGAGCTCGTCGGCGGCGCTGTCCATGCCCTCCTTGGCCGACTGGTTGAACGACTTGTCGTTCCAGCCGCCGGCGTCGGAGATGAGGCACGGCTTGAAGTCGGAGTCGACGGGGGCGGATCCGCCCTCGGACTCGTCGGTCGGCGCCTGACCGCAGCCGGCAAGAGCGAAGACGACACCGGCGGCGACCGTCGCGCCGAGCAGCTTCTTGGTGGTGGAGATGGTCACGGATGCCTCCCTCAACGAACCCGCGGCCATCGCGGATCGATCAAAGTTACCTAGTGTTTCGACGTTCGTGCACGTCGGCCCCGGGCGGCCGGGCCAATGGTTACAAAGCTGAAATCAACCCTGCCGATGAGCACGGAGCGCTGCTCATCAGAGCACGTCGCCCTGGCCGTTGAGTTTGAGCGACTCCACCACGCCCTTCACCCGCTGCGCGTTCTCGACCGTCGTGACCAGGAGCGCGTCCGGGGTGTCGACCACGACGATGTCCTGCACCCCCACCAGGCTGATCACGCGGGTGGTCTGGCTGACGAGGATGCCGCTGGCCGCGTCGGTCAGCACCCGGGCGCGGGGCCCGAGGACGGCGAGGTCGTTCTTGCGGCCGTTCGTGATGAGCTTCGTCAGCGACGCGAAGTCCCCCACGTCGTCCCAGTCGAAGTGCCCGGGGACCACGGCGAGACGCCCGCGCCGCGCCGCCGGCTCCGCGACGGCGTAGTCGATCGCGATCTTCTTCAGCCGTGGCCAGATGCGGTCGACGGCGGGCCCGCGGAGCTCCCGGTCGTCCCAGGCCTCGGCGAGTTCGAGAAGACCGGCGTGCAGGGCGGGCTCGTTGGCCGCGAGCTCGTCCAGCAGGACGCTCGCCTTCGCGATGAACATGCCCGCGTTCCACAGGTAGGTGCGCTCGGCGAGGTAGGCCCTGGCCGTCTCCAGATCCGGCTTCTCGACGAAGCTCTCGACGAGGGCCGCCTCCCTGGCGCGCTCCACGACCAGCTCCGGCCCCTTCTTGATGTAGCCGAAGCCGACCGCCGGCTCGGTCGGCGCGATGCCGATCGTGCAGATGTAGCCCTCCCTGGCGACCTCGACGGCGTCGCGGACGGCGAACTCGAAGACCCGCGTGCCCCGGATGACGTGGTCCGCGCTGAACGAGCCGATGATCACGTCCGGGTTGCGCCGATGCAGCACGGCCGCGGCCAGCCCGATCGCCGCCGCGGACTCGCGGGGCTCGGACTCCAGGAAGACGTTGAGGTCGGCGATGCCGGGCAGCTCCGCCTCCACCGCAGCTCGGTGGGCGCGGCCGGTGACCACCGCGATCCGGTCCGGTCCGGCGAGCGACTCCAGCCGGTCCCACGTATCGCGCAGCAGCGAATGGCCGGAGCCGGTGAGGTCGTGCAGGAACTTCGGGGCGTCCGCGCGGGACAGCGGCCACAGCCGACTGCCGATGCCACCGGCGGGGATGACCGCATAGAAGTCTTCGATCGGCTCGCTCATGCAGGCCAGCGTAGCGGCGGGTTCGACTTAGGGTCCCCTTCGTCGCCCGCGGCGTCCGCACGGGAATAGGATGGACTCCGATCGGGCGTGCCTGACCCTCCTCCAGGCCAGATGTGGACGAAGCAGCGCACGCGACCGAAACACATCGATCCAGGGAGGACGACCGTGTCCACAAGCGCTCGCTTGACACCGTCGATTTCGGAAACCACGTCCAAGACCCCCCGCGGCACCCTCTACCGGGGTCGCGAAGGCATGTGGTCGTGGGTGCTTCACCGCATCACCGGAGTCGCCATCTTCTTCTTCCTGTTGGTGCACGTGCTCGACACGGCGCTGATCAGGGTGTCGCCGGAGGCGTACGACGCGGTCATCGGCACGTACAAGAACCCGGTCATGGCGATCGGCGAGGTCGTGCTCGTGGCGGGCATCGTGTTCCACGCCATGAACGGCCTGCGCATCATCGCCGTCGACTTCTGGTCGAAGGGCGCCAAGTACCAGCGCCAGCTGTTCTGGGGCGTGCTGCTCGTGTGGGGCATCATCATGGCCGGCTTCGTGCCGCGTCACCTGATGCTCGCGTTCGCCGGCTTCGGAGGAGGACACTGATGAGCGCGCAGACCGTCGCCGCTCCCGCCCGCCGTCAGCGCGGCATCAACCTCGAGAAGTGGGGCTGGGTCTTCATGCGCGTCTCGGGCGTCGTGCTCGTCGTGCTGATCTTCGGCCACCTCTTCGTCAACCTCATGGTCGGCGAGGGCATCCACGCCCTCGACTTCGCCTTCATCGCCGGCAAGTTCGCCACGCCGTTCTGGCAGTGGTGGGACGTGCTGATGCTCTGGCTCGCCCTCATCCACGGCGCCAACGGCATGCGCACGATCGTGAACGACTACGTGACCAACCCCACCGCGCGCAAGGCGCTCGTCTGGGCCCTCGGCCTGGCCGCGGGCCTGCTCATCCTCCTCGGCACCCTGGTCGTCTTCACGTTCGACCCGTGCCTGGGTGTGACCGAGTCGAGCACGCTGTGGGAGACCTGCCAGGCGCAGGGCTAGAAGAAGAGGCAAACGAGAAGTGACTACCCAGACGCAGGATCCCGTCGTCCGTGACGGCGTGCACTACCACCAGTTCGACATCGTCATCGTGGGCGCCGGCGGCGCCGGCATGCGGGCGGCCATCGAGGCCGGCCCCGGCGCGAAGACGGCCGTGATCTCCAAGCTGTACCCGACGCGGTCGCACACCGGTGCCGCGCAGGGCGGCATGGCGGCGGCCCTCGCGAACGTCGAGGAGGACTCCTGGGAGTGGCACACCTTCGACACCGTGAAGGGCGGCGACTACCTCGTCGACCAGGACGCGGCGGAGATCCTCGCGAAGGAGGCCATCGACGCGGTCATCGACCTCGAGAACATGGGCCTCCCCTTCAACCGCACCCCTGAGGGCAAGATCGACCAGCGCCGCTTCGGCGGCCACACGGCCGAGCACGGCAAGACCCCGGTCCGACGCGCGTGCTACGCCGCCGACCGCACCGGCCACATGATCCTGCAGACGCTGTTCCAGAACTGCGTCAAGCTCGGCATCAACTTCTTCAACGAGTTCTACGTGCTCGACCTCATCACCGTGAAGGACGCGGCGGGGGCGACGCAGGTCGCCGGCGTCGTCGCGTACGACCTCGCCACGGGCGAGCTGCACGTCTTCCAGTCCAAGGCCGTGATCTTCGCGACCGGCGGCTTCGGCAAGATCTTCAAGACGACCTCCAACGCGCACACGCTCACCGGCGACGGCGTGGGCATCGTCTGGCGCAAGGGCCTCCCCCTCGAGGACCTCGAGTTCTTCCAGTTCCACCCGACCGGTCTCGCCGGCCTCGGCATCCTCCTCACCGAGGGCGCCCGCGGTGAGGGCGCGATCCTCCGCAACGCCTCCGGTGAGCGGTTCATGGAGCGCTACGCCCCCACCATCAAGGACCTGGCGCCCCGAGACATCGTCGCGCGCTGCATGGTCCAGGAGGTCGCGGAGGGCCGCGGCGCCGGTCCCCACAAGGACTACGTGCTGCTGGACTGCACGCACCTGGGCGCCGAGGTGCTCGAGACCAAGCTCCCGGACATCACCGAGTTCGCCCGCACGTACCTGGGCGTCGACCCGGTCGTCGAGCCGGTGCCCGTCATGCCGACCGCGCACTACGCCATGGGCGGCATCCCCACGAACAACAACGGCGAGGTGCTCGCGGACAACGACACCGTCGTCCCCGGCCTCTACGCCGCCGGTGAGTGCGCCTGCGTCTCGGTGCACGGCGCCAACCGTCTCGGCACGAACTCGCTGCTCGACATCAACGTGTTCGGCAAGCGGTCGGGTCGCAACGCGGTGGAGTACGTCAAGACGGCGGACTTCGTCCCGCTTCCGGAGAACCCCGCGGCGTTCGTCTCCGACATGCTCGAGGGCCTGCGCAACAACCAGGGCACCGAGCGGATCGCCGTGCTGCGCAAGACGCTGCAGGACGAGATGGACAAGGGCGCGCAGGTGTTCCGCACGCACGAATCCCTCCAGCACGTCCTCGGCGTGATCGCCGAGCTCCGTGAGCGCTACAAGAACGTGCACGTCGACGACAAGGGCCACCGGTTCAACACCGACCTGCTCGAGGCGGTCGAGCTGGGCTTCCTGCTCGACATCGCCGAGGTCGTCGTCTACGCCGCACAGAACCGCGAGGAGAGCCGCGGCGGCCACATGCGCGACGACTTCCCGAAGCGCGACGACGAGAACTACATGAAGCACACCATGGCGTACCTCACGGGCGACCCGCACTCCTCCGACCCGAGCGACCACATCAAGCTCGACTGGAAGCCCGTCGTCTTCACCAAGAACGACAAGGGCGAGTTCAACTACCCGCCGATGGAGAGGAAGTACTGAGCATGTCCAACGCCCTCGCCGAGGCCCCGGCAGACACGACGGAAGAGACCGGGATCCAGTCCTTCATCGTCACCTTCAACATCCGTCGGTTCGACCCGGAGATCGACGCCGAGCCGCACTGGGTCGACTACGACGTGGAGCTCTACTCCACCGACCGCGTCCTCGACGCCCTGCACAAGATCAAGTGGGAGGTCGACGGCTCGCTCACCTTCCGGCGCTCCTGCGCCCACGGCATCTGCGGCTCCGACGCCATGCGCATCAACGGCCGCAACCGCCTGGCGTGCAAGACGCTGATCAAGGACCTCGACATCTCGAAGCCGATCTACGTCGAGGCCATCAAGGGCCTGCCGCTGGAGAAGGACCTCGTCGTCGACATGGAGCCGTTCTTCGCGTCGTACCGCGAGGTGCAGCCGTTCCTCGTCGCGAACTCCGTGCCGGAGAAGGGCAAGGAGCGTACGCAGTCCATCGCCGACCGCGAGATCTTCGACGACACCACCAAGTGCATCCTCTGCGCCGCGTGCACGTCGTCATGCCCGGTGTTCTGGACGGACGGACAGTACTTCGGTCCGGCGGCCATCGTCAACGCGCATCGCTTCATCTTCGACTCGCGTGACGACAACGCTGCGGTCCGCCTCGACATCCTCAACGACAAGGAAGGCGTCTGGCGCTGCCGCACGACCTTCAACTGCTCCGAGGCGTGCCCCCGCGGCATCGAGGTCACCAAGGCCATCGCCGAGGTCAAGCAGGCGGTCCTCCGCGGCCGTCCCTGACGCACCGACACAGGCACCCACGCGAGAACAGGCGGTCCCGGACGGGGCCGCCTGTTCTCGCGTCTGTGCCTGTTCTCGCGGAAGGGCGTGACCGGTCTTGGGTAGGGTGGGGGCGTGTCCGAGCCCGGTTCGGCGACCGATGGTCGCCTCGATGCCGCAGTCGAGCGCGCGACCGCGCTGACGCGGCGGACCCTCGGTCTCTTCCCGGTGCGGGTGTGGCGCCACTTCCTGCAACACAACGGCTTCCTGCTCGCCGCCGGGGTGAGCTACCAGGCGCTGTTCGCCATCTTCGCCGCGGTGTACCTCGCGTTCGCCATCACAGGGCTCTGGCTCGGCGGCAGCGAGGAGGCCGTGAACGGGCTCATCGACATCATCAACAACTACATCCCGAACCTCATCCTCGACGAGGGCGGCGTCTTCACGCCCGCACAGGTGCAGGAGATCGCGTCGAACACCACCGGGTTCCTCGGAATCACCGGCCTCATCGCGCTCGGCACGGTCATCTGGACGGCGATCGGCTGGGTGACCTTCTCCCGGCGAGCCGTGCGGGACATCTTCGGCCTCGAGCCCGACCGCCGCAGCTACCTCCTCCTCAAAGCGCGCGACCTCCTCGCCGCCCTCATCTTCGGTGTCTCGCTGATCCTCGGCTCCGCCCTCAGCTCGGCCAGTGCCGCCGTGCTGAGCTGGGTGCTCTCGCTCCTCGGCTGGGACGCGGGATCGGACGGCCTCAACCTCGGCATCCGGATCGGCACGGTGCTCGTGTCGTTCGTCCTGCTGACGGGGGCGCTGGCGGCGATGGTGCGCTTCCTCACCGGCACCTCGCTGCACTGGAGCACCATCTGGCCGGGCGCCCTCCTCGGCGGCGCGGCCATGACGGTGCTGCAGTTCGGGGTCGGGTTCCTCCTGAGCTACACGCCGTCGAATCCCCTGCTGGCGACCTTCGCGATCTTCGTCGGGCTGCTGCTGTGGTTCCGGGTCAACGGGGTGGTCATGCTCGTCGCCGCCTCCTGGATCGCCGTCGCCGCGCAGGACCGCGACCTCCCGCTCCTGCTGCCGACGGAGGCCGAGCGGCGGGTGGCGGAGCACGCCACCCTGCTCGCGGCGGCGCGGATCCGATTGCGCGACGCCCGAGCCGCGCAAGACGAGGCCCCGTGGTATCGGAGCTGGGCGGCCGGGCACGCCGTCCGCGAGGCGGAGGACGAGGTCGCGCGACTGGAGACCTCTGCTCCCCCGCCCGCACCCCCGACCTCCCCTCTCGCGCAGCGCCTGCTCTCCGAGCTCGATCACCGTCAGAACCGCGATGTCGGCGGTGCTCGTTAGGCTGGAGGAATGCCTCACCTGCGTATCGCCTCGGTCAATGTCAACGGGATCCGGGCGGCCGCCCGCAACGGGATGAGCACGTGGCTGGACGCCGCGGACATCGACATCCTCACCCTTCAGGAGGTGCGCGGGCAGGACGAGCACATCGAGGCCGCCCTCCCCGGCTGGACCTTCGTCCACGACGAGGCCACGGCCAAGGGGCGAGCGGGCGTCGCGATCGCCAGCCGCCTCCCCGCGCTCGCCTCCCGGGCGGACTTCGGCCCGGAGGACTTCGACTCCAAGGGGCGCTGGATCGAGGCCGACTTCCTGATCGGCGACCGTCCGCTCACCGTCGTCAGCGCCTACGTGCACTCCGGCGAGGCCGACACCCCGAAGCAGGACGAGAAGTGGAAGTTCCTCGACGCGTTCGAAGCGCGACTGGCGAGCCTGAACACCGACGGCGCCCTCGCCCTCGTCACCGGCGACCTCAACGTGGGGCACCGCGAGCTCGACATCAAGAACTGGCGCGGCAACCGCACCAAGGCCGGCTTCCTGCCGCGTGAGCGCGCCTACTTCGATCGCTTCCTCGGTGAGGCCGGGACCCGGGTCACCGGCGTCGACGGCTCGGTCGGCACCGGCCTGGGCTGGGTGGACGTCGGCCGCCGCTTCCACGGCGAGGTGGACGGGCCCTACACCTGGTGGTCCATGCGCGGGAAGGCCTTCGACAACGACTCGGGATGGCGCATCGACTACCACCTGGCCACGCCCGCTCTCGCCGAGCGCGTCCAGGCGTACCACGTGGCGCGTGCGGCCGCGTACGACCAGCGCTGGAGCGACCACGCGCCGGTCGTCGTCGACTACACCTACTGACCCGGGTCGGGCTGCTCGGAGGGCGACGGCTCCGACTCCCGATACCATCCGCGGTACTCCAAGACGGTGCCGAGCAGCGGGTTCACGGCACGCATATCGATCGTGCGCCGGCGGTGCTCCGCGTCCCAGCCGTCGATCAGGTCCACGCGCACGCCGAGCGGACCGGGCAGCGCGAACCGCCGACCGCACAGCCGCAGCGCGACTCGGACGGTGCGCATCCGCAGGAAGCCCTCCGCCGTTACGCTGCACTTCTCGATGAGTTCGACGCGGCCTCGGGCACCGAGCAGGTTCCGGACCAGTCCCGGTCGCACGCTCACCGTGAGCCGGTCGACGATCCGCGCGGTCCGTCCGGGGAAACGGAACTCGCGGATGGAGTCGAGCGTCGCGCGGCCGGTCTCTGTGCGCCCCGCGGCCGTGCGGAGCACGAACGGGACATCTCGTCCCGATGTCGGCACCAGAAGACCCGGCCCGACGATCGGACGCGCGAGACCGGCTGCGCGACCGAAGCGGCTCCCCGCGACGGCGAACACCCCCTCCGCGTGCCCCGCCGCGACGGGAGCGCGATACTGCGCGAGGATCTCCGGGTGCAGACGCTCGGCGTCCGCGCCCAACGCGTCGAGGAACACCTGTCCCCGCGTCGGAGGCGCACCGCTCGTCATGACGTCAGCGTAAGGGATCGGCCAGCGCAGGGGTCCGCGGCGCGGACGCATAGGATTGACGGGTGAACAAGCCTCGTCTCTATTCCGGAATGCAGCCCTCCGCCGACTCCCTCCAGATCGGCAACTACATCGGCGCACTCCTGCAGTGGCGGGAGCTCCAGACCTCGTACGACGCGTTCTTCTCCGTCGTCGACCTGCACGCCCTCACCGTCGCCCAGAACCCGGCAGAGCTCCGCGAGAAGACCCGACGTACCGCCGCGCAGTACATCGCGGCGGGCATCGAGCCCTCGCAGTCGACGCTGTACGTGCAGTCGCACGTGCGTGCGCACGCCGAGCTCGCCTGGATCCTCAGCACGATCACCGGCTTCGGCGAGGCCGGACGGATGACCCAGTTCAAGGACAAGTCGGCCCGCTACGGCGCCGATGCGACCAGCGTCGGCCTCTTCACCTACCCCGTGCTCATGGCCGCCGACATCCTGCTCTACCAGACGGACGTCGTGCCGGTCGGCGACGACCAGAAGCAGCACGTCGAGCTCACCCGCGACCTCGCGGAGCGCTTCAACTCGCGGTTCGGCGAGACCTTCACGGTGCCGGTCCCGGTCATCCAGAAGGAGACGGCGCGCATCTACGACCTGCAGAATCCGACGGCCAAGATGTCGAAGTCGGCCGAGAGCGATGCCGGCGTGCTGTGGATGCTGGACGACCCGGCGAAGTCGGCGAAGAAGATCATGCGCGCGGTGACCGACAACGAGGGCACCGTGCGGTTCGATCGCGAGGCCAAGCCGGGCGTCTCGAACCTCCTGACCATCTACGCCGCGCTGACCGGACGCCAGATCCCCGCGATCGAGGACGAGTACGCGGGTCGCGGATACGGCGACTTCAAGAAGGGCCTCGCCGAGGTCGTCGTGGAGGAGTTCGCTCCGGTGCGCGACCGTGCTCTCGAACTCCTCGACGACCCGGCCGAGCTCGACCGGATCCTCGCCGAGAACGCCGCCCGCGCCGATGCCGTCGCCGATCGGACGCTGTCCGACGTGTACGACCGCGTCGGACTGCTGCGCCGGGTCTGAGCCGCGCGCCACCCTAGGATGACATCGTGACCGATCCGCAGCTGCCCCCTCCGTCCGGCGCCGTTCCGCCCGCCCCTCCGGCGCCCTCGGTCCCGCAGGACTCGGTCTCCGGTGCGATCCCGCCGCCCGCGTACGCGTCCGTACCGCCGAGGGCTCCGGCACCGTACCCGCCCGCCGGCGGATACGGCCAGCCGGCACCCCCGGCTGCGCCTCCGGGGGCGTATCAGGTGCCCGTGGGCGGCTACGCAGCACCGTCCGGCACGTACACCGCGCCGGATGCCGCGCCGAAGCCCTCGGGGTTCCTCGGCCTGCTCGCCCTCGGCCTCTCGATCCTCGCGGCCGTCGTCATGCCGATCATCGGCGGCGTCAGCGCGTTCGAGGTGGGCCGCCGCATCCCGCAGGGCATCAGCGGCTCCTCGGGAGATCTCGGGTTCCTGTCCCCCGCGCGTGATCAGGTGCTGTGGACGGAGCTGTCGTTCTGGGCCGGCACGGTTCTCGGCATCGCCGCGATCGTGCTGGGCATCATCGCGATCCGCCGGAAGCAGGGACGTGGAGCGGGCATCGCCGCGCTGATCGTCGCCGTCCTCGGCGCAGTCATCTTCTTCGTCGCCGTGTTCACGGCCTTCGCCGTCGGCGGCGCCGCGGGATACGCCACCTTCACCACCTGACCCCGCGGGGCGCCGGTCAGCGCGGTGCGTGATGCTTCTGCTGCGCGGCGAGCAGGCCTTCCCCGACGAGGAGCTCGACGGCGTCCGCGGCGTCACCCACGAGCAGGGGAAGGTTCGCACGCTCGTCCTTGCCGAACGGGGAGAGCACCCAGTCGGCAGGATCCTGGCGCCCCGCCGGTCGGCCGATGCCGACCCGCACCCGCGGGAAGTCCGGGCTCGTGAGGGCCCGCGCGATGTCACGCACGCCGTTGTGCCCGCCGTGCCCTCCTCCGGTCTTGAGCTTGACCGTGTCGAACGGGATGTCGAGCTCGTCGTGCACGACGACCACGTGGTCGAGAGGGACGGAGTAGAACCGGGCGAGCGCTGCGACAGGGGTTCCCGAGACGTTCATGAACGTGTTCGGCTTGGCGAGCACGAGCTTGTCGGCACCGGGCCGGAGCCAGGTCTCGACGACGCGCGCGCCCCCCTTGTGCTCCCGGAAGCTCTCTCCGCGGCGTGCCGCGAGCTCATCGACGACCATCTGGCCGATGTTGTGGCGGGTCGCCTCATAGCGGGGTCCCGGATTGCCGAGACCGACCACGAGCCAGGTGGCTGCCATTCCTCGTCCTCTCTCGCCGGAGCCGTCACCCCGGTCAGGATACGACGGAGGGGACGCGATCCGATCGCGTCCCCTCCGTGATGAAGCAGGCGGAGATCACTCCGCGGCGGCCTCCTCGGACGCCTCGGCGGCACCCTCGGCGGACTCGCCCTCGGTCTCCTCGTCCTCGACCGGAGCGGCCGGGACGGAGATCGCGACCACGAGGACCTCGGCGTCGGTGAGGAGCGTCGAGCCCTTCGGGAGGGTGACGTCGGCGGCGGTGATGTGCGCGCCCTCCTCGAGACCCTCGACCGAGACCTCGATGTTCTCGGGGATGTGGGTGGCCTCCGCCTCGACCTGGATGGTCGTGGCATCGAGGTTGACGATGGTGCCGGGGGCCGACTCACCGGTGACGACGACGGGGACGTCGATGGCGACCTTCTCGCCCTTCTTCACGACCAGGAGGTCGATGTGCTCGATGATCTGGTGCACCGGGTCCTTCTGCACGTCCTTGACGAGCGCGAGCTGCGAGGTGCCCTCGATGTCGAGGTCGAGCAGCGCGTTGGCGCGACGGATGATCAGGGAGACCTGGTGGCCGGGCAGCGCGACGTGCACGGGCTCGGTGCCGTGGCCGTAGATGACCGCGGGGATCTTGCCGGCGGCGCGCAGACGACGGGCGAAGCCCTTGCCGAAGCTGCTGCGCAGCTCGGCGTGGACCGTGGTGTCTTCAGACATGAGGTTCTCCTTCGGGGCACGCAGCGAAGGCGCCGCGCGGTGGTCTTGGAATTGTGGACTCGAACGCGGACGCGTGAGGAAAGCCACCGGGCTTGCTTCGCCGCGTCGATCACGGACGCCCGCGCACGCGCAGAAGCGTCCCTCGCCGAGGTACGCCTCCATGGTACCGGATGACCCGATAGGCTGAGGACACCGGTCCCCACTGCAGAAATTCGGAGTACCCCCATGCTCGACGGCGCCTTCCTCTCCCACGTCCTCCTCTGGCTGATCGGCGCCATGTCGGTGTGCGCGGCCGTCGCCACGGGTGCGGCTCTCTTCTCGCTCGGCCGCTCGGGCTACCGCAAGGACTGAGGCTCCCCCGGCGTTCCCGTCTCCGCGGCGAGCGCCTTCCGGATCGCCGCCACCTCCTGCACCAGCGGGAGCGCGGCATCGACCCGGACGCCGGGCTCGTCACCCGTCAGCGGTTCCCACGCGTCGAGCTGGGAATCGAGCAGCGAGGCCGGCATGAAGTGGTCGGGCCGTCCACCCAGTCGCCGGGCGAGCGTCTCCCGTGCCACGCCGAGCTCGACGAAGAAGGCGTCCGGCGCCTCCGCCCTGATGGCATCCCGGTAGCGCCGCCGCAGCGCGGAACAGGCGACGACGATGTGCGTCTCGGCGGCGAGCGTCCGTCCGACCACCCGCAGCCAGGGCATCCGGTCCTCGTCATCGAGGGCGATCCCCGCTGCCATCTTCTCGACGTTGGTCAGCGGATGCAGATCGTCACCGTCCATGAAGCGCGCCTCGAGGCTCTCCGCCAGCGCCGCACCGACCGTCGATTTCCCGGATCCGCTCGGCCCCATCACGACGATGCGCACGCTCATGCCTGCTGCATCCCGATTCAGTAGAACTCGACCGTGTCGACCACTGCGCGCAGCTCCCGACCGTCGAGCAGCCGGGTGGCGTTCTCGGCGAACCGCCGCGCGATGCGCTCCTCCTCCTTCGAGCTGAGCGCCGCGGTGTGCGGGCTGACGAGCACGCGCGGGTGCGCCCACAGCGGGGACTCGGCGGGCAGCGGCTCCTGCTCGAAGACATCCAGCCCGGCGAAGCCGACGCGGCCGTCGTCGAGGGCGGAGAGCAGCGCCGTCTCATCGACCACGCTCCCGCGCCCGACGTTGGTGAGGATGACCCCGGGCTTCACTGCCCGCAGAACCTCCTCGCCGATGAGATGTCTGGTCTGCTCCGTGCCCGGAAGCGTGACGACGATCGCGTCGACCTCCCCCACCGCGTCCACGAGGTCGTCCAGCGCGATGAGGCGATCGACGCCCTCGACCGGACGACCGGAGCGAGTGGTCCCCCACACCCGAGCGCCGAGAGCGTGGAAACGGCGGGCGCACTCCGCGCCGATGCCGCCGAGTCCCACCACGAGCACGGTCATCTCGTCGACCTGGCGCATCTCCCACCGCTCGGGCCAGATGCGCTGATCCTGATCGATCCGCAGGCGCGGAAGGTCCTTCGCCCCGGCGAGCACCGCGAAGAGGGCGAACTCGGCGAGCGTGCCGCCGTGGACGCCGGCGCTGGTGGTGAAGACGATGCGGTCGAGGTCGGCGCGGTCGAGTTCCGCGGCCTTGACCGTGCTGCCGCCGCCCGCCGCCGTGGTCATGACCCACCGCAGCCGCGGGTTCGCAGAGACCGTCCGAGCAAGTGCGTCGGGGTCGACGTCGGGGATGCCGAAGAGCACGTCAGCGGAGTCGACGAGGGCCTCGAACGCGCGCTGCTGCTCCGGCGTGCGGGTGAAGTCGGGGTCGCCCGACCAGTCGGCCGGACCGCGCATGGGAGGCACGAGCGATGCATCCTGGATGACCTCGAGCCGCGGCTCGAGCTCCTCGATGAGCCCGCACAGCTCCTCCGTCAACGGCACCGCGACGACGGCGCGGACCTTCTTCTCGGACTCCGTCACGACCGACTCCCTCCAGCTCCTGTGCTCCCTTCAGCGTAGAGGTCCGGAGCCTCCGGACCGCCCGACGTCGCGGACGATGACGGTGATGCGTCATCGGGTGCGCCTCCATCCGGCGCACAGCGATACGCTGAAGACAACCCTTCTTCACGATCGAGGAGCCTTCCGTGCCCGAAGCATCAGCGAACATCGGAGTCGTCGGACTCGCCGTCATGGGGTCGAACCTCGCCCGCAACCTCGCGAGCCGCGAGGGCAACACCGTGGCGATCTTCAACCGCAGCTACGAGAAGACCCAGACCCTCCTCGACGAGCATCCCGAGGCGGGCTTCATCCCCGCGAAGACGTACCAGGAGTTCGCCGACTCGCTGCAGAAGCCGCGCACCGCGATCATCATGGTCAAGGCCGGAGCGCCGACCGACGCCGTGATCGACTCCCTCGTGGAGGTCTTCGAGCCGGGCGACATCATCGTCGACGGCGGCAACGCCTACTTCCCCGACACCATCCGCCGCGAGAAGGCGGTCCGCGAGACCGGCATCAACTTCGTCGGCGCGGGTATCTCCGGCGGCGAGGAGGGCGCCCTCACCGGCCCCTCGATCATGCCGGGCGGCTCGGACGAGTCCTGGATCACGCTCGGGCCGATCCTGAAGTCCATCGCCGCAGTCGCCGAGGGCGAGCCCTGCGTGACGCACGTCGGCCACGACGGCGCCGGCCACTTCGTCAAGATGGTGCACAACGGCATCGAGTACGCGGACATGCAGCTCATCGCCGAGGCCTACGACCTCATCCGTCGCGGCACCGGCAAGACCCCCGCAGAGATCGCCGAGATCTTCGCCGAGTGGAACCGCGGAGAGCTGGAGTCGTACCTCATCGAGATCACGGCCGAGGTGCTGCGCCAGGTCGACGCGGCGACCGGTAAGCCGCTGGTCGACGTCATCCTGGACCAGGCCGGCGCGAAGGGCACCGGCGCCTGGACGGTGCAGACCGCGCTCTCGCTCGGCGTCCCGGTCTCGGGCATCGCCGAGGCGACGTTCGCCCGGTCCCTCTCCTCCCACCCCGAGCAGCGCGCGGTCGCCGCGGCGCTTCCCGGTCCGGACGAGGAGTTCACGGTCCCGGCCGACGAGGTCGACGCTTTCGTCGAGGACGTCCGCCTGGCGCTCTATGCCTCCAAGATCGTCGCGTACTCGCAGGGCTTCGACGAGATCCGTGCCGGCGCCGCCGAGTACGGCTGGAACATCGACCTCGGTGCGATCTCGAAGATCTGGCGCGGCGGCTGCATCATCCGTGCGCAGTTCCTGAACCGGATCGCCGACGCCTACGCGGAGACCCCCGACCTGCCCGTGCTGATGACGGCTCCGTACTTCGCCGAGGCACTCACCCGCGGCCAGGCGGCATGGCGTCGCGTGGTGGTCACGGCGGCGCAGTCCGGCATCCCGGCTCCGGCGTTCTCGTCGTCGCTGTCGTACTACGACGGCATCCGCGCCGACCGCCTCCCGGCTGCTCTCGTGCAGGGTCAGCGCGACTTCTTCGGCGCGCACACCTACAAGCGCATCGACAAGGAGGGCACCTTCCACACGCTGTGGTCGGGCGACCGCTCCGAGATCGAGGCCGAAGACACGCACTGACCTCGGGTCTGCGAAGGGCCGGGCACCGTACGGTGCTCGGCCCTTCGTGCGTCACACGAGGATGTTGTGGTTGCGGCGGAACACGTTCTGCGGGTCCCACTGCGCCTTCACCGCCCGCAGACGCGCGTAGCCGTCGCCGTCGTACATCCCGGACACCTCGTCCGGTCGCTCCCGGTCGACGAAGTTGCTGTACTCGGCGAGGCGGCCCGCGACGATCCGCTGCGCGTCGGCGGCGGCCTTCGCCCGCCCCTCCTCGTCGAGCATCCCCGGGACATCGAAGGCACCGGCCATGACGAACCAGGTCGCGGTGCGCGCCGGGAAGGCCGTCTCCTCCTGCGGAACGTCGCCGAACGCCCCGCCGAGGGACCGGAGGAAGACGACCGAGGCGGGGTACTCCCGCCGATAGGCCACCAGCCGATCGATCGTCTCGTCGTCGAGGTCGGCGACGAGACCGTTCCCGCCGAGGAACCCGGGAGGGGCGGGAGCCTCGCCGCCCTCGGGCTGCGGCATCTCCATCAGGATCTCCCGATAGGCGGGTTCGGTGATCTCCGTCGTGACACCGTCGAGGGCGGTGATCGGCGCGAGCTCCACGCGCAGCGCCTCCGGGTCGGGCCCGGCCCACACGGCGGTCAGCCGGGCACCGGCCGGAGCGCTCGGGTCCATGGGCGGCACGTCCATATATGTGACGGTCAGCTCGCGCGGGGCGTCGCGGAGGACTTCGCGCGCGGCCCGGAGCACGGCCGTCGCGTCGCCCTCGACGACGGACTCGGCCAGCGCGATCCCCGGCAGGCGATGCGCTTCGAAGTCGAAACGGGTGACGATGCCGAAGTTGCCGCCACCGCCGCGCAGCGCCCAGAACAGGTCGGGATGCTGCGTGGCCGAGACCTCCACCACGTCTCCGCTCGCGGTGACGACCTGGGCGCCGACGAGCTGATCGACGGCGAGACCCCAGGCGCGCACCATCCAGCCGATGCCGCCGCCGAGGGTGAGACCGCCGACGCCGACGCTGGCCGTGTCGCCGGAGCTCAGGGCGAGGCCGTGGCCGGCGAGAGTCTTCGCGACGTCGCCCCACACGGCACCGCCGCCGATGCGCACGGCGGTGCTGTCGACCTCGATCGAGGAGAGCGCCCCGAGTTCGAGGCGCAGACCGGGAGCGGGGGCGTGGGACCAGGGCCCGTGGCCGCCGGAGACGACGGTCAGGGGGACCGCCTCCTGCGCGGCGGCGCGGACGAGCGCGGCGACCTCGGAGACGGTGGAGGGACGGTGGACGGTGGGCTGTGCGGATTCGACGTGGTCGACCATGAGCACACGGTAGACCCGGGGTCGGACATCGCGGAAGAGGGGCGGCTCGCCGTCCGCCCCTCCCCCGCGCCGCCGACTACCGGGTGATGTCCCTCACCGTCCCCTGCGTCAGACGCAGCCGTTTCGTCGCCCGCCGCGCCACCGCGGAGTCGTGCGTGACCACGACCATGGTGATGCCCTCCGCGCACAGCCGTTCGAGGAGGTCGAGGATCTCGTCGCGCATGCTCTCGTCGAGGTTGCCCGTCGGCTCGTCCGCGAGCAGCACTCGGGGGCGTTTGACGATCGCCCGCGCGATCGCGACACGCTGCTGCTGCCCGCCGGACAACTCTGCGGGACGATGGTCTCCGCGGTCCGCCAGGCCGACGTGGGCGAGAGCGGCGGCGACCCGCGTGCGTCGTTCCGCCGGGTCGATGCCGAGCGGCTCCAGGGCCATGTCGACGTTCTCCACCGCCGTCAGCGTCGGGATCAGGTTGAACCCCTGGAAGACGAATCCGATCTCCTGCGCGCGGATCCGTCCCAGCTCCGACGGCGACGCCGACGACAGTTCACGGCCGTCCAGCTGCAACGTCCCAGCAGTCGGGGTGTCGAGCGCCCCCAGCAGCTGCAGCAGCGTCGACTTGCCTCCTCCGGTCGGCCCCTGGATCGTGACGAAGGCGCCGGGCATGATCTCCAGGTCGACGCCGGTGAGCGCGGTCACCGTCCGTCCCCTCCGCGTATAGGTGCGCGTGACACCCGTCGCCCGGTACAGCGGGGTCGCCGCCGACGAGGCCGGAACGCGGGCCTCGGAATCCGTCATCGTGGTCATCTCGGTCTCCTTCTCTCCTGTGTGGTTCGCGACGCCGCTCATGCGACGGACCGCAGGGCCTCTGCCGGGCTCAGTCGCGCCGCCCGCCAGCCTCCGAAGGCGCCGGCGACGAGCCCGCCCAGCACCGCGAGGCCCACGGCGGCGACGAGCACCCAGGGGGTCAGCGGTGCCTGCAGCACGATGTCGGTGGCGGTCTCCGCGCCCGGGGCCATGCCACCGGGGCCACCGAAGCCGCCTCCTCCCTCCGGGCCTCCGCCGACGGCCGCGGAGCCGGCGGCTACGCTCGGCTGCGCGACGGTGATGATCAGGATCCCGGCGAGGCCGAGCACGAGACCTGCCGCTCCTCCGAGGAGTCCCTGCACCATCGACTCCCCGGCGACCTGACGCACGACGCGGCCGTTCGACCACCCCATCGCCTTCAGGGTGCCGAACTCACGGGTGCGACGGCCGACGCCGGAGAGGGTGAGGAGCACCGAGAGCAGCACGGCGACGGCGAGGACGATGATCGACAGCCAGGTGCCGAGATTCGTGACGAGCGCCGTCGCGTTCGAGAGCGAGCCGGACACGGTCGCAGCGAGCTCGGACTGGGAGGAGACGGTGGCGTCGGGAAGCTCCTCCGCCAAGGCCGTCTGCACCTCGTCGAGGGACGCCGCCGAATCCGCCTGCACGTACACCGTGGAGATCACGTCCTCCACGCCGGCCAGCTCCTGCGCGGTGTCGAGCGGGAGGTAGACGTCCGCCGCGGTGTCTGCGGCATCCGACGCCGAGGTGAGGAGGCCGACGACCTCGACGTCGGAACCCGCGACGTCCAGGGTGTCGCCGACGGCGATGTCTTCGCTCGCGGCGTACGTGCTGTCCACCAGCGCGACGAGGGCTCCGTTGTCGTCGGCGTCCAGCCCACGCCCCTCGCCGATCTCGGCGGAGGCCAGCGGGCCGACCTCCGTCGCGGACGGGTCGATGCCGAGGACGGTGAACGAGTCGATGCCGAACGCACCGCCACCGCCACCGCCACCGCCGCCCTGCGGAGGAGCCTGGCCCTCCGCAGGCGCCTCGCCGCCCTCCGCGCCGTCCTGCCCGCCGAAGCCGCCGCTCGGCAGCTCACCGGAGAAGGTCGAGTTCGTCAGGCTCAGCGCACCGGTCGCGGCGGCGACGCCGTCGGTACCGGCCACCGTGTCCAGCACCGCGGCATCGAGCGTCGTCCGGCCGAAGTCCGTGCGCAGGGTCGACTGCTCCAGGGTCGTGGTCTCGCCGTCGCTCTCCCCCGCGTCCTCGTCGAAGTCGAACCGCGGGCCCGTCCCGTCGCCCGGTTCCGCGGCGGCGCCGGTGACGGTGAGATCCGTCCCCACTCCGTAGACCGCTGCCAGCGACTGGGTCTGGGCGTCGCGCACACCGGTCGTCAGGGCGTTCACCACGATCACCAGTCCGATCGCGATCGCGAGCCCGATGGCCACGATCGCCGTCTGCTTCTTGCGGCACGCGAGTTCGCGCCGCAGATATCGTCCGTACATGTCTCTCCTCCCGCCGCGACGATCGCGGCGCGGAACCGACGCTAGGGACGACCGTTATGCGGATCCGAGGGACGGATGATGAGGGTTCTATGAGGCGGACATCTCCCAGAGAACCCATAGCCCGTTCCATAGAAATCACATAGGAAGTTCCGCAGAATAGAGGCATGACCAGCGACCTGCCCGAACTGCGCCGCCCCGACGGCTCCCCTCTGCGCATCCTCGCCGTGGACGACGAGCAGATGCTCACCGATCTGCTCGCCATGGCCCTGCGCATGGAGGGCTGGGAGGTGCGCACCGCGTCCTCCGGCCTCGAGGCGCTCCAGGTCGCGAAGGAGTTCGAGCCGGACGCCCTCGTGCTCGACATCATGATGCCCGACCTCGACGGGATGGCCGTGCTCAAGCGGCTCCGCGAAGCGGGCAACCTCGTCCCCGTCCTCTTCCTGACGGCGAAGGACGCCGTGGGCGACCGCGTCGCCGGGCTCACCGCCGGGGGCGACGACTATGTGACCAAGCCGTTCAGCCTGGAGGAGGTGATCGCCCGGCTCCGTGCGATCATCCGGCGCACCGGGCACGCCAGCGCCGACGACGGGCAGTCGATCCTCCGGGTCGCCGATCTCACGCTCAACGAGGACAGCCACGAGGTCGTCCGGGACGGCGTGGAGATCGAGCTGACCGCGACCGAGTTCGAGCTGCTGCGGTACCTCATGCGCAACGAGCGCCGGGTGCTGTCCAAGGCGCAGATCCTGGACCGCGTCTGGAGCTACGACTTCGGTGGCAAGTCGTCGGTCGTGGAGCTCTACATCTCCTATCTCCGGAAGAAGATCGACGCCGGCCGCACGCCCCTCCTGCACACTGTGCGCGGCGTCGGCTACATGATCAAGGCCCCGCAGTGAGCGGAGCGACGGTGACGCGACGGCCCATGAGCCTGCAGACGCGGCTGATGACCGCGGTGATCGGGTTCGTGTCGCTGATCCTCGTCATCGTCGCCGTCATCACCAGCGCCACCCTCGGCAGCACGCTGGAGGACCAGCTCGACAACAAGGTGAAGAGCTACGCCGCGACGATCAGGGATCGGATCGTGGAGGGGATCGCGCCGTCCGAGGCCACTGTCGACAACATCCTGTATCGCCTGGACCCCATGCCCGGGCTGCTGCTGTCGCTCGGCAGCCCCATCGCGGGACCGAGCGGCGTCGCCTTCGAGGACAGCCGCGGGGCGCTGAACAGCGCGCCGCAGCCGCTCACCCCCGATCAGCTGCAGCAGCTCTACGGCACGGTCGCGCTCGGCACCCCCGCCACGGTCTCCTTCGACGGCCTCGGCTCGTATCGGGTCGTCGCGACCACCGCGAGCAACGGCGTCGTCGTCGTAACGGGCCTCCCCCGCGACGATGTCCAGAATCAGCTCACGCAGCTCCTCACCGTGATCCTGCTCGCCACGGCGGGCGGCCTGATCCTCCTCGCCCTCACCACGGCGGTCACGATCCGCGTGGGGCTGCGGCCGCTGCGCGCGGTCGCAGCGACCGCGACGAGGGTCGCCAATCAGCAGCTCGACCGCGGCGAGGTCAGCATCACCGAGCGCGTGCCGGCGAGCGAGGCCGATCCGCGGACGGAGACCGGGCTCGTCGGCGCCGCGCTCAACAAGCTGCTCGACCACGTGGACACGTCCCTCTCGGCGCGACAGAAGAACGAGGAGCAGATGCGCCGGTTCGTCGCCGACGCGAGCCATGAGCTGCGTACGCCTCTGGCCTCGATCCGCGGCTACTCGGAGCTCTCGCTGCGGGCACTGCGTCAGGCGCCGGAGGCGACGAAGGAAGACGCGGTCATCGAGGGCACGACCTCCTCCTTGGAGCGCATCCAGGCGCAGTCGCTGCGGATGACGCGACTCGTGGAGGACCTCCTGCTCCTCGCCCGCCTCGACGAGGGCCGTGAGCTCGTGTACGGCACGGTCGACCTCGCCCAGCTCGCCCTCGAGGGCCTCTCGGATGCGCGGCCGACGGCGGCCGACCATCACTGGAACATCGAGGTGCCGGACGAGCCGGTGACCGTCGTCGGTGATGCGGGGCGCCTGCATCAGGTCGTCGCGAACCTGCTCGCCAACGCCCGGACGCACACCCCCGCGGGGACCACGGTGACGTTGAGCGTGGCTCGGGAGGGCGACGAGGCCGTGCTGCGCGTGCACGACGACGGCCCGGGGATCGATCCCGCCCTCCGCGACGAGCTCTTCGCCCGGTTCGCCCGCGGGGACAGCTCCCGCGCCCGGCAGACCGGCGGCACCGGGCTCGGTCTCGCGATCGTCAAGGCCATCGTGGAGGGTCATCACGGCCGCATCTCGGTCGAGAGCGAGCCCGGCGACACGACCTTCACGGTCCGTATCCCGATGACTCCCCCCGGCGAGACCCCGCCCGACTGACCCGGGGGTTCCGACTTCTGTCGCGCCCACCTGCACGACCCGACCCCGTCCGCACGACCGATCCGTCCATCCCGTCGTGCACCCGTGGCCAGGTCCTGCGGGTGCCCCCCGGCCGGTGTCCGAGGTCGAGCCGAGCCCGTGCTCACCCGCACGATCCTGTCCCGTCCGCACGACCGATCCGTCCGTCCGCGTTCTGTCGTGGCCGGGCCGCCTGCACGATCCGGGGGCGGATGCACGACGAGACCGGGGATTCCGTCGTGCGGGTGTCGCGGGGTCGTGCAGGCGTCGCAAATCCCAGGCCGAGGGAAGGGAAGACGATCCGGGTCAGTAGCCGGCGAAGGCGTCCGTGGTGAGGGAACGGGCCTTCTGCAGCGCGGGCGCGAGGTCGGCGATGAGCCGCGGCGGGCCGGAGATGAACGCGTGCCGCGCCGAGAGGTCGTCCACCGCGCTCTCCAGGGTCCCCGCGTCCAGGCGCGCCCCCTGCCCCCACGTCCAGTGCGGAGGAAGGTCGGCCGGCTCGTCGCGGGTGAACACGACCGTGCGCACACCCGTCGCGGCCAGCTCGTCCCGGAAGGCGAGCTCCTCCGCCGAGGACGCCACATAGACGAGAACGATGTCACGCCGCTGCCCCGTCGCCTGGAGCTGCCGAAGCTGCGAGACGAACGGTGTCACACCGATGCCGGCCGCCACCATGAGTACCGGTTGCTCGCCACGCGGCAGGATGAAATCGCCCCAGGTGCCCGTCACCGCGAAGGTCGCGCCGGGCGCGGCCGCCGCGAGAGCGCGCTTGTAGCTCGACGGATGCTGCTGGTCGCCGTTCTTGTAGGCGATGCGGAGTGTCGGGAGGTCGGCGGGGGCGGACACGATGCTGAACTCGCGGCGCGTCCCCCGCGCGTCAGGGCGCCGATGCGGGACATCGAGCTCGAGGTACTGCCCGGGCAGGAACCGCACGCGGCCCTTCGCCCGGAACGTGAGCTCCTGCGCGGTCGGCGTCACGAAGTCGCGGCGCTCGAGGACGAGGCGCACCGAACCGCGGAGGGCGAACGCGAAGGCCACGAGGTTGCCGATGAGCAGGGCGCGCTCCTGCCCGAGCGTGAAGAGGCCCCCCACCGAGATCGGCCACCCCGCGAGGAGCCCGACCACGACGGCGACGACGAGCTGCTGACGACGCCGCGGCGGCAGCGTCAACGGCTCCGACAGCATGAACGCGCCGAGGAAGAGGAACGGCGACTGGAGCACTGCGAACGACAGTGCCGTCGTGAGATCGAAGGAGACGTCGAACTGCCCGGCCTGCACCGCCTGCCGCACGATCGACGTGGCCACGGCGACGACGAGGAACAGGAGGACGACGCCGACCTTCTCCGTGCGCCACAGCACGGCCAGCCCGAGGAGGACGACAGGGATCACGAGAACCGGTGTGCCGACCCACCACGACGACGAGGTGCCGAGCCAGCTGAACGCGCCGAACGCTCCGAGGATCGACACCACCGCGGCGCCGAACGCGGCCGGATTGAAGATGTGTCGTCCCCGCCAGGCGATGAGGTACTTGGACGCGCTCGCCACCGCGCCGGCGATCGCGAGGCCGAGCAGGGCCGGCGGCTCGATACCAGGACGCAGCACGAACAAGAGGATGAGGGCGGTGACGAGGGACGACTCGACGCGCCACGGAAGGCGAAGCAGGCGCTGGGCGACCGCGTCCACGGCGGCGATCGCCACCGCCAGCACCGCGAAGGAGGCCAGCAGCTCGACCGGGGTCGGAGAGACGATCACCCCGAGCAGGGAGAGCACGAGGGCGATGAGCGCGAGTGCCGTCAGCGCGAACAGCACGAGGCGGTACATCGACAGCGCGCCGAGGACGGCGAGGACGCGCTGGCGGGCGGCGGCGAAGGCAGTGGTCATGGTGTCCTGTCTCCCACGGTTCCGGCGGCTCGCGCACGAGCTGCGGTGAAGAGCTCGGCCTGGCAGCCCGGCGAGCGCTGCACACGGCCGTCGGTGGTCATGCGCACCCATTCGACGCCCCAGCGGGTGGCCAGCTCCGGGCCGCCGTCGAAGAACAGCGCGGTGGCCACGGCATCTGCCCTCATCGCCTCCGGGGCCAGTGCCCACGTCGCCGCCCAGGTGCGGACGGGCTGTCCTGTCCGCGCATCGAGCACGTGGTGGAGGCCCTCGCCCCAGGCCCTTCGGTTGACGGCCGATGCGCACAACGCTCCGTCAGCGACCTCGACGACGCCGATCGCCTTCCGCGCATCGAACGGGTGCTCGAGCGCGATGCGCACGCCGGCACCCCGCACGCGGATGTCCCCACCGGCATCCACGACAACATCACCGGGGATGTCGGCCAGCACCGCCATCACGCGGTCGACGAGACGTCCCTTGCCGAGGGCGCCCACGTCGAGGAGGGCGGGATCGTGCGCCTCGACCGTGTCCGCCGACCAGGTCAGCAGGGATGTCCAGGACGCGGGAGCGGGGCGGGGCTCCCCGGCCCGCAGCGAATACGCGGCGTCATAGCCCAGGGCCTCCAGGCTGTCGGCGACCAGGGGGTTCACGGCACCGGCCGTGGCGGCATCGAGATCGCGATAGGCGTCGAGCATCGGCCCCGCGTCCGGCGAGGACAGCGAGCCGCCCGACCGTCCGAGCCGGGCCACATCGGAGTCGTCGCGGAACCGGGACCAGGCGCGATCGAACCGCTCGATCTCCACTGTCACGGCCGCGCGGACGTCATCCGTGAGCGGGGCGCCGGTCTCGATCTCCCACCCGGTGCCGATCGCCTCGAATCGCCACTCCCCCATGAGGACGCCTCGCGCCTAGGCGGCGGCCTGCTCCTTGATGGAGGCCACGGCGTCGTTGAAGCCGCCGCTCGTGAGCGACGACCCGGCGACGCGGCTGACGTTCAGCTCGTCGATCGGCTTCCCCACGACCTCGTCGGCGATCCCGTCGATGAACTCGCCCTGGTACCGCTCGGTCTCCGGGGCCTTCGGGTCGCCCGACACCTCGACCTCCGTCACGACGCCGTCGGCGAGCGTGAGCGTGACGGTGATCTCCTCCACCGTCTCCGGGGTCTGGTACGAGCCGTCGGCGGTGTACGTGCCGTCGGTGTAGGTGCCGGAGGCGTCACCCCCGCTCGACGAGGACGAGGAGCTCGACCCCGCGGTCTCGTCGGTGCCGGTCGAGGTGTCTGCGGCGTCGCCGGTCGACGAGCATCCGGCGAGGACGAACAGCCCTGCGACCCCGAGGAGGGCAGTGCCGGTGCGGACAGAGGTGGGAACGGTCGTGCGGATCATGGGGTCCTCCGTGGTCGGCGTCGGTCGACTCTTCCGTCGATGACTCGACCGTAAGCAGCCCGGCTATGCACGGGCTGTGCCGTCCCGATGCGTTACGCGTCCCCGCCGAACATGCTCGTGACGGAGCCGTCCTCGAAGACCTCGTGGATCGCGCGGGCCAGCAGCGGCGCGATCGGCAGCACGGTCAGCGTCTCCCAGCGGCGCGATTCCGAGAGCGGGATGGTGTCCGTGACGACGACCTCGTCGATGGCCGCGTCCTGCAGCCGCTCGGACGCCGGGTCGCTGAAGATCGCGTGGGTCGCGGCGACGATCACGCGGTGCGCGCCGTTCGCCTTGAGCGCCTGCGCCGCCTTGACGATCGTGCCGCCGGTGTCGATCATGTCGTCGACGAGGAGGCAGGTGCGCCCCTCGACGGTGCCGACGATCTCGTGCACCGAGACCTGGTTGGCGACCTTCGGGTCGCGGCGCTTGTGGATGATCGCGAGCGGCGCCCCGAGGCTGTCCGACCAGGTGTCGGCCACGCGGACGCGTCCCATGTCCGGGGACACCACCGTGAGGATCTCGCGGTCCTCCGGGGTGAGTGTGCGCTCGAAGTGGTCGAGGAGCACCGGCTTGGCGAAGAGGTGGTCGACGGGGCCGTCGAAGAAGCCCTGGATCTGGGCGGCGTGCAGGTCGACGCTCATGACGCGGTCGGCGCCGGCCGTCTTGAGCAGATCGGCGACGAGGCGGGCGCTGATGGGCTCGCGGCCGCGGCCCTTCTTGTCCTGACGCGAATACGGATAGTAGGGGGCGACGACGGTGATCCGCTTGGCCGAGGCGCGCTTGGCGGCGTCGATCATGATGAGCGTCTCCATGAGCCACTCGTTGACCGGCTCGCCGAACGTCTGCACGAGGAAGAGGTCGCAGCCGCGGATCGAGACCTCGAAGCGGGCGTAGATCTCGCCGGAGGCGAAGGTGCGGTGCTCGACCGGAGCGATCTCGGTGCCGAGCGAGGCGGCGACGGCCGCGGTCAGCTCGGGATGCGATCGACCACCCGCGATGACCAGACGCTTCTTCGTCTTGGCGACGAGGCCGGGGGCCACGCCGTTGTCGCGATCCAGGTCGACCGTCTTCTTCTTCCGGGCCATGCTCCGCCTATTCCGCCGAATTCTCCCGGGCCGCGGCATCCGCCGCGCCCGTCCCTGCTCTGTTCTTCTCGACCCACCCCTCGATGTTGCGCTGGGGGGCCACGCTCATGGCCAGAGCACCGGCCGGGACGTCCTTGCGGACGACGGCGCCGGCGCCGGTCTTCGCACCAGGACCAAGCCTAACGGGCGCGACCAGCACCGTGTGCGAGCCCGTGTGCACCTCGTCGCCGATCTCCGTGCGGTGCTTGTTGACGTCGTCGTAGTTGGCGGTGATGGTGCTCGCCCCGAGGTTCACCCCGCGGCCGATGGTCGCATCACCGACGTACGACAGGTGCGGGACCTTGCTGCCCTCGCCGATCTCGGCGTTCTTCGTCTCGACGTAGGCGCCGATCTTGCCCTTCGGGCCGAGCACGGTACCGGCGCGGAGGTACGAGAACGGGCCGACGGTCGCCTCGGCACCGATCACGGCCAGGGTCGCGTCGGTGCGGCGGACGACCGCGTCCTCCCCCACCTCGCAGTCGACGAGCGTGGTGTCCGGGCCGATCGTCGCTCCCGCGGCGATCGTCGTCGCGCGCAGGATCTGCGTGTTCGGGAGCACGGTGACGTCCGGGGCGAGCGTGGCGTCGTCGTCGATCCAGGTCGTGGCCGGGTCGACGATCGTGACGCCCTCGAGCTGCCAGCGGCGCACGATGCGGGCGTTCAGGCGCCGGCCGACCTCGGCGAGCTGGGCGCGGTCGTTGACCCCGAACGTGACCTCGACGTCCGAGACGATCGAGGCGGCGACCCGGTCGCCGTCCCGGCGCACGAGGCCGGGCACATCCGTGAGGTACATCTCGCCCTGCGCGTTGTCGACACCGAGGCGGGGCAGGTAGCTGCGCAGCGTGGCGGCACGGAAGACGTACATTCCTGCGTTGATCTCGCTGACGGCGGCCTCCTCCTCCGTCGCGTCCTTCTGCTCGACGATGCGGTCGACCGTGCCGTCGGCGTCGCGGATGACCCGCCCGTAGCCGGTGGGGTCATCGACGAGGGCGGTCATGAGGGTCGCCGGCGCTCCGGAGGCGCGGTGCTCGGCGAGGAACGTCGACAGCGTCTCGGCATCGGCCAGCGGGCAGTCGCCGGAGAGCACGAGCACGTCGCCGTCGAAGTCGGCGGGAAGGGCATCCACCGCCACCTGGACCGCGCGCCCCGTGCCGGGAACCTCGTCCTGATCGACGAAGACCGCATCCGGGTAGTCCTCATGCAGCGCGGAGACGACCTGATCGCGCTCGTGCCGCACGACCACCTCGATGTGCGCCGGGTGCAGGCGGGTCGCGGTCGTCAGCACGTGTCCGACGAGCGGACGCCCGCCGATCCGGTGCAGCACCTTCGGCAGGCGCGACTTCATGCGCGTGCCTTGGCCTGCGGCGAGGACGACGACGGCGAGGTTGTTCTCAGTCATGCTCCGCCGCCAGGACTCGAACCTAGACCTCACAGCTCCAAAGGCTGTCGTGCTGCCATTACACCACGGCGGACCGCGGCACCCCCGGGGCACCGCCCGATAAGTCTGCCACGTCCCGGTGTCCGTTCCTGTGTGTGCGACCCGCGTCGCACCGGCCCGTCATCCGCCCGAAACACCGCTCTGCGATGCTGGGGCGATGACCATCGTGATCGAGCGCGTCACCGTCGCCACCCCCGAGATCGCGGCCTTCATCGCCGCTCACCATGCGGAGATGGAGGGCACCGCTCCGCCGGAGAGCCAGCATGCGCTTCCGCTCGACCGGCTCCTCACTCCTCGCGTCCGGTTTTTCACGGGGATCGTCGACGGACGGATCGCCGCGACCGGTGCGCTGGCCGTGGTGGCCGACGGACACGAGGAGCTGAAGTCGATGCGCACCGACCCGGCGTTCCGCGGGCGCGGGTTCGGGCGCACGATGCTCGGCCACCTCCTCGACGACGCGGCCGCGCGAGGCATCGGTCGCCTCTCGCTGGAGACCGGCAAGGACCCCTTCTTCGCTCCCGCCCTGGCCATGTACACCGCCGCCGGGTTTCGGGAGGGCGCGCCGTTCGGCTCGTACCTGCCCGACCCGCACAGCGCGTTCCTCACGATGCTGCTCCCCGCGCCCTCCGCAGCCACGACTCCGCCGCACGCGATAATGAACGGATGAGCGAGGCGGATGAGGTCGATCGGATCGTCGGTGCGTGGAACACGCAGCGCCCCGACCTCGACTTCTCCCCGCTCGAGGTGCTGTCCCGCATGGATCGCCTCTCGCGGCACCTCGACCGTGCACGCCGCGAGGTGTTCCGTCGGAGCGACCTGGAGCCGTGGGAGTGGGATGTGCTGTCGGCGCTGCGCCGGGCGGGTTCCCCGTTCCAGCTCTCGCCCAAGCAGCTCCTGCAGCAGACCCTCGTGTCGAGCGGAACCATGACCAACCGCATCGACCGCCTCGTCGGCCGCCGCTTCGTGCGCCGCGAGGCCGACCCGGCGGATGGCCGCAGCGTGCTCGTGACCCTGACTGACGACGGCCGGGTCCGCGTGGACGCCGCGATCACCCGGCTCGTGGACGCCGAGGCCGACCTCCTGCGCGCCCTCTCCCGCGCCGACCGTGACCGGCTGGCCGCCCTGCTGCGGAAACTGAGCCTCAGCTTCGACACCTGACCCGATCCTGGAGTGGTTCGGTTCGGCCTGTTCCGTCCGTTCCGTCCGACCCGTCCGGTCTGTTCCGCCTGCACGATCCGTGCACGGCTGCCCGGGAGAAGTGGTCACCTGGTCGTGCATCCGGACCCGGGTCGTGCAGACGTCGCAGGACCGATCCGACACGGGTCGTGCATCCGGACCCGGGTCGTGCAGACGTCGCAGGACACGACCCGGCACGGATCGTGCGAACGGGTAGGTCAGGGACCGAGGAGGAGGCGCCGGTTCTTGGCCGGGACGGTGTCCGGGAGCGTGGCGACGACCTCGGCGATCGACACTGCCTTCAGCGAAGCCCGCCAGGCGTCGTGGGCGCGGCGCATCACGACGGCGAGTCCGCACGGCGCGGTGCAGTCCTCCGGGCGGGCGGCGCCCCTCCCCTGCTGACGGAGTTCGCGGCAGATGTAGGGGTCGGCGGCGCCGTCCACCGCGGAGACGAGATCGAGGATGCTGATGCTCTCGGGCTCCCTGGCCAGACGGAAACCACCGCGGGGTCCCGTGCTGCCTGTGAGGATTCCGGCGCGGACGAGCTTGGCGAGCTGCTTCGACAGATACGGCCCCGGCACCCCGAAATGCTCGGCGAGCTGCGCTCCGGACACCGTCGACCCCGCGGGGAGCTGAGCGATCACCGCGACGGTGTGCAGCACCCACTCGGAGGTCTCGGGGAGTTTCACTTGCCCATCGTATCGGGACCGCCCTATTGTGGACACACAATATCCATGATTGAAGGAGCGGGCATGCGCATCGCGGTCGCAGGAGGAACGGGACGGATCGGGCGACTGGTCGTCGAAGAGGCCTGGCGTCGGAGGCACGATCCGCTGTCACTCAGCCGCAGCGAGGGCGTCGATCTGACCACGGGCGAAGGCCTCGCCGCTTTGCTACGCGGGGTGGATGCGGTCGTCGATGCGACGAATCCCCCGGTGTCCGACGTCGCCGAGGCCGAGCGGGTGTTCACCACGCTCAGCCGCACGCTGCTCACCGCCGAGGACGAAGCCGGGGTCGGCCACCACGTGGCCCTCTCGATCGCGGCGCTCGATCGCGTGCGCGGCAATCCGCATTATGCGGGTAAGCGCGCCCAGGAGCGTGAGGTCACGCGCGGCGCCGTGCCGTTCACCATCGTGCGGGCGACGCAGTTCCACGACTTCCCCGCGATGATCGCCGAGTGGAGCATCGAGGACGGCGAAGGCATCGTGCCCCCTCTGCTGCTGCAGCCCATCGCGCCCGCAGACGTGGCCGTCGCCCTCGTCGACGCCGCGGAGTCGCCGGCGCTCGGCGGCTCGTTCGACATCGCCGGACCCCGCACGGAGGACGCCGTCGACATGGCGCGCCGCACCCTCGCCGCGTGGGGGCGTGAGCTTCCGCTGCGCGCCGCGTGGAAGGGTGCCGCGCTCGGCGTCGAGTTCGCGGGTGAGGTGCTGCTTCCCGGCGACGACGCGCGGACGGCGCCGACGACCTTCGACGACTGGCTGTCCACCGAAACCCGCTGACACCCCGACCGGTTCCGGGGCTCCGTCTCCGGTCCCCTCGCTCCGGATGCACGACCAGGGTCCGATCGTGGGACGAAAACCCCGGAACGGTCGTGCAGGCGCGACCGGATCGTGCGGCCGAGGCGGACAGCGACCCTGTCTCCGGTCGGGCCCCCACCACTCCGGATGCACGACCAGGGTCCGGACGTGGGACGAGATCCCCGAAACGGTCGTGCAGGCGCAACCGGATCGTGCAACCGAGGCGGGATGAGTGGCGGCCGCGGCCCACGGACTCTGCCCGGCCGGTCGCCTAGGCTGGAAGCACCCGGTCGCGGCCGCGCGACCCCTGCTCCGAAGGCCGAGACATGGGCATGCCCTCCCCGCTTCCCGTGCGCGACGGGGTCGGCGCGACCCGGCTGCACGTGCCGATGACGGGTGCATGGCCCACCGTCGCCGCCTACATGGTCGAGCGGTTCTTCCACCTGGATCCGGAGCGGCTGCTCGTGCGCTTCGACCGCGGGGAGATCGTCGCGCGCGACGGCCGGCCGCTCTCCCGGGACACGCCTCTCGGCGCCGAGGAGTTCGTCTGGTACTACCGGGAGCCTCCGGCCGAGAAGGAGATCCCGTTCGCCGAGGAGATCCTGCACCAGGACGAGCACCTGGTGGTGGTGGACAAGCCGCACTTCCTCCCCACCACGCCGGGCGGCAAGTACCTGCAGAACTCCGCCCTCGTCCGGCTGCGCAACCGTCTCGGCAACCCGGATCTCACGCCCATCCACCGCCTCGACCGGGCCACGGCGGGGCTGCTGATGTTCTCCGCCCGCCCTGCCACCCGCGGCGCCTACCAACTGCTCTTCGAGGACCGCCGCGTGGAGAAGGTCTACGAGGCCGTCTCCGCGCGCCCGGCGGACTGGGATCCGTCGCGGTTCCCGCTCGTCTACCGCAACCGCATCGAGAAGCTCCGCGGTCAGGTGTGCGTGCAGGTGGATGAGGACGGCGAGCCGAACTCCGAGACGCTGATCGAGGTCATCGCCACCGACGACCGCGTCGTGCACACGCTTCTCCGTCCGCACAGCGGGAAGATGCACCAGCTCCGCGTGCACCTCGCCGCGCTCGGCCTCGGCATCCTCCACGACGGCTTCTACCCCGTGCTGCAGCCGGAGCGTCCGGACGACTTCACCCGCCCGCTCCAGCTCCTCGCACGCGAGCTCCGGTTCACCGACCCGCTGAGCGGGCAGGAGCGCACGTTCACCACGCGCCGGAGCCTGCAGGAGGCCCCGGCACGCTGATCGGCCTCAGCGGCGCATGACCTTCCGCGCGAGCCGGGTGCCGAGCGTCTGAGCCACGTGCACGAACACGACGATGAGGAGCACAGCCGCCCACATCACGACAGGCTCGAACTGGCGTCGGCCGTACGTCAACGCAAAGTTTCCCAGCCCGCCTGCGCCGATGTAACCCGCCATCGCCGTCATATCGATAAGCGCCACGATCACGAATGTGTATCCCAGGATTAGCGGCCCAAGCGCCTCGGGGATCACCACCGTGAGGAGGGTTCGCCACGGTCCGGCTCCCATCGCGCGCGCGGCTTCGATGACTCCCGGCGAGACACCGACCAGATGCTGCTCGACGATCCGGCCGATGGCGAACATCGACGCCACCACCAGGGCGACGATGGCAGCGTTCGTGCCGATGCCGCTGCCCACGATGAATCGGGAGAACGGGATCAGGACCGTGATGAGGATCACGAAGGGGATCGGGCGGAAGAAGTTGATGAAGAGGTTCAGCACGGCGGAGATCGCTCTGTTCTGCAGCATGCCGCCCGGCCGTGTCAGGTACAGCCCCACTCCGATCAGGCCTCCCAACAGACCGCCCAGCACCAGCGTCAGCGACACCATGTAAAGCGTCTCGACGGCAGCCGTCCAGAACTCAGGACCCAACTCGATCAGACGATCCATCAGCGCACCTCCTCGCGGTCGATGTCCGTCACTTCGATGCGCTCCGAGATCCGTGCAAGCGTCGCGTCGATGCGAGCGTCGTCCCCGCGGATCGCGAGAGTCAAGTGGCCGAAGGCCCTACCGCGGATGTCGTTGATACCTCCGAAGACGAGCTCGAACTCCAGCCCGGCCTCCGCCAGCTCAAGGAAAACCTGCGCCTGGGACGGACCACCGTCACGGAAGGAGAACGTTACGAGTCGTCCCTGGTGCCGTTCACGCAGGACGGCGCGTTCGGACGGGGAGGGAACGCCCTTGACGACCGTACCGACGAATCGCTGCGACGCGGCATGCTGCGGGTTGGAGAAGACCTCGAACACGTCTCCCTGCTCGATCACTCGCCCGCGGTCCATGACGGCGACCCTGGTCGCGAGCGTCTGGATGACGTCCATCTCGTGGGTGATGACGACGATCGTGACGCCCTGCTCCTCATTGACGCGCTTGAGCAGGGAGAGGACCTCATGTGTCGTCTCCGGGTCCAGCGCACTGGTCGCTTCGTCGGCGAGGAGGATCGCCGGCCTGGTCGCGAGCGCCCGCGCGATCCCGACGCGCTGCTTCTGCCCTCCCGACAGGTGCTCGGGGTACGAGCGTGCCTTGTCGCTCAGCCCCACGAAAGACAGCATCTCGGTCACGCGCGCGTCGATGTCGGCCTTCGACCATCCCGCGAGCTTCAGCGGATACGCGATGTTGGCCCGCACGCTCTTCGATGAGAAGAGGTTGAACTGCTGGAAGATCATCCCGATTCCGCTTCGCACGCGCCGGAGCTCACGTTCGCTGAGTGCGGTGATCTCGACCTCGTCGACGGTGATGCGGCCCGCGGAGGCCGGCTCCAACGCGTTGATGAGCCGCACCAGGGTGGACTTCCCCGCACCCGAATAGCCGATGATTCCGAAGACATCTCCCTGCTCGATCTGCAGAGACACATCGTCGACGGCGGTGATCTGCGTGCCGGATGCGGACGGCGAGGGGTAGCTCTTCGACACGTGCTCGAGGGAGACGATCGGCATAGGTTCTCCGGTCTTGAGGGAGGAAAGGGCGGGGTCGGCCTGAGACGACGAATCGGGCGACGCGTCCGCGTCGCCCGATTCTCTCAGGTGAACCTGATCAACCGTTCGCAGCGACGTCCTTCTGGACGTCCTTCAGCAGCGAGGCCAGCTCATCTGCCGGCGTCTGCAGAGTGACACCGGTTCCTCCGGACGACTTCGCCAGCCCCTCCTGCACAGCTTCGTCGGTCTGGAAGATCTCGACGAGCTTGAGGTACGTCTCATTGTCGACGTCCTCGGCGCGAGACGCGAAGATGTTCACATACTGGAGCGCACTCGGGTCCTCGGGGTCGTCGGTGAAGAGCGCATCGTCGAACGAGAGGCCCGCATCCTCGACGAAGTCGTTGTTGATGACGGCCGCAGCCACGTCGGGCAGAGCCTCCGGGGTGAGAGCAGCCTCCAGCGCGGTGACCTTGACCGACGACTTGCTCTCGTCCACATCTGCGAGATCAGAGAAAGCCGTGCCGCCGTCCTTAAGCTCGACGAGGCCAGCGGCCTGAAGCACGAGAAGCGCGCGGGCCTGGTTGGAGGCGTCGTCGGGAACCGCGACGGTCTCCCCCTCAGGAATGTCCTTCACCGAGTCGTACTTCGTCGAGTAGAGACCGAGCGGGTAGATCTGCGTCGAACCGATCGCCGCGAGGTCATCCCCCGAGGCCTCGTTGTACTGCGCCAGGTACACGACGTGCTGGAACTGATTGAGGTCGATCTCCCCCTCGCTCAGCGCCGGGTTGGGCAGCTCGTACGAGCCGAAGTCGACGAGTTCGACCGTGATGCCGGCGTCAGCCGCCGCATCCACGAAAGCGGGCCACTGCGGGTCGCTCTCGCCGACCACGCCGATCTTGACGGTCTCGTTCTCGGAACCGCCGTCGCCGGACCCCGCGTCGGACGAGGTGGCGCACCCGGCAAGGGCGACGAACAGCGGGACCGCGGCGAGCGCGGCGAGGGCGGAGGTGGTGCGGCGGGACATGATGAGGGGTTCCTTCCTGGCGGGACTCGACAACGTTAGGCAGGAGGCCGCGTTGTCGCGGAATCGGGATGTCACACGGCGTCATAGCCGCGTGGCACCCTCGGTTGCTGGGGTACGTGGAGCCCGCGGTGGCGCATTCCCCACGGCACCGGATCGCGTAAGACAAGGAAACAGTCTTCGCCAGAATTCGGTGCACGTGCTGGGCTCGACGCGCTCATCCGAGCGAAGGCGCCGTCTGGCGCCACAGCAACGACCGGAGAAATCATGAACAGACATCAGAAGGCCGGACTCGCGGTCGCCGCAGCCGCGGCACTTTCCCTCTCCCTCACGTCAGCCGCGTATGCGGCTACCGAAGAGAAGCCTTCGTATGCGTCATCCACGATCGTCGTGTCAGACGTACGAACTGGAGAGATCGTCTACCAGCAGACAGAGCAGATACCGGTTGAGGAGGGCAGCACTACCGCCACCATAGAGACGCGAGTTCCTTCTCCTCCCGTCCCGAGCGCGCCCGTAATCCCCGGTGTCGTGGCTCCACGCTCCTCGGTGGGCGGCAACCACGACAACGGATCGGTCAAGTCGTCCATCACGATTACCTACAGCCTGAACAGCAAAGGCGATCAGATCCGGTCAGAGAAGGTCACCGGTCGATGGACGCCAGATCCCGGGTTCGCCCTCCAGGGTCGAAAGGTAGAGATTTACAGCGGCGGAGGCTCACCGTCCATCATCAAGAAGGCCCCCACGACGAATACCTACAGTTACAACACGGGGTGGGGCTTCCAGACCAAGCCGCCGCAGAACTCGCTCACCTCTCCCCGGGTGCTCGCCGAGGTGAAGTTCAAGCTCTCGGGAACCGGGAGCGCATGGTTGAAGCTGACGCACTGGGTGGATCTTTCAGGCGTGTAGCCGTTGCTACCGGAGCGGGACCGGGCGCAAGCGTGCGCCCGGTCCCGCTTCGCAAGTCCTGTCTGATCGGGACGGGAACGACGAAACCGCATAGCCGCGTGCGAGGCGGGTCAGTCGAGCTCTTCGATGCCCTGCAGGCGCACCTGCTCCAGGTCGAGACGGGCGGAGATCCGGCGGACGACCATGTCGTCCACGGTGCCGGCGCCGCGGAGCCCGAGCAGGACCTCGCGCTTGCGGTCGAGCAGCGCGAGCTTGAGCCGGGTGTGCTCTTCGTGCCGCACGAGCGGCGAGCGCTGGGCGAGGTCGACGTCGGCGGAGGTCGCGATCATCTGCAGCGTCGTGCCGTCCGTCGCCTCGGGGTCGGGGGCGGTCCCGGCCGACACGGCGACGTCGCCCGCGTCCTCGTCCTCGCGGCTGCGCGCATCTCCCCCGGTGCCGTAGGGATCGGGCTCGCCGAGCATCTCGTCCAGCGCGTCGGCCTCGGCGTCGATGAGCGCCTGCTCCCGCGCGAGTGTCCGGGCGTTCGCGAACTCCAGCGCCTGGTACCCCTCGGCACGCACCCGATCGCGCACCTCCTGGCCGATGCCGTGCTCGGCGGCGAGGTCGTCGAGTGCGGCCAGGGCCGCTCCGGAGATCGCGCGCTCGGCGAGCTCGTACTCCTCGTCCTCGGCATGGTCGACCGGGAATCGCGCCCAGCGCACGAGCGCGGGGAGGAGAGGCGCCTGCACGAGGAGGCTGAGCAGGATCACGCCGGCGGTGACGAAGACGATCTCGTCACGGCCGCCCACGACGCTCCCCTCGGAGACGCCGGTCGGCACCGACAGTGCGATCGCCAGCGACACCGCTCCGCGCATGCCGGCGACCGTGGACACGAGTCGGGCGCGGGAGCGGGCGCCGCGCGGCGGGCGTTCGGCCGGGCGACGCTGGAACAGCACGTTGAGGAGCTGGAACACGTACCGGACGGCGAAGAGCGTCGCCCACACGGCGAGCGTCACGAGCACCAGGCGGCCGATGGCGGCGGCGGAGATCTCGTGCGCGACGAACTGCACCTCGAGGCCGATGAGGACGAACAGCGCCCCGTTGAGGAGGAAGACGCCGAACGGCCAGGCGGCGTCGGCCTGTCGGCGCGAGGCCGCCGTCGTCACGCGCGGCGACACCCAGGCGACGATCAGTCCGGCGACGACCACGGCGAGCACGCCCGACGCGTGGACGAGCTCGGCGATGAGGAACGCGGAGAACGGCACGAGCAGCAGCGTGACGTTGATGACGATGGTGGAGGAGATGCGGCGCAGCAGCAGCGTGGCCAGGGCCGCGACCGCGATCCCCGCGGCGATCCCGCCCACGTACGACACCAGAACGTCCCAGGTGACCGAGAGCGGCGTCACCTGGCCGCCCAGCGCGAGGGACACCGCGATGGCGTAGAGCACGAGCGCGGTGCCGTCGTTGGTCAGGCTCTCGGCCTTGAGCTTCATGAACATCCGACGCGGCAGCAGCCGACCGAGGGCCGCGACGGCCGTGGCGTCGGGCGGCGCGACCGCGGCCCCGAGGATGAGGGCGATCTCCCAGGGCATGCCGAACAGCACGCCGATGCCGGCCACCGCGAACGCGGAGGCGACGACGAGAAGGGTGCTCATCGGCACGATGTAGCGGAAGTCGCGGCGGATCGACCGCAGCGACGTGGTCAGGCTCTCCCAGAACAGCATCACCGGCAGGAACAGCAGCAGCACGGTCTCCGGCGGAAGCTGCACCTCGCGCAGCGGCGGGATGAATCCCAGCGCCAGACCGAGGATGACGAGGACGAGGGGCAGCGCGAGACGCACGCGCGGGGCGATCAGGGTTCCGACGAGGATCGTGAGTCCGAGCAGGACGGTTACTTCGAGGCCTTCCATCGCTACTCCCAACAGTCGTGGGAGAAGGATATTCCTCCGTCAGCCGATCTGCTCCGTGAGTTCGAACCAGCGCAGCTCCAGCTCCTCGATCTCGGCCTCCTGCGCCGAGATCGCCTTCATCCGCTCGCCGAGGCCCTCGTAGTCGGACTGGTCGTGGTCGGCGAGGGCGTGCTTGGCCGTGTCGACCTGCTGCGTGAGCTTCTGGATGCGGCGCTCCAGGGCGGCGGCTTCCTTCTGCGCCGCCCGGAGAGCAGCGCCGTCGAGACCGCTCGTTGCGGGGGCCGCTGCCGCGGTCGCCGGGGCCGTCTCGAGGTGCTGTCGCAGGCGCAGGTACTCGTCGACGCCGCCCGGGAGATGCCGCAGGCGCCCCGCGCCGTCCGGACCGGGAAGGATCGCGTACTGCTGATCCGTCACCCGCTCCAGGAAGTACCGGTCGTGGCTCACGACGAGGAGCGTGCCCGACCAGGAGTCGAGGAGGTCCTCGATCGCGGCGAGCATGTCGGTGTCCATGTCGTTCGTGGGCTCGTCGAGGATGAGCACGTTCGGCTGGTCGAGCAGCACCAGCAGCAGCTGCAACCGACGCTGCTGGCCACCGGAGAGATCCTTCACCGGCGTCGAGAGCTGGGCGGACGAGAACCCGAGTCGCTCCAGGAGCTGTCCGGGCGTGAGGTCCTGCGCCTTCGACCCGGCGCCGAGCGTGTACGACGTGCGCAGACCCGAGATGACCACGCGCACGGGGTCGTTCCAGTGCGGCAGGAGTTCGTCGAGGCGCTGCGTGAGAGTGCGCACCTGCACGGTCTTCCCTCGCTTGATCCGCCCCTCGGTGGGCTCGACCGTGCCGGAGATGAGCCCCAGGAGGGTGGACTTCCCGGCACCGTTCACGCCGAGGATGCCCGTGCGCTCGCCCGGGGCGATCCGCCACTCCACGTCCTTGAGCACGGTCTTCCCGCCCCCTGAGCCTCCCTGGGTCCCTGAGCCTCCCTGGGTCCCTGAGCCTGCCTGGGTCCCTGAGCCTGCCTGGGTCCCTGAGCTTGTCGAAGGGTACGTCACCCCCACATCGAGCAGGTCGACGACGTCCTTGCCCAGCCGCGAGACGGCGAGCGACTGCAGCGAGACCTTGTCGCGGATCTCGGGCACGTCGGCGATGAGCTCGTTGGCGGCGTCGATGCGGAACTTCGGCTTGCTGGTGCGGGCCGGGGCACCGCGGCGCAGCCAGGCGAGCTCCTTGCGGGCGAGGTTCTGCCGCTTCGCCTCTGTCGCCGCCGCCATGCGGTCGCGCTCGACCCGCTGCAGGATGTAGGCCGCGTAGCCGCCCTCGAAGGGCTCGACGATGCGGTCGTGCACCTCCCACGTCTCGGTGCAGATCTCGTCGAGGAACCACCGGTCGTGGGTCACGACGAGGAGGGCTCCGGCGTTCGCGGGCCAGCGCTTCTTGAGGTGCCCGGCGAGCCACGTGATCGCCTCGACGTCGAGGTGGTTCGTCGGCTCATCGAGCGCGATGACGTCCCAGTCGCCCGTGAGCAGTTTCGCGAGGGACACACGGCGGCGCTGCCCGCCGGAGAGGGAGCCGATCTGCGCGTCCCACGGCAGATCCGTCAGCAGCCCCTCGATCACATCGCGGACGCGGGCGTCTCCGGCCCATTCGTGCTCGGCCATGTCGCCGACCACGGCGGCGGCGATCGTGATGTCGTCGGGGAGCGTGTCGGCCTGGTCGAGGACGCCGATGCGGGTGCCGCCGCGCACGGTCACGCGCCCGGAGTCCGGTTCCTTCCGGCCGGCGAGCATGGCGAGAAGGCTGGACTTGCCGTCGCCGTTGCGGCCGACGATGCCGATGCGGTCGCCCTCCTCGATGCCGAGGGTCACGGCGTCGAAGACGACGCGGGTCGGGTATTCGAGGTGCAGGGCTTCGGCCCCGAGAAGATGTGCCATGTCCTCTCCAGGGTAGTCGCGCCGCGTCGGGCGGTCGCCCGGTCAGACGAGCGAGGGGGCGAAGAGCTCTGGCAGCGCGGCGGTGAAGACCTCGAAGTGGCTGTACCAGACGGTGTGGGCGGCGCCGGGGATGCTGCGCACCGTCACCCCGCCGTGCTCGAACCGTCGCGCGTCCTCATCGGTCACCCAGGCGCTGGGTTCCGCGCGCACGACGATGGAGCCGGGGGCGGCGGTCCAATGGCCGTCCTCCCCGCAGGAGACGGAGGCCGCCGTCGGCGGGTCGAACCGCTCGGCCGCCCGCGCCTCGACCGTGGCGTCGTCGACGGAGTAGAAAGGACGGAGGCGGCGGAGTTCGGCGGGCGACATGCGCGCGCGGCGGTCATGTTCGTACTGCGACACGAGGGCGGCGCGATCCTGGCCGCCCTGGAGGGCGAGCGGCGCGTCGACGTAGACGGCGAGGCCCGGGTCGAGGCGCGGCGCGGCGGCGGCGAGCACGGTGGCGCCGAAGGAGTGCCCCACGGCGACGGCGAGGGTGGAGCAGGCGCGGTCCCCCGGGGTGCCCTCGGCATCGCAGCCTGCCGCGACCTGCGCCAGAGTCTCGATGACGGCGTCGGCGGCCGTCTCGATCGTGAGCTCCGGATCACGCGGCGAGAGGCCGTGGCCGGGCAGATCGAGCGCCAGCACGCGGAAGCCGCGTTCCACGAGCAGCGGGACCACGCGGTGCCAGCTCTCGGCGGACCCCATCATGCCGTGCAGCAGCACGGCGACGCGGTCGCCCTCCCCGGCTTCGATGACGTTCAGGAGCACGGAGCCAGTCAACCACGGTCGTTATCCTTTCGTGATACGACTTTCGGCCAGATTCCTTCGAACCTTCGTTCGAATGTCAGTGGTCGGTGATGGACTGACGTCATGCCCGCACTGCTCGACGCGACCGACTCCCAGATGGCGATGCTCGCCGATCTGGTGGAGGGGCTGGAAGCGGCCGAGAAGACGCTGAGCAGCATGCAGGCCGCGCGGGATGGTCTCCTGGCGATGGCGGGGCGGCTTGCGGTCGACATCGCTCGGCAGGCGCGTCATCCGGACGGCGGCGACATGGCGATCCGCACGGTCGCCGCGGAGATCGGGGCCGCACAGCGCGTCAGCGACCGCGCGATCGAACGGCGGATGTCCGAGGCGTCCTGGCTGGTCGAGCGGTTCCCCACCGTCTGGGAGGCCCAGGGCGCCGGACGGATCAGCGCCGCGCACGCGCGGCTGATCGTGGAGGCGGGCGCTCATCTCGATGACCCGGACGACCGTTCGTGTTTCGCGACGGAGGCGATCGAGGTGGCCGCTGCGGAGTCTCCGAACCGGATACGCCGGCTCGTGCGCCGACTGGCCGACCGGCTCCAGGAGCGGACGCTCGTCGAGCGACACCGCGACGCCAGGGAGCTGCGCCGCGTCTGGGTGACCGACCTCGAGGATGGCATGGCCGAACTCGGTGCGCGCGGCCCTGCGGCCCTCGTGCACGGCATGTTCGACCGGCTCTCCCAGATGGCGCATGCCGTGCGGGAGGAGAACGCGCGAGCACACCGTCGGGAGGCGGAGGAGAGCATCCCCGACGACAGGACCGTGGATCAGCTGCGCGCGGACCTGCTCGCCGACCTCGTCCTGACGGGCGCTCCGGCGGGACATGACTCGGAAGAAGGACTGCTCTCGGAACTTCGAGCGCGCGTCGAGGTCACCGTGCCGGTGCTGACCCTGATGCACGGCGAGCAGGAAGGGACCACGGGCGGCACTCCGATCCTCGCCGCCGAGCTCGACGGGGTGATCCCGATCGATCCGGCCACGGCCCGCCGACTGGCCGGCGCGGCGAGCGGATGGGACCGGGTGCTCACTCACCCGATCAGCGGGGCGCTGCTGGCCGTCGACCGGTACCGGCCGAGCGAAGACCTCCGCCGGCACCTGCGGGCCCGCGATCAACGCTGCCGCTTCCCCGGCTGCGGCCTCGCGCCGCGGAAGTGCGACCTCGATCACAATCACGATGCGGCGCTCGGCGGCGAGACCGTGCACGACAACCTCGCGACCTTCTGTCGACGACATCACATGCTCAAACACCACTCTCCGTGGCACGTCGAGCAGGGGCCGGGCGGCGTTCTGGAGTGGACGAGCCCCACCGGCCGGAGCTACATCGACCGACCGCCGCCTCCGCACACCGTGACCTTCGCCGAGGATCCCCCGTGGTCTTCGCCCGTGATCGCGCCGGCTCACTGAGCAGCCCTAGGGTGGAGGGCATGTCGAGCCCCGAATCAGACAGGTCGGGGGCTGCCGGTCACACCGTCAGCCCCGTGAACCGCTGATCCCTTCGTCCGCCCTGTCGGCGGGCGCGCGCCGGTGACCCGGGCGCTGACCGTGGTGACGAGAAGCCCTCCTCTTCCCTCTCACCTCGGAGCACTCGATGCCTTTCCCCCTCTATGCCCTCGCCCTGGCGGTCTTCGTCATGGGCACCTCGGAGTTCATGCTCGCTGGACTCCTCCCCGCGATCGCGGACGACCTCCACGTCCCGGTCGGCACGGCCGGTCTCCTCACCTCGGCCTTCGCCGTCGGCATGGTCGTGGGCGCGCCCGCCATGGCCGCGTTCGCGCGTGAGTGGCCGCCGCGTCGCACGCTCATCGTCTGCCTGGCGCTCTTCGCCGCGTGCCATGTCGTCGGCGCGGTGACGTCTGCCTTCGAGCTCCTCCTCGTCATGCGCGTGCTCGGCGCCCTCGCGAACGCGGGGTTCCTCGCCGTCGCTCTCCGTACGGTGACTCTCCTCGTCCCCCGCGAACGCACGGGACGCGCCCTCGCGGTGGTGCTCTCGGGGACGACCATCGCCACCGTCGTCGGCGTCCCTGCGGGGGCGGTGCTCGGCAGCGCATCGAGCTGGCGGGCCACCTTCGCCGCCGTCGCGCTGCTCTGTCTCCCCGCACTCCTCGGGATCCTCCGTGGAGTGCCGACGACGATCCGGGGCGCGACGCCGGCGCAGCCCCGGTCGACATCCGGAGCAGCCCCGGCGCCGGCGCATCCCGCCAGGAAGGCACCGTCCCTGCGCGCGGAAATCGCCCTCCTGGTGACACCGCCTCTCGCCCTCGCGATGATCCTGGCGGCGCTGGTGAACGCGGGGACCTTCGCGGTCTTCACGTTCCTGGCGCCGATCGTCACCGAGATCGCCGGTCTGCCCGACGCTGCGGTCTCGGTCGCGCTCGTCTTGTTCGGTCTCGGCTCGTTCCTCGGCGTGACCATCGCCGGTCGATACGCTGATCGGCACTCGGGCGCGTTGCTCGCCGTCGGTGGACCGCTGCTCCTGGGCGGCTGGATCGTCCTGGCGACGGTCGCGGATCAGCCGGTCGCGCTGCTGGTTCTCGTCTTCGTGCAGGGCATGGCCTCGTTCGGCGTGGGAAGCACCTTGATCACCCGCGTCCTGTACGCCGCCTCCGCCGCCCCGACGATGGGAGGGTCCTACGCGACCGCCGCCCTGAACCTCGGTGCCGTGATCGGTCCGGCCTGGGGCGGCTGGACGCTCGCCAGCGGAGCCGGTCCGCTCTCCCCCGTCGCGGTCGCCGTGACCCTGTCGGCCTGTGCCCTCCTTCTTGCCCTGATCACGCGAAGAAGGCACTCCGGCAGCTGACGCCACGAGGCTGAGCCCTGACAACGGCGACGAGCCGCCCGGACCCGAAGGTCCGGACGGCTCGTCGTGCCCGACGTTCGCGGGGAACGAGGACGGTCTCGCTTCTGCTTACTCGTACGACTTCACGATCTCGAGGAGGCTCGGAACGTTGGCGTACGCCTCGGCCGCGTTCTCCTTGGTCACGATGACCGGCGGGAGCAGGTAGGCCGGGACGACCTTCTTGCCGTTGTCGTACTGGTCGGTGTCGTTGACGTCGACCTCGTCGCCCTTCTGGAGCTGACCGACCATCTTGATGGCCTGCTCCACGAGCAGCGTGGTGTCCTTGTTGATCGTGGAGTACTGCACGCCCTCCATGATCGACTTCACCGACTCGACCTCGGAGTCCTGACCGGTGACCACCGGGACGGGCTTGCCTGCCTGCTGCGCCGAGGTGATGATGGCGCGGGCGAGGGTGTCGTTCGGGGACAGGACGCCGTCGAGCGTCTCCGAGCCGTAGCTCGACGTGAGGATCGAGTCCATGCGACGCTGTGCGTTCTCCGGCTTCCAGCCCTCGGTCGCCGTCTGGGAGATCTCGGTCTGCCCGGAGACGACGTTCAGCGTGCCGTCGTCGATCTTCGGCTGCAGCACCTCCATCGCCCCGTTGAAGAACACCGCCGAGTTGGCGTCGTCCGGCGAGCCCGAGAACAGCTCGATGTTGTACGGCGCCTCGTGACCCGCGCGCTCGGCGAGGCCGTCGAGCAGCGCCTGGCCCTGGAGCTTGCCGACCTCGAAGTTGTCGAAGGCGACGTAGTAGTCCACGGCGTCGGTGTTCTCGATGAGACGGTCGTAGGCGATGACCGCGACACCCGCGTCGCGGGCGGCCTCCACCTGCGTGGTGAGCTGCTTGCCGTCCTTGGCACCGATGATGATGACCTTGGCGCCACCGGTGACCATCGCCTGGATCTGGTTCTGCTGCTCGGCGACCGTGTTGCTGGCGGGCGCGTACTGCACGTCCGCCTTGAAACCGGCCTTCTCCAGGCCGTCGGTGAACAGCTGACCGGCCAGGACCCAGTTCTCCGAGGTCTTGTCGGGCAGAGCGACACCGATCGTGGAGCCGGCGTCGAAGCCCGAGGCGGTCTCCTCGCCCGACCCCGAACCCGAGTCCCCACCGCCGCGCTCCGAGGAGCAGCCGGTGAGGGCGAATGCGCCCGCGACGACAAGCGCTGTCGCCGACAGAAGGATCTTCTTCATGTGATCTCTTTCTCTGGTGTGTGCAGGTCCCGCCGCGCCTGCGTTGCGCGACGTGGCCCTTACTATCCGCGCGTCTCCTCGACGGCGGGGGCTTCGTACTTCTGACTGGTGGGGTAGTTGGTCTTCGTGGGATCGAACGTGTCGGTGGCCGGGTCCTGCTTGCGGCCGAGACGGCGCGTGAGGAAGCCGGTGATCGACGGACGACCCTGCTGCTTGTTCCACACGTCGACGCCGACGGCGAACAGCAGCACGAGGCCCTTGATCATCGAGACCACGTCAGCACCGGCGCCGAGCAGCGCGAGGCCGTTGTTCAGGAACGCCATCACCAGACCACCGATGATCGACCCGATCACCGTGCCGATGCCGCCGGAGACGGCCGCGCCGCCGATGAAGACGGAGGCGATCGCGTCGAGCTCCCAGCCGTTGCCGTCCTGCGGGCCCGAGGCGGTCGCCCTCGCGACGTAGATCATGCCGGCGAGCGAGGCCAGGACCGACATGTTCATCATCACGAAGAAGTCCACCCAACGGTCCTTCACGCCCGAGAGGCGCGCGGCCTGGCGGTTGCCGCCGACCGCGTAGATGTGGCGGCCGAAGACGGTGTTGTTCGTGATGAACGAGTAGAGGATCACGAGGGCGAGGAGGATGACGCCCGAGATCGGGAAGCTCGTGCCCTCGCGCCCCGTGGCGAACAGCCAGCCGGCGATGAGGATGACGGCCGAGATGAGGACGACCTTCGTCACGCTCACCCAGATGGGCGCCATGTCGGAGCCCATCTTGCGCTGGATGCGCCGGGTGCGGATCTCCCAGAACACGATCCATGCGACACCGGCGAGCGCCAGCAGCATGGTCGGGATGTTGAACGGCAGGGGCAGGGCGATCTCCGGCAGGTAGCCGGCACCGATGATCTTGAAGCCCTCTGGCACGGGCACGGACTGAGAGTCACCCACCGCCTGGTTCGCACCGCGGAAGAACAGCATGCCGGCCAGCGTCACGATGAACGCCGGCACCCCGACGTAGGCGACCCAGAACCCCTGCCAGGCACCGACGAGCACGCCGACACCGAGACCGAGGAGGATGCCCAGCGGCCAGGGGAGGTTCCAGTCCTGCATGGCCTTCGCCACGACGATGCCCGTGAACGCGGCGACCGATCCGACCGAGAGGTCGATGTGCCCCATGATGATGACCATCACCATGCCGATCGCCAGGATCAGGATGTACGAGTACTGGTTGACGACGTTGATGAGGTTCCCGGAGGACAGCGTCAGTCCGGTGCCCTTGAAGATCCACGTCAGCACCTGGAAGACGACGAGGATGACGACGAGGCTGCCGAGGATGCCGAACTGACGGAGGGTCGACTGCCCTCCCCCGAACATCTTCGTGATGTCCTTGAAGTGGAAGCCGCGCTTCGCGGTGGTCGAGTCGGTGGTCATGCGGTTGCTTTCTGGGTCGCGGAGGTCATGCTGCGCATGAGGTCTTCGGGGGTCGCCTGGTCGGCCGGGATGCAGTCGGTGACCCGGCCTTCGAACACGGTGTAGATGCGGTCGGAGATGCCGAGCAGCTCGGGCAGCTCGCTGGAGATGACGATCACGCCCTTGCCCTGCGCGGCGAGCTCGTTGATGATCGCGTAGATCTCGTACTTGGCGCCGACGTCGATGCCGCGGGTGGGCTCGTCGAGGATCAGCAGGTCGGGGTCGGTGAACATCCACTTCGCCAGGACGACCTTCTGCTGGTTGCCGCCGGACAGCTTGCCGACGCCCTCCTCCACCGACGGCGTCTTGATGCGCAGCGCCTTGCGGTACCGCTCCGACACCGAGAACTCCTCGCGGGAGTCGACGACGCCGTGGTGCGCGATCTTGGAGAGCTTCGCCGCGACGATGGACCGCTTGATGGTGTCGAGGAGGTTGAGGCCCAGCACCTTGCGGTCCTCGCTCACGTAGGCGAGCCCGTGCTTGATGGCGGCGGCGACGTCGGGGAGCTCGATCTCCTGTCCGTCCTTCACGATCGTGCCGGAGAGGAACGTGCCGTAGGAGCGGCCGAAGATGCTCATCGCCAGCTCGGTACGGCCGGCCCCCATGAGCCCGGCGATGCCGACGACCTCGCCACGACGGACGTTGATGCTCGACCCCTTCACGACCATGCGCTCCGGCACGGTCGGATGCTGGACCCACCAGTCCTTGACCTCGAAGAACACCTCGCCGATCTCCGGCGTGCGATCCGGGTAGCGACTCTCCAGCGACCGGCCGACCATGCCGCGGATGATGCGGTCCTCGTTGATCTCGCCGCGGGAGATGTCGAGCGTCTCGACCGTACGGCCATCGCGGATGATCGTGATCTCGTCGGCGATCTGCTCGATCTCGTTGAGCTTGTGACTGATCATGATCGACGCGATGCCCTTGGCCTTGAGCCCGAGGATCAGGTCGAGGAGGTGCTGCGAGTCGTTCTCGTTGAGCGCCGCGGTCGGCTCGTCGAGGATGAGCAGCTTGACGTCCTTGTTCAGCGCCTTGGCGATCTCGATGAGCTGCTGCTTGCCGACGCCGAGCGTCTTGACCGGGACGTCAGGGTCCTCATCCAGCCCCACGCGGGCGAGGAGCTCGATCGTGCGCTCCTTCTGCGCCTGCCAGTCGATGCGCCCGAAGCGGCGGATCTCGTTGCCGAGGAAGATGTTCTCGGTGACCGAGAGCTCCGGGATGAGCGCGAGCTCCTGGTGGATGATGACGATGCCGGCCTGCTCGCTGGCAGCGATGTCCTTGAAGCGCTGCTCCTGGCCGTACAGGAGGATCTCGCCGTCGTAGGTCCCGTAGGGGTACACCCCCGAGAGGACCTTCATCAGCGTCGACTTCCCGGCGCCGTTCTCGCCGCAGATCGCATGGATCTCACCGGCGCGGACGGTGATCGAGACGTCGGCGAGCGCCTTGACTCCCGGGAACTCCTTGGTGATGCGGCGCATCTCCAGGATCGGGCCTGACACGGTCGGCAACGTTGCTGTGGTGCTCACGGATCTTCCTCGCGACGTGCGGTCACCTTCGATGTGACCGTTCACATCGGTATATCGTCGTCTTCCGCGGGAGCGGTGTCAAGTCCGCGGCGTGTTTTCGTGTCGCTACCGTGATGCAGCGGATTCGCGCGCCCGCAGAAGGGTCTGCAGAGGGCCGAACGCGGGGGGCTTCTCACCGCGGATCTCGGCGAGGAGGATGCGCACGGCGCGTCGGCCGAGCTCGGGGAAGTCCTGATGCACCGTGCTGAGCGTCGGCGCCACGTGCGCCGCGACCGGGATGTCGTCGAAGCCGATCACGCTCACGTCGTGCGGCACGCGCAGCCCGGCGTCGCGGAAGCCGTGGAGCAGCCCGATCGCCATGAGGTCGTTCGCCGCGAACACCGCCGTGAAGTCGCGCCGCAGCGAGAGTTCCTTGCCGGCGAAGTAGCCGAAGTCGGCCGTCCAGTCGCCGCGGATCGGTGGGAACGTGGAAAGGTCGGCGTCGCGGAGCGCATCGAGGTACCCGCGCATCCGGGACTCGGCCTCGATCCAGTCCTGCGGGCCGGCGAGATGGAGGATGTCGCTGTGGCCCAGAGCGATCAGGTGCTCCGTGGCCGCCTTCGCCCCCGCCACCTGGTCAGCCGAGAGGCTCACGCCGTCCGATCCCGAGGCCGTCTGCAGGGTCACGAACGGCATCGTGACGTTCATGCCGCGCAGGACATGGAAGACGCGCACCTGCGGCGCGAGCACCACGATGCCGTCGACCTGCTCGCGCTCGAGCTGGCGCACGGCGTTGCCGATCGCCTCCGGCGTGGTCGCGGGGAGATTGAGCGTGGAGACGGAGTACCCCTCCTCCCGCGCCGCGTCTTCGATGCCGGCGATGGACGACGTCGGTCCGAACTCGCCGATCGTCGCGGAGAGGATGCCGAGCATGTTCGACTTGCTCGTCACGAGCGCGCGGGCGGCGAGGTTGGGGCGGTAGTCGAGGACGGCGATCGCGTCGAGGACCTTCGCCTTGGTCTCCGGGCGGATGCTGGGGTGATCGTTGAGCACCCGGGACACCGTCTGGTGGGAGACGCCGGCGAGGCGGGCGACGTCGCGGATGCTGGGCATGCGGGCACGCTCGGAGGAGGTGGACATCCAGCCTCCTCGCGTGTGCACGGTCACATGACTACTTCATTATGTCTGCCGACGATGCCCCGTGCACCTCGACGGGGCACCGGAGTTCGTGGGAGCGCACCGGAAGCACGCCCTGGTTTCGTCCGACGGCACGGGACGCGCCGCGCGGAGGGTGCGAGGGTGGCGGGGTGGACACCCTGGTACGCGGCGGGCGCGTGATCGACCCGATGACCGAGACGGACCGGACCGCCGACCTGCTGATCGCCGACGGGCGGGTGCGGGCCATCGGGCGGGATCTCGCCGCGCCCGTCGGTGCCGACGTGATCGAGGCGGACGGGGCGATCGTCGGTCCCGGCTTCGTCGACCTGCACAGCCACGTGCACTCGATCGCCGGTCAGCGGCTCCAGGCGATGGACGGCGTGACCACCGCACTCGACCTCGAGGCCGGGCTCATGCCGATCGCGGAGGCCTTCGCGCGCGCCGCCGCGGACGGACGCCCCCTGAACTACGGGTTCTCCGCCTCCTGGGCGCAGGCCCGCGCCCTCGCTCACCTCGGCCGCGTGCCCGTCGCCGACTTCACCGCGTCGATGGACCTACTCGGCCTCAGCGAGTGGCAGCGGTCCTCCTCCCCCGTCGAGCGTCGCCGCTGGCTGCGCCTCCTGGAGGACGAGCTGTCCGCCGGAGCTCTCGGCATCGGCGTGCTGATGGGCTACGCCCCGCGATCCGACCCGGACGAGTACCTGGCCCTCGCCCGGATCGCCGCCGCCGCACACGCCCCGACCTTCACCCACGTCCGCGAACTGATCGAGGCCGATCCGCGGACCCCGATCGACGGGTCGGAGGAACTCGTCCGGGCTGCGGCCGAGACCGGCGCCGCCATGCACCACTGCCACGTGAACAGCACCTCGCTCCGCCACGTCGACCGGGTGCTCGCGCTCCTCGACCGCAGTCGGGCCGCCGGCTCCCGGGTGACCGTCGAGGCCTATCCGTACGGCGCGGGGAGCACAGCCATCGGGGCTTTCTTCCTCGCGCCGGAGAAGCTCCCCGGCCTCGGCATCACGCCGCAGTCGCTCCTCCTCGTGGAGACGGGCGAGCGGATCGCCGACGAGACCCGGCTGCGCGAGCTCCGCGCCTCCGATCCCGGCGCCACCTGCATCGTCACCTTCCTCGACGAGGCCGACCCCTTCGACCGCGCCCACCTCCACCGCGCGCTGGCCTACCCGGACGCGATCGTCGCGAGCGACGCCATGCCGGTGTCGTGGACGCAGCCCGACGGCTCCTCCGTGTACGAGCAGCGGGACTGGCCACTCCCGCCCGGTGGGCACACGCATCCGCGCACCGCCGGCACGTTCCTCAAGTCGCTGCGCCTGATGGTGCGGGAAAGCGGGGAGTGGAGCTGGCTGGAGGCCTTCCGCCGCTGCTCCACCCTCCCCGCCCGCGTGCTGGACGAGGTCGCCTCCGGGATGCGACGGAAGGGCCACCTGGGCGTGGGCGCCGACGCCGACCTGGTGATCCTCGACCCGGACGCCGTGACCGATCGCGCCAGCTACGCCGACCCGACCCGCCCATCCCGGGGCGTCCGGCACCTGCTCGTGCACGGCACGGCGGTGGTGCGGGACGGCGACATCGTGCCCGATGCCCTGCCGGGACGTGCCGTGCGCGGCGACGCCTGACGCCTCGAGCGCTGAGCTCTTCGTCCGGCGGCACCAAGGGCGGCGCACATCTCGTCGCCGGGCACCAACGACGAACCGGAACCCGCCAATAGTCTCGGCGCATCGCCGTCCCCCCTCCGTGGCGACGGCCGACTCGACGAAGAGGAGCGCACGTGTCCGAACTGAACGAAATCGGCAGCTGGGTGCGGGAGAACCTGCCCGCGCTGCTCGCCGACGCGCACGTCCCCGCGGCATCCGTCGCGGTCCTGTCCGACGGCGAGGTCGTCACCGCCGCCGCCGGCATCCTGAACCGCAACACCGGAGTCGAAGCCGACGAGGACTCGGTCTTCCAGGTCGGGTCCATCACCAAGACCTGGACGGCGACGCTCATCATGCAGCTCGTCGACGAGGGTCTGCTGGACCTCGATGCGCCGGTGCGCGACGTCGTCCCGGCGTTCGCGATCGCCGACGAGGCGGCGGCGAGCGCCATCACCCCGCGCCAGCTCCTCAGCCACGTGAGCGGATTCGAGGGCGACCTGTTCAACGACACCGGGGTGGGCGACGACGCCGTGGAGAAGTACCTCGCCACGATCACGGATGCCCCGCAGCTGTTCGCACCCGGCGAGCGCTTCTCGTACAACAACGCCGCCTTCGTGGTGCTCGGCCGGATCGTCGAGGTGCTGCGCGGGACGTCCTTCGACCAGGCGTTGCGCACGCATCTGGCGACACCGCTCGGGCTCACCCATCTCGCCACCTCCGCGGCGGAGGCGATCATGTTCCGCGCCGCACTCGGTCATCTCCCGTCCGAGGACGGCGACGAACCTGTCCCGGCACCCGTGTGGAGTCTCGTGCGCTCCAACGCCCCTGCCGGATCGATGCTCGCGATGACGGCGCGCGACCTCGTGACGTACGCCCGGATGCATCTGGACGGCGGCGTCGCCGCGGACGGCACCCGTGTGCTCTCGACGGTGAGCGTGCAGGCCATGCAGGAACGTCAGGTCGAGCTGCCGGACCTCGGGCTGATGGGCGACGCCTGGGGCCTCGGCTGGGAGCTCTTCGACTGGGAAGGCGGGCCCGTCATCGGCCACGACGGCGGCACGATCGGCCAGAACGCATTCCTCCGCATGGTGCCGGGCTCGGGTGTCGCCGTCGCCGTGCTCACCAACGGCGGACACGCCGTCGACGTCTACCACGCGATCACCTCGCGGGTCCTCGCCGCCCTCGCCGGCGTGCGCATGCCGGCGCTGCCCTCCCTCCCGCACTCCCCCGTGGAGGTCGACCTCGACCGGATCCTCGGGACCTATTCGTCCTCGGTGTCCGACTCGACCGTACGCGTCGACGACGACGGTCGCGTGTGGCTCGAGCGCACCATGAAGGGCATCTTCGCGGAGCTGGGTCCGGCCCCCGAACCGGTGGAGCTCGTCGGCTGGGCGGGTGACACCCTCCTCCCCCGCGAGGCGCAGAACGGCATCCGCATGCCGCACGCCTTCGTGGGCGACGACGGCACGGGTCGCGCACTGTACCTGCACACGGGCCGGGCCGACCGCCGGGTGGACGCATGACGACCGCGGCGACGACAGCTCCCGGCATCTCGGAGATCTTCGCCGATGCCGGCGCCGTCGGCTTCCTGCACGCGCGGGAGATCGGCGTCGACGGCGGACCGGAGGTCGCGATCGGCGCCGACGAGCCGGTCGTGCTCGCATCGGTGTTCAAGATCCTCGTGCTGACGGCGTTCGTCCGTGCGGTCGAGGCGGGCGAGCTCGACGGGCGGGAGCGCACCACCGTCACGGCCCGCTACCGCATCGGCGGTGTCGGCACGGCCGGATTCGCCGACGACACCGAGGTGAGCTGGCGCGACCTCGCTCTGAACATGATGTCGATGAGCGACAACGCCGCCACCGACGTCCTCTACCACCGCCTCGGCGCCGCGGCTGTGGACAGGGTGATCACCGATCTCGGCCTGCACCGCACGCACCTCATCGGCTGCTGCGAGGACCTGTTCGCCTCCGTCGTCTCCGGTCTCGGCGGCACCCCGGACAGCGACCTGGACGCTCTGCTGAGCGGTGCGTCGGCGGACCAGGTGCTCGCCCTCGACGCGCTCGATCCGCAGCGGACCACGCGCTCGACCCCCCGCGAGGTCACGATGCTGCTCGACTCCCTGTGGAGCGACCGCGCCGCCCCCGCGGCGGCCTGCCGGCAGGCGCGCGACATCATGGCCAGACAGATCTGGCCGCACCGACTCTCGTCCGCCTTCCCCTCCGGCGTGCAGATCGCAGCGAAGACGGGGACGCTGCCCACCTGGCGCAACGAGGCCGGGGTGGTGACCTACCCGGACGGTCGGCAGTACGCCGTCGCCGTCTTCACCCGCGCGGCCTCGCTCGCCGATCGGCAGCCGCGCGTCGACGCGTCCATCGGCGCCGCCGCGTACGCCGCCGTCGAGCACCTGCGCGCGGCGACACCGAGCCGGAGCCACGACTCCTGAACCGCACCACCCCCTCGCACCACCGATCCGCACGACCCGACCCGCACCGCCCGAACACCGCTGGAGGCTCCTGATGCGTTCCCGTACCCCGCTGCTCGCCCTGCTCGGCGCCACGGCGCTCGCCCTGACATCGTGCGCCGGCGGCGCCGCTCCCGGCGGCGACGCCGGGGAGGGCGTCCTCGCCGACGGCAAGACGTTCACCTCGGTGATCTCGACCGATCCCGGAAGCCTGGATCCGTTCGTGACCGTGATGTCCGTCGCCCGCTCCGTCGACCGCTTCCTTTACGCCCGTCTCGTGGAGGTCCTCGAGGACGGCAGCATCGTGTCGGGTCTCGCCGAGGACTGGGAGTCCGACACCACCACGGCGACCTTCACCCTGCGCGACGGCGTCACCTGCGAGGACGGCACGCCGCTCACCGCGACCGACGTGGCCGCGAACATCACCCACATCGGCGACCCCGCGAACGGCTCTCCCCTCATCGGCCTCCAGGTGCAGCCCGGCACCTCGGCCGTCGGAGACGACGCCGCCGGCACGGTCACCGTCACCAGCGGCCGCCCCGACTCGTTCCTTCTGGAGAACGTGGGCAGCATCTCGATCGTGTGCGGCACCGTGATCGACGACCCGGATGCGCTGGCCAAGGGCGAAGGCGCGACCGGCATGTTCACGATGACGGAGATCGTCCCCAACAGCCAGTACACGCTCACGCGTCGCGACGACTTCACCTGGGGCCCCGGAGACTGGGATCCGGAGCAGAAGGGCCTGCCGGACACCGTGGTCTTCCGGGTGATCCCGAACGAGACGACCGCCGCCAACCTCCTCCTCTCCGGAGAGGTCAACGCGGCCCTGGTGATCGGCCCGGACAGCACGCGCATGGAGGAGGCCGGACTCTTCCACACCGATGTCCAGACGCCCGGCGGCTCCTTCACGTTCAACCAGGCCGACGGCCGACCGACCGCCGACCCGGCCGTCCGCGAGGCGCTCATGCAGGCCGTCGATCTGGAGCAGCTGCGGCAGGTCATCGGCAGCGGCAAGGCCACCGTGCCGACCGGGCTCGTCACGGTCTCGCCCAACCCGTGCCGCGCCGACACCGTCTCCGGGCACCTGCCGGAGACGGACGTCGACGCCGCGGCCGCGGCTCTGGACGAGGCAGGGTGGACCGCCGGCTCCGATGGCGTCCGCGCCAAGGACGGTGAGCCGCTCACGCTGAAGATGATCTACTCCGCGCAGTTGGGCGACGCCGGCAACGCGGCGGCGGAGCTCGCCCAGTCCGCCTGGAAGGACCTCGGAGTCGACATCTCCGTCACCGCGGTCGACTCGCCCACGCTGAGCGAGGTGCTGTTCTCGACGGGCGACTGGGACATCTCCGCCGCCCCGCTGACGGTGTCCCTGCCGAGCATGCTCGTGCCGTTCTACTCCGGGCCCACCCCGCCGAACGGCACGAACTTCGCCGGCATCGACAACCCCGACTACACCGCCGCGGTCACCGCCGCGTCGGAGAAGGCCGGCACCGACGGCTGCGACGACTGGAGCGCGGCCGAGGTCGCCCTCTTCGAGACGACCAGCGTGGTGCCCTATGCGAACATCCTGCGCTCGACCTTCGCCCACAAGGCGGAGTTCACCGAGGGCGACGGCATCGACCCGACGTCGATCCGGATGTTCGAGTAACGGAGGCAGCCGATGGCCAGCACCACCGCCACGCAGGCGATCCTGATCAGATCCGCCCGGTCGGACAACCCGTGGGTGTCCTTCCTGGTCCGGCGCGGAGGGCAGTTCGTCCTCGCGGTGTGGGTGCTGGTCACGGCGGCCTTCCTGATGATCCATCTCGTCCCCGGCGACCCGGTGCGGGCGGCGTTGGGGATGAACGCCCCGGCCGAGCTCGTCGAGTCCCGCCGGGCGGCCCTCGGTCTCGACCAGCCGCTGCTCGTGCAGTACGTCCGTTACATCGGCGGACTGTTCACGGGCGATATGGGCACCTCGATGATCACGAGCCAGCCGGTCTCCGAGCTCATCGCGACCCGGCTCCCCGCCACGCTCCAGCTCGCGCTCCTCGCGGTGGTCCTGGTGCTGCTGATCTCGGTGCCGCTCGGGGTCACGATGGCCGTGGCCACCCGCGGCGGCCGGCGCCGTGGCCTGGAGCTGGGTTTCGCCACGGTCACGGTGATCCTCGCCGCGATCCCCGAGTTCCTGCTCGCGGTCGGCCTCGTCTACGTCTTCGCCGTCTCCCTCGGGTGGTTCCCGGTCGCCGGCAACACCGCACCGTTCGCCCTCGTGCTCCCGGTGCTGGCCCTCGCGATCGGGCCGATCGCCGTGTTCTCCCGCATCATCCGGGTCGAGGTGCTCTCGGTGCTCGGGCAGGACTTCATCCGCACCGCCCGCGCCAAGCGGCTCGCCCCGCGCCGCATCTACTCCCGGCACGCGGTCCCCAACGCCATGACCGCCACCCTCACCCTCACCGGCCTGCTGCTGACGGGCATGGTCGCCGGCACCGTCCTCGTGGAGAACGTCTTCGCCTGGCCGGGGCTCGGCACCATGATCGTGCAGTCCATCCTCACCAAGGACTACTCGGTCGTGCAGGGGATCGTGCTCGTCTACGGCATCGGCGTGCTCCTGGTGAACCTCGTCATCGACGTGGTCCTCGCCCTCCTCGATCCGCGCTCCACCATCAGGGAGGCATGATGGCGCCCACCCGCAACGCCTGGTCGGCGATCGTCCGGTCCCCGCTCGGGGCCACCGCGCTCGTCCTCATGGTCCTCGTCGCGCTCACCGCGATCCTCGGGCCTGTCATCTGGGGCCCGCAGGCCGAGCAGGTCGACCCGACCGCCGTCACCCAGGGCCCCAGCGCCGCCCATCTGCTGGGCACCGACACTCTCGGTCGCGACGTGCTGGCGCGGGTGCTGGTGGCCACCCGCCTCTCCGTGGTCCTCGCCGTCATCGCCGTCCTCATCGGCGTGATCGCGGGATCGCTGCTCGGCATGGCCCCCTCGGTCCTCCCGCGGTGGGCCGGACGCCCGATCGCCGGTTTCGTGAACATCGCCGTCGCCTTCCCCGGGCTCCTGCTCGCGCTCTTCTTCGCCGTGATCTTCGGCGTCGGCACCACCGGATCCGTGCTCGCGATCGGACTGGCCATGGCACCGCAGTTCGCGCGTCTGACCCAGACCCTGTCCGCGGCGATCGCCGGACGTGACTTCATCGCGGCGGCCCAGGTCGCCGGCGTCTCCCGATTCCGCATCCTGTTCCGGCACATCCTGCCGAACATCGGCGAACCGCTCATCGTCAATGCGACCGTGGCCGCGGGGTCCGCGCTGCTCGCGTTCGCCGGTCTGTCCTTCCTCGGGCTCGGCGTGCAGGTACCGGAGTACGACTGGGGCCGCCTGCTCGGCGAGGGCCTGAACCGCATCTACCTCAACCCCGCGGCGGCGCTCGGTCCCGCCGTGGCCGTGATCATCGCCGGACTCGCCTTCAATCTCCTGGGCGAGACCGCCGCCGCGGCGCTGGGCGGACGCTCCGGACGCCGCCGCCACCGGCTTCCCGCCGTCGCGCAGCCCGCCCCGGGCGACGCCGGCACCGTGCCCGCGCAGGTCGACGGCGACGACGTGGTGCTCCTCGTCGACGACCTGCGCGTCTCCTTCCCCACGCCTGCCGGCTGGGTCACGCCCGTCCGCGGGGTGTCCTTCACCGTCGGCCGGGGTGAGGCGATCGGCGTGGTCGGAGAGTCCGGCTCGGGGAAGAGCCTCACGGCGCTCGCTGCGGCTCGGCTCATCGAACAGCCGGGACACGTGTCCGCCGCCCGCCTCGACTTCTGCGGCGTCCCGGTGCTCACCACGTCGGAACGGGCGCTGCGACCGTTGCTGGGGACCTCGCTGGCGATGGTGTTCCAGGATCCGATGACGTCGTTCAACCCGACCCGCCGGATCGGCGCGCAGCTCGCCGAAGCCGCGTCCGAGCACCAGGACATCACCCGCCGGGCCGCCAGGGAGCGCGCGGTCGAGCGCCTGCAGTCCGTACGGGTGCCTGCTGCGGCCCGCCGCGCCCACCAGTACCCGCATGAGTTCTCCGGCGGGATGCGGCAGCGCGCCATGATCGCGATGGGGCTGATGAACCACCCCAAGCTCATCATCGCCGACGAGCCGACGACAGCCCTCGACGTCACCGTGCAGCGGCAGGTGCTGCAGCTGCTCGACCGCGTGCGCCGGGACACCGACGCGGCCATCCTCCTCATCAGCCACGACATCGCCGTCGTCTCCCAGACCTGCGACCGCGTGCTCGTGATGTATGCCGGCCGCATCGTGGAGGACCTCCCCGCCGCCGACCTGCACAGCGCCGCACGGCACCCGTACACGCGTGCGCTGCTGGAGGTCGTCCCCGAGCTCGACACCGACCGGTCCCTGCCGCTGCGGACGATCCCCGGACGCCCACCGGCGCCGGGCGCCTTCCCCGTCGGCTGCGCCTACGCCGACCGCTGCCCGCTCGCGACCGCCGTCTGCCGCGAGAAGGACCCAGCGCTCGTCGCCGACGACGCCGGGCGCCGCGTGGCCTGCTGGCACCCCGTGACGGCGACGCCCGCGCCGGTCCGTGAAGAGGAGGCCGTCCGATGAGCGCACTGCGCTTCGAGCACGTGAGCGTGCGGTACGGATCGCACCGGTCCGGGCTGACGGCCGTGGACGATGCGACGCTGACCGTGCCCTCCGGTTCCGTCGTGGGCCTGGTCGGCGAATCGGGCTCGGGCAAGTCGACCCTCGCGCGCGCCGCCATCGGCCTCGCCCCGATCAGCGAGGGCGCCATCACGCTCGACGGCGCGGACGTGCGCTCCTTCCGTCGCCGTCGCCCCATCCAGATGGTGTTCCAGGACCCGTTCTCCTCGCTCGACCCGCGGATGACCATCGGCGAGTCGATCGCCGAAGCGCTCCCCCGCGACCTGCGCGGGGGCCGAGCCCGCCGCGCCGAGGTCGCCCGCCTGCTCGACCTCGTGAGCCTCGACGCCGACCGGGCCGAGGCCCTCCCCGCCGCCCTCTCCGGCGGGCAGCGGCAGCGGATCGCGCTCGCCAGGGCTCTGGCGGCCCGCCCCGAGGTCGTCATCGCCGACGAGATCACCTCGGCTCTCGACGTCTCCGTGCAGGGCTCCGTGCTCAACCTCGTCCGGGAGCTGCGGGCCGAGCTCGATCTGACGATGCTCTTCATCTCGCACAACCTCTCCGTCGTCCGCTACCTCAGCGACCACATCGCGGTCATGTACCTCGGGCGGATCGTCGAGGTCGGCCCCACCGCGCGGGTGCTCGCAGATCCGCAGCATCCCTACACGCGGGAGCTCCTGCAGGCGGCACCCACCCGCCACGGCGACCTGCTGGCGGTCGACCCGGTCGCTCCGGTCGCCGTGGAACCCGCCGACCCGCACGCGCCGCCCTCCGGCTGCCGCTTCCACCCGCGGTGCCCCATCGGTCCCGTCGCCCGGCCCGACCGGCAGATCTGCGTGCTCTCCGAGCCGATGCGCCCCACCGGACCGGTCGGAGCCGCCTGCCATTTCGCCGGATCTGTGCCGCCGCCCCAAAGCGCGGTCCTGCTTTCGGTCACCGCCACAACACCGCCGGCGACCGCAGCCGACACGCTGAACTGACCATCGGATTGGAGTCCTCATGACCCGCGTCACCGTCGACGACCTGCTGGCCCTCCCCACCCCGGAGCAGCCGGCGCTCTCCCCCGACGCCAGCCGCATCGTGTATGCGCTGCGCGGCATCGACCGCGAGGCCGACCGCGAGACCCGCGCGCTCTGGCAGGTCGCCGCCACCGGTGGCACCCCGGTCCCGCTCACCCGCGGCACGGCCGATTCGACCCCGGTCTGGAGCCCGGACGGCACGCAGCTCGCCTTCCTCCGCGCCGAGGACGGCCCGGCGCAGGTCTGGCTCCTGCCCGCCGCGGGCGGCGAGGCCCGGGCCCTCACGACCCTGCCGCTGGGTGCCGGAGCCCCGACATGGAGTCCTGACGGCACCCGCGTCGCCTTCACCGCCCCCGTCGACACCGCAGCGCTGCCCGGCGACGACCGCGACGCCCTGCTCGCCCGCCGCTCCGCCCCCTCCGCGACCGACCGGCTCGGCTACAAGGCCGACGGGGCCGGCGTGCTGGGGACGCTCGTGCAGCAGCTCCACGTCGTCGACGTCGAATCGGGCGCCGTCAGGGTCGTCACCCGGGGCCGCTCGCACGCCTCCGACCCCTTCTGGTCGCCGGACGGCACGCTCCTCGCCTTCTCGACTGCGGACGAGGAGGACGCCGACCTCACGATGCGCATCCCGGTCTTCGTCACGTCCGCCACCGATCCGAACCGGGCCCCCGTGCGCATCAGCGCCGCCGGCGTGCAGGCCACCGCGGTCGGCTGGACGCCCGACGGACGACACGTGGTCGCGGCGGGCCGGCTGGACACCGAGATCGGCAACGCCGACCTCCTGCTCTTCCCTGCGGACGGCGACGGTGCGCCGCGGAACCTCACCGCGTCGGCGGACCGCAACGTCATGCCCGGCGGCCCCGGCTACCCCGGAGGCATGCCGCAGTTCGCGGCGGATGGGCGCCTCGTCTTCTGCCTCCGCGACAACGGCTCCTCGCACGTGTACGCCGTCTCCCCCGAGGGCGGAGAGCCGGAGCCGCTGCTCGCCGGGACCGCGAACGTCTCCGGGCTGTCCGTCGCCGGCACGGCGGCGGCGGTGGTGCTCGCCACCCCCGACTCCTTCGGCGACGTCGCCCTGCTCGACCTCTCCGACGGCACGACCACCGTGCGCGCGGAGTACGGCGTCCCCGACCTCGACCTCCTTCCGGCGGAGGAGCGCCGGTTCACGATCTCGGACGGTACCGTGGTCACCGGCTGGCTGCGCCGCGACCCTGCGACCGAGGGTCCGCTGCCGCTGCTCCTCGACGTCCACGGCGGCCCGCACAACGCCTGGAACGGGGCCGCCGACCTCATCCACCCGTACCATCAGATCCTCGCGCAGCGCGGCTGGGCGATCCTCACGATCAATCCCCGCGGCAGCGACGGTTACGGCGACGCGTTCTTCTCGGCGGTCTCCGGCGGCTGGGGCGTCGAAGACGCGAAGGACTTCCTGGAGCCGATCGACCAGCTCGTCGCGGAAGGCCTGGCCGACCCGGCGCGCCTTGCCGTGACCGGCTACAGCTACGGCGGGTTCATGACCTGCTTCCTCACCTCGCGCGACGACCGCTTCGCGGCGGCCGTCGCCGGCGGCGTCGTCACCGATCTGCTGTCGATGGGCGGCACGTCGGACTTCGGACACCATCTCTCCGCCAAGGAGAACGGCGGCCTGCCCTGGCGCGACCGCGAGAAGATCGCCGCGCAGTCGCCCTACACCCACGTGGACCGGGTGCAGACACCCACGCTGATCCTGCAGGGTGCCGCCGACGACCGCTGCCCTGTGGGTCAGGCCGAGCAGTGGTTCACGGCGCTCCGCGAACGCGGCGTCCCGACGCGGCTGGTGCTGTACCCCGGGGGATCCCACCTGTTCCTCCTGTCCGGGCCGCCCTCCCATCGGGCCGACTACTCGCAGCGGGTCGTCGACTGGGTCGAGCAGTACGCCCCTGCGGCGGGGAAGCCCATCCGTCCGCGGCTTGACGCCCGGCACTGGCAGCAGCGGCTGAGCACGCTGGCCGCCGCGCACAAGGTCCCCGGCGCCACCCTCGGCATCCTCCGGCTGGGCGAGGAGCCCGTCTACGCCCACCACGGCATCCTGAACGTGCGCACGGGCATCGAGACCACCGACGACTCGCTCTTCCAGATCGGCTCGATGGGGAAGGTGTGGACGGCGTCCGCCCTGATGCGGCTCGTCGACGAGGGCCGACTCGATCTCGACACCCCGGTCGTGGAGTACGTGCCGGAATTCGCCTCCTCCGACCCGGAGGTCACCCGGACGGTCACCATGCGGCACCTTCTCAGCCACACCAGCGGCATCGACGGCGACGTGTTCACCGACACCGGCCGCGGCGACGACACCCTGGAGAAGTACGTCGCGCATCTGGACGGCGTCGCGCAGAACCACCCCCTCGGCGCCACGATGTCGTATTGCAACGCGGGCTTCGTCCTCGCCGGACGCGTGATCGAGAAGATCACCGGCACGACGTGGGACCAGGCCATGCGCGACCTGCTCTACGAGCCCCTCGGCCTCACCCACTCCTGCACGCTGCCGGAGGAGGCGGTCATGTTCCGCACCGCCACCGGGCACACCGAGATCGGCGACGACGGCCCCGTGCTCGCTCCGGCGTGGATGCTGCCGCGGTCGATGGGTCCGGCCGGGTTGATCAACTCCACCACCGCCGACGTGCTCGCCTTCGCCCGCATGCACCTGGAGAACGGTCTCGCCGCCGACGGCACGCGGGTGCTGTCCGAGGAGAGCGTGCGCCGGATGCAGCAGCACGAGGTCGATGTCCCCGACCCCTACTCCCTCGGCGACAGCTGGGGCCTCGGCTGGATCCTCTTCGACTGGGACGGGCGCAAGCTCATCGGCCACGACGGCAACACCATCGGGCAGTCGTCGTTCCTGCGGATCCTCCTGGACGAGCAGATCGCGGTCACGCTGCTGACCAACGGCGGCAACACCCGCGACCTGTACGACGAGATCTTCGACGAGATCTTCGCCGAGCTCGCCGACCTCCACCTGCCCACCGGTCTCACCCCGCCCGCGGAACCGTACGTCGACGACTTCTCCGCCTTCGAGGGCGTCTACGACCGCTCCGGCGTCCGCACCGAGATCTTCCGCGACGAGGAGGGGCTGCGCATGCGCACCACGCTGAACGGCCCGCTGGCCGCGCTGCTGCCCGATCCGGTGGAGGAGCACGCCCTCGTGCCCGTGCGCCGGAACGAGTTCGTGATGCGCGCGGAGGGCGAGCAGGCGTGGCATCCCGTCGTCTTCTACTCGCTGCCCACCGGCGAACAGTACCTGCACCACGGCGTCCGTGCCGCACCGAAGGTCTCGTGATGCCGGTGCAGGCGGCCGCCGACCTCGCGGTGGTCCTGGCCGACATCGACACCCTGCTCGCATGCGAGTCGCCGTCGGACGACCGCGCCGCGGTGGCCCGGAGCGCCGACGTCGTGGCCGCGCTCGGCGAACGGCTCCTGGGGGTCGCACCCGAGCGGATCGTGATCGACGGGCGCACGCACCTGCGGTGGCGCTTCGGCCGGGGACCGGCCGCGGTCCTGGTGCTCGGACACCACGACACGGTCTGGCCGCTCGGCTCCCGCGATCGGTTGCCGTCCGGGATCGCCGACGGCGTGCTGCGCGGACCGGGGTGCTTCGACATGAAGACCGGCGTCGTGATGGCGCTGCACGCGGTGGCGGCGCTGGACGACCGCTCCGGGGTGACCATCCTGCTCACGGGCGACGAAGAGCTCGGATCGCCGAGTTCCCGGCAGCTCATCGAGGACGAGGCGCGCGGATGCCGCGCGGCCTTCGTGCTGGAGGCCGCCGCGGAGGGCGGCCATCTGAAGACCGCGCGCAAGGGCGTCTCCCTGTACCGGGTGCACGTCACGGGACGAGCGGCGCATGCGGGGCTGGAGCCGGAACGCGGCGTCAACGCCGGGATCGCGGCGGCGCATCTGCTCCTCGCGGCCGCAGCGCTCGGTGACCCCGCGCGGGGCACGAGCGTGACGCCGACACTGTTGGCAGCGGGGACCACGACGAACACCGTGCCCGCCACGGCGGAGTTCGCGGTGGACGTCCGCGCCTGGACCGTCGCCGAGCAGGAGCGCGTGGACGCCGCGCTGCGTGCGCTGACGCCGCGGCTGGCCGGCGCGACCGTGCGGATCGAGGGCGGCCCGAACCGCCCGCCGCTGGAGGCGGCGCTCTCCGCCGAGCTGTTCGCGCGCGCATCCGCCATCGCGGCGAGCGCCGGGCTGACGCCGTTCGACGGTGTGGCGGTCGGCGGAGCCTCGGACGGCAACTTCACCGCCGGCATCGGCGTCCCGACGCTCGACGGGCTCGGCGCCGTGGGCGGCGGGGCGCACGCCGACGACGAGCACGTGATCGTCGCGCTGATCCCGGAGCGGCTCCTGCTCCTGGAACGGCTGCTGCAGGAGCAGCGGTCCGAGGCGTCGACACCGGGGGAAGGGCGATGACCATGGCGGAGACCGACACCGGCACGGGCGCGATCGCCGCTGCCGCCGCGAGTGCCTCTGCCGCCGCGAGCGCGGCGGGAGTCTCGATCCGGCTCCTCGACGACGTCGAGGACTTCACCCGCGTCTCTGAGCTCTTCCAGAGCATCTGGACGAAGCAGGGCGAAGCCTCCCCCGTCAACGTCGAGACGCTGCGCGCGCTGTCGAAGGCCGGAAGCTACGTCGGCGGCGCGTTCGACGGGCACGAACTCGTCGGCGCCTGCTTCGGGTTCTTCGCCTCGCCCGGTCGGCGCGCCCTGCACAGCCACATCGCCGGGGTGTCCGGACGGATGCGGGGACGCAGCGTGGGTTTCGCGCTCAAGGTGCACCAGCGCGCCTGGGCGCTGTCCGAGGGGCTCGAGGAGATCTCCTGGACTTTCGACCCTCTCATCAGCCGCAACGCGCACTTCAACCTCGTGAAGCTCGCGGCCGAGCCCACCTCGTACCATCGCAACTTCTACGGGCACATGGCGGACGCGCTCAACGGTGCGGACGACACGGATCGCATGCTCGTCACCTGGTACCTGCACGATCCGCGGGTGGTGGCCGCGGCCGGGGGTGCCCCCGGGGCGCCGGATCCGTCTGCGGCGGACGCGGTGCCGCTGCTGTCCGTCGGCGACGACCTCGCCCCGCTGCTCACCCCCACCGACGCCCGTCTGGTCCGCGTCGCCCTCCCCCGCGACATCGAGGCGCTCCGGCTCCGTGACCCTGATCGTGCGACGCGGTGGCGGCTCGCCCTGCGTGCCACGCTCGGCGATCTGCTCGACGCCCGGGGACGCGTGCTCTCGTTCGACCGATCGGGGGCCTACACCATCGACAGAGGAGAACAGGGATGAAGCTCACCGGATTCGAGCTGCGCGTGATCGAGATGCCGCTGGTGTCGCCGTTCCGCACGTCGTTCGGCGTCCAGACCGTGCGGGAGGCGCTGCTCGTGCGCGCCGTGTCCGACGAGGCGGAGGGCTGGGGCGAGGGCGTGGCGATGAACGACCCGCTCTACTCCTCGGAGTACGTCGAGGCGAGCGTCGACGTCATCACCCGCTTCCTCCTCCCCGCCCTGGCCGGAGTGCGCGACCTCGATGCGGCCGGCGTCGCCCCGGCACTCGCACCGTTCAAGGGCCACCGCATGTCGAAGGCCGCGGTGGAGCTGGCTGTGCTCGATGCCGAGCTGCGCGCGACGGGAGTGCCGTTGTCGCGCGAGCTCGGCGCCGTCCGCGACCGTGTCGACTGCGGGGTCTCGGTCGGCATCATGGACTCGATCCCGGAACTGCTCGACGCGGTCGCCGGGTACCTCGACGAGGGGTACGTGCGCATCAAGCTGAAGATCGAACCGGGCTGGGACATCGAGCCCGTGCGTGCGGTACGCGAGCGCTTCGGCGACGACGTGCTGCTGCAGGTCGACGCGAACACCGCGTACCACCGCGGCGACGCCCGCCATCTCGCGCGGCTCGACCCCTTCGACCTGCTCCTCATCGAACAGCCCCTGGACGAGGAGGACCTGCTCGGCCACGCCCAGTTGGCGAAGAGCATGACCACGCCGATCTGTCTCGACGAGTCCATCGTGTCCGCGCGGGCCGCGGCCGACGCCATCGCGCTCGGAGCCTGCTCGATCGTCAACATCAAGCCGGGACGGGTCGGGGGCTACCTCGAGGCCCGCCGCATCCATGACGTCTGCGCGGCCAACGACATCCCGGTGTGGTGCGGCGGCATGCTCGAGACGGGCATCGGACGAGCGGCGAACGTGGCTCTCGCGGCGCTGCCGGGCTTCACCCTCCCCGGGGACACGTCGGGCTCCGGCCGCTACTACTCTCGCGACATCACCGACCCGTTCGTCGTCGAGGACGGCACGCTCACGGTGCCCACGGGGCCCGGGATCGGCGTGACCCCGCACCAGGACGCCCTCGATGACGTCACCGTGCGCACGGAGTGGATCACCTTCTAGCGGACGAGGCGACGCCTCCGGGTCTGTTCGGGGCGACGAAGAATCGCTACTCTTTCGTCGTGCCCCACAGATCCGTGGCCGTTGCCCGGCCCCTAGCCTGGGCCTCGTGCTCATGTCCGTGACGACACGTCCGCGCGCCAGCCTCGGCCGCGTGATCGAAGACCTCGGCACCACCCTGCTCGAGGTCGTCGGCGGTGCCGTCGACGACGACGTCGTGATCGAGACCGTCGTCATCCACGACGTCCTCGACGACGCGATGCCGCTGCGCGGAGCCCTCGTGCTCGGGGTCGGCCTCAGCGAGCCCGAGGAGGTGGCGACGCTGCTGGACACGCTGGGGCAGCAGGGGGCGGCCGCCCTCGTCCTCCGCGCCCCGGTCCGGACCGAGCCCGTGCTCCGCGAAGCCGCGACCGCGACCGGCGTCCCCGTGCTCGCCCTCACCCGCGGCGCTTCATGGGCGCAGCTCGCCGCGATGCTGAGGTCGCTCATCGCGGAAGGGGATGTCGGCGACCAGGCGGCCACGACGCTCGGCGGCATGCCGTCCGGCGATCTGTTCGCTCTCGCCAACGCCATCGCGACGCTGCTCAACGCCCCCGTCACGATCGAGGACCGGAGCTCTCGCGTCGTCGCGTTCTCGGGGCGACAGGACGAAGCGGACCCGGCCCGGATCGAGACGGTCCTCGGGCGTCAGGTCCCCGAGCGCTTCGCCCGCCAGCTCGAGGAGCGGGGCGTCTTCCAGGCGCTGTACCGCAGCGAGGATCCCATCCACGTCGGGCCCGTCCACAACACCGAGGGGCTCCCGTCCTACCCGCGGGTCGCGCTGGCCGTCCGCGCCGGTGACGAGATCCTCGGCTCCATCTGGGCGGCGGTGCAGGAGCCTCTGGCGCCCGACCGCGTTCGCGCGCTGAAGGACTCCGCCGGCCTCGTCGCCTTGCACATGCTGCGGCTCCGAGCGGGCGCCGACGTCGAGCGGCGGCTGCGTGCCGACCTCCTCGCCACGATCCTGGAGGGCGGCCCCGGGGCGGCCGACGCCGTGTCGCGGCTGCGACTCGACGACCACCGCTGCGTCGTGCTCGCGTTGTCCGCGGTCGAGCAGCCGGACGACGATCCGTCCGCCGGAGCCCGCCGCATCGCCGAGCGCCACAGGGTCGCCGACGCGTTCGCCGTGCATCTCGGCGCCGTGTACCTCCGCTCCGCCGTGGCGCTCATCGGCGATGTCGTGTACGCGGTCGTCGCCCTGCGGCCGGAGACGGGGACCGCGGAGGGCGCGGGCGATGCGGACGCCAGAGCCGCCCGCGTGGCCACCGACTTCCTCGGCCGCCTCGGCGCCGCCGAGGACATCCGCATCGGCGTGGGGACCGTGGCCCCCGACGCCTCCGGGATCCCCGCCTCCCGGGCCAACGCCGACCGGGCGCTGCGGGTGGGGCGGCACGCCTCCTCTGCGGAGCCGGTGGCCCTGTTCACGGCCGTGCAGATGGAGGCCCTCCTCGTCGAGCTCGGCGACCTCGTCCGCGCGCGCGGTGACCAGCCCACCGGTCCGGTCGCGAAGCTGCTCGCGCAGGACCGCGAACGAGGGACGCACCTGGTCGAGACCCTGCGGGCCTGGCTCGACGCCTTCGGCGACGTCGCCGTGGCCTCAGCCCGCGTCTACACGCATCCGAACACGTTCCGCTATCGGCTGCGCCGGCTCGCGGAGATCGGCGGGATCGATCTGTCCGACCCGGACGCGCGTTTCTCGGCGATGGTGCAGCTGCGCCTGCTCGCCCCGGAGTCCTGAGCCCGACGGCGGGGCCTCTCCGCCCGCCCCGGCACGGACCAGGGCGGGCGGCCGGGGAGCTCGTGGCTCCGCCGCTGTTCGTCCCTCCCGACGACTCGTGACCGATGGGGGAACGCCGCAGGCGTCCGCTCGTGACCGACACCCTGCGTATGTGACAATCAGTTGAACAGACGACGATCGATCAGACCAGAGCCGGAACTCTGGTTGATCGATCTGACCAATCCACCACGGGTGGGGACGATGACGGTGAACGATATGGCCACTCTGCTCGACGCGACCGATCGCCGTATCCTCGCCGTGCTCGACACCGACCCGCGACGTCCGGTCGCCCTCATCGCTCAGGATTTGGGTCTTGCCCGCGGGACCGTGCATGCGCGCCTCGAACGTCTGGAGTCGAGCGGCCGACTGCGCCCGCACAGCGCCCGTGTCCTCCCCGCGGCACTCGGCCGCGGCGTGGCGGCATCGATCCTCGTGGAGTTGGACCAGCATCAGATCACCGCCGCCATCGAGGCGCTCAGCCGCATCCCCGAGGTGCTGGAGTGCTTCGCCCCCGCCGGGGACACCGACCTGCTCCTGCGCGTCGTCGCGACCAGCCCCGACGACCTCTACCGCGTGGCCGAAGTCGTGCGCCTGTGCCCCGGCATCCTGCGCACGTCGACGAGCCTGTTCCTCCGTGAGGTCATCCCGTATCGCGTGAGTGCACTCCTGCAGGCGGAGTGAGCGGGGCCGCGCGCAGGACGGGACCCGCGCGTGAACGCGCGCGGGCTCAGCCGATGATGCGGGCTCCGGGCACGGCGCCGTGCACGTGCAGTGGATCGAGGCCGCCTTCGCGGAGAGCCGTCTGCACCGCCTGCGCGGACTCGGGATCCGCGCAGAGCAGCGCCACGGTCGGCCCTGATCCCGAGACGAGGCCGTGCAGCGCACCGGCCGCGACCCCGCGTTCGATGGTGTGGGCCAGATCCGGTCGCAGGTCCAGGGCGGCCGCCTGGAGGTCATTGTGGAGCGCGTCCGCGAGCTGCCAGGCATCTCCGGTCCGCAGCGCCTGCAGCACCGGGATCGGCACGTCGAGCGAGAGCGGCGGGTCGTCGGCGAGCGCGCCCTCCTCCTCGCGCAGCTCATCGAGCCGGGTGTACACGGCGGGGGTGGACAGTCCCTCGTCGCTGGTCACCAGCAGCCAATCGAAGCGGCCGCGGGCGAGGGCCGGATTCAGCTGATCGCCGCGGCCGGTGCCGACGGCGGTGCCGCCGTGCAGCGCGAACGGCACGTCGGCGCCGAGCCGCGCGGCCAGATCGTGCAGCCGTGCAGCCGAGAGTCCCGTGCCCCAGAGGGCATCGCACGCGACCAGCGCGGCTGCCGCGTCCGCGGAACCGCCGCCCATGCCGCCCGCGACGGGGACGCTCTTGCGGATCCGCAGCGCCACCCCGCCCGGATGATCGGTCGCCATGGCCAGCAGCTTGGCCGCGCGCATCGCGAGGTTCCGGTCGTCGAGCGGAACCGAGCCGTCGTCCTCCACGCCTGACACCGTGAGGGAGAAGTCGTCGGCCTCCCTGGCGATCACGTCCTCGTAGAGCGACACCGCCTGGAAGACCGTTGCGAGGGCGTGATAGCCGTCGTCATGGCGTCCGCCGACCCCGAGGTAGACGTTGATCTTCCCCGGCGCGCGCACGTGCACGGACCGGGAGGACGCGGCGAGGCTCATGAGCGGATCACAGGTCCGACGAGGTCGCCCACAGGTTGACGTCGATGGCGCCGGCGAGCTCGTCGATGCGGCGGAGTTCCTCGTCGGTGAAGGCGGGGCCGTCCAGGGCCGCGAGGTTCTCGTCGAGCTGCTCCGTGCGGGACGCTCCGATGAGAGCAGAGGCGACGACCGGGGTACGCAGCGTCCACTGCAGGGCGAGCTGTGCGAGCGACTGTCCCCGGCCCTGGGCGACCTCGTTCAGCGCGCGGAGCGTCTGGACGGCGTCATCGGTCAGTTTGCCCTTCGGCAGCGAACCGCGCTGCTGCGCGCGCTCGGCGGTGCCGTCACCGAGGTACTTGTCGGTGAGCAGCCCCTGGGCGAGCGGGGTGAAGGCGATGGCGCCGAGGCCCGACTCCTCGAGGGTCTGCGTGAGGCCGTCCTCGATCCAGCGGTTGAGGATCGAGTACGCGGGCTGGTGGATGACGAGCGGCGTCCCCAGCTCCTTCGCCACGGCGACGGCCTCGGCCGTGCGCTCGGCGCTGTAGGAGGAGATGCCGACATACAGCGCCTTGCCCTGGCGGACCAGGGTGTCGAGAGCACCGACCGTCTCGGCGATCGGGGTGACCGGGTCGACGCGGTGCGAGTAGAAGATGTCGACGTAGTCCAGCCCCATGCGCGTGAGGGACTGCTCCGCGCTCGCGAGGATGTACTTCCGGCTCGCGTAGTCGCCGTACGGGCCGGGCCACATGTCCCAGCCGGCCTTCGACGAGATGATCAGCTCGTCGCGGTACGGACGCAGGTCCTCCGCGAAGATGCGACCGAAGTTCTTCTCGGCGGAGCCGTACGGCGGGCCGTAGTTGTTCGCCAGGTCGAAGTGCGTGATCCCGTGATCGAACGCGTGGCGCAGGAGCGCCCGCTGGTTGTCGAGTGGGATGTTGTCGCCGAAGTTCCACCAGAGCCCGAGCGAGATCGGGGGGAGGTACAGGCCGGAGGAGCCGACCTGACGGTAGGCGAACCGTCCGTAGCGGCCCTCGTCGGCGGCGTACGGACGGTGCAGCTCGGGGACATCGGGGCGGAAGCGGGGGGAGTCGGTCACCGTGCCAGATTAGCCGCTGACGCCGGAACCCTCGATCGCCGTTGCGTGCTGGGCGATCCGCTGGTAGTCGTCGACCGTGAGGTCCTCCCCGCGGGCCGTCGGGGCGACGCCGGCGGCGGTCAGCACCTCGATCGCCGCGGCGGAGCTGCCGAAGACCCCGGAGAGGGCCTGCCGCAGCATCTTGCGGCGCTGGTTGAAGGCCGCATCGACGATCGCGAAGGTGCGTCGGCGCTCCTCCACCGGTCCGCGCTCCCCCTCGGAGCGGTCGAAGCCGACGAGGAGGCTGTCCACGTTCGGCACCGGCCAGAAGACCTGCCGGGAGACGTTCCCGGTGAGCTTCCACTCGCCGTACCAGGCGGCCTTGACGCTCGGCGAGCCGTAGATCTTCGATCCGGGCTTCGCGGCCAGGCGCTCGGCCACCTCGGCCTGCACCATCACGACGCCCCGCTGCAGGTACGGGAAGGTCTCCAGGAAGTGCAGCAGGACGGGCACCGACACGTTGTACGGCAGGTTCGCGACGAGGACGGTCGGCTCGCCCGGCAGCTCCGTCACGCGGAGGGCGTCCGCGTCGACCACCGTCAGCATCCCCTCCGGCACGCCGTGCTCGGCCGCGGTCTGCGGCAGGCGGGCGGCCAGGCGGTGGTCGATCTCCACGGCGGTGACCGCGGCCCCCGCCTCGAGGATCGCGAGGGTCAGGGACCCGAGTCCCGGTCCGACCTCCACCACCCGCTCCCCCTGCTGCACGCGGGCGGCCTGGACGATCTTGCGGACGGTGTTCGCGTCGACGACGAAGTTCTGCCCGAGCTTCTTGGTGGGGGTGACATCGAGCTCGGCGGCCAGACGGCGGATCTCGGTGGCCCCGAGCAACGTGACGGTCATGGATCCATTCTCCCGGATGACGAGCCGTGCCCGGATCCTGGGTGGGTTCCTGGGTGAGTTCCTCGGCAGTGTCCGTGATCATCGCTATCCTTCGGAGGTGCCCTCCCTCGGTGAACTGATCGCTCCGCGGCGCCTGGGCAGGGATTTCCGCTGGCTGCTCGCGTCGTCGTGGACGAGCAACATCGGAGACGGAGTGGCGCTGGCCGCCGCTCCCCTGCTCATCGCTTCGATGACGTCGTCGCCGATCCTCGTGGCCTCCGGTGCCATCCTGCAGTTCCTGCCGTGGCTGCTCTTCGGCCTGCACGCCGGGGCGATCGCCGACCGCTTCGATCGGCGGCGCCTGGTGATGACCGCCAATGCCGTGCGCGCCGTCGTGCTCGCCGCCCTCTGCGTGTTCCTCGTGACGGGAACGGCGAACATCGGGATCGTGCTGGCCGTCGCGTTCCTCTACGGCACCGCGGAGGTCTTCGTCGACACCGCGGGGAGCACGTTGCTGCCGATGCTCGTGAAGCCGGCTGACCTCGGCATCGGCAACGCACGGCTGCAGGCGGGATATCTCGTGGCGAACCAGTTCGCCGGACCGCCGCTGGGCGCCTTCCTCTTCGCCGCCGGGAGCGCGTGGCCGTTCCTCGTCGAAGTCCTGTGCGTGACGCTCGCCATCGTCCTGATCTCCCGGATGGCGCGCACCCCCGTGCCGCCGCGGGAGACCGAGACCCACCCGCCGGTGCACACCGACATCGCGGAGGGGCTGCGCTGGCTGTGGCGCAACCCGCCGGTGCGGATGCTCGTGCTCATCATCCTCGTCTTCAACGTGACGTGGGCCGCACCGTGGGGCGTGCTCGTGCTCTACGCCACCGAGCACCTGCAGATGGGGCCCGTGGGCTACGGCGCCCTCACCACGGCGTCCGCGGCGGGCGGCATCGTCGCGACGCTGAGCTTCGGCTGGCTGGAGCGGCACGTGTCCTTCGCGACCCTGATGCGCATCGTGCTCTCGCTCGAAGTGCTCATGCACCTCGCCTTCGCGCTGACCACCACGGGCACGGTCGCCCTCGTCATCATGTTCTTCTTCGGCGCGTACGCCTTCGTGTGGGGCACGATCTCCACGACCGTCCGGCAGCGACTCGTCCCCGCGTCCCTGCAGGGGCGCGTCGCCTCGGTCAACATGGTCGGCGTCTTCGGCGGCATGATCGTCGGCCAGGCCCTCGGCGGCGTCATCGCGCAGACCTGGGGCCTGACGGCACCGTGGTGGTTCGCGTTCGGCGGGGCGGCGATCACCCTGGTGCTGGTGTGGAAGCCCATCTCGCACATCGTCAGTGCGAAGCCCGTCGCCGAGACGGGGCCGGACGACGTCGAGCCGGAGGATCAGTCGGCGAACGAGCCGTAGACCCGGAGGGTGTTCTCGGCGAGCTGCGCGGAGAGATCGTCCACGTCCAGGCCGAGCTCCGCGGCCAGGAATCGCACCGTGAGCGGCACGAGGTACGGCGCGTTCGGGCGGCCCCGCAGCGGGACCGGCGTGAGGAACGGGGCGTCCGTCTCGACGAGGAGGCGGTCGAGCGGCGTGACCTTGAGGGCGTCCCGCAGGTTCTGCGCGTTCTTGAACGTCACGTTCCCGGCGAACGAGAGGTAGTACCCGGCATCGGCGCAGACCCGCGCCATCGCCTCGTCCCCCGAGAAACAGTGGAACACGGTGCGCTCGGGAGCGCCGACCCGCGTCAGCGTCTCGAGCACGGCCTCGTGCGCATCCCGGTCGTGGATCTGCATCGCGATGCCGTGCTTCTTCGCGAGCGCGATGTGCGCCTCGAAGGAGGCGAACTGCGGAGCGCGGCGCTCCGGCTCGGTGCGGAAGAAGTCGAGCCCGGTCTCGCCGATCGCGCGCGTGCGCGGATGCGCGGCGAGCTCGTCGATCACGGCGAGCGCCTCGTCGAGACGGCCCTCCTCCGCGTACGTCGGGGCGTCGTTCGGGTGGATGGCGACCGCGGCGAGGACGCGCGGATCGGAGTGGGCGGCCTCGACCGCCCAGCGGGACGACTCGATGTCTCCGGACGCCTGCACGACCCCGATGACGCCGACGGCCTCGGCCCGGTCGAGCTGGGCTTTGAGGGAAAGCCCCTGGGTCCCTGAGCCTGTCGAAGGGCCATCGGCGATCTCGAGGTGCGCGTGATTGTCGTAGACGGGCACGGCGAGGGGTTCCGGGGCCGCCGGGTAGGTCCGATCCTTGCGCCCGTCGCCCGAGCGCTCGCGCACGTAGGTCTCCGCCATGGTGTCCTGCCCGGATGTCAGGCCGTGGACTCCACGCGCGGGAACAGCGGCGCGAGGCCGTTGACGCTCGTGCCCGGCTTCAGCACGCCCCAGGCGCCGGCCTCGCGGATCGGCTGGTCCTGCAGGCGGCCGAGGGTCTCCGCGGCGCCGAGGGCGATCCACAGCTTCTCGGTGGACTGCGGCATCACCGGCGACAGCAGCACGGCGAGCGCGCGCAGCCCCTCGGCGCACGTGTAGAGCACGGTGCCCAGACGCTCGCGCTGGTCCTCGTCGCGGGCGAGCGCCCACGGCTCGTTCTCGGTGATGTACCCGTTGAGCGCGTCGACGATGGTCCAGATCGCGGAGATGGCCTCGTCGATGCGGAACTGGCCGATCGCGGCGTCCGCCTTCGTCGCGGCGTCCGCCACGATCTTCTGGATCGCGAGATCCGCCTCGGTGTACGCGGCCGCCGGCGGCACGATGCCCTCGAAGTACTTCTCGATCATCGCGGTCGTGCGCGAGGCGAGGTTGCCGAAGCCGTTCGCGAGCTCGGCCTGGTACCGGGCGGAGAGGTCCTCCCAGGAGAAGGAGCCGTCCTGACCGAACGCGATCGCGGACAGGAAGTAGAAGCGGTACGCGTCGGAGCCGAAGACGTCGGTGATCTCGGTCGGCGCGATACCCGTGAGCTTCGACTTCGACATCTTCTCGCCGCCCACGAGCAGCCAGCCGTGCGCGAACACGCCCTTCGGGACGTCGAGCCCCGCCGCCATCAGCAGCGCGGGCCAGATCACGGCGTGGAAGCGCAGGATGTCCTTGCCGACCACGTGGTAGGCGGGCCAGCGGCGCTCGAAGGTCTCCTCGTCGGAGCCGTAGCCGACGGCCGTGGCGTAGTTGAGCAGCGCGTCGACCCACACGTAGATGACGTGCGACTCGTCCCACGGCAGCGGGATGCCCCAGTCGAAGGTCGAGCGGGAGATCGAGAGGTCCTTGAGGCCCTGGCTCACGAACGAGACGACCTCGTTGCGCGCCGAGTCGGGCCGCACGAAGTCGGGCTCGGTCTTGTAGAGCTCGAGCAGGCGGTCCTGGAACTCGCTGAGCTTGAAGAAGTAGTTCTTCTCCTGCAGCAGCTCGAGCGGCTTCGAGTGGATCGCGCAGACCTTCAGCCCCTCGAACGGACCCGTGCCGTCGACGATCTCCGATTCCGGCTTGAACTCCTCGCAGCCCACACAGTAGAGCGCCTCGTACTCTCCCGCGTAGATGTACCCGCGGTCGTACAGGCGCTGGAAGAACGTCTGCACGTTCGCCTCATGCCGCTCCTGAGTGGTGCGGATGAAGTCGTCGTTCGCGACGTCGAGGGTCTTCAGCAGCGGGAACCAGCTCTCGCTGACGAGCTTGTCGACCCATTCCTGCGGGGTGACGCCGTTCGCCGCCGCGGCCCGCAGCATCTTCTGACCGTGCTCGTCCGTGCCCGTGAGCATCCATGTGTCGTCCCCCGCCTGACGGTGCCACCGCGCGAGGGTGTCGACGGCCACCGTCGTGTACCCGTGGCCGATGTGCGGCACATCGGAGGGGTAGTAGATGGGCGTGGTGATGTAGAAGGAGTCGCCAGCGGGCATGGGGACAATTCTAGGTGCCCCCATGCCCGTGGTTACGCCGTGCGGCTCGTCAGAGCCCATTGCGGCGGGCGACCTCGCCGAGCCAGGCCAGCGAGGGCTTCGGGAACCGCTCGAAGGTCTCGTGGTCGAAGCCGATGAGACCGAACGTCGGCCGGAATCCGCTCGCCCATTCGTAGTTGTCCAGCGCGCTCCAGTGCTGGTAGGCGCGGACCTCGATGCCGTCGCTGATGGCGCGGTGCAGCCCCTCCAGCGCCCCCTGCGTGTAGGCGATGCGCCGGGTGTCGTCGGCCGTGGCGATGCCGTTCTCCGTGACGAGCACGGGCACGCCGCCGCTGCGCTCCCACGCGCTGCGCACGCCCAGCTCGAGGGCCTCGGGGAAGAACTCCCAGCCCGTGAGTGTCGTCTCCACATCCGGCGACACCGGCAGCGGACCCTCCGGACCGATGAACGTGCGCGTGTAGGCCTGCACGCCCACGAAGTCGTCGCCGGCGGACTGCTCCAGGTACCAGTGGTCACGCGGGTCGCCGTACGTCGCGAGCATCTCGTCCGCGCCGGGCTCGCCTGTGGAGTGGAACGCCTGGGTGGCGATCGTCCACCCCGCCTGCACCCCGGGCACCGTGTGCAGGATCTCGGACGCGCGCCGGTGGGCCGTCAGCAGGGTGTCCGCGACGCCGAGGTCGGGGTTCGGGAGGCCGTAGGCGACGAGGTTCGCCGCGTCCTCTCCCCCGGCCAGCATCGCCGCGATGTTCGGTTCGTTGATCGTGCACACGTAGCGCACCCCATCGAGGATCGGCAGCACCGTCTCGACGTAGCGGGAGAACAGGTCCACCGCGTCGTCCGCACGCCAGAAGCCGTCCTTCTGGAACCACTGCGGCACCGTGAAGTGCATGAGGGTGACCGTCGGGTCCAGACCGTTCTCCCGCGCGGTGTCGATCATCCGGCGGTAGTGGTCGAGCATCGCCCGCGAGACGAACCCGCGCTCCGGCTCGATCCTCGCCCACTCGACCGAGAAGCGATAGGAGTTCAGCCCCGCCTCGGCGAGCAGCCGCATGTCCTCCGGATACCGGTGGAAGTGGTCGGCGGCGTCACCGGAGGGCTCGACCATGGTCGAGTCCGGCGCGTGTTCCATCGCCCACCAGTTGCTGGTGGTGTTGTTGCCCTCCACCTGGTGGGCGGCGGTCGCGGCGCCCCAGAGGAAGCCGTCGGGGAATGCGAGCACGGATGCGCTCCTCTCTCTTTCTTGCAGTCTTTCCCGGGCCTCAGCGGGCGCGGGCGGGGTTCGGCACGGCGTCGAGCAGTTCGACCGTGTACGGGTCCTCCGGATGCTGCAGCACCTGGGAGGTCTCGCCCCGCTCGACGACGCGGCCACTGTTGAGCACGAGGATGTTCTCGGTGACCAGACGCGCGCTCAGCAGATCGTGCGTGATGTAGAGCATGCTGATGCCCCACCGTTCGCGGAGGTCCTCCAGCAGCGCGAGCACGCCGGCGCGGAGGGACACGTCGAGCATCGACACCGGCTCGTCCGCGATCAGCACCTGTGGGTCGCTCGCGAGCGCCCTGGCGATCACGACGCGCTGCCGCTGCCCGCCGGAGAGCTGGTGCGGCAGCTTGGCGGCGAACTGCTCGACGGGCGTCAGGCCCACCGTCTCCAGCAGTTCGAGCACACGGGCCCTGGCCTCCGCCCCGCGCAGCCTCGTGTAGTTCACGACCGGACGGGTCAGCGCGTACTCGACGGTGTGCAGCGGGTTCAGGGCCGCGTACGGATCCTGGAACACCATCTGCACGTCCTTGCGGAGGTCGCGGAGGCCTCGGCGCTTCAGTGACGCGACGTCGGTATCGCCGAAGCGGATGCTGCCGGAGGTCGGCTTCTCGACCCCGGTGAGCATCTTCGCGATCGTCGACTTGCCCGAGCCGGAGGCACCGACCAGCGCCAGCGCCTCCCCCGGCTCCAGGCGGAAGGACACGTCGTCGACCGCGACGACGGGATCCTGTCCGCGTCGCGGAGCCGGATAGCGCTTCGAGACGCCCTCCACCACGATCGCAGCGTCGGCGCGGCGGGCGGCGCGCGGCGACACCGTCGGCAGGGTCTCGGTGACGTCCGTACGGCTGCGCCCCTCCCGGCGACGGGTGCCGAGATCGACGAACCCGGGGATCTCGATCTTCTCGGCGCGCGGGTCGGCGTAGTGACTCAACAGCATCCGGGTGTACTCGTCCTGCGGACGGTGCAGGATGTCCTGGCTGGAGGCATCCTCCACGATGCGCCCCTCGTGCATGACCATCACCCGGTCGGTCGCCTCGAGGACGATGCCGAGGTCATGGCTGATGAGGATGGCCGTGAACCGCTCGGACCGCTGCAGCTCCTGGATCGTGTCCATGACCGCGTGCTGGACGAGCACGTCGAGCGCCGTGGTGGGCTCGTCGAACACCATCAGCTGGGGTTCGAGCGAGAGGGCGAGGGCGATCGAGGCGCGCTGCCGCATGCCGCCGGAGAGCTCCCCCGGGTACCGGTCGAGCACCTCCGGCTTCAGCCCCACCTTGCCGACCAGCTCCCGCGCCCTGGCCTCGCGCTGCTCCCCGGGCACATGGCCGTGCGCGGCGAAGATGTCGCGGAAGTGGTTGCCCACGGTCCGCACGGGGTTCAACGCATTCATGCCGGACTGCAGCACCATCGCGAAGCCGCCCTGCCGCTGACGCCGCAGCTCCTCGGCGTCGAGCTCGCGGATGTCGCGGCCGTCGAAGAGGATGCGTCCGCCGCTGATGCGCGCCGGCGGCTTCTGCAGCCGCGTGAGCGCGAAGCCGAGCGTGGACTTGCCCGACCCGGACTCGCCGACGAGCCCGACGAACTCGCCGCGCCGGAGCGCGAACGACACGTCGTGCACGGCCGGCACCGGCACCTGCCCCGGGGAGGCGTACTCCACGGACAGCGACTGGACGTCGAGGAGGATGTCGTCGTGCTCCATGGCGCTCATCGGCCCTTCCCTTCGCGGAGGCGCGGATTGGAGATGCCGTCCACGCCGAAGTTGATGAGTGTGAGGCTGAGGGCGAGCAGCGCGATGCACAGACCGGGCGCGAACAGCAGCAGCCACTGGCCGGTGAGCAGGGAGTTCGAGTTCTGCGCCCAGTAGAGCATCGTGCCCCAGCTGACGATGCTGGAGTCGCCCAGCCCGAGGAACTCCAGCCCCGCCTCGGCGAGGATCGCCGCCGTCGCCGCCCCGAAGAGCGTCCCGGCGATGATCGACGTCATGTTCGGCAGGATCTCCCGGAAGACGATGCGAGCCCTGCTGTCGCCGGAGAACTGCGCCGAGGTGACGAAGTCGTTGCCGCGGAGGGACTGGGTCTGGCTGCGCAGCACGCGCGCACCCCACGCCCATCCGGTCACGACGATCACGGCGATGATCATGAGGATGCCGCCGTTCTGCAGGTAGGCGGCGATCACGATCATCAGCGGAAGGCCGGGGATCACGAGGAAGAGGTTCACGATGAACCCGACGACCTCGCCCGCGAAGCCGCGCATGTAGCCCCAGCTCAGTCCGATGAGCACGGCCACGATCGTGGAGAGGAGCCCCGCCGCGAAGCCCACGAGGAGGCTGACCTGCGCTCCGTAGATGAGCTGGCTGAGCACGTCCTCCCCTGCGGCGGTCGTGCCGAGCCAGTGCTCCCACGAGGCGTCGGCGTTCCGCGGGAAGCCGTTCTCCTTCGGCCCGTAGGGGGCCAGGAACGGGGCGAACACGGCGACGAGCACGAAGAACGCGAGGAGGCAGAGGCCGATGCGGGCCTTGCCGTTGGACCACAGGGTGCCGACCATGCGGCCGACGGCGCGCCAGGGGCTGGGCGCCGCGATGCGGTCGGTCGGGACCTTGACGGTCACGGTGCTGGGGGTGGGGTTCGGGGTCGTCATCGTCGAGTCCTCGGGTCGAGAACCCCGTAGAGGATGTCCACGAGGAAGTTGGCGATGAGCACGCTCACGGTGATCATCAGGAAGAGCGCCTGCATGAGCGGGTAGTCCTGCCCGATCACGGCGTTGAACAGCAGGTAGCCGATGCCCGGGTATCCGAACACCTGCTCGACGAGGATCGAGCCGCCCACCACGCCGCCGAGCGTGAGCCCGAAGCCGGTGAGGTTCGGCAGGATCGCGTTGCGGGCCGCGTAGCGGAGGGCGATGGTGCGACCGCGGAGGCCGTTCGCCTCGCCGAAGGTGATGTAATCCTCGCCGAGCGTGTTGATCATCGCGTTGCGCATGCCGATGATCCAGCCGCCGAGGGAGGTGAGCAGGATCGTCAGCGCGGGCAGGAACGCGTGCCGGACGAGGTCGACGATGAAGTCCCAGGTGAACCCCGGGGTGGTCGTCGCCGAGTAGGCGCCGGTGGTCGGGAACCAATGCAGCACGTAGCCGAGGAAGAACAGCAGCAGCAGCGCCGTCCAGAAGTACGGGAACGTGCTGAGGAACGACCCGGTCAGCGTCGGCAGCGAGTCCAGCCACGTGCCGCGCCGCCAGGCGGCCATCACGCCGATCAGCGTGCCGATCACGAACGCGAGGATCGTGACGATGCCGACGAGGCCGAGCGTGTAGGGCAGCGCGGTGGAGACCATGCTCGACACGGTCTGCGGGTAGAACGTGTACGAGACGCCGAAGTCGAGCCGGACGACCTGGCCGAGGTAGGCCACGTACTGGTCCCACATCGAACCGGTCGGCACCCCGAGCTGGGCCTCGATCGCGGCGCGCGTGGCGTCGGAGACCGGACCGTTCTGGGAGAGCTTCGCGATCGCGGCGTCGGCGGGAGAGCCGGGCATCAGGCGGGGCAGGAAGAAGTTCAGGGTGATCGCGGCCCACAGGGTGAGCACGAACAGGCCGATCTTCTGGAGGACGTACTTCACTGGTCTCCCCCGTCCGTGCGCTTCAGGTGGGTGAAGATCCCCAGGGGCGCCGAGTCGTAGTTCTGCGGGATCATGTACGGATCGTCCGCGGAGGGCCAGCCGGTGAACTTCGCGTCGTTGAACAGGCCCCAGATCCCGCCGTAGTACATGCCGATCACGGGGACCTCCTCGTACACGATGCTCTGCAGCTCGTGCACGATCTCGGTCTGGCGGTCGGGATCGATCGTCGCGCGGAACTCCTCCAGGAGGGCGTCGGCCTCCGGCGAGCGGTAGCGCTCGAAGTTGTTGGTGGTCACCTCGCCGGTCGGCACGTAGAAGTCGCTGGAGAGCAGGCTGTTGTAGGCCTGGTACACGTCGCCGTTGCCCATGCCGCCGATCGCCATCTCGAAGTCGCCGGTGCCGATCGCGCTCTGGTAGCCCGCGGGCTGCGGGAGCTTGAGCGACACCTTGACGCCGATGTCTGCCAGCTGCCGCTGCACGGTCTGAGCGGCGCGCGTCCAGTCGGAGAAACCGTTGGCGGTGGTCAACGAGAACGCGAGCTGCTCGCCGTCCGGGCCGACGAGCTGGTCGCCCTGGAGGGTGTACCCGGACTCGGCGAACGCCGCGAGCGCGGCGTCGCGGTCCTGCGCGAGCATGCCTTGATCGGGGATCTCCGGGTCGAGGTACTGCTCCTGGTTGGGCAGGATGAGCCCGGTCTGCCCTGCGGGCTGCATGTACCCCTCGGAGGCGGTCTCCGCGATCTCCTCCCGGTCGAGCGCGAGCGCGATGCCGCGGCGGACGTTCACGTCGTCGAAGGGCGCGACCTCGAGGTTCGGCACGAGCGAGATGACGCCGCCCGGCGGGAACCACCAGGTGTTGTCGGGACTCGCCGCTCCCCAGGTGCCCTCGACGTCGGAGATGAAGGAGTAGGCCCAGTCGTAGCCGCGGGTCACGGTGTCGAGTTGCGTGTTCGTGGCGGGCAGGATGATGTGCTCGATCTCGATCTTGTCCGCCTGCCAGTAGTCCGGGTTGCGGTCCATCGAGTACTGCTGGTCGTTGTAGTTGCCGAGCACGAACGGTCCGGTACCGACCGGCTCCTCGTTGCGCCAGGTGGCCGGGTCCTTCACATCCGCCCACAGGTGCTCGGGGACGATCATGGTCTGCCCGAGGATCGACAGCGACGGCGCGTCGTCGCTCTGCAGGTGGAACACGATGTCGTCGCCGTCGATCTCGATGCGGTCGATGTGCTGCCATGCGCCCTTGATGTCGAGCGAGGGCTCGTCCTTGATGAGCTGGAACGTGAACGCCACGTCCTCCGGGGTGAGCGCCTCGCCGTCGCTCCACTCGACGCCGTCGCGGATCGTCATCACGATCGTGCGGGCGTCGGGCTGGGTCCACTCGGACGCGAGCCACGGGGTGAGTTCGCCGTCGAGCGGGTTCACCAGGATGAGCGGCTCGTAGATCCACCGCGAGGCGGTCCTGGTGTTGGTGAGGTAGGGGTTGAAGTTCTGCGTGAAGAACGGGTTTCCCTTGTCGGCGTTGATGAGCATCGTGTCGTCGCCGATCGACGGGTCGGGCTGCGAGCTGATCTGGATGCTGCAGCCGCTGAGCGCGACCGCTGCGGCCGCGAGCCCCACGACGGCGGCGCGGCGCCAGCGTCGGAAGGTGTGCGTCTCTGCCACTGGATGACCTCATGTCGTCTCTGTCATGAAGGGCGCCCCGGGGGGGTGGGGAGTCCTGCCGGCCGAAGCCGTACACCAGATTGTAAGCGCATACATTTTGAATCGGCAACCCCATGATGAGCCAGGGGGTCCTCCGGGGCGGCGCGGTCGCGGCGACTCAGGCCGGGCGCGTGGAGCTCTCGCGGAGGAGGATCTGGAGGGGCAGACGCGTGGTGAGCGGCGGGGCGTCCGGCTGCTCCAGCCGTCGCGCGAGCACCTGCACGGCCGCGCGTCCGAGCTCGATCATCGGCTGCCGGATCGTGGTCAGCGGCGGCGACACCAGGGTCGCCGCCTCGATGCCGTCGAACCCCGTCACGAGCACGTCGTCCGGCACCTGCACGCCCGCAGCACGGAACACGTCCATCGCCCCGAGGGCCATCTGGTCGTTGGCGGCGATGAGCGCGGCGGGCACGCCGTCGCGCGTGAGCTCCTGCCCGGCCCGGCGCCCGGAGGCCCGTGTGAAGTCGCCCCGCAGCACGCGCACCGCTGCCGGATCACGCCCCGCTGCGGCGAGCGCGGTCGACACGCCCTCCCACCGTTGCTCCGCGTCCGGCGAGTCGGCCGGCCCGGCGAGGAACGCGATCTCCCCCTCCCCGACCTGCGACAGCACATGGCGGGTCAGCTCCCCCATCGCCTCGGCGTTGCTCACCGTGACATGGTCGTAGGCATCGCCCCGCGGCGGCCCGGACAGCACGACCACCGGGATACGCCGCCCCAGCCGCGCCAGCACCTCGTCCGGCACGCTGCGGGCGAGCACCATGAGTCCGTCCACCCGGCCGGCCATGTCGCGGACGGTCGAGCGGTCGGGGTCGTCACGTCCGACGCCCACCATGAGCACGAACCCCTGCTTCCACGCCTCCAGCTCGGCCCCCCGCAGGACTTCGTCGAGGAACAGCATCGAGGAGTGCGGCGCGTCGGCTTCGTCCGACACGACCGTGAACGGCGGGCGAGCAGCGGCGGACAGCACGTCGAGCGGCGGGGCGTCCTCGGCGGCGTCGAACTGGGGGAAGTACAGCCCCAGCACCCCCGTCCGACGCTCGGCCAGACCCCGCGCACTGCCGCTGGGGACGTAGCCCAGCGCGGCGACCGCGTCGAGCACCCGCTCTCGGGTCACCGGACGGACGGCATCCGGCGAGCGCAGCACACGCGAGACGGTCGCGATCGACACTCCGGCGCGCTCGGCGACGTCGTACACCGTCGCGGCCTTGCTCACGCGTGCTCCTCTCCCCCGCGGTTCTGGTTCCGGTTCCGGTTCCGGTTCTGGTTCCGGTTCTGGTTCTGGTTCTGTCAGCGTAGGACAGTCTCCCCCGGTGCCCCCGTCCCCTCCCGCGCGCGGGCGCAGATTCGCGTCGGTGTCGCACGGATGGTGCCAGAACCTGCGACACGGTGCAGATCTGCGACGCCGGGCTGGGGCCGGATCAGGAGCGGAGGGCGAGGAGGGCGCCGTGGGGGCGGGAGCTGATCTCGCCGGGCTCTCGCTCGCGGGCCTCGGACCACTGCAGCTCGAGGTCGGTCGCGGCGAGCAGCGGGGACAGGGCCTCGGCGGTCCAGAAGAACGCGGGTGCGACCGCATGAGCGAAGGCCGCCCGGGGTTCGCCGACGAAGTATCCGAGGAGCAGGCTCCCGCCGGGGGCGAGCACTCGCGCGAGTTCGGCGAACACGTCCGGGAGCTCCGCGGGAGGCGTGTGGATCACCGAGTACCACGCGAGGATGCCGCCGACCGTGCCCGATGCCTGCGGCAGCGTCCGGAACGACCCGTGATGGAACGTGAGGTGCGGACACCGAACCCTCGCCCCGTGGATGAAGGCCGTGGAGAGGTCGATCCCCTCGACGTCGCGCCCGGTTTCGAACTCTGCGCCGTCACCCCCGTGGAGAAAGGCCGTCCAGTGACCGGGACCGCACCCCGCGTCGAGCAGCATCCCCGGGGTCTCATCGCGCCAGCGGCGGATGAGCTCGCGGTCGCGCGGATCCATCAACCCCAGGTCCCCCGCGACCTCCCGGTACTCCGCGGCCCTCTCGTCGTAGGCTCGCGCGACGGACTCCCCGTCGGCGGGAGGTCGCAGATCCGGGTCCACGTCGCACGCCTCCCCGGAATCCCTGCGACCGGGGTGCGAATCTGCGACGGGAGTCACCGTGACCGCGCCGCGAGGGCCGTCTGATACAGGTCTCGGGAGGACAGGCCCGTCAGGGCCGCGACCTCGGAGGCCGCGTCCTTCAACCGGGTGCCGTCCGCGACCAGGGCCTGCACCTGAGCGAGGGCGTCCTCCGGCGAGGCCTCCCGCCGCGGCGCACCCTCGACGACCACGACGATCTCGCCCTTCACCCCGTCGGCGGCCCAGGCTGCGAGCTCGGACGCGGTGCCGCGACGGACCTCCTCGTACAGCTTCGTCAGCTCCCGGCACACGGCGATCCGGCGGTCTGCGCCGAACGCTGCCCCCATGTCGGTCAGCGTCGTCGCGAGGCGCGAGGGCGACTCGAAGAACACCATCGTGCGGGGCTCGGCGGCGAGGGCGGAGAGGGTCGCCCGGCGCTCCCCCGGCTTCCGCGGCAGGAACCCCTCGAAGGTGAAGCGGTCCGTGGGAAGCCCCGAGATCGCCAGGGCCATGAGTACCGCGCTGGGTCCGGGAATGGCGGTCACCGTGACCCCCTGCGCCACGGCCTCGGCGACGAGACCGTATCCCGGATCGCTCACGGTCGGCATCCCCGCGTCGCTCAGCACCACGAGGTCGGTCTCCGCGGCGAGCGCGGCCAGCTCCGCGGCCTTCTGCTTCTCGTTGTGGTCGTGCAGCGCGATCAGCCGGGGCCGGTTGTCGATCTTCAGGGCCTGCAGGAGTCGCTGTGTCGTGCGGGTGTCCTCCGCGACGACGATCTCGGCGTTCTCCAGCACCTCCACGAGTCGCCGCGACGCATCGCCCAGGTTTCCGATCGGGGTCGCGGCGAGGATGATCACCCGCCCAGCTTAGGCGTGGGTCTGCGTCGGGGCCGTCGGAGCGGACCGGTGCCGGCATACCGGAGGCACAGGGCGGAGTGTGTCTAGGCTGGACCGGTGACCGCGCCCGAGCCCCTGCTGCCCGCCCCCGAGGAGCGGCTCACGCGCTACGAGCGGCTCCGCGACCGCGTGCTGCACGCCCCGGACTGGGGCCGGGCGATGGGCTGGCTGGCCCCGCTGCTGATCACCGCCCTCGCCGCGGTGCTGCGCCTGGCGAACGTCGGCCATCCCCATCAGCTCGCCTTCGACGAGACCTACTACGTCAAGGACGCCTGGTCGCTGTGGAGCCTCGGCTACGAGGGGGTGTGGGGAGAGAACGCGAACGACGCGTTCATCACCCTGCAGGAGCTCCCCCTGACGAACAAGGGTGCGTTCATCGTGCACCCGCCGCTCGGGAAGTGGCTGATCGCGCTGGGCATGGCCATCGGCGGACCGGACAACAGCGCCGGCTGGCGTCTCGCGACCGCGGTGCTCGGCGCAGCGTCCGTGCTGCTGGTCTACCTCATCGCCCGACGCCTGACCGGCTCGGTCGTGGCGGCGACCGTGGCCGGCACGCTCCTCGCGATCGACGGCCTCAGCATCGTGATGAGCCGGATCGCGCTGCTCGACGGCATCCTCACCTTCTTCGTGCTGCTGGGCGTGCTGTTCGTGCTCATCGACCGCCAGCACACGATCCCGCTGCTCGAACGTCGGGATCCGGACGACGAGGATCCGCTGTGGGGACCGATCCTGTGGCGCCGTCCCTGGCTCGTCGCCGCGGGTCTCGCGCTCGGCGCCGCCTCGGCGGTGAAGTGGTCGGGACTGTACGTGCTCGCGGGCTTCGGCCTCTACGTCGTGATCACCGATGCCCTCGCCCGGCGCCGCGGCGGGGTCGTCGTATGGCCGGCATCCGCGGTCTTCCGGCAGGGGCCGGTGTCGTTCGTGCTCCTCGTCGTCCCCGCGCTCGCGGTGTACCTCGCGAGCTGGACCGGATGGCTGGTGACGGCGAACGGCTACGACCGCGGCAGCGATCCGAACCCGCTCGTCGCGCTGTGGAACTACCACGAGGCGATGCTCGGCTTCCACGTGGGCCTCACCCGAGGACACCCGTACGCGAGCCCGGCGTGGGAGTGGCCCTTCCTGCTCCGCCCGACGGCGGTGTGGGTGGACAGCGACCCCACCGGCTGCGGCGTCGACCACTGCATCGGCGTGATCTCGGCGATCCCCAACCCGCTCATCTGGTACGGCGGCGTCGCGGCCAGCGTGTACCTGCTCTACCGCCTCATCCGCGGCTGGATCACCCGACAGCCGGTCGGCCCGGCCCTGAGTCTTCCGCTCGTGGGGCTCGCCGTCACCTACCTCCCCTGGCTGATGTTCCCTGAGCGGACGATCTTCCAGTTCTACACGGTCGTCATGATGCCGTTCCTCGTGCTCGCGCTCACCGTCACGCTGCGGATCATCGCGGGGCGCCGCGAGGATCCGCTCGTGCGCCGCCAGTCCGGAGAGCGGACCGTCCTGATCTTCCTCGGCGTCGTCGTCCTCGTCTCGGCGTTCTTCCTGCCGCTGTGGACGGGGATGAGCGTGCCGTACGACTTCTGGCGCCTGCACAACTGGCTGCCCGGCTGGGTCTGACCCGCCGCGCCGTGAACCCCGGTCAGGGGATCTCGTCGGCCACGTGCTCCACGAGCGGGAGCACGCGACCGGAGAGATGTGTGCGCATGGCGATCGAGGACGCCGTCCGCGCGACGCCCGGCACGAGGGCGACCCGGTCCAGCACCTCCTGGAGCCGGGTCGCGTCGCGCGCGACGAGCCGGAGCTGCATGTCGCTCGCGCCGGTCACGGTGTGCATGTCGACGATCTCCGGCACCGCGTCCGCGAGGGCCGTCGCCACATCGTCGTGCCCGACCTTCTGATCGATCTCGACGAGGCAGAACGCCACGACGCCATAGCCGAAGCCGGCGGGGTCGATGCGCGGCACGATCGCCTCGATCACCCCGCCCTCGTGCAGCCGCGCGAGACGGCTGGTGGCCGTCCCTCGCGCGATGCCCAGCCGGCGCGCGCACTCGAGGAGAGGCAGCTGCGGCGACTCCGTCAGCAGCCGGATCAGCGCGGCGTCGAGGCGATCGATCCGCACGTCACTCCCTGACGATGCCGGGGCGGGAGACGCCCCGCGTCAGGCGGGCGACGACGAGCAGCACCGCGGTGAGCCCGAGGGTGAGCAGCAGCTGGATGCGCGCGGCCGGGTCGATCATCGCGAGCGCGATCACGGCGGCCAGCAGCACCAGGCACAGCCACGACACCCAGGGGAAGCCCCAGAGCCGCATGGGCATCGCCTCGCCGGCACGGTCGGCCCGACGTCGCAGCACGATCTGCGAGATCGCCGTCGCCGTCCAGATCACCAGCAGCGTCGACCCCACGACGTTCAGCAGCGCCGGGAGCACGACGTCCGGGAACGCCCAGTTCAGTCCGACGGTGACGAACCCGAAGGCCACCGAGGCGAGCACCGCGACGAACGGGACGCCCTTGAGGCTCGTCCGGGTGACGGACAGCGGCGCCAGTCCCCGCTCCCCCAGCGAGTACGCCATCCGGGAGGCGCCGTAGATGTTGGCGTTCATGGCCGAGAGCAGCGCGATCACCACGATGAGGTCCATCACGAGACCGACGCCCGGGATGTTCAGGGTGTCCAGCACGGCCGAGAACGGACCGGCCTGCACGGCGGGGTCGTCCCACGGGAGCACCGCGACGATGACGAAGATCGAGCCGACGTAGAAGATGAGGATGCGCACGAGCACCTCGCGCACGATCCGGCGGATGTTCCGCGCGGGGTCGTCGGACTCGGCTGCGGCGATCGCCACGACCTCGGTGCCGCCGAACGCGAAGACGACGATGAGGAGCGCCGCCGCGATGCCGGTGATCCCGTGCGGGGCGAAGCCGCCCTCGTCCACGAGGTTCGAGATCCCCGTCGCCGGCACACCGGGGATGAGTCCGACGATCGCGCACACGCCGACGATGAGGAAGGCGATGATCGCGGCGACCTTGATCGCCGCGAACCAGAACTCGAAACGGCCGTAGTTGCGCACGCCGAAGAGGTTCACCGCGGTGAGGGCGACGACGAAGACCAGCACCCAGACCCACGCGGGGATCCCGGGCACCCAGTTCGCCACGATCCCGGCCGCGCCGGTCGCCTCGGCGGCGATCACGACGACCAGCTGGATCCAGTACAGCCAGCCCACCGCGCTTCCGGCGCTGCGCCCCATGGCCTTCTGGGCGTAGGAGCTGAAGGCGCCGGAGCTCGGGCGGGCCGCGACCATCTCGGCGAGCATCGCCATCACGAGCACGACGATGCCGCCCGCGACGAGGTAGGAGATCAGCACGGCGGGTCCGGCGATGCTGATCGCCTGCCCTGAGCCGACGAACAGCCCCGCGCCGATCGCGCCGCCGAGCCCCATCATGGAGATCTGGCGGCGGGTGAGGCCCGGGTGCAGGCCCTTCGTGGTCGTCGTGGTGACGGGGACCTCCGTGGTCATGCGCTCACCTCCATCAGGTCGGAATCGTGGTCGGAGGTCGCGGCGGCGAGGGCGGCTTCGACCCGGTCGATGTCAGCGGCGGAGCCGGATGAGATGCGGATGCCCTCGCCGGGGAAGGCCCGGGCGACGACACCCCCTGCGTGCAGGAGGGCGTCGAGGTCGGCGGTGCGGTCCCCCGCGGGAACCCAGACGAAGTTGGCCTGCGAGCGGACGGCGGGCCAGCCGGCCGCCGTGAGCACGGTGTGCAGCCGATCGCGCTGCGCCACGACCTCATCGATGCGGGCGCCGAGCTCGTCCTCCGCAGCGAGGGAGGCGAGAGCCGCGGCCTGGGCGAGGTCGGTGACCCCGAACGGCACGGCCACCTTGCGCTGCGCCTCGGCGATCGCGGTGGGGGCGATCGCGTAGCCGATGCGGAGGCCGGCCAGGCCGTACGCCTTGGAGAACGTGTGCAGCACCGCGACGTGCGGGTGCCGACGGAACAGCTCGATCCCGACACCGCGGCTGTCCGTGCGGTCGAAGTGCACATAGGCCTCGTCGATGACGACGAGGACGTCGTGCGGCACCGCGGCGACGAAGCGCTCCAGCGCCTCGGCGTCGACGACGGTGCCGGTCGGGTTGTTGGGGTTGCACACGAACACGAGACGCGTGCGCGGGGTGATCGCGGCGCGCATCGCGTCGAGGTCGTGTCCGTGGTCGGCGTCCAGCGGCACGGCGACGGGCGTGGCGCCCGCGATCCGGACGAGCGAGGGGTACGCCTCGAAGGACCGCCATGCGAAGACGACCTCGTCGCCCTCGCCGGCGACCGCGTGGATGAGCTGGGCGGCGATCTCCACCGACCCGGCGCCGACGGTCACCTGGGCCGGGTCCACGGCGTACCGGGCGGCGAGCGCCTCCCGGACCGCGGAGGCGCTCATGTCCGGGTAGCGGTGGATGCCGGCGACCCGGTCCTGCACGGCCTGCACGACGGAGGGCAGCGGCGGGTGCGGCGACTCGTTCGAGGAGAGTTTGGAGGCACCGGCCGGGGCGGAGCGCCCCTGTCGGTAGGCGGGCACGGCGTCGAGGCCGGCGCGGGCGGAGAGGGTCATCGTCAGAGCATCCTTGCTGTGATCCGAGAGGGGTCGCGTCACCCTAGAACGGATGGCAGGCGCTGGGCAAACCGTGCACTCGAAGCTGCGCATCGCGCGCAATCGAACGCCACCTGGGTGCCGCACGCTAGGCAGATTGCACACCCCTGCTCCGGGGAAGGGCGCTCACCGTGCGTGCGACACCGCGGCCGGATCGCTCACCGGCAGGCGGCACACGAAGGCGCGGCAGTCGTAGGCGCGCTCGGCTGTCGCCTCCTTGCCGTCGAACAGTTCGAAACCCGCGGTGGCGAACGCCGCGGCCTGCGCCGGGCTGACGACCACGATGACATCGGCATCGGCTCCGCGTGCCGCGGCGGCGAGCGCTCCCCCGGGGTCCTCCGTGACCACGACGAGCTGCCGCGGGGCTGCGGCGAGTCCGGCGGCGACCCGGAGCAGGCTGCCGTGCGCGAAGGGCTGGGCGAGCGCCCGGGAGGCGAGCGCCTCCACCCGCTCGGCCGCCGCCGCGCGGTACCGGTCGCCCGCTCCGAGCCGCCAGGCGGTGAGCGCGGCCTGCGCGACCGCCGCCGTGTCCGAGGGGAGGTCTCCGTCGGTGTGATCGGGCGAGGCGGCGATGCCCTGCGCGCGGAGCAGCGGGTCGTCTCCCCCGGCTCCGTCCAGCACCTCGTCGAGGAGGTCCCGTCCCGTGACCGCGGGAGCGACGTCGCCGGTCGCCGCCGCCAGGGCGAACAGGCCGTCGGCGAGGAGGGCGAGGTCGGCCGCAGTGGCCACCGCGGCGGAGGCCCGGCCGTCCAAGGACGCCCGCACGAGAGCGCCGTCGGCACCGCGATTGGTGCGGAGCACGGCGTCGGCGGCGTCCGCGGCGGCGGCGACCCACGCGTCCTCGCCGAGCGTCGCACCCGCCCTGGCGAGTGCCGCGACCGCGAGGCCGTTCCATCCCGTGATGACCTTGTCGTCCACCGCCGGCGGCTCCAGCGTGGCGCGCTCCGGGACCGGGCGGAGGTAGTAGCCGCCCTCGCTGCGGGCCCCGTCGATCCACGACTCGGAGTCCTGAGCGGCGCCGAAACCGCCGCCCTCCCGCCGCAGCGTGCCGAGCAGGAAGCGGGCGATTCCGCGGGCGGTCTCCTCGTCGCCGGTGTCGAGCGCGACCTCGAGAAGCTGGGCGTTGTCGGTCAGCATGCGCTCGTAGTGCGGCACCGTCCAGTCGCGCCGGGTCGCATAGCGGAAGAACCCGCCGTCGGCATCCCGCAGAGCAGAGCCCGCCATCGCCGTGAGCGCGCGCTCGGCTGCTGCCGTGGCCTCCGGCGCGGCCTCGCGGACGAGGGGCTGCTGCAGGAACCGCAGGGTCGTGGCCACCGGGAACTTGGGAGCTCCGCCGAAGCCGCCGAACTCGCTGTCCTCCCTGGCGGCGAGTCCGCGGGCGGCCTCGGCGAGCGCGGCGGTGTCCGGGAAGGTCGAGGGCGTGGCCTGCGCAGCCTCTGCGAGGGCTGCGGTCACCGCGTCCGCGGACTCCTCGGCCTGCGCGCGGCGCGTCGTCCAGGCCTCGCGCACGGCGGCCAGCACATCGCGGAACGCCGGCATCGGCGGTCGGGCCTCGGGCGGCCAGTACGTCCCCGCGTAGAACGCGCGACCGGCGGGGGTGGTGAACACCGTGAGCGGCCAGCCGAGGTTCTGCGTGAACGCGGACGCGGCGGCCATGTAGGCCCCGTCGACGTGCGGATGCTCCTCGCGATCGACCTTCACCGCGACGAATCCCTCGTTGATGCGGGCGGCGGTCTCGGGGTCGGCGAACGACTCGCGTGCCATCACATGACACCAGTGACAGGTGGAGTAGCCGATCGAGATCAGCATCGGCACGTCTCGGCGGCGGGCCTCCGCGAACGCCTCTTCCCCCCACGGGTACCAGTCGACGGGGTTGTCGGCGTGCGCCCGAAGGTACGGGCTGAGGGTGTCGGCGAGACGGTTCGTCATGTCCCCACGCTACGCCGGGGAGACAGGCTGCGGGTCGGCCGTCGATCGGCTCGCGGGGACCGGCAGCTCCGGGTCAGCCGACGAGCAGCTCCGCGGGGCGGGTCGCGGTGTAGCCGACGAGCGGGAGGGCTCGCTCGGCGGCCAAGGCGATGCGCGCGCGCAGCACGTCGGTGGCCACCTCGTAGCCGTCGAAGTCCGTGGTGCTCGCGTACACGCCGAGGGGCAGCGTGAGCGCCTGGAAGAAGGCGAAGAGCGGCCGGAGCTGGTGCTCGATCATGAGGGCGTGCCGCTCGCCGCCGCCGGTCGCGGCGAGGAGCACCGGCGTGCCGACGAGCGCGTACTGGTCCACGAAGTCGAACAGGTGCTTGAACAGCCCGGTGAACGAAGCGCGGTACACCGGGCTCCCCACGATGAGGAGGTCGGCGGTCTCGATCGCCTGCAGGTGCACCTCCACCTCCGGCGGGAGCTGGTCACGGGTGAGAGCACCCGCGAGCGACGGCCCGATCTGCGTGAGCTCGATCAGCTGCGCCTCGACGGGGGCACGCTCGGCGACCGCGGCGGTGATCGCTCGGAGGAGGGCGGTGGTCTTGCTCGGCTCGTGCAGGGAGCCCGAGACGGCGACGACGCGGAGCGGAGCTGTCATGCGCTCGACGGTACCCACGCGGACGCCCCGTGTCGCGCGAAGCGACACGGGGCGTCATGTGGAACGGAGACGAGCCGCGGTCCGCGGGCTCGGGAGCAGGGCTCCGGTCAGTGCGGGCTCGGTGACGGCGTCAGTGCCGAGCCCGCGGCCGGTATGAGGGCGGGATCAGTTGACCTCGTCCGGGTGCGAGCCGACGCGGCCGGACCCGTCGAGCGGGTCGAGGGCGTCGATCGCGGCGATCTCGGCGTCGGTCAGCTCGAAGCCGAACACGTCGAGGTTCTCCCGCAGGCGCTCCGGGCGCACCGACTTCGGGAACACGATGATGCCCTTCTGCAGGTGCCAGCGGAGGACGGCCTGCGCGGGCGTCACGCCGTGGGCGGCGGCCGCATCGGCGACCGCCGGAGTGCCGAAGAGGTCGTACTTGCCCTGGCCGAGCGGACCCCACGCCTCGATGCGCACGCCGTTGGCCTCGGCCCAGGCGACCTCCTCGCGGCGCTGATACGCCGGGTGCAGCTCGATCTGGTTCACGGCCGGGACGACGCCGGTCTCCTTCACCGTGCGCTCCAGGTGCGGGACGAGGAAGTTCGAGACGCCGATGCTACGGGTCAGGCCCGCGTCGCGCAGTTCGATGAGCTTCGCGAACGCGTGGACGTAGTCGTCCTTCGCCGGAGTGGGCCAGTGCACGAGGTACAGGTCGACCTGCTCCAGGCCGAGCTTCTCGAGGCTCTCGCCGATGGCGGCGCGGGGCTCGTCGTCGTGATGACGGTCGTTCCACAGCTTCGTGGTGACGAAGAGCTGCTCGCGCGGGATGCCGGAGGACGCGATGGCAGCGCCCACGCCCTCCTCGTTGCCGTAGATCGCGGCGGTGTCGATGTGGCGGTACCCGATCTCGAGGGCCTCGCTCACCGCCTTCTCGGTCTCTGCCGGCGGCACCTTGAAGACGCCGTAGCCCAGCTGGGGGATGGAGTTGCCGTCGTTCAGTTCGAGTGCAGGAATGGTCATCCCCCCAGCCTAGGACCTGTGATGACAGGCCTGCCCGTGCGGATGACGAAAAGCGTCAGCGCCGAGGGACCGCGGCCATCGCGGCGGCCCCCTTACCGACGAGGCGCTCCAGGGGACCGCGTCCGACGAACATCGCCCACAGCGTCGTCACCACCAGGAGTGCCACGGCTGTGAGCCCCCAGAACGAGTTGTCCGCGATGAAGCCGCCAGGGCCCGCGACGAGGACGACGGAGACGACGTGCAGGCTGTATGCCGTGAGTGGCATGGACCCCAGAGCGCCGAGCGGCAGCAGCAGCCAGCGCAGCGGGCGGCTCAGGAGCAGGCACAGCGCGATCACCGCGAGGGCGAACCCGCCGGAGCCCAGGATCTCCGCAGTGCCGCCGCTGTGCGGATCGACGGCGAAGACGGCGCGGACCACGGAACCGAGCGGATCGCTCACGGCGAGAGCCTCGGGGTAGCTCTCCCAACCGGACGGCGGCATCACGTCGTCCGGGATGAACGACGACAGACTCTCGGCGGGAAGACTGTCCAGGCTCTCGCTGGGAAGGCTGTCCAGGCTCCCGCTGCCGGAGTCCTCGCTCGTCGAGGAGACGATCGATTCCGTCCCGCCCAGCCCCGCGCCCGCGCCGAGGGCGCCCAGGCCGTAGCCGATCGCGGCGAGGACCACGCCGACGACGAGGGCGACGACGGCTGTGCGCACCTCCTGCACGCGGAGCCGGCCCAGGGCCATACCGCCCAGCACGAGAGCCAGCCACACGGTGATCGGATAGGTGCCGTAGAGCACGAACCCGATGCCCGCGCCGAACGGCTGCAGCGCCACCGCGCTGATCAGGGCGAGCAGCGCCGGACCGGCGAGCGCGAGGACCGCGGCGCCGAGGAGCAGCTGCCGGGGCCGCCACCGCAGCACGGGGATGACCGCGACGTAGAGCAGCCCGTAGAGCGTCAGGATCACGGCGATCGGGGTGTTGAGGAGCTCCAGCGCCAGGCCGATCACGAAGATCACGGCGCCGCGGCCGACGAGATTCAGGCGGATGCCGGGGAGACGCTCCCGCTCCGGCAGCACGTCGCGCCCCGTCATGAGCGCGATGGAGACGCCGGCGAGCAGCGCGAAGAGGATCGATGAACGACCGTGCACGAGGTCCGTCCACGTGGTGGGGTCGCCCCAGTCGAAAGCGTCGGTCGTGCCGACGTGGGCGCCGGCCATTCCCAGGATCGCCAGCCCCCGTGCGACATCGAGGCCGAGGATGCGCGGCGGCCGACCGAACTCGCGGAACCAGCGCACGGGGCGCAGAGCAGTCATCACCCGATGATCGTATGCGGCGATCGCGGCGGCTCCGGTGTGCATCCCGGCATACGATGGAGGGCTATGTCCTCCCCCGTGCTCTCCTACCCCCCGGAGCTGCCCGTCAGCGCCGCCAGGGACGAGATCGCCGACGCCATCCGGGACCACCAGGTCGTCATCGTCGCCGGCGCGACCGGATCGGGGAAGACCACGCAGCTGCCGAAGATCGCGCTGGAACTGGGCCGCGAGCGCATCGCCCACACCCAGCCCCGGCGGCTGGCCGCCCGCACGATCGCCGAGCGCGTGGCCGAGGAGCTGCGGGTCGAGCTCGGCACGCTCGTCGGCTACAAGGTGCGCTTCACCGACAAGGTCTCCGACGAGACGCGCATCGCCCTGATGACCGACGGGATCCTCCTCAACGAGATCCACCGCGACCGCCTGCTGACGCGCTACGACACGATCATCATCGACGAGGCGCACGAACGGTCCCTCAACGTCGACTTCCTGCTCGGCTACCTCGCCCGCATCCTCCCGCAGCGCCCGGACCTGAAGGTGATCATCACCTCCGCCACGATCGATCCGGAGAGCTTCGCGCGGCACTTCGCCGCGGCCGACGGCACCCCCGCTCCGGTCATCGAGGTGTCGGGGCGCACCTATCCCGTCGAGATCCGCTATCGCCCGCTCGTCGACGAGGACGCGGAGCAGGACGCCGGCGAGCCGGAGGACGAGGTGAGCGCGATCGTCACGGCGCTCCGCGAGCTCGACCGGGAGGCCCCGGGCGACGTGCTCGTGTTCCTGCCCGGCGAAGCGGAGATCCGGGACGCGGCTGACGCGGTGCGCGCCGCCTACGCCAAGGACCGTTCTCCCACCGAGGTCCTCCCCCTGTTCGGCCGGCTCTCCGCCGCGGAGCAGCACCGGGTGTTCGAGCGCAGCACCGTGGCCGGCGTCCGTCGCCGCGTGGTGCTCGCGACGAACGTGGCCGAGACGAGCCTCACGGTGCCCGGCATCAAGTACGTCATCGACACCGGCACGGCCCGCATCTCCCGGTACAGCAACCGCTCGAAGGTGCAGCGGCTCCCCATCGAGGCCATCTCGCAGGCCTCGGCGAACCAGCGCTCCGGTCGCGCCGGCCGCACGAGCGACGGCATCGCCATCCGCCTGTACTCGGAAGAGGACTACGCGCGGCGCCCCGAGTTCACCGAGCCCGAGATCCTGCGCACCTCGCTCGCCTCCGTCATCCTGCAGATGCTCGCGCTCGGCTTCGGCGACATCACCGCGTTCCCCTTCCTCACCCCGCCCGACTCCCGGGGCGTGAAGGCGGCGTTCGACCTGCTCACCGAGCTCGGCGCCCTTCGACAGGCTCAGGGACCGGACGACGGCCCCCGGCTCACCCGCATCGGGCGGGACATCGCCCGGATGCCGATGGACCCCCGGTTCGCGCGGATGCTCATCGAGGCCGGCCCTTCGACAAGCTCAGGGACCCAGCGGGGGTCAGGCCCTTCGACAGGCTCAGGGACCCAGCGGGGGTCAGGCCCTTCGACAGGCTCAGGGACCCAGCGGGGTGCAGGCCCTTCGACGGGCTCAGGGACCCAGGGGGCGGTGCTGCGGGACGTGCTCGCGATCGTCGCGGGGCTGTCCATCCAGGACGTGCGGGAGCGACCGGAGGAGCGGCGCGAGGAGGCCGACCGGCTGCACGCGCGCTTCGTGGACCCGACGAGCGACTTCCTCACCCTCCTGAACCTCTGGAACCACCTGCGCGAACAGCAGCGGGAGCTCGGCTCCAGCGCGTTCCGGCGCCTGTGCCGCAGCGAGCACCTCAACTACGTGCGGGTCCGCGAGTGGTTCGACGTGCATCGGCAGCTGCGCACGCTCGTCAAGAGCCCGGACCGCGGGGCGGAGCCGGGCGGCGCGGCCGATCCGGATGCCATCCACCGCGCGCTGCTGTCCGGCCTGCTGTCGCAGATCGGCGTCCTCGACGAGCGCACCGCCCCCGCGGGGAAGGCCCACTCTCCCGCGAAGGACGCCCGCCGCCGGATCACGGAGTACCGGGGCGCGCGGGGTATCCGGTTCTCGATCTTCCCGGGGTCGGGGCTGCGCAAGAAGAGCCCCCGGGCGGTCATGGCGGCCGAGATCGTGGAGACCTCCCGCACCTTCGCCCGCACCGTCGCCGCCATCGACCCCGCCTGGGCCGAGCCCCTCGCCGGCGACCTCGCGAAGCGTCAGGTCACCGAGCCGCACTGGTCCAAGGACGCCGGAGCCGCGGTGGCGTTCGAGAAGGTCACGCTGTTCGGGGTCGAGATCATCCCGCGCCGGCGCGTACAGTTCGCCCGCATCGACCGGGCCGCCTCGCGCGAGCTCTTCGTCCGTCATGCTCTCGTCGAGGGCGAGTGGGACCCGTCCCGGATCGACAAGCGGGTCAGCGCGTTCTGGCGCAGCAACGCCGAGCTCCGCCGCCGCCTGGAGAAGCTCGAGGAGCGTGAGCGGCGCCGCGACATCCTGGCCGGCGACGAGGCCGTCTTCCGGTTCTACGACGAGCGCATCCCCGCCGAGGTGTTCGACGTGCGGTCGTTCGAGAAGTGGTGGCGCGAGGCGCTGACGACGACGCCGAAGCTGCTCGTGATGCGCGAGAGCGACCTCATCGACGACGAGGACCGCGCCGACCAGCGCGAGTTCCCGACCCGGTGGACGCAGGGCGACCAGGTGCTCGGCCTCGCGTACCGGTTCGAGCCGGGTGCCCCCGATGACGGCGTGAGCGTCGTGCTGCCGCTGCCGCTGCTCGCCCAGATCGAGGATCGCGGCTTCGACTGGCAGGTGCCGGGGCTCCGCGCCGAGCTCGTCACCGGACTGCTGCGCGCGCTGCCCAAGGCCATCCGCCGCCACGTCGTCCCCGCCGCCGACTGGGCGGAGAAGTTCGGGGCGGCGCTGGCCGACGAGGGTCCGGAGGTGCACGGCGGCCTCCCCCCGCGCACCCTCAAGGAAGCGCTCGCGCGGCTCGTGCAGCCGCTCGCGAACCAGGTGGTGACGGCCGCGGACTTCGATGACGAGCGGGTGCCGGCGCACCTGCGCATGAACTTCCGCGCCGTGGACGAGCGGGGACGGGTGGTCGGGTCAGGGCGTGATCTCCGGGCGCTGCAGGCCGAGCTCTCCGACCGCGCGCGCAGCAGCGTCGCCCGCTCCATCGCCCGACCCGGGCGTGCGGAGGCACCGGGGCCGCGCGGGGCGGAGCGCGTGGCCGCCGCTCCGGTCGAGCAGACCGGGCTGACGGCGTGGACGTTCGGCGACCTCCCGGCGGTCATCGACACGAAGGTCGCGGGCGGCGTCGTCCGCGGGTATCCGGCGATCGTCGATGCCGGCAAGAGCGTGTCGGTGCGGGTCGAGGCGACCCCGGACGCCGCGGCCGCCGCCACGCGCGACGGCGTGCTCCGTCTCGTGCTGCTCGCGGTGCCCTCGCCGTCCTCGTACGTGCAGCAGCACCTCACCAGCCAGGAGAAGCTCGCCCTCGCCGCCTCGCCCTATCCGTCGGCGGCCGCGCTCATCGAGGACTGCCGAGCCGCCGTCGCCCGTCGCGTGATCGACGCGTCGACCGGCGCCGACGGCCAGGACCGTGGCGTCGTGCGCACCGAGGCCGAGTTCGCCCGGGTCCGCGACGCCGTGTCCGCCGTGCTCGTCGACGAGCTCTTCGCCTGCGTCTCCCTCGTCGCCCGCATCCTCACGAAGGCGCGGGAGGTGGAGCGCGGCATCAAGTCCCAGAACTCGCTGGCGCTGCTCGGCCCGCTGAACGACATCCGCACCCAGCTCTCCGGACTGCTGCACCCCGGCTTCGTCGCGGCGGCGGGTGTCGACCGGCTCACCCATTTCCCCCGGTACCTCGACGGCATGATCGACCGGTTGAAGACCTTGGCGAACGAGCCGGGCAAGGACCGCGCACGGATGACGGAGTTCGAGCGGATGGCGGTGCTGTTCGCGGACGCCGGCGGCACGATCCCCCTCGCGCCCGACGCTCCCCCCGCGATCGTCGAGGTGCGCTGGCTGCTGGAGGAGTACCGGGTCAGCGTCTTCGCCCAGCGTCTCGGCACCGCGCAGCCGGTGTCGCCGCAGCGGATCACCAAGGCGCTCGCAGGGAAGTGACCCCCGCCGGGTAGCCTGAGGGCATGGCCCGCGCGATCGTCTACACCGAGTTCGGATCCCCCGCTGTCCTCCACCTGATGGAGGTGCCTGACCCCGTGCCCGTCCGCGGCGAGGTGCTGGTGCGCATCGAGGCGGCCGGTGCCAACCCCATCGACGCGAAGCTCCGTGGCGGCAAGCGCCCGTCTGCGCCGATCACCGAACCGCGTCCGGTCGGATTCGACGGTGCCGGGGTGATCGAGGTGCTGGGCGAGGGCGTCGACGGGTTCGAGGTCGGCGACCGCGTCGCGATCCGCGACACGCTCGGGACCTACGCCTCCGCCCTCGCGGTCGAGGTCGACAAGCTCGTGAAGCTCCCGGACGCCGTCACCGCGGCCGAGGGTGCGGCGATCGGCATCCCGGCCGGCACCGCCTACCAGTCCCTCCGCTCGCTCGCCGTGACGGCCGACGACGTGCTCCTCGTGCACGCAGGATCCGGCTCGGTCGGCCAGGCCGCCGTGCAGTTCGCGGTCGCCTGGGGCGCGACGGTGATCGCCACCGCGAGCCCCGCCCGGCACGACCAGCTCCGCGAGCTCGGCGCGATCCCCGTGGCCTACGGCGACGGCCTGCTCGACCGCGTCCGCGCGGCGGCCCCCTCCCCCGTGACCGTCGTCCTGGACTGTGCGGGCACCGACGAGGCCATCGAGACCTCCCTCGCCCTGGTCGCGGACCGCGACCGCATCGCGACCATCGTCCGCGGTCCCGACGCCGCCGACTTCGGCATCCGGGCGTTCTCCGGCGGGTCCCCCGAGCCGCTCACGCCGCAGGAGCTGGAGTGGCGCGCCGAGGCGCTGCAGAAGACCGTGGACCTCCTGGCCGCGGGCGACTTCACCATCGAGCTCGGCCCGGAGCTGCCCCTCGCCGAGGCGGCACGGGCCCATGAACTCATGGAGACCGGCGCCGCCTCGGGGAAGATCATCCTCGTCCCCTGAGAGATCAGGCGGGAGCGACAGGGCGGCCGAGCGAGAGCATCAGCCGGTTCGCCCAGTTGAAGAAGGCCGCGCCGTGCACGACGTCCGCGATCTCCAGGTCGTCCAGTCCGGCCGCACGGAGGCGCGCGATGTGCGCGGGACCGAACGCGCGAGGCGTGTCGGTCAGCGCGACCGCTGCCGCGACGATCGCGTTCCAGCGCTCCCCGAGATCCGCGTCCACGCCCTCGGCGAGCAGCGCGTCGACGTCCTTCGGCCGCTTGCTGTGGTGCGCCGCGAACCGGGAGTGCACGGAGGCGCAGAACACGCAGCCGTTGCGGCGCGAGGCGGCGGTGGCCGCCAGCTCCCGTTCCGCCCGTGGGAGGCCCTCCGCGGTGTTGTAGAAAACGTCCTTGTCGACGAGGGTGCGTGCGCGGAGCACCTCGGGGTCGCGCGCGAGCAGCCGGAAGTACTCGTTCTTCGCGCGGGCGGCGTCGACGAGGCCGTCGAGGTGTCGCGGGGTGAGATCCTCCTCCGCCAGGGGCGCGAGGTGGGGTGTCCAGCCGACCTCGGCGCGCGTGAAGGCGTGCGGATAGGGGGCGGCGTCGTGGCGGAGCACGGTGTCGGCGGCGGTCATGCGGCCTCCTCGTCGGTGTCGGTGTCGGTGTCGGTGGCGGTCGCGGTCGCTGTGTCGGCGGCGGTGCGTCCGGCCTCCTGAAGCACGCGGAGGCCGGTGACGACCCGCTGCTGGAAGGCGAGGAAGGACACGAGCTGCGACAGCGTCACGATGCCGTCCGTCGACCAGCCGGCGTCGTGCAGGCTGCCGAGGTCGGCGCCGGATGCCTCGCGGGGACGGAACACCAGCAGGTGCGTGTGCGCGAGAGCGGTCGCGAGACGTTCCCCCAAGGCCGCCGATGCCGCTTCGTCCGGGAGGTAGCGCGTGCCGTCGGTGCTCTCCGCCTCCAGCCCGCGTTCGGTGTAGGCGCCGAACGGTCCCGTGGTCGCGGCGGCCTCGGCCTCTCGGGCGACGATCGCGGCGCGCTCCGGGTCGATCTCGCGGGCCCGCCCGGCGTAGAACACCGCCGTGGGGTCGTCGGCACCAGCGAGCGCGGTCGCGAATGCCGCGATGAGCGCGCGCTCTGCGAGAGACACATGCTCCGCGGATACCGGGTGGAAGAGCGCGTCGAAGCTCGCCTGGAGCTGCTCCCTGGTCACGGGACGGCGCCGACGCAGCGCATCCAACTCCGGCGTCACCCCCGTCAGCTGGTCGACGATGTCGGCGGTCATGCGTTCTCCTTCACGGTGGGGGTGTTCTCGGGCGCGTGGGTGGTCTCGGGATCCGGCGGCGTGAGCGCGTAGCCGAGGGCCGGGGCGACCTCCGTCGCGAACAGCTCGATCGAGCGCAGGACGTGGGCGTGCGGCGCGTCGACCGAGTGCACCTGGAACGCCACCTCGGTCGCGCGGTGCAACGTGGTGTCGGCGGCGAGCGAGGCGGCGACCTCCTCCGGGGTGCCGAGGTGCGTGTCGAGAGCGGCGATGAGGTCGTCGATGCCGTCGCCGGGGATCGTCTGGCCCTGCCGCCGGAAGCCCTCGGCCGCCCGCCGTAGACCGACCTCGGCGAACTGGAGCGCCTCGACGCGGTCGTCCGCCACGAACACGGTGCGGGAGGCGGTGATCCGCGGAGTCGCGCCGGCGGGCAGCGCGTCGAGGTACGCGTCGATGATCGGGTCCTGCAGGGCGGACAGCGGCGCGTGCAGCCGGTCGTGGGGGCGGGGCTGCGTGCGCGACAGCAGCAGTCCGTGACCGTGGACGCCTGCTCGATGACCGCCGGGTGCCGAGAACGTCGCCTGCCAGATCCGCGCGGCCAGCGACCCCGCGTCCGGATACAGCGTGTTCCCCGCACCGACGTCGCGGGCCTGGAGAGCGTCGAGCAGCACGCCCAGCTTGCGCTCGTAGGTGGGCCCCTTGTCGCGCACGTCCTCCCCGAAGGGCGCGAAGGACGACGGGGTGCCGCCGCTGCCGAGCCCGAGGTCGATCCGCCCGTCCGCGAGCAGGTCGGCCACCACGGCGTCCTCGGCCACCCGGACCGGGTCTTCGAGGGGAAGGGTGATGATCCCGGTGCCGAGCCGGATCCCCGAGGTGCGTGCCGCGGCATGGGCGAGGAAGACGAGCGGCGAGGGCAGCCCGCCTTCCGCCGCCCGGAAATGATGCTGTGCCACCCAGGCCCTCCCCACGCCGTGCCGTTCGGCGTGCTGGATCTGCGCCAGGGCGAGGCGGTAGCGGTCGTCCGGGGATGCGTCGTCGAGGAGCCGGGTGAAGAATGCGACGGTGGGGCGAGGGGTGGGGGCGCTCATGCGAGGATCTCCGTTCGGCCGGGGACCGCGGCCAGCAGCTCCCGGGTGTTCTGGTGCTGCGGGTCGTGGAACAGCTCTTCGGTCGGTCCCTCCTCCACCACGCGCCCGCGGTGCATGACGGAGACGGTGTGGCTGATGCGGCGCACCACCGCGAGGTCGTGCGAGATGAAGAGGTAGGTGAGTCCGAGCTCGGCCTGGAGCGCGGAGAGCAGTTCGAGGATGCGCGCCTGCACCGTCACGTCGAGCGCCGACACCGCCTCGTCGAGCACGAGGATCTCGGGGTCGACGGCGAGCGCCCGAGCGATCGCGACCCGCTGCCGCTGCCCGCCGGAGAGCTCGCTCGGCGTGCGACGGGCCGCATCCGCCGGCAGCGCCACACGCTCGAGCAGGGCGACCGCACGTTCCCGACGCTCGGACCGGCCGCCGATGCGGAAGTTGTGCAGCGGCTCGGCCACGATGTCGGCGATCTGCTGCCGTGGATCCAGGGAGGCGAAGGGGTTCTGGTACACGAGCTGGATCCGTCGGCGCAGCGCACGCAGTCGCGCCCCCTCGACGGCCGTCGCGTCCTCCCCCGCGAGCTCCACGGTCCCGGCGTCCGGACGGAGGAAGCGCGTGACCAGGCGCGCTGTCGTGGACTTGCCCGATCCGGACTCGCCGACCAGCGCATGGGTCGTCCCGCGCCGCACCCGGAAGGAGACGTCGTCGACCGCCCGGAAGCGCTCACGACCCGCGACCCGGAACTCCTTGACGAGGCCGGCAGCCACGATCTCGTAGGGCTTCTCGGCGGCCACCGCCGCGGCATCCCGGAGGAACGGCGGCGCGTCCGGACGCCGGAAGCCGGTAATGAAGGCGGGCGCGTCCGCGAGCAGCTGCCTCGTGTACGGGTCTTCCGGCTCCGCGAGCACCTGCGCACTCGGCCCCTGCTCCACGATCCGGCCGTCTTCCAGCACCGCGATCCGCGCCGCCCGGTCCGCGGCGACGCCGAGGTCGTGCGTCACGAGCAGGATGCTCGTGCCGTCCTCGCGCTGCAGCTCGTCCAGCAGATCCAGCACCCGGCGCTGCACCGTGGCGTCGAGGGCGCTGGTGGGCTCGTCCGCGATGAGCAGCCGAGGGCGGAGGGCGATCGCGGCCGCGATGAGGACCCGCTGCCGCATCCCGCCGGAGAGCTCGTGCGGATACTGTCGCGCGCGCAGATCGGGGTCGTCCAGCCCGACGCGGTCGAGCAGCTCGAGCACGCGGGCGTTCCGGGAAGGACGGTCGCGATGCCCGTGCAGACGCAGCACCTCGGCGACCTGCACGCCGACGGGGCGCACCGGGTCGAGCGAGGTCGTCGGATCCTGCGGGACCAGCCCGATCTCCGAGCCGCGGATGCCGCGGAACGCCCGATCCGACCATCCGGAGATGTCGAGGTCCCCGAGCCGGACGCGCCCGCCCTCGACCCGTCCGCCCTCCGGCAGCAGGCCGAGGAGGGCGTGCGCCGTGGTGGACTTGCCGGAGCCCGACTCGCCGACGAGGGCGAGGGTCTCCCCCTCCGCGATGGCGAAGGAGAGGCCGTGCACGACCTCGCGGCCGGCGTACGAGACCCGCAGGTCCGTCGCGGCGAGGACGGGGGTTGCTGAGGACGGGGGCGCGGTCATCGCGAGCTCCTTCCGAGCCGATGGCTGATGCGGTTGGCGCTGAGCACGACGGCGACCACCACGAGGCCGGGGAGCGCCGTGAGCCACCAGGCGGTCGCGATGTAGTTGCGCCCCTCGGCGATCAGCAGGCCCCACTCGGGGGTGGGCGGCGGGGCGCCGTAGCCGAGGAAGCCGAGGGTGGAGATGGCGAGGATGGCCGTGCCGAACTGCAGCGCGGCGAGCGCGATGATCGGGGTGAGGGCGTTCGGGAGCACATGCCGGCGCAGCACGGCGACGAAGGTGCCGCCGCTGCCGTACGCCGCCTCGACGTACTCGGTGCGGCGCACCCGCGCCACCTCGGCGCGCATGAGCCGGGCGAAGGCGGCGACGCTGCCGAGTCCCACGGCGATCGCCGCGTTCACCGTTCCGAAGCCGAGCAGGATGATGACGGAGAGCGACAGCAGCAGCCCGGGGATGGCCAGCAGCACGTCGACGATCCGCATCAGCACGTCGTCCACGACACCGCCGGTCGCGCCGGCGACGGCTCCGAGGAGCGTGCCGAGCGCGAGGCCTACCGTCACGGCGATGAGCGCACCCGACAGGGAGTGCACCGCGCCATGCACGACCCGGCCGAAGAGGTCGCGGCCGAGGGCGTCGGTCCCGAACCAGTGCGCGGCGCTCGGCGGCAGGAGCTTGTCGGCGGGCACGCCGGTCAGCGGATCGCCCGGCGCGAAGACCCCCGGGATCACCGCCCACAGCACCGCCACGACGACGACAGCGAACGCGAGGTACAGCCCCCAGGCGCGCGACCGCCGTCGCGGAAGGGATGCGGAGACGGGCGCCGGGGCGGACGGCGCGGGCGGGGCACTCGACGTCTCGACCGACGTCTCGACGATGACGGGAGCGGTCATGCGGGCACCTCCTGGGCGGCGGGACGGACGGGGCGCGACCGGGCGGCGCGGGCCGCCCGCCGCTGCCGCGGGTCGATCAGGGGCGTGGCGAGGTCGACGGCGAAGCTGATCACCACGAACCCCAGGGCCGACAGGAGCACCACTCCCTGCAGCACCGGGATGTCCTGGTTCGCGACGGCCTGCTCCGTGAGGCGTCCGATGCCGGTGCGGCCGAAGACGGTCTCGGTGACCACCGCTCCTCCGACGAGCTCTCCGAACAGCACCCCCGCGATGGTGAGGGTCGGGACGGCGGCGTTGCGCGCGACCGACCGCGTGAGCACCCATGCCGGCGGCGCGCCCTTCGCCCGCACCACGGTCACGAACGGCTGCGCCTGCACGCGGTCGATGGACCGGACCAGCACCTGGGCGAGCGGCGCCGAGATCGGCACGGCGAGCGTGAGGACGGGAAGGATCAGGCCGCTGATCGGATCGGCCCCCACGATCGGCACCCATCCGAGCCCGAACGAGAACACCTGGATGAGCAGGATCCCGAGCCAGAACACAGGGACCGCCACGAACAGTCCCGGCACCTGCCGCAGACCGTCCCGCAGCCAGGCGAAGGGCGCGAGCGAGGAGAGCGCGGCGATGAGGACCGCGATGAGGACGGCGACCACCAGTCCGAGCGCCGCGAGCAGCAGAGTGGCCGGCAGCGCCTCGGCGAGCATCGTCCGGACCGGGGTGCCGTACTGGGTCGAGTAGCCGAAGTCGCCGGCGAGGAAGCCGAGCCCCGCGTGCAGGTACTGCTCCCCCCACGGCACGTCGGCGCCGTAGGTCGCGCGGATGTCGTCGAGCTGCTCCGGCGAGAGCCCCAGGCTCGGGTCGGAGAACTTGATGAGGATGGCGTCTCCCGGCAGCAGCTGCAGCAGGAAGAACGTGGCCGTGAAGGCCGCGATCAGCACGATCGCGGCCTGCCCGGCCCGTCGGAGGACGAAGGTCATGGGGTCACCGTGGTCCTCAGTGCTCCGCGAGCCACACGCCGGAGAACGTGGGGCGGCCGACCGACTCGAACGCGACGCCGTGCACGTACGTCGCCGCACCGTAGACCTGCGGCTCCTCGAAGAGCGGGATCACGTACGCCTGCTCCGCGATGTAGTCCTGCACGGCCTGGGAGGCGGCCACCCGCTTCTCGGCATCCGGCTCGGAGGCGACGGCGAGGAGCAGCTCGTCGAGCGTCGCGTCCTGCGAGATCAGCACGTCGCGGTTCTTCGTGAAGTACTGGCTCTTGATCACGTCGAGATCCGCACGGCCGACCATCGAGTGGTAGAACCCCGTCTTCAGGGGATCACGCGTGTCCTCCGCGTAGCTGCCCGCGTCGCCGGGCTTGACGGTGAGCTCCACACCGACCGCCGCGAGCTGCTGCGCCACGAGCTCCAGGGTCTGCTTCGACAGCGGCTGCGGCTTGGCCTCGTAGACCGTGATGGACAACCGCTCGCCGTCCTTCTCGCGAATGCCGTCGGCGCCGGGCTTCCAGCCCGCCTCGTCGAGCAGCGCCTCCGCCTTCTCCGGGTCGTGGGCGTAGTGCGCGGACTCGTCCTTGTATCCCGCCGCCTGGGAGGACAGCACCGACGTGGCCACCGGGTAGTTCTCGGTGAACAGGGTGTCGACGACCTCCTGCGCGTCGACCGCGGCGATGATCGCCTGACGCACGCGGATGTCGGACAGCAGCGGGTTCTCCGGGCGGAGGGCGATCGAGTTGTTCACGCCGCGGGTCTGCGGCGCGTACAGCGTGAAGCCGGCCCCCTCCACGCGGTCCTCGTCGAACGCCTGGACGTAGCGGACGTAGTCGGCTTGGCCCGCGAGCAGCGACCCGATGCGGACGGAGTCCTCGGGGGTCACCAGCACGTGCACGGCGTCGAGGTAGGGACGACCGTCGTTCTCGGCGCTGTCCGGGCCCCAGTCGTAGTCGTCGCGGGCGATGAGGGTGTACTCGGTGCCGAGCTTCTCGTCGGTGACGGTGAAGGGTCCGGAGCCGATGATCTCCTCCGCGTTGCCGGCGCCGAAATCCTCGATCGTGCCGTCCAGCGTCTCCGGGGACAGCAGCCCCGAGTTGATGGTCGACGTCGCCTGCAGGAACCCCGGCGACGGCGCGCTGAAGCGGAACGTCACGGTGTCCTCGTCCACCACCTCGCTGCCGGCGTAGTTGTTGATGGCCTCGGAGACGGTGAGACCGCGTTCGGCGTCCCCGAGGCCGTAGGTGTCGAAGTTCTTCGCGACGGCGGCGGCGTCCACGGGCGTGCCGTCCGAGAACGTCACGTCCGGGTTGAGGTCGAAGGTGTACTCCGTGGCGTCGTCGTTCACGGTCCACTCCGCGGCGATCCACGGCTCGATCTCGAGCGTCTCCGGATTCTGCCAGGTGAGCCGGGCGGCGATGTTGTTGACGATGCCGCCGTTCGGGTAGAAGCCGGCCTGCGGCGGGTACAGGTTCGTGTAGGCCTGGTGCTCGAGGTAGGTCAGGGTGCCGCCGGAGACCGGGTCCCCCGCGTCGGCCGGAGTGTTCCCCGGGGCGGGCGAGGTGGCGCAGGCGGCGAGGCTGCCGGCCAGGACGAGCGGGACCGCGACGGCGGCGGTGCGGATGAGGCGGCGGTTCATGCGGGGGACTCCTCGGATTCGGAAGACAGGGTCTCGGGTGCGGAGGGGGTGCAGGTGGTGTTCACGGTAGGAAGCGGCAGGGCACGGGGGCGAGGCGGCGGACTCCGGGTGTCGCGAGACGACACCCGTGGTCACGCGCCGACACGCGACGTCACACGGAGGCGGTCGCGCAGCGTCTCCCGCCGGCCGTCCTGGCCGGCCTCCTCCGCCGCGCGGAGCAGGCCACGGCGGCGGAGCTCGGGGGCCGCGAGGCGGGTGAAGGCCTCGAACTGCGCGGGTTGGAATGCCGAGAGGACGTTGAAGCCGTCGGCGGCGCCCACGTCGCGCCAGCTCTCGAAGTGGTCGGCGATCGTGCCGGCATCGCCGACCACGAAGGCCGCGGGGACGGCGTGCGCGGCGACGAGATGCCGCCAGGTCACTGCCGCCTCCGCCCCGACCGCGAGTCCGGCGATCCGCGCGAGTCGCTCGACGAGCGCGGCACCCCGCTCCCCCAGCCGGAGCGCCTCGGCGGCCGTCACCGGGGCGTCGAAGGCGGCGGCACGCAGCGGGTCGTCGGCGGCCACCTCCAGTGCGTCGGCGAGGGAATCCACCGTGCGGTTCGGCGGGAACGCGACGCGATCGGGCTGCACCCCCTCAGCGAGCGGCACGAGCTCCAGCAGCCGCCGGACGATCCGGTGCGCCCCGGCGTCCGAGTCCGCGACGACGGGCAGCACCGGGGCGATGACCTTCAGCTCCTCCGCCGGGCGCCCCGCGTCCGCGGCGATGTCCTTCAGCAGCCGCCGCGTGGTCACGGCATCGGCGAGTGTGGGCGCGGCGATGAGCGCGAGATCGGCGGCGGTCGCGGCGAGCGCCCGCGACCGCGGCGAGGTCCCCGCGTGCACGATCGGGATGCGCCCCTGCGGCGGACGCGCGACATTGAGCGGACCGGCGACCCGCACATGTGCGCCCGTGACCTCGGCCGCGCGCAGCCCCTCGGGGTCGATGAGCACGCCGCGCTCGGCGTCCGCGATCCAGGCGTCCTCGTCCCACGAGTCCCAGAGCCGGCGCAGAGCGACGACGAACTCCTCGGCCCGGTCGTAGCGGGTCTCGGTGTCGGCGTGGGCGTCACGGCCGTGGTTGCCCGCGGCACGCGGCTCGGCGCCGGTGACGAGGTTGATCCCCGCCCGGCCGTGGGTGAGGACGTCGAGGGAGGCCAGCGCCCGCGCCGTGGCGTACGGATCGGCATAGGTGGTGTTGACCGTCGCGATGAGACCGATCCGCGAGGTCACCCCGGCGAGGAACAGCACCGCGCTCAGCGGGTCGATGCGGGCGAGCAGGTAGGGGTCGCGGAACTCCAGGTCGGGTCCGGTCGCCAGCCAGTCGCCGAAGAAGAGGTAGTCCAGACCCGCGTCCTCCCCCTCCCGCGCGATGCGGCGCAGGATGTCCGCGTCCTCCGCGGGGTCGCGGTGGGCTCCGGGATACCGCCAGCCGGAGGGGTAGGCGCCGAGGGTGCGCACCATGGCGCCGATCACGAGGGGTTCCGTCATGCCGACACGGTAGGAGCGCCGCCTCCACGCCGGCCACGGGGAGGAAGCCGGAGGTCACCGGATGTCACAGACGGTCACACGCGCCACCCTCTACGCTGAGAGGATGACTGGACTTCGTTGGGGAATCCTCGCGACCGGCGGCATCGCCGGCGCCTTCGCATCCGATCTGCGCACGGCCGGCCTCGACCTCGTCGCCGTGGGCTCACGCTCGCAGGAGTCGGCCGATGCCTTCGCGGCGCGCTTCGACATCGCGCACGCGCATCCGTCATACGAGGCGCTGGTCTCCGATCCCGACGTCGACATCATCTACGTCTCCACCCCGCACCCGATGCACCACGAGAACGCCCGGCTCGCCCTGGAGCACGGGAAGCACGTCCTCGTCGAGAAGGCGTTCACGCTCGACCACGCCCAGGCCGCGGACCTCCAGCGGCTCGCCGCCGAGCGCGGGCTGCTCGTCATGGAGGCGATGTGGACCCGGTACCTGCCGCACATGGTCCGCATCCGCGAGCTCCTCGCCGACGGCGCCCTGGGTGAGATCCGCACCGTGAGCGCCGACCACACGCAGCAGCTGCCCACCGACCCCGCCCACCGTCTCAACGCCCTCGAACTGGGCGGCGGGGCGCTGCTCGACCTGGGGATCTACCCGATCTCCTTCGTCTGGGATGTCCTCGGCGCACCGACCACCATCCGCGCGGTGGGGCGTCTGGTCGAGACCGGAGCCGATTCCGAGGTCGCCACCCTCATGGTCCACGAGAGCGGGGCGATCTCCACGACGCTCTCCTCCTCGCGCGGCGCCGGCCCCAACGCCGCGAGCATCGTCGGCACCGAAGCCCGCATCGACATCGACCGGGTCTGGTACGCCCCTACCTCGTTCCGTCTCGTGCTGCCGGACGGCACGGTGCAGGAGGAGTACGTCTCGTCCGTCGAGGGTCGCGGCATGCAGTACCAGGCGTTCGCGGCCGAGCGCCTCGTCCGCGACGGTCTCCTCGAGGGCGACGTCCTCCCCATCGCGGAGAGCGTCGCCATCATGGGCGCCCTGGACGAGATCCGCGCGCAGATCGGCGTGCGCTACCCCGGCGAGGAGGACGACCGTGGCTGAGACGACCGACGCCCGCGTGGCGGTGTACCTGGACTTCGACAACATCGTCATCTCCTGGTACGACCGGGTCCACGGCCGGAACTCCTACGGCAAGGACCGCCAGCGCATCACGGAGCACCCGAACGACCCCGAGGTCGCCGAGCGGCTGAGCCGGGCGATGATCGAGGTCGGCGCCATCATCGACTACGCGGCGTCCTTCGGCACCCTCGTGCTGACCAGGGCGTACGCGGACTGGTCGTCGCCGGTCAACGCCGAGTACCGGTCGCAGCTCGTGGCGCGCGCGGTGGATCTCGTCCAGCTCTTCCCCGCCGCGGCGTACGCCAAGAACGGCGCGGACATCCGGTTGGCGGTCGATGCGGTCGAGGACATGTTCCGTCTTCCGGACCTGACCCATGTGGTCATCGTGGCCGGCGACAGCGACTACGTGCCGCTCGCCCAGCGCTGCAAGCGCCTCGGCCGGTACGTGATCGGGGTGGGCGTGGCCGGGTCGACGGCGAAGTCGCTCGCCGCGGCCTGCGACGAGTTCGAGTCGTACGACTCGCTTCCGGGCGTGGCGCGTCCGGCGAAGGCGGCACAGCCCGCGGTCGCTCCGGTGGTCGAGGCCCCGGCGGAGCCGTCCGCCCCGGCCGCCGCGGACGCGGGTACCCCGAAGCCCAAGACCGCGTCGAAGTCCCGGGCGAAAGCCAAGGCCAAGGCCACTGCCGAGGAGCCCAAGGTCGAGGAGAAGATCGACGACCAGGGCGAGGCCACGCGGCTCCTGGAGCGCGCCCTGCGCCTCGGCCACGACAAGGCGGATGCCGACGAGTGGTTGCACAGTTCCGCGGTCAAGACGCACATGCGCCGCATGGACCCGTCCTTCAGCGAGAAGGCCCTCGGCTACCGGTCCTTCTCCGACTTCCTCAAGTCGCGCGACGACATCGCCGAGCTCGAGGAGACCGGGCACGAGCGCCTGGTCCGCCTGCGGGAGCCCTGAGCACGGCCGGTCGCCTGCCGTCCCGTCACTGGTGGCGGAACGCGGCGTCGAAGGCGGCCGCGGGCTGCGGCCACAGCAGGGAGCGCACGAAACCGAGCGCCTCGGGGGCGCCGTGCAGGCGGTCCATGCCGGCGTCCTCCCACTCGATCGAGATCGGGCCGTCGTACCCGATCGCATCGAGCGCGCGGAACGCGTCCTCCCAGGGCACGTCGCCGTGGCCGGTGGAGACGAAGTCCCAGCCGCGCCGGGGGTCGCCCCACGGCAGGTGCGAGCCGAGCACCCCGGCACGGCCGTTCCTCGGTCGCAGGCGGGTGTCCTTGCAGTCGACGTGGTAGATCCGGTCGGCGAAGTCGACGATGAAGCCGACGGGATCGATGTTCTGCCACATCATGTGCGAGGGGTCCCAGTTGAAGCCGAACGCGTCGCGGTGGTCGATCGCGTCGAGGGCGCGGACGCTCGACCAGTAGTCGTACGCGATCTCCCCGGGATGCACCTCGTGGGCGAAGCGCACGCCCTCGCCGTCGAACACGTCGAGGATCGGATTCCATCGGTCGGCGAAGTCCTGGAACCCCTGGGCGATCACCGTCTCCGGCACCGGCGGGAACATCGCGACATAAGGCCAGATCGACGACCCGGTGAAGCCGACGACGGTGTCGACGCCGAGCTTCCTGGCCACCCTGGCCGCACGCGTCATGTCCTCCGCCGCCCGCTGCCGCACACCCTCGGCCGCGCCGTCGCCCCAGACGTACGGGCGCAGGATGCCCTGGTGCCGGAAGTCGATCGGGTCGTCGCACACCGCCTGCCCGGCGAGGTGGTTGGAGATCGCGAACACCCGCAGTCCGTGCCGGTCGAGGATCTCGCGGCGGGAGGCGACGTAGGCATCGTCCTCATCGGCCCGGCGGAGGTCGAGGTGGTCGCCGGACGCGGCGATCTCCAGCCCGTCGTAGCCCCACTGCGCGGCGAGGCGGGCCACCTCCTCGAACGGCAGGTCGGCCCACTGGCCGGTGAACAGGGTGACCGGGTGACTGCTCATGGATACTCCTTCGTATCGCGGGTGCTCGTATCTCGGGGGTTCAGGCGCCGAGGGCGCGCAGGTGGGCGATGCTGCGGGCGGCGAGATCGTCCTGGCTGGCCGCGAGCGGTCGCCACACCGAGGCCGCGACCGCGATCGTCGCGTTCTCGCCCGTGAAGCTCTCCAGCCCCAGCACGCCGCGGTAGCCGGCGTCGTCGAGCGCGCGGAGCATCTCCGGCCAGTCGGTGTGGTCGTCGCCCACGGCACCGCGGTCGCTGCCGCACACCTGCACGTGCGCGATGGCGGCGCCCGCCGCCCGGACCGCGTCGGCGGGACGCTTCTCCTCGATGTTGAGGTGGTAAGTGTCGAGGGCCAGCCCCACCCCGGCACCGAGCAGCGGCGCCAGCGCATCGAGGCTCTGCGCCACGGTGTTCAGCACGCTGGTCTCGTAGCGGTTGAGCGGCTCGACGGCCAGCGTCACGCCGATCGCGGCGGCCTCGCGAGCGAGGGGGGCGAGGTTGTCCCTGAGCTCGCCGACGACCTCCGCCCGCTGCGTCTCGTCCATGCGCCAGGTGACGCCGGTCGGGGCGTAGAACGGCCCGGCGACGACCGCGGCCCCGAGGACGGCCGCGGCGTCCAGGCAGGCGCGGAGGTAGTCCTGCGTGGCGGCGACGTCTCCGGCGCGCGCGAGCAGCGAGCGCCCGGGTCCCATCGCCCCGACCACGACCGCGCCCATGCCGAGGCCGTCCAGCACGGCCCGGGCCCGGAGCGGGTCCCAGTCACCGATGCTCTCCAGCGGCAGCTCCAGGGCGTCGTAGCCCATCCGGGCGGCCGTGCGGGCGAGCGGCTCCAGGGTGTCGTCCGTCAGCGGAGACGTCCAGACCCAGGTGTTGACGGCGATCGTGCGGGGCATCGTTGTCCTTCTGATCGTGCGGGTGCTCCCACCCTCCCACTCGCCTCAGGCGGAGCGGAAGGGCGGGAGCACACGGGGTCACGGGATCTGGCGCTCCTGCCAGACCGTCGGGTAGCCGGGAAGGTCCTCTCCGCCGAACTTGGCGTAGTGGCCGTCGGGCATGCCGTCGTTCGCCGTGAGGTAGTCGTCCAGCTCGGCCTCGGTGATCGGCTTCTGCGGGAGCACCCACTCCTTCGGCACCTCTTCGCCCGCGAAGATCATCTGCGCCGCGAGCAGCGGGGTGCGCCACTGGAAGTTCGAGTACACCGGAGCGAGGCCGGTGAGGCCCGTGTCCTTCCACTTGCGCAGGAAGCTCATCTCGTCCTCGCCGGTCATCACCGGGTAGTCGGCCCCGGCATCCTCGAAGGCCTCGATGGCGGCGACGGCACCGTCACCGGCGTCCATCCAGATGCCCTGCACATCGCCCTTGGCGAGCTCGTCGCTGATGATGCTCTTGATCTCGGCGGGGTCCGCTCCGGTGAAGTGGTCCACGGCCTCGATCCCGGCCTCCTCGAACAGCTTCTCGGCTCCGGCCCAGCGGTGCTCCAGCACGTCGACACCGGGGAGGATCCGGAGAGCCACGACCTTGTCGCCCTCTTCGAGGTTGTCGATGAGGAACTCCGCGGTGTCAATGCCCCAGGCGAAGCCGCCGATCGGGTGGATGAACGTGACAGGGCAGTCGGTGTTCACGCCGCGGTCGAACACGACCACCGGCTTGCCCGTCTCGCACGCCCGCTCGACCGCGGGGGTCATCGCCGCCGTGCTGTTCGGGGAGATGAGGAAGACGTCGCACTCGCCTTCGGAGATGAAGTAGTCGATGTCGGCGATCTGGGTGTCGTCGGAGTCCTGCGCGTCGCGGGTCTCCATCTCGCTGATCGCGCCCGACTCCTGCAGCACCTTCAGCTGCTCGTTCATCGTGATCCAGCCCGTCTGCCGCCACGGGTTCGAGATCGAGGCGTTCGCGAAGCAGGCCTTCTTGGCGCCGGTGCTGGCGAACTCCGACGTGTCGACCATCTCGGCGTTGATGTGCTGCAGGTAGGGCTGGTCGGCGGGGCCCTGGGGGTCGACGCCGCGCTCCTCGTCCTGCTTGTCGAAGAGCTCCTGGTCGAACCACTCGGTGGTCTCGGCCGACTCCTCGGGGTTCTCCGACTCCGCCGGCGCCACGGACGGGTCGGTCGTGCACCCGGCGAGCGCGATGAGGCCGAAGAGGGCCACCCCTGCGGTGGCGATCTTCATCGATCGTCGCATTGCTAATCTCCTCTGGTTGTAGGGCTTGATGCGGTGCTGCGGTTCTCGGCGTTCTCAGTCCCCGCGGTATGGACGTCCGTCGGCTGGGGACCGCGCCGGCGGCGGGCTCGGAAGGCGACACCCGCATAGGCGACGGCCGCGATGATGATGACGCCCTGCACGGCGTCACGGAGGGTGGAGGGGACGCCCGCGATGTTCAGGAGCAGGAACAGCGCCTCCAGCGCGAACGCTCCGGCCACGGCGCCGACGATCCAGCCTCGACCTCCGCCGAGCACGACGCCGCCGAGCACCACCGCGGTGATCGCGGTGAACTCGTAGCCCCGGCCGACGGACGGGTGCACTCCCGCGTACCCGACCAGCAGGACGGCGGAGAGGGTGGCCGAGAGGGAGGACAGCACGAACGCGCGGGTGGTGACCCAGGCCCGGCGGGCACCGGCGTAGTCCACGGCGCGGGCGTTGTCGCCGATCGCGATGAGGGTCTTGCCCAGCGGGCGCTTGGTGATGACGATGCCGAGGGCGAGCCAGGCGGCGAGCAGCAGCACGGCCCAGGGCAGGAACTCCAGCACGGGGAGGTCGCGGATCCCTCCGCGGCCGATCTCGCGGAAGCTGTCGGCCGGGTTGCCCGTGGCCGCGCCGCCCGTCCACCACATCACGCCGCCGAGCAGGGCGAGCATCATGCCCAGCGTCACGATGAACGACGGCACCTTGAGCAGCGTCGTGAGGACGCCGTTGACGAGCCCGACGACGATACCGAACACCACCATGAGCAGCAGCACCGGGAGGGTGCGCGCGTCGTCCTGGCCGACGAGGTTGCCGGCGATGATGACCTGCGCCGTGATGAGCGACCCCTGGGAGAGATCGAACTCCCCGGCGATGATCACGAAGTACTGCCCGATCGCGACGATCGCGATGGGCGCGACGCGCTGCAGGTATCGCATGAACTGGCCGGGCTCGGCGAAGCTCGGGTTGAGCACGGCGACCGCGACGAGCAGGATCACGAGCAGCAGGAAGACCGCCCCGCGGGGGCTGACGAGCGTGCGCAGCGCGTTCATGAGCGTCCTCCTTCCCGCACGGAGGCGGTATCCCCTGCGCTGTCGACGGCGGCGACCTCGATGGTCGGATCGGCGAGTTCGGCGGCCGCCACCGCCATGTCCCCTTCGGCCGCCTTCGCGGCGTCGTCTCCCCCGGTGCGCGTGCCGCCGGCCCCGAAGCGCGGCCGGCGGCGCACGATGGCCCGCCGACTGTAGACGGCGACGGCGGCGACGATGACGATGCCGCGCACCACATCCTTGAGGAAGGGGTTCACCTGCAGCACGCTCATGACTTTGTCGACGACGGCGAGGATGGCGACGCCGCCGATGGTGCCCCAGATCGAGCCGCGCCCGCCGAGGAGCAGCGTGCCGCCCAGCACGACCGCGGCGATGGAGAGCAGCGCGTAGCCGCCCTGCTGACCGACCGTCGGGCTGCCCACGCCGAGACGGCTGGCGAGCAGGAGGCCGGCGAGGCCCGCGAACACGGAGCACAGCACGTGCGCCCAGACCAGCGGCAGGCGGGTGCGCACGCCGCTGAGCCGCGCGATCTCGGGGTCACCGCCGACGGCGTAGAGATGGGCGCCGGTGCGGGTGCGGTTCAGCAGCACCCACACCAGCACGGCGAGCGCGATCATGATGAGCGTGGACACCGGGATCGGTCCGACCCCGGTCGCGCCGATGAGCTGGAACGCCCACGGGACCTCGCCCGCCGAGCCTTCGAAGTTCGTGTTGAGGATGCCCTGGAGGATCAGCCCGACGCCGAGCGTCGCGATGAAGCCGTTGACCTTGAGCACCGTCACGATGAGCCCGTTCACGAGCCCGATCCCCGCGCACACGAGGAGCGTCACGATCACCGCGAGCGGGATGTTGCCGGCGTTCCCGGCCATCATCGTCGCCGCGAGCAGGCTCGACAGGCTGATGACGTAGGTGACCGACAGGTCGAGCGAGGCGCCGAGCACCACGAGCGTCTGCCCGATGGCCACGAGGCCGAGCACGCTCATCCCGGTCAGGATGTCGCGGATGTTCCCCGGGCTGAGGAAGTTGCGACCGACCGTGGCGACGAGGATCGCGCCGACGACGAGGGCCAGCAGCAGGATGCCCAGCACGATGACGGTCGAATCGATGCGGAGACGGGCTCCGGTGCGGCGGCTCATCGCGCGCCCCCGTTCGTCGAAGGACCGCGGTCGGCGCCGGTGGCCGCCGCGAGGATCTCGTGCTCGGCCGCACCGGCCGGCAGCTCGGCGACGAGCTCGCCGTCGTGCATGACGAGGATGCGGTCGCTCATGCCGATGACCTCCGGCAGCTCGCTCGAGACCATGAGCACGGCCTTCCCCTGCGCCGCCAGCTCGCGCATGAGTTGGTAGACGGCGTACTTGGCCCCCACGTCGATGCCCCGTGTCGGCTCGTCGAAGAGCACGATCTGCGGCTGGGTGAGCAGCCACTTGGCCAGCACCACCTTCTGCTGGTTGCCGCCGGACAGGAAGCGCACCTCCTGGTCGAGACCGCGCGAGGACACCTCCAGCGTGCGGAGCACTCCCGGCACCTCCCGGCGCGACGCCGCGGTGCGTCCGGCGAACACGTTCCGCACCACGAGCAGGGCGTTGTCGAGGATCGACTGCCCCAGCGCGAGCCCCTGGGCCTTGCGGTCCTCCGAGACCAGGGCGAGTCCGGCGCGCACGGCCGCACGCGGCCCGGTGATCCGCACCGGCTCGCCGTCGATCCGCACGGCGCCGCGGGTGAAGGCCTGGATGCCGAACACCCCCTCCACGAGCTCCGTGCGTCCGGAGCCCTGGAGCCCTGCCACCCCGACGATCTCCCCGGCACGGAGCGTCAGCGACACCGAGTCCACATAGGCGTTCCCGCAGCCGTCCAGTTCGAGCCGGGGCGCGCCGACCGCGGTGCCGGCGACCGGGTCGGGGAAGTAGGACTGGATCGACCGGCCCACCATCCGGCGCACGAGCTCGTCGGTGGTCAGGGCCGCGGTCTCGTCCGTGGAGACGAGGGCGCCGTCCTTGAGGATCGTGATCCTGTCGCAGAGGTCGAAGATCTCCTTCAACCGGTGGGAGACGTAGATGACGGCGACACCACGGGAGGTGAGCCGGCGGATGATCGCGTACAGCAGCTCCACCTCGCGGTCGCTGAGCGCCGCGGTCGGTTCGTCCATCGAGATCACCTGCGCATCGAACGACAGCGCCTTCACGATCTCGACGATCTGCTGCTCGGCCACCGTCAGCGAGCCCACCCGGGCCTGCGGGTCGATGAAGGAGACTCCGAGGTCGCTGAGCAGCTCCGCGGTGCGCTCGTTCATCGCCCGCACGTCGATGAGTCCCGCGCGCCGTGGCTCCCGGCCGAGGTAGACGTTCTGCGCGACCGTGCGCTCCGGGAGCAGGGTGAACTCCTGGAACACCGTGACGATGCCGGCGTCCATCGCCTGCCGGGGGTGCGCGTGGTGCACCTCCGCGCCGCGGTAGGCGATCGTCCCCTCGTCGGCCGGCTGCACGCCCGCGATGATCTTCATGAGCGTGGACTTGCCTGCACCGTTCTCGCCGACGAGGCCGTGCACCTCCCCCGGCCGCACGTCGAAGTCGATGCCCTTCAGCACCTCCACGCCGAAGAACGCCTTGCGGATCCCGGCCACCTGCAGCACCGGCTGTGTCGTCGTCGCGGTCATGCCGGCACCTCCGTCCAGCGGCCCTCGTGGGCGGCGGAATCGAGCACGGCCTCGGTCAGCACCGCCGCACGGTGGCCGTCGGCGAACGTCGGCAGACCGTCGGGCACGTCGCCCGCGATCGCGGCGTAGACGTCCGCGACGAAGCCGTTGAAGGCGTCCTGGTATCCCATGGCGTGCCCGGCGGGGACGCGCTGCAGCCGGGCGGACTCCGGGTCGGCCGTGGCGGGGTCGCGCAGCAGCAGCCGCGACTCCTCCCGCATGCCGACCCAGAGCTCCTCCGGCCGTTCCTGCTCGAACCGCAGACTCTGCCGCGTCCCGTGCAGCTCCAGGGTGAGGGCGTTCTTGCGGCCCGCCGCCATCTGCGAGATGAGCAGCGTGCCGAGTGCCCCCGCCGAGGTCTCGACGAGCACGGCGACGATGTCCTCCGTGTCGACGGCTTGCCCCGCCCGCTCGGCGAACACCCGGCGGGTGCGGGCGCTGAGGGTCCGGATCCGATCGCCCGTGACGAACTCGAGGAGGTCGCACAGATGCGAGCCGATGTCGGCGAAGGCGCGGGAGGCGCCGCCGGACGAGGAGCGCACCCGCCAGTCGTCGTCGGTGGGCCGCAGCATCCAGTCCTGCAGGTACGAGCAGTCCAGCGTGAGCAGCTCGCCGGCCTCCCCGCGGGCGATGCGCGCCCTGGCCTCGCGCACCATGGGGTGGTAGCGGTACACGAAGGGGACGGCGGCGACGAGTCCGGTCTCGGCGGCGACCTCGGCGAGGGTGGCGGCGTCGGCGGCGCTCGTGGCGAGCGGCTTCTCGCACACGACGTGCTTGCCCGCTCGCAGCGCGCGCAGGGCGAGGTCGGCGTGCGTGGCGTTGGGGGTGCAGATGTGGACGACGTCGATGTCGTCGGCGTCGAGCAGGGCCTCCGCGTCCTGCTCGGCGCGGGCGGCGCCGAGCAGGTGCGCGGCATCCCTGGCGCCTTGGGCGGACCGGGTGGCGACGGCGCGCAGTGCCCCGCCTGCGTCTCGGGCGGCCGTGCGGTGCACGCGGGCCATGAAGCCTCCGCCGAGGATCCCGGTCCGGATCGTCCCGAGACCGGTGTCAGTGACATCCGTTGTCATGCCGGTGAGTCTGACACAGCGATGAGGACTTTTGCTAGTCCTTCGTCAAAAGTTGTGTGTAACGAATTCGAAGTCGCACCACGGAGCGGAGGAAGTGCTGTGCTTTACTGACGCCATGGTTGACGTGCTGAGACCGCTTGCGACGCCCTCCCCCGGGACCGGCGAGATCTTCCAGATCCTCCGCGACGGGCACGCCCGCACCAAGGCGGAGCTCGCCGCCCTCACCGGACTGGCCCGCTCCACCGTCGCCTCCCGGGTCGATGCTCTGCTGGCCGCCGACCTCCTGCGCCCCGCCGGTGAAGCGGTGTCGACCGGAGGTCGTCCTCCCGCCCGCGTGGCGTTCAACCCGCGCGCCGGGCTCGTCCTGGCCGTCGACCTCGGAGCCACCCACGCGACCGTCGCCGTGGCCGACCTCGCCGGCGTGATCCTGGACGCACGCACGCGCGCGATCGACATCGGCGATGGGCCGGAGGCCCTGCTGGACGCGATCCTCGCGGAGGGCAGCGCCCTGCTCGAGGCGACCGTCGGCGGCCTCCCCCTCGTGGGCGTGGGCATCGGCGTCCCCGGCCCCGTCGAGCACTCCACGGGGCGCCCGACGAACCCGCCGATCATGCCGGGCTGGGACCGGTTCGACGTCCCGGGCTACGTGCAGCGCACGTTCGACGTGCCGGTCCTCGTCGACAACGACGTGAACATCCTCGCCCTCGGCGAGCAGGCCACGAGCTGGCCCCGGGTGGACGACCTCGTGTTCGTGAAGGTGTCGACGGGAATCGGCGCAGGGATCATCGCCGGCGGGCAGCTCCAGCGCGGTGCCCAGGGGTCGGCGGGCGACATGGGCCACGTCCAGGTGCCGATGAGCGCGGGCTCGGCGCGGCAGCCGGGCGATGAACGGGATCTCGAAGCCCTCGCGAGCGGGTCGGCCCTCGCCGTCGCGCTGCGCGCCGAGGGGCATGACGTGCACACTGCCTCCGACGTCGTCGGCCTCGTCCGCGCCGGCAATGCGGCAGCCATCGAGGCCACCCGTCAGGCCGGCCGCGACGTCGGCGAGGTGCTCGCGACGGTCGTGAACCTGCTGAACCCGTCGATCATCGTGCTCGGCGGCAGCATCGCCCGCGCCGGCGAGCATCTGCTCGCCGGGGTCCGCGAGGTCGTCTACCGCCGCTCGATCCCGCTCGCCACCCAGCACCTTGCGATCGTGCAGTCGCAGGCAGGTGACCGCGCGGCGGTGCTGGGGGCGGCGATCATGGTCGCCCGCGAGGTGCTCTCCCCCGCGAACGTCGACCGCTACGTCGCCGCGAAGGGATCGAAGTCGGCGGGCAGCGCGCCCACCTGATCCAGCGTGCTCGCGACCTCCACGAAGGTGCGCCGCGCCGCAGCCTCCTCGATCGAGAGCAGGGTGTCGAGCACGTGGTACCCGAACTCGCCGGTGGCGACGTGCGGTCGGCCCTCGGCGATCGCGCGCGCCATGTCGAGCAGCCCGAGCCCGCGCCCCGCGAGCACGCCTTCCGGCACGACGTCGATGACCTCCTGCACCACCGGCTCCGGCGGCACGAAGTGTCGGGACAGCGGCCGGGTGATCGTGATCGGCCCGCCGAACGTGTTCGGGTCGGGGATGACCAGGGTGCCCTCGGTCCCCGTGATCTCCACGATCCCCTGCCGCACCAGCGGCGAGTCCGTGCTGTAGAGGCTCTGCGCCTGTCCGCCACCCTCGAAGTCCATCAGGACGCTGAGCGTGGACGGGATCTCGACCGGGAACTCCTCCCCGGCGCGATCGCCGACCTGTACCCGGCGGGTCGGCGATCCCTGCAGCCCGAGGGCGGCGACCGCGGCGACCGGCCCGAAGACGTGCACGAGGGTCGAGACGTAGTACGGCCCCATGTCGAGGAGCGGCCCCGCCCCCTTCGCGTAGAGGAACGCGGGGTTCGGGTGGAAGATCTCCGGCCCCTGCCACTGGAAGGTCGTCTGGCCGAACAGCGGGCGGCCGATGTCGCCGCGGGCGATGGCACGCTTCGCGGTCTGCACGCCGGGACCGAGGACGGTGTCCGGCGCGACGCCGACGCGGAGTCCGGCCGCCGCGGCCGCCTCCAGCAGGCCTCGCGCCTCCTCGCGGTCCACGCCGAGCGGCTTCTCCGTCCACACGTGCTTCCCCGCGGCGACGATCGCCTCCGAGACGGCGACGTGCGCGGCGGGGATCGTGAGGTTCACGACGATGTCGATGTCGGGATCATCGAGCACCACCTCGACGCCCCCGGCTCGCGGCACCCCGTACGCCGCGGCCTGCGCGCGTGCACGCTCCTCGACGAGGTCGCCGATCGCCCGCACCTCCACGTCCGGGAAGCGCGTGAGGTTCTGCAGATACTGGTCGCTGATGTTGCCCGCGCCGATGAGGCCGACGCCGACGACGTCGCCGCCGCGCACCATCAGCGCGCCGCCTCGGCGTCGAGGAAGACCCGGCTGCGCTCGATGGCGTCGAACAGATCGCCGTCGTAGTGGTCGAACTCGACGATGGCGAGTTCGAGCGCCGGCGCGGCGGCGATGGCCTCCCGGAGCGGCACCGCCCCGTCGCCCGCGGGCACCTGATCCGCGGGCGGGTAGGCGTCCAGCAGCGCGGGGTCGAGGGTGCCGTCCTTCGCGTGCACGGCGATCACGCGCTCGCCGAGACGCTCCACGAGGGTCACCGGGTCGACACCGCCGCGGGCCACCCAGTACAGGTCGACCTCCAGCACGACGCGCTCATCGAGGTGCTCCGCGAGGACCTCCAGCCCGGTCACCCCGTCGAACTCCGCCTCCAGCTCATGCGCGTGGTTGTGGTAGCCGACCCGGACGCCGGCCTCGGCGCCGATCTCCGCCGCCTCGTTGAGCAGCCGGGCGGTCTCGACGATCTGATCGACCTGTTCCCAGCGCGCAGGCTCGGTGTACGGATCGATCACCGTGTCCATGCCGAGCGTCTTCGCGGCCGCGAAGACCTCCGCCGGCGAAGGGACGGGGGCCGTCGTGCCGGAACCGTCCGGGCGCACGAAGGTCGGCGTGGCGAGGAAGGCATGCCCGGAGGGGGCCGTCAGTCCAGCGGCCGACACCGCGGCAGCCATCGCCTCCGCCCGGCGGACGAAGTCGTAGGGCTCGACCGCGCTGAATCCGCGCGCCGCGACGGCGGCGAGCGTGCCCTCGAGGTCGGCCTCCAGCTGCTCGCGGATCGTGAACAGCTGGAGAGAGGTCTGGATCGTCATCGGTCGTGCTCCTCGGTCGTCGGCGACAGGCGGGCATCGCGCCCCGGAGGCACGCTAGCACCGAATACCTCCACATGGAAGTTTTCTGTCGCTAGACTCGGGCCATGCCCCCCGCACCCTCCGAGGACTCCGAACGCCCGCGCCCGCGCGGCGCCTACGCCAAGGGCGTCGCGCGGCGCCAGGAGATCCTGGACCGCGCGATCGAGGTGTTCGCGGCCCGGGGCGCCGACCGCACGAGCCTGCGGGCGATCGCGAAGGCGGTGGGGGTGACGCATGCCGCCCTCACCCACTACTTCGGGTCGCTGGAGGAGCTGCTCGTCGCGGTCTACGTCGAGAGCAACGCGCCGGAACGGAAGACCGACCCGGAACCCGCGAACCCCGTCGAGGGCATGATCCGGTCGGCCAGGGCCAACCGCGAGGTGCCCGGTCTGGTGCCGCTCTACTCCACGCTCGTCGCCAGCGCTCTCGAGGAGGGCCACCCCGCCGCCCGCAGGTTCGCGACCGAGCGCTTCGCCCGCCTGCGGGCCGACATCGCCGAGACGGTCCGGGAGCAGCAGAAGGACGGAAGCATCCGTACGGACGTCGATCCGCTCGCGGTCGCCGCCCTCGTCGTCGCCGCTTCGGACGGCCTGCAGACGCAGTGGCTCCTGGACGACACCGCTCCGCAGCATGAGGCCCTCGCCCTCCTCGACCGCTTGCTCCGCCCGACCGACGACGCGGGCCGGGAGGGGTCCTCCGCGGGCTAGGCTCGAAGCGTGACGCCCGTGCCGCAGTCCCCGTACGCGAGGGCTCTCGGCGCGCGTCTCACCGAGCTGCACCCCCGGCTGCGGGCCTACTTCCAGGCGGTCCCCGACGGGATGGTCGGCGTCGGCGAAGGGACGTTCCAGCGCGTCGGCACGCCCCGCCGGGCCCTCTGGCCCCTGCTCCGCCGCCTCGAACGGCGCGGGGTGATCGCCGCCCGCTGGGAGCGCGACGTGCCGTTCCGCATCGAGAACCGCACCATCGCCTCCCGGGCGATCGCCGAGCGCACCTTCCGATTCGCGGGCGGGCCGTGGGTGATGCGCGATGCCGTGGCCCCGACCAGGCACGGCCGCATCGTCGACGAGCTCGGCGAGCCCGGCCTGGTCGCGGCCTGCTTCGACGTGGAGCCCCGTGCCGGCGCCCTGCACCTGACGAGTCGCGCGGTGGGCATCCGCGTCGGGCGCTTCCGGCTCCGCATCCCGCGGGTCGTGGCCCCTGTCGTTCGGCTCGTCGAGCGCTGGGACGAGGAGGCCGAGCGGCAGCGCGTGCGGCTGACCGTGGATGCGCCGCTCCTCGGGCGCCTCTACGAATACCGCGGCGACTTCAGCTACATCCTGGAACCGGATCGGAAGGACGACGACGCATGAGCACGGACCGGGTGGTCATCGGCGGAGCGACGGGCTTCATGGGACGGTATCTCGCTGCACGCCTGCGGGATGCCGGGCGCGAGGTCGTCACGATCTCCCGCTCCGGCAGCGACCTGTCCTGGGGCGACCAGGGCGGCATCGATGCCGCCGTCGATGGGTCGTCCCTCGTGATCGGCCTCGCGGGCAAGAGCGTGAACTGCCGGTACACGCCGCGCAACCGGGCCGAGATCTTCCGCTCCCGACTGGACACGACCGCAGCCCTGAGCCGCGCGATCTCCCGCGCCGCCACTCCGCCGCCGCTGTGGGTCAACTCCTCCACGGCCACCATCTACCGACATGCCGAGGACCGGCCGATGACGGAGTCATCCGGCGAGATCGGCACCGGCTTCTCGGTCGAGGTCGCCAAGGCGTGGGAGCGCGCGCTCTTCGCCGACGCCCTGCCCGGCACCCGTCGCGTGGCTCTCCGCAGCGCCATCGTCCTCGGCGACGGCGGCGTGCTGGAACCGCTCCGCACGCTCGCCCGACTGGGCCTCGGCGGCCCGCAGTACGACGGGTTCTGGCCGGTCGGCCCCGCGCGCCGGGCCGCCGGGACCGCACACCTCCCCGGCGCCCGTCGCGGTCGGCAGCGCTTCAGCTGGATCCACATCGAGGATGTGGCGCGCATCATCGAGTTCCTCGAGGAGACCCCGGCGCTGGAGGGCCCGGTCAACGCCGCTTCGCCGCACCCCGTCGACAACGCCGCCTTCATGGCCACCGTGCGCCGGGTGCTGGGGGCGAAGGTCGGCCCGCCGATGCCGCGCTGGATGCTCGAGCTCGGCGCGATCGGCATCCGCACCGAGACCGAGCTCGTGTTGAAGAGCCGCTGGGTCCTGCCCGAGAAGCTCACCGCCGCCGGCTTCACCTTCCGCTACCCCGACCTGGAAGAGGCCGTCCGCGCCTCGTTCGCCGTCGCCGACCTGAGCGCCGGACCGCGCGCGGCCTGATCCCGACGGGCGGAGCGGGGTCACCGCCAGGTCGCGGACTCCGGGTCGACGCCGTGACGCCGGGCCTCGGCCTCGATGCTGCGCCGGAACCACTCCGCCAGCCCCGGGCGGATGCCGTCGTAGTGCGCCGCGTAGCCGGGGTCCGTGGTGAACAGCCGGCCGAGGATGACCTGCATCTCCCTGGTCAGCGGGAAGTAGGCCGAGAAGACCGCGCGGTGCCGCTCGACGAGCGCGTCGGCGTCCGCCGTCCCCGGAGCCGCACCGGCATCCATCGCCGTCGCGAGGGCCGACTCCACCTCCCGCATCGCGTCCGCGACGGCCTGCCATTCCCCCGCATCACGCGCGGCGGATCGCTCCGCGTACTGCTGCCACTGCACCGTGTCGCCCCAGCGACGGCGCGCATCGAGAGGCCAGGCCGGGTTCCAGTCCGGCCCGAAGACTGCGCGTTGTTCGCCCTCGTTCAGCATCAGACCGCGCTCGTGGGCGGACACCATCCGCTCCAGATCGGCCTGCAGAGCGGTCAGACGTGCGATCCGGGCCGCGAGTTCCCCCTGCTGCGTGCGCAGCGCGGTGAGGATGTCCGTGGCCTGATCGTCCAGCAGCCGACGGATCGCGTCGAGACCGAGACCGAGCTCTCGATAGACGACGATCCGCCGCAGGCGCTCCTGATCGACGTCCGTGTACACCCTGTATCCCGCCGACGAACGCGCGGACGGGCGAGCCAGGCCGATGTCGTCCCAGTGATGCAGCGTCCGCACCGTCACTCCGGCGAGCGCCGCGGCCCGACCGACGGTCAGGTCCGCGGTGCCGCTGTCATCCGGCATCCGCTCCTCCTCCGCTGTCCGCCGGGTCCGCGGGCGGACGGATACCCATCTGCGCGAGGGTGGCCGCCTCGACGCTCCCCGGCTCGTAGGGCTTCGCCGCCGTGAAGACGACGCGCACCTTCTCAGGGGTCACGATCTCCACATCCCGCGTGTTCCAGGGCGTGTCGATCGGCTCCTCGACGGCGCCGGGATCCCACGCCCGGCAGGCCTCGACGAGCGGGTCGATCTGGCCGAGCACGCACGCGAAACTGACCCGCAAGTCCGGCACGGCCTCCTGTTCTGTCTCCGCCGGCACGAGCAGCACGTCCTGGAAGGCCCACCGCCGGAGGTGGACGACCCGCCCCGGCACCCCGAAGAGCTCGAAGAACCCCAGGCCCCGCGTCCAGAACTCGACCGAGGCGGCGAGATCCGTCGTGGGGACGGTGATGAAAGCGGGCATCCCGTAGATGCCCCGGAACAGCTCCGGTGCGACCGTGTCGGGCCCGGGCGTCGGCACCGGGCTCATCTCGAAGGCGTTGTAGTGATCAGTCATGACTCCACGGTCGCGCCTCACGCCGCGTCAGGGTCAAGCCGATTCCTGGAGCGTCGGGAACTTCCAGCTGCCGTCGAGCACCTCGGGACGGGGGCGATAGAGCCGGACCAGGTAGTTCCAGCCCTCCGTGATCGGCAGGACGTTCGGCAGGCCTTCCGGGTGGTCGCCGAAGCGGACGGTGAGCGTGCCGTCGTCGTTGCGGACGCCGGTGATGTCGTTGATCGTGTAGGCGTCGCGATCGTTCGGCTCGAAGAAGCCGTCCGCGTTGTACACCGAGATCGACCAGAAGCCGTCGACGGGGACCTCGCCGACCGTGAGCTCGTACCGGCCCACCGGCAGACGCGGGTCGACGCCGATGTAGCTCGCCTCGGACGAAGGAAGCCCTCCCCAGCCCGCCGCCGTGCCGATGAGGTGCCGCACCGGGTCGACCTCGTCCGCGCTGCCGAACATGCGGTCGAAGCCCCGGAGGTTCCGGGCCAACGCGAGCAGCGCCCGGCGGGTCTCGTCGAGGGTGACGGTGTCGTAGTCCGGCATCGCGAACGGCGTGGCCGCCCCGCTGCGCAGGGCGATGCGGTCCTGGAGGGCGGTCACCGCCGCCACATCCGTCGGATCGGTGGGGTCGACGAGGATGCGCACCGCGAGCACGACGTACGGCGTCCCGAACTGCGCCTTGGTGAGGGTGTGCTCGCCCGCCTCGTGGAAGATCGCATCCACGTAGTGCTGCTCGTTGACGACCATCGCCGAGAGGTAGCGGTCGCCGTGCTCCGGGATCGTGAAGGCGGCTCCCTCGCTGATGTCCAGGACGGCGAAGCTGTAGAGCGTGTCCCGGTTCAGCCGGATCACGGTCTGCCGGTCGATCGCGGCCGGAGCCCTGTTGTGCAGGAACCGATCCACACCCCCGGCCTCCTTCTGGAGGTCGCGCATCATGCGGTGGGTCTCGGCGAGGGCGAAGTTGTCGACGTTCACGAGGATGCTCATGACGGCATCCTGACAGCCCGGAGCGGTCGATCGCTAGGACTGCGGGAGGGCGTCGTCTCCGCGTTCGCGACGGCGCTTCTCGATCTCCTCGCGCAGCCGCCACTCCTCGATCTCGCGGTCGAGGTCCGCGATCTGCTGCTCGGTCGAACGGGTGTCCACCGACGGCGCAGGCCGTGCGACGGTGGCCGTCGGGGCGGACGGACGCTCGGCTCGCCGCATCCGCGGGAGGGGGACGCCGGCCTCCCCGTACTCCCGGCCGATCGCGAACCACAGCGCGCTGCCGATCAACGGCAGGAGGATCACGGTGATGATCCAGACCATCTTCGGCAGGTACTTCACCTGCGAGTCGTCGCGCGTGATGATGTCGATCAGTGCACCGATCATCAGCGCGATGACCAGGAGCGAGAACAGGAACGGCATGGGATCAGGGTAGACGACGCGCGGGCCGGAGCGGAGGGATCACGGCAGCAGGTGTCCCGCGGCGCGGAAGAGCTCGTACCACTCGGCCCGGGTGAGCACGACATCCGCCCCGGCCGCGGCCTCCTGGACGCGGTGCGGTGTCGTCGTTCCGAGGACCACCTGCATCCCGGCGGGGTGACGGGTGATCCAGGCGGTGGCGATCGCCGTCGGCGTCACTCCGTGGACCCCCGCCAGGCGCTCGATCACGGCGTTGAGCTCGGGGTAGTCCGGGTGCCCGAGGAAGACCCCGCCACCGAAGCCGCTCTGGTACGGCGACCACGCCTGCACGGTGATGCCGTGGATCCGGCAGTAGTCGACGATGCCGCCGCCGTCCCGTCCGATGCTCTGGTCGTGACCCGCCATGTTCGCGGCCACGGGCTGCGCGATGATCGGCGCATGTGTGAGGGACAGCTGCAGCTGGTTCGCGACCAGGGGCTGCCCCACCGCGGTCTTCAGCAGCTCGATCTGCGAGGGCGTGTGGTTGGACACCCCGAACGCCCGCACCTTGCCCGAGGACTCGAGATGATCGAAGGCGCGCGCCACCTCGTCCGGCTCGACCAGGGCGTCCGGCCGGTGCAGCAGGAGCACGTCGATGCGGTCCGTGCGGAGGGCCGCGAGCGAGCCTTCGACCTGCGCGATGATGTGGTCGTAGGAGAAGTCGAACATGCCCTGCGCCGGCACGATGCCGCACTTGGTCTGCAGCACGACCTCGTCCCGCTCCGTGGCGCTGAGCTGGAGGGCATCGGCGAATCGCGCTTCGCAGCGGTGCATCTGCCCGCCGTAGATGTCCGCGTGGTCGAAGAAGTCGATGCCCGCGTCGCGGGCGGTCGCGTACAGGTCGCGGATCTGCTCGTCGTCGAGGCTGTCGATGCGCATCATCCCGGCGATCAGGGCCGGAGCGGTCGTCGATCCGAAGGAAACGGTCTTCATGCGCCCACGCTACTTCATCGCATCGCCCGGTCCGAGGCGCGAGCGGACATCGTCTACGGCGCGCAGGGAAGCAGCCGCGTGACGGGGACGCCGAGGACCGTCGCGATCCCCGCCAGATCCTCCATCGTGAAGTCCGCGCGCTCTTCGAGAAGGTCGGTCAGCGCGGCCGGCGCGATTCCGGCCCGCTCCGAGAGCTCGATGAACGACACTCCGGCGTGCAGGCGCGCAGCCTCCACCGCCGATGCCACCAGATGACGCAGTTCTGTCCCCATGCGCCTACGGTACCGCCGCGCACGGACACTCGTCCGGTCACGAGAGACCAATATGACGGCATCCTGCTCTCGGCCCGCTGCTAAGGTGAGCCGGATGAAGACACCAGCCGAGGAGTTCAACGAGGCGGTCGGCCGTCAGATGCGGGCGGAGATCGCGGCGGCACGAAGCAGCATCGCCGCCATGGCACGCGACGTGGGCATCGCCCGGAGCGCGCTGGACAACTACGTGACCGGCAAGCGCGCGATCCCGGTGCCCGTCGTCTACGCGGTGTGCGCCACGCTGGGAGTCGAGCCGCACATCCTCGTCGCCCGGGCCGAGGAGCGTCTGGCCGCCGACGGCACGTCGGCGATCGTCACTCCCCTCCGGCGCCGCACCGATGTCGCCACCCCACGCGATAATGCCCGCGAGGTCGCCTTCGAATCCGGATCCACCGGCGAGACGGACACCGACGACCTCTACGAGTAGACGACACCGATCGGACGGAGGCCCATGCAGCAGCTCCTCCGTCTGGCCGACGACCTCGGGCTTCGCGTGGTCGAGCGCCCCGGGCCCACACCCGGCGGCTTCCAACCCGCCACCCGGACGATCCGGCTCGCTCCGGGGATGAGCAGGCGCACCGCCCGCAGCGTGCTCGCCCACGAACTCGGTCACGCCCACCTCGGCCACCTGCCCACACGGCACCCCGCCTTTCGCGCTCGGCAGGAGCGGCAGGCCGATGAGTGGGCCGCGCGACGGCTGATCACGCCGTCGGCCTACGCGGCGGCGGAGCAGCTGCGCGGCACACATCTGGCCAGCCTCGCCTTCGAGCTGGACGTGACGATCGAGATCGTCCTCGCGTTCCAGCGCGTGCTGAGCCGGGAGCACCTGGCCGTCCCCGCCTGAGGGCCGGGCGCAGCGCCCGACGCTGGTTGAATGACCTCATGGCCTTCCACGTCGCCCCCGCCCCCGTCACTCTCACCGGTGAGCTCGTCGAGCTCCGCCCTCTCGACCGGTCGCACGTCGACGGGCTCGTCGAAGCGGTCACCGAGGGCGACCTGTGGAAGACGGCCTGGTACACCTCTGTTCCGGCACCCGATGGAGTCGCCGCCGAGGTCGACCGGCGCCTGGGCCTCGTCGCCACCGGCGAGATGGTGCCGTTCACGGCCTTCGACGCCGCCGGTCGCGTGCTGGGGCTCACCTCGTACTACGACATCGTCGCCGACGTCCCCCGGCTGCACATCGGATACACCTGGAACCGCCCGTCCGCCCACGGCACGGGTACCAACGCGGAATCGAAGCTGCTGCTCCTCCGCCACGCCTTCGAGACGCTCGGGGTTTTCCGGGTCGGGCTGACGACCCAGTGGGTGAACTTCCAGTCGCGCGCCGCGATCGAGCGACTGGGCGCGAAGCAGGACGGCGTGATGCGGGCCATGAGCCGCTACCGCAACGGCGCGCTCCGGGACAGCGTGGAGTACTCCATCATCGAGCCGGAGTGGCCGGCGGTGCGGGCGAACCTCGAAGCGAGGCTCGCCCGGCGACGGTGAGCGCGGGGCGCAGCCCCGCGGCGATCACTCGGTCGGGCTGCCGGTCCAGTTCTTGGAGCGACGCGTGGCGGAACCGCGCTGACGCATCGCGAACCCGAGGGCCAGCGAGACGAGCAGGATGCCGCCGACGAAGGTGAGCGCGGCGAGCGTGTCCGGCATCTCGTGCGCGATCCCCAGCAGCCAGAAGCCTCCGAGGAACATGATCATGAAGAAGAGGAAGCTGAGGATCACGGGATCTCCTGTCGTCGGTGCTCTACCAGGATAGCCCGGACCCGGAAAGGCCCTGTGCCGCCGCCCGGATCTCTGGTGGGGTCGGAGCATGAACACTCCACTCACCGCCGTCGCGATCTCCTGCACGCTCAAGCCCTCCCCCGCGTCGTCGAGCTCGGATCTGCTCGCGCGTCAGCTCCTCGATGCCCTCGCCGAGCACGGCGTGACGGGCGACCTCGTCCGAGCGGTCGACGTCGACATCCGACCCGGCGTCGAGAAGGACATGGGTGACGGCGACCAGTGGCCGACCCTGCGACAGCGCGTCCTCGACGCCGACATCCTCGTGTTCGTCACGCCCACGTGGATGGGACAGCACTCGAGCGTCGCCCAGCGCGTGCTGGAGCGCCTCGACGCCGAGCTCAGCGAGACGGACGAGCAGGGCCGCCCGATCCTGTTCGACAAGGTCGCCATCGCCGGCGTGGTCGGGAACGAGGACGGCGCTCACCACATCTCCGCGATCCTCTTCCAGGCGCTGAACGACATCGGGTACACGATCCCCGCGCAGACCTCGGTCTATTGGAACGGCGAGGCCATGCAGACCGTGGACTACAAGGACCTCGACGAGACTCCGGAGGCCGTGAGCTCCGCGATCACGACGGCAGCCCGGAACGCGGCGCACCTCGCGCAGCAGCTCGCCACACAGGCGTACCCCGCCGAGTAGCGGAGGCGCTCAGTCGGCCGGGCCGTCGATGACCTCGTCCACGAGGCTGATGCCCCCCGACGAGCTCGCCTCGACCATGAGGGCTTGGACCCACTTCACGTTCAGCTCCGGCGTCTCCGGCTCGCCGAAGGTGAAGCGCAGCGGGATCGACGGATGCAGCCAGATCGTCGAGCGCCCCGGCACATCCCCGTCGGGGTGCTTCCAGGACAGCGTGAAGCTCTCGTTCCGACGGAGTTTGGTCGCGATCGCGACCTTCAGATGGGCCAGGGCGCGGTCCTCGATCTGGATCTCGCTGCCGGAGCCGTACTGCATGGTTCCCATCCCACGACTTTACGGCCCCGAGCGGCGCTGACGCGAGGAGCGACACTCTCCCGCATCCGGTATCAGCGGTGGAGACCCGCGCTCACCGCAGCCGTCAACCGGCGGCCCGGCGCTGCAGAAGCCGGCGCACGTGCTCCTCGATCTCGGCGTCGTCGACGAATCCCATACGTGCGTACGGCGATTCCGTCGATGCCGCCGGGAGGGTGACCGGCGCCGGCGGCGCCATCTCCTCGGCACGGGCACGGAGCGCGGCCACTCGGGCGGCCTTGCGGCGCTCCTCCTGCGCATCGATCTCGGCGCGAGCCGCCTGTGCGCGGGATCCTGTGACCGACACCATCGGCTCCGGAAGCGGACGCGGAGTCCAGGTGGCGGGGCCCTGGTCGTGCAGGACCGGGGCCTCTCTCCTCTCGACGGTCTCGACCGCCGCGGCCTGCGGACGACGGGCGGCGCGCACCGCGACCGACGCCATCCGCTGCAGGACCATGGTCGCCACGAGCGCCGTGGCTCCACCGCTCCAGAGGAGCACGGCGCCCCCGGTGGCGAGGAGCTGCCAGATGCCGAGACCGACGGCGACGAGTCCGAGCACGAGAGCGCCGGTCGCCGCCAGACGCACGCGGCGGCGGGCGCGGGCCTGACGGATCACGGGATCGGCGCGGGTCGCAGCGAGCTCCTGGCGGAGCGCTTCGAGCTCTGCGGCCTCCCGCTCGGCCTGCAACCGCTTCGCGAGCTTCTGCTGCGCGACGACGGTGCGGGCGTTGAGTTCCATGTGCACCTCGCCGGGAGTCTCACTCGTCTCGGCGAGGATCCGCAGCGCCTGATTCAGCCGCACGGCGTTGCGCTCAGCGGCGTTGTACTGGAAGCGGCCACGCCAGGAGGGCAGGAGATACAGCATCCACAGGAGCACGGCGACGAGCACGATCACTCCCCCACTCAGCACCGGCCCGTCCATAGGTCAACGGTAACGGCGGCGGACCGGCCGCGCCGTGCAGTCGGGGCGCGTGTCGCGGCGAGTCCTCCCGCGACGGGGGCGTCAGAGGGTGAGACGGTCCGCCGGCGGGATCGTCGCCGCCTGCGGCGGCACCTGTCCGTGGATCCACCGGGCGAGGACACCCTGCGGAACCTCCTCCTGCGTGAGGGCGAAGGCGTAGTGATCACGCCAGTCCCCGTCGATGTGGATGTACCGGCGGCGCAGCCCCTCGTATCGGAAGCCGAGCTTCTGCACGACCCGCAGACTCGCGGCGTTCTCGGGGCGGATGCAGATCTCCATCCGATGCAGCCCGTACTCCGTGAAACAGGCGTCCGTGGCGAGCGCGACCGCGGTCGGGGTGATCCCCCGACCCGCGAACCGCTCACTCACCCAGTAGCCGATCGTCGCCGAGCACAGCGAGCCCCGGGCGACGCCCCAGACGTTCAGCTGTCCGGCGACCTCGCCGTCGTACTCCATCACGAACGGGTAGCCGCCGCCGTCCCGATACTGCTGGAGCAGGCGACGGATGCTGACCCGCATGTCGAAGGAGACCGCTCCGTGCGGGATGGTCGCCTCCCACGGCTGCAGCCACGCGCGATTGGCGAGCAGCTCCTGCTGCAGAGGCCGCGCGTCCTTCGTCCGGATGAGACGCAGCTCGACCGGTCCGTGCCGCATCCCCGTCGACAGCTCCACGCCGCACCTCCGACGACCGCGAGGCGCCTAGAGGCGCTCCGCGAAGTCCTTGAGCCAGGGGCGGAGCTCGGAGCCCAGGTCGTCACGGTCGGCCGCGAGCTGCACGATCGCCTTGATGTAGTCCACGCGGTCACCGGTGTCGTAGCGGCGGCCTCCGAAGACGACGCCGACCACGCCGGGTCCGCCGTCCGCCGTCGCCAGCTCCTGGAGCGCGTCGGTGAGCTGGATCTCGCCGCCCTTTCCGGGTTCGGTGCGCTCGAGGATCTCGAAGACCGACGCCGGGAGCACGTAGCGACCGATGATCGCGAGGTTGGAGGGGGCGTCCTCCTTGGCAGGCTTCTCGACGAGGCCCGTGACACGAACGGCGTCCGAGCCCTCGATCGCCTCGACGGCGGCGGCGCCGTACATGTGGATGTTGTCCGGGTCGACCTCCATGAGGGCGATGACGGCGGCACCCGTGCGCTCGTGCTCCGCGATCATCTCCGTGAGCAGCGGGTCGCGTTCGTCGATGAGGTCGTCACCGAGCAGCACCGCGAACGAGCTGTCGCCGACGTGCGTCCGAGCGCGGAGCACGGCGTGGCCGAGACCCTTGGGCTCGCCCTGGCGGACGAAGTGGATGTCGGCGAGGTCGCTCGACTTCATCACGCGCTCCAGGCGACCGGTGTCGCCCTTCTCCATGAGCTTCACCTCGAGCTCCGGCACGGAGTCGAAGTGGTTGGAGATGGCGTTCTTGTTGCGCCCGATGATCACGAGGATGTCCTCGATCCCGGCGTTCGCCGCCTCCTCGACGACGTACTGGATCGCCGGCTTGTCGACGACGGGGAGCATCTCCTTCGGCATCGCCTTCGTCGCGGGCAGGAATCGTGTCCCCAGCCCGGCAGCGGGAATGACAGCCTTGATCTTCTCGTGAGCCATTCCCACAGCCTACCGGTGGGGGCCGTCCTAGACTCGGACCATGGCTAACGACGTCGAGCACGCCAAGCGAGCCCTCCGCGCGGAGCTGCGCGAGCGGCGTCAGCTGCTGTCCGATCCGCAGCGCGAGGCCGCCGCCGAGGCGATCGGCGAACGCCTCGACGCCCTCGTCGACGAGCTCGGGGCCCGCTCCGTCTCCTGCTTCCTCTCCACCACCACGGAGCCGGGCACCAGGGAGTTCGTGACTCGCGCGGTCCGCCGCGGGATCCGGGTCCTCCTCCCGGTCACCCGCTCCGACGGACTGCTGGACTGGGCCGTCGCCGACGACACCGAGGAGATCGCGGAGGGCCTGTACGGGCTGCCGGAGCCCACCGGCGAGGTGCTCGGTCCGATCGCGGTGAACGACGTCGACCTGATGATCGTCCCCGCCGCCGCCGTCGACCGCTCGGGGATGCGGATGGGCTGGGGCCGCGGCTACTTCGACAAGACCATCGGCTCCATGGAGAAATGCCCTCCGGTGTACGCGGTGATCTATGATTCCGAGGTACTCGACGAACTGCCGCGTGAGGTGCACGACCAGCCGGTCGACGGCATCGTGACCCCGTCGCAGACGCTGCATCTGTCGCCCCGGCGACGCTGACCCGCAAGGACCGCCATGCCCACCTACGCCTATGCCTGCACCGCGTGCGGGCACCAGTTCGACGCCGTCCAGAGCTTCTCCGACGACGCGCTCACGGTCTGCCCCGAGTGCGGCGGCGCCCTGCGCAAGCGGTACGGCTCGATCGGCGTGACCTTCAACGGCTCCGGCTTCTATCGCACGGACTCGCGCGCCAAATCCGGGGGTTCGAAGGATGCTTCGGCATCATCGAAGTCGGATTCGACGACGAGCGCCAAACCGGCTGCTGCGTCGACTCCCGCCTCGGACTGAGGCCCAGTCGACTTGGGGGTTTCCATGCTCAAAGGTTTCAAGGACTTCCTGCTCCGCGGGAACGTCATCGATCTGGCCGTCGCGGTCGTCGTCGGCACCGCCTTCACGGCCGTCGTGACGGCCGTGGTGAACAGCATCATCAACCCGCTCATCGCGCTCTTCCTCAAGGCCGATGCCGCCGGCAAGTTCGGCATCCCTGTCACCAACATCTACGGCGAAGAGGTCGTCTTCCCGATCGGCGACCTCATCTCGGCGCTCATCAGCTTCCTCGCCGTCGCCGCGGTGGTCTACTTCGTCTTCGTCCTGCCGATGAACACGTTCAAGGCCCACGTCGAGGCGCGCAAGGGCACGCCGGCCGAGGAGCCGGAGGAGGAGCCGGCCGCCGCGACCGAGGCGGAGCTGCTCGTCGAGATCCGCGATCTACTCAAGACCCAGCAGGGCCCGCGCGGCGTCTGACCGCACCGCCCTCACGACCCACGGCTCTCCTCGGAGGGCCGTGGGTCTTCCTTTTTCCGGGGCGGACGCGTCAGTAATGCGGGGGCACGTCGCGGAGGAGCTGGTCGTCGTTGGGACCCTTCCGGTCGCCGGGCGCCGACCGCTGCGGCGCGCCGCCCTCCGGGACCTCCGGTGCCGGATCGCTGCCATCGACCGGCGTCAGCCGCGCCCGCCGGGAGCCCGGCACCCGGACGACCCGCTGCCGCGGCTCGTCCCGGCCCTCAGTCATTCCGGTGATCGCCGAGATCGAGGGGCTGCGTGTCGTTCTCCGCGCGCGGGGCCGTCTCCGAGATGCCGAGCACCGTCGCGATCCGGGACGCCACGGTGCGCGGGTCGCTGTAGAGGTCGAACGCGTGCACCCGGACGTAGTGCCAGCCGAGGCGACGGAGCACATGAGGGCGCAGCCGCAGCGTCTCGCGCAGGGATTCTCCCCGGGACTCCGGATCGGACTCGATCACGACCGCCTTGCCGTTGTGCTGCGCCACGAGCGGCAGGAGTCCCCGATAGTCGACGTCGACGGAAGCCCCGAGACGCCGGAGCTCCCTGGCCAGTGCGAGGGTGAGCGGGTCGGCCAGGTCCTCCAGTCGCGCGTCGCGGGCACGGGCCGCGAGACCGCCGAGGATCGACATGAGCGTGGCCGCGCCGTGCTCGAGGCGCCCGTCGTCGAAGGCCGAGGGGCGGATGGACGAGACGATGACCATCGAGCGCCGTGCGCGGGTCATCCCGACGGTCAGCAGTCGCTCGCCGTCGGGCGTCGACAGGTCGCCGAAGTCGCTGAGGACACGGCCGTGCTTCGTGAGCCCGAAGCCGAGGGAGAAGATGACGCGGTCGCGGCTCTCCGCGACGGACTCCTCGAGCGTCAGCACCGCGAACGGCTCCGCGGTGTCGCGGGCGACGAAGTCGGCGACGTCGGAGCGTCCCGCGAAGGCGGCGGTCACGGCGGCGCGCACGCGCTCGGCATGGCGAGTGCTGGCGGTGACGACCATGAGCGATTCGGTCGGGCGATGCACCGCATGCTCGACGACGAGGGTGACGACGCGGGCGACCTCGGCGTCCGGGCTCTCGACGGCGCCCGAGACGGGGTCGGGCGCGCCGGTACCGCCTTCGACGTAGTCGACGGTGAGGCTGCCGCGCCCCAGGTACGAACCGGCCCACGGGAGGGAGACGATCTCGCCGCCGTAGAACGCGTCGTTGATGAGCTCCGCGAGATCCTCGCCGCCGGCCCGGTAGCTGCGGGTCAGGGTCATCACCGGGAACAGCTCGGACAGGCGCTCGAAGACCGAGACGTCATCGAACGGGACCTCCTCCTCCCACTCCTCGGCGGGGTCGACCGCGATGCGGAAGGGAGAGGGACGCTGCGTGACCGGATCACCGAACGCCACGACCTGACGGGCGCGGCGGATGGCCGGCGCCGCCTCGGCGAGGTTGATGGCCGCGGCGTCGACGAGGAGCACGGTGTCGAACTCCACCGCATCCGGGATCTCCGGCACCAGATAGGGCGACGAGATCCAGACCGGAGCCAGCACGTCGACGAGGGTCGGCGCGGCGCTGACGACCTCCGCGGCCGTCGTCGCGGACTGGGTCAGGGCGCGGCGGAGGTTCTGCGACTGCTCGGGCTCGTCGACGATGGCGATGCGCCACTGGTTCGCGAGCTGCCACGCGAGCAGCGGCCCTGCCATGGCCGCATGGGCCTCGTCCACCAGCCGGAAATCGCGCTCGAGGCGGTCGACCACGGCGGTGTTCGCGCCGAGCAGCGCCCGGTTGTCCTGCAGTGCGCGCTCCAGGAGGGACTGCCACCAGGCGTACTCGAGCTCCTCCCCCACCCGCGCCTCGGAGACGTGCCGCACCGAGAGCTCGGTCAGCAGCGGCTCCAGGCCGAGGAGGGCGAGCTCGTCGCGCAGCTGGGCACGCTCGACGAGGTTCTCGAAGACGTCCGACTTCGCGGCGAGGCCGGCGAGCATGCGCACGAGCCGTGCGACCGGCAGGGACGAGAGGGGCTCGCGGCGGCCGAGGGCGGCATCGAGCTCCGCCAACTCCGCTTCGACCCGCTGCCATGCGGAGGACACATCGGCCAGACCGAGCGGGATCTCCGGAGCGACGCCCGCCTCCACGTACCGCTGCCACTGGGTGCGCTGGGTTTGGATGCGCAGCAGCGCCTCGTGCATCTCCGTCACGTGCACGCCCGGGCGGACGTATTCCTTGGCCAGGCGACGAAGTCGACGACGATTGGCCCCCGACATCCCTGGCGCGTCCCGTCGCGAACCGTGGGCCTGGATGAGCTCCCCGAGCGGCCGCTCGAACACGGTGGGACTGAAGCGGTCGAGCGTGTCGCGGATGCCCTCCAGCAGCCCGAGGTACTCGCCGAGTTCGTCGATCGTCGAGAAGGGCCGCATGTGCGTCTGCGCGATGAGCTCGTACCCGCGCTCGAGCAGGGCGGGCACGCTGTCGGCGTGCAGGCGTCCGGCGAGCTCGTGCGCGGCGCGGGCCGCCTCGGTGCTACCGAAGGTGACGCCGTACCAGGGCGAGTCGTTCGGCCCGACGCGGAATTCTCCGAGGCGCGCGGCCTGCGCCAGCGCCGCGGCCGCGTCCGTGCGGTCCCTTGCCAGCCTGCGCAGCGCATCCACGCTCAACCGCGCTGTCGTCGACGGGGGGACGGGAAGCGAGGCGAGCCGGGTGAGGTGTCGGGTCGCATCCAGCACGGAGGCGTCGAGACCGGGGACGGGGACGGTCAGCGCGTCGCGGTAGTCGCGCAGCACCGTGCGCAGCCGCACCAGCGCGTCGTCGACCTCGCTGACCTTCGGAGCCGTCGCCTTCTCGTTGCGTCCGATCGCGCGGACGAGATCGCGGCGCAGGCTCCCCGGCGACACCGCGAGGCTGTCCAGCCCGATACCGGCGAGGCGATGACGAACACCGTCGAGCGTGGACCGCCGGGCCGAGACGACGAGGACCTTCTTCCCGGCGCGGACCAGCTCCCCGAGCGCGTTGATGACGGTCTGCGTCCCTCCGGTGCCCGGAAGGGTCGCCACGGTGAGGGAGTGCCCGGCGGCGATGCGGGCCAGCACGGCCTCCTGCTCCGCATCCGCATCGAGCAGCAGGTTGTCCGAGGCGGGCGCACGGTCGTCGGGCCCGACGTGGTGCGGGACGGCGCGGGGTGCCGTGACCTGCTCACGATCGCCGACGTGGCCGCCGAGCGCGTTGAGGACGGGATGATCGAGGCTGCCGCCGTCCTGGGCCATGGCGCCGGCGACGTCGGCGAAGGTGGAGACGACGAGTCGCGGTTCGACGGAGAACGTCTCGATGGATCGGGTCAGCGCGCGCAGGCTGTCGATCACGGGCTGGGGCTTGAAGATGCCGCCGTCGTACGCGAGTGCGGCGAGCGCTGACGCATCGAGGGTCAGCCCGAAGTGCTCGCGGGCGACCCGCACGAGCTCCGGGTTCACCTCGAACGCCCCCTGCAGCTTGAGCTCGAAATCGGTGTGATGGCGGCGGATCGCGAGCGGCCGCAGCAGGACGGGGGCGGCGAAGGTCGCCCCGCCGATGCGCCACCGTGCTACGCCGACGGCGAGGTGGACCGCTTCGATGCCGCGGACGGTGCGCAGCTCGGTGTTCTTGGCCGTGATGCGCTCGGCGGCGAGCCGCGCGGTGCGCAGACCCACCTCATCGCGGAAGAGGTTGGACAGGAGCGTCGACTTGCCGGTGATGAACTGCGGGAGGCTGCCGGGGTGCGCCTTGGAGATGTCGATGCCCGACTCCGGGCCGTCGCGGAAGCTGCTCAACGGCGAAGGCCCACCCAGATCAGCCGCCTCCGCCCGCAGCCGCGTGCGCTCCGCCTCCGCGGCGTGCGCGATGCCGACGCCGGTGGACGAGTCGCGCAGGTCGCCGAGGGACACAGCGTTGTCCACCGCCGTGTTGTTCGCAGACCTGCTTTCCCGTCGCCACACACTGACACCCTAGGCGCGACACCGCCGGAGATCGGTATCCCCGGCGGGTTTCCGGTGAAAAACCGCCGGTGCGGCACTCGCTCGGACTACTCCTGCCCGCATGGTCGTGCGCTCTCGTTGTCCACGGAACGCGCGACGGACCCGGCGACCGGTTCTCCGCTGTCGCCCCGGACGGTCAGGATGAGGACATGACCTTCCGCTACGACTTCGCTCCGACGCCCTTCGGCGACGCCCTCGCGGTCTTCTCCGACGACGGCATCGTGCGCTTCGATCTGTCCGAGTCCGCGGATCCGCAGGTGCCCTGGCTGCTGGAGGGCGTGTCTCGGCAGCTCGGCGCCGTCCCGGAGCCCGTGCCCGGAGCTGCCGACGAGCTCGTCCCGCTCCTGGAGGCGTACTTCGACGGAGAGCCCGTGCGCTTCGACGAGCATGTCGCTCTCGACTGGCGCCTCGTGGACGGCTTCCACCGGGCGGCGCTGCGCACCGTCTGCGAGATCCCGTGGGGACAGACACTGAGCTACGGGGAGGTCGCGGTCCTCGCCGGCCACCCCGGAGCGGCCAGGGCCGTCGGCACCGCCTGTCGGCTCACACCGTTCTCCCTCATCGTGCCCGTGCACCGGGTGGTGCGGTCCGACGGCTCCGCAGGGCACTACGGCGGTCACCCGGAACGGAAGAGGTTCCTGCTGGACCTCGAGTCCCGGTGAGCCCCCCGCTCCTCGGGTGCGGGCCCGGCGAGTAGGCCGCCGGGCCCGCACCCGAGGGGGTGACGCGTCAGTGATCGACGGCCTTCTCCGCCCCGAAGCCGGTGAGAGAGCGCACCTCCATCTCGGCCGCCAGCTCGGGCGACTCCCGCCGGGTGCTGGTGATCGTCCCGAGCCAGCCGAGCGCGAACCCGAGCGGGATCGAGACGATGCCCGGGTTGTTCAGCGGCCAGATGGCGATGTCGATGCCGGGGATCATCGAGGTGGGCGTGCCGGAGAACACGGGCGACAGGATGATGAGGATGATCGCCGAGCCGAGCCCGCCGTACATGCTCCACACCGCACCGCGCGTCGTGAACCGGCGCCAGAACAGCGAGTAGAGGATCGTCGGCAGGTTGGCGGACGCCGCCACGGCGAACGCGAGGGCCACGAGGAAGGCGATGTTCTGCCCTTGCGCCCCGATGCCGCCGACGATCGCGAGGATGCCGATGACGATCACCGTCCGACGGGCGACCCGCACCTCGCCGTTGGGATCGGGCTCGACCGGCTTCCCCTCCGCGTCCTTGCGTCCCTTCTGGATGACGTTCGCGTAGATGTCGTGGGCGAACGACGCCGCCGCGGTGATCGTGAGTCCCGCGACGACGGCGAGGATCGTGGCGAACGCTACCGCGGAGATGAACCCGAGGAGCACCGGACCGCCGAGCTTGAGCGCCAGCAGCGGAGCCGCGGAGTTCACGCCCCCGGGTGCCGCCGCGATCACGTCGGCGCCGACGAGCGCGCCGGCGCCGTAGCCGAGCACGAGCGTCAGCAGGTAGAAGCCGCCGATCAGCCAGATCGCCCACACCACCGAACGCCGCGCCTCCTTGGCCGTCGGCACGGTGTAGAAGCGCATCAGCACGTGCGGCAGGCCCGCGGTGCCGAGCACCAGGGCCATCCCCAGCGAGAGGAAGTCCCACGGGTTCGCGCCGTACTGCAGGCCGGGCGCCAGCACCGCCTCCCCCTTGTCGGAGTTCGCCACGGCGGCCTCCAGCAGGGTGTTCAGGCTGAAGCCGTTGATCGCGAGAACCCAGATGGTCATCGCGAGGGCGCCGCCGATGAGCAGCACCGCCTTGACGATCTGCACCCAGGTGGTGCCCTTCATACCGCCGATCAGCACGTAGACGATCATGAGGATGCCGACGACGGCGATGACGACCGACTGCCCGACCCTCCCGTCGATCCCCAGGAGCAGCGACACGAGACCGCCTGCCCCGGCCATCTGCGCGAGGAGGTAGAAGAAGCACACCGCGAGCGTGGTGATCGCCGCCGCCATCCGCACCGGCCGCTGCTGCAACCGGAACGAGAGCACATCCGCCATGGTGAACTTGCCCGTGTTGCGCATGAGTTCGGCCACCAGCAGCAGGGCGACCAGCCAGGCGACGAGGAAGCCGATGGAGTACAGGAATCCGTCGTAGCCGTTGATCGCGATGGCACCGCAGATGCCCAGGAAGGATGCGGCGGACAGATAGTCGCCCGCGATCGCGAATCCGTTCTGAGGTCCGGTGAAGGACCTCCCCGCCGCGTAATAATCGGCGGCGGTCTTGTTGTTCCTGCTGGCGCGGATGACGATGAACAATGTCACCGCGACGAAGGCCAGGAAGATCGAGATGTTGAACACCGGGTTGATGTCGAGCGCGACATCCTCGGTGGCCGTGCGGATGATGCTCATGCGTCGGCCTGCGCCTTCTCGAGTTCTTCACGGATCTCCGACGCCAACGGATCGAGCTTCCTGTTGGCGAACGCGACATATGCCATCGTGATGGCGAACGTCGTCACGAACTGCCCGAGCCCGAAAAGCAGCCCGACGGTGATATCCCCCCATACGCGCTGCGCCATGAAATCGCGGGCGAATGCGGCCAGCAGCACGTAGACGAAATACCACACCAGGAAGAACGCGGCGAGGGGGAAGATGAATGACCGCTGCGTCCGTTTCAACCGCAGGAATCGAGGGGATTGCTCGACGGCGACGTAATCGATCGCACCGTTCTGAGGGGTCGGAACCTGTTCGCTCATGGGGCCTCCTTGCCACATGTCCGCTGCACGCGCGGCCGTCGCCGCCCGAGTGGTAGGGTCGACGCTACGAAACGGGGAACACCGCCGTCACCCCCGAAAGTAGGTATTCGTGAGCTCTCCGATCACCGTCGAACCCGAGGCGGAGCTCGTCGCCAACGCGGTGCGCGAGCTGGCGCGGCGCACGCGCTTCCCGGTGGCGTTCGGTGGGCTGATCGAAGAGGGCGTCGTGAGCGTCACGAGCATCGTCGGAGCCCGCACACGCGCTCTCGACGGTCTCCGCGTACGCCCCGAGCGCGGTCTCGGCGGGCGGGCCATGATGGAGCTGCGTCCGCGGATGACGAGCGACTACGGCTCCTCCCGCCAGATCACCCACGACTACGACGTCTTCGTCCTCGGCGAAGGCCTGCGGACCCTGCTCGCCCTGCCGATCGTCGTCCAGGGCCGCCCTCGCGGCGTGCTCTATGCCGGCGCGTGGGCGGAGGAGAGGATCGGCGGCGTGACCACGGCCCCGGCCATGCAGGTCGCCCAGTCCGTCGCTGACGAGCTGCGCATCCGCGACGAGGTGCAGCGGCGCCTCCGCGCCGCATCGCCGACACCCGCAGCGGTCGCGCCGGCACAGCGCGAGGAGCTGCGGGAGAGCTTCGCCGAGCTCCGCAGCATCGCCGCGACCGTCGACGACGCCGGCATCCGCGCGCGGCTGGCGCAGGTCGAGCGCCGACTGCTGACCCTCGCCGGAGACGACCTGCCGACGACCACGACCGGCCCGCTCCCCGTCGTCCACCTCTCCCCGCGCGAGACGGATGTCCTGGCCTGCGCCGCCCTGGGATCGACGAATGCGGAGATCGCCGCGCACCTCGGTCTGCGGGAAGGGACGGTCAAGGCCTATCTCGGCACCGCGATGTCGAAATTGGATGCGTCGACGCGGCATGCCGCCGTGACCAAAGCGCGTCGCGCCGGCCTTCTCCCCTGAATCGACATTCTCGGCGGCTGCGTCATTGTTCGCCATGACGAAACGGCCTTTGTTGTGCGCATTCCCGCACCCGCGATAAAGTCGGCCCCATGGCGAGACGAATTGTGCACCAGCTGGTCGACGACATCGACGGCACCGTCCTGGAGGTCGGGGAAGGCGAGACCGTGCATTTCTCGCTGAACGGCACCTCCTACGAGATCGATCTGAATTCCGCGCACGCCGAGGAATTGCGACAGGCACTCGAGCCCTACATCACGGCCGGGCGTCGGGCCGGATCGGGAGCGGCGTCAAGCGGAGGACGGTCCTCGTCCTCGTCCTCGTCGCGGAAGCGGCCCTCACGCAACCCGGAGGTCGCCGCGATCCGCGCCTGGGCGAAGGAGAACGGCTACACGCTCTCGGAGCGGGGTCGCGTACCGGCTCCCATCCTCGAGGCCTACCGCGCCGCGCATTGACCCGGTCCCGCCCCACCTCACGGTCGGGCGGGATCTTCTTTCGCACCCTCGAGCGCCCACGCCTCATCGCGGAGGGTGATCTCCTCCGTCATGTCCAGGAGGAAGCGGATCACGACCTCTCGCTCCGCAGCCGACAGACGCGCCGCCGCGTAGAAGCGCTTGGCCTGCTGCCGCCCGACCGTCTCCATCGCGGCGTGCCTGGTCTCGGGGGTGATGGTGATCGCGAGGGCTCGTCGGTCGGTGGGATGCGGCGAGCGCCGGATGTGCCCACCCTTCTCCAGCCGGTCGAGCAGCTTCGTCGTCGCGGCGGTGGAGACCCCGAGATGGTGGGCGATCCCGCTGGGCGTCGCCACGACCGTTCGGTTGTCGCACACGATCAGGTAGTGCAGCGCGCGCATGTCGGTCTCGTTCAGCTGCATGTAGCGCCGGGACGCCTGCGAGAGACGCTGCTCAGCCTCGCGCAGCCCGCCGAGCGCCTCCATGAGGCGTCCGATCTGACGCAGATCCTCCGGGGCGACGCCCGAACGATCGACGAGCGTACTGCGCGGGTCGCTGGCGTCGACGTCGTAGATGGACCCCTGAGCGAGTTCGTCCCGCTCCGCCGCCGCCGTCGCGTGGGCGACCGGGGTGGTGCGGGGCTCGGAGGGCATGCGATCATGTTACACACGAACAGCTTCATGCTAAGTTGATATTTCGCCAGGTTAGCTAAACGACGAGAGGACGCCATGGACAACGTCACACTCCTCGCCGAAGACGGGACTGCCGTCGGCATCCTGCCCAAGAGCGAAGTCCACACGACCGACACTCCTCTCCACCTCGCCTTCTCCTGCTATGTGCAGGATCGAGAGGGACGCCTCCTCGTCACGCGTCGCGCGCTCGGCAAGCGCACCTGGCCCGGGGTCTGGACCAACAGCTTCTGCGGGCACCCGCAGCCCGGCGAGGACATGGCCGATGCGGTGCGGCGGCGCGGCTCCGACGAACTGGGGATTCAGGTGACCGAGATCCGCCTCGCTCTCCCCGACTACCGCTACCGCGCCGTGGACGCGAGTGGCATCGTGGAGAACGAGATCTGCCCGGTGCACGTCGCGGTGGTCGACGAGCAGCCCTCGGCGAACCCGGACGAGGTGGCGGAGTGGGAGTGGGTCGATGTCGATGACCTGCTCGCCGCGGTCATCCGCACCCCCTTCGCCTTCAGCCCCTGGCTCGCCGAGCAGCTCCCTCTCCTCCGTCGACACGGGGAGGTCTGAGCCATGGCGGTCATGGTGACAGAAGAAGACCTCGGCACCAGGATCGAGGCGGTGCTGCGACGACGGTTCGCCGAGCGCACTGCCGCCGCCGAGCACTACGGGGCGGAGTTCGCCGCCCTGTGGCACACGGCCGCTGAGCACGCCCTCGGCGGGAAGCTCCTGCGCCCGCGCATGCTCATGGACCTGCTGTCCGCACTCGCCACGACCCCCCTCACGGAGAAGGACACGGCGCGGGCGATCGACGTGGCCGCTCATGTCGAGCTGCTGCATTTCGCGTTCCTCCTGCACGACGACGTCATCGACGGCGACCTCACCCGCCGCCGCCGTCCCAATCTTATCGGTTCCCTGGTCTCCCGTCGCCCCGACGAGGCCGGCGATGCGGCGCTGCACTGGGGCCGCTCGAGCGCCATCCTCCTCGGAGACCTCCTGCTCTCCACCGCCGTGCTCGGCTTCGCCCGTGCCGACGTCCCCGCGCCGCGACGGGAGCGGCTCCTCGCTCTCCTCGAGACGACCGTGTTCGAGACCGTCGCCGGGGAGCACTCCGACGTCGCCCTCAGCGACGGCATCATCGCGGCCGACCTCCGCACCATCCTCGCCACCAGCGCGTCGAAGACCGCCGCCTACTCGTTCGTCCTCCCGCTCCGCGCGGCGGCTATCCTGTCCGGCGCTCCGACCGCCGCCGAGGAGCAGCTGACCGAGATCGGCGGCCACCTCGGTCTCGCCTACCAGCTGCAGGACGATCTGCTGTCGGTGTTCGGGGACCCGGACGCTCACGGCAAGGACCCGTATTCCGATCTCCGCGAGGGCAAGGAGACCGCGATCATCGCGTACGCCCGGATGACCAGCCACTGGCCCGGCATCGAATTGCGGTTCGGCGAGAACGACCTCAGCATCGACGACGCGGCGGAGATGCGCGACCGCCTCCGCGAGTGCGGCGCGGAGGGATTCGTCCGAGGACTCGTGGAGGAGCAGCTCGCGGCCGTGTCGACGGTCCTGGCGGAAGCCGAGGAGGCGGGCACGCTCTCGGCCGACGCCGGACGCATCATCCTCGCTCTGGCCGACCGGATCGAGGGCCGCAGCCGATGACCGCGACCCCTTCCGAGCCCCGCGACGACGCGGCGCTGCGACGCTTCAGCCGGACTGCCGAGATCGCGACATCCGACGTCATCCGCACCTACTCGACGTCGTTCGGACTGGCGACGCGTCTTCTCGGGCGACGCCATCGCCAGCACGTGCGCAACATCTACGCCATGGTGCGCATCGCGGACGAGATCGTCGACGGCGTCGCCGCCGAGGCCGGACTCGATGCGGGTGCACAGGCCGCGGCCCTGGACTCCTACATCACGGAGACCCATCGCTCCATGCGGACCGGCTACAGCAGCGATCTCATCCTGCACGCGTTCGCGCGAACGGCGCGCGAGTGTGGGATCGGCGAAGACCTCACCCAGCCGTTCTTCGACTCGATGAGGGCCGACATCGCCGGCCCGTCCGGCTTCACGGCCTATGACGCCGACGCACACGCCGCGTACGTCTACGGCTCGGCGGAGGTCGTCGGCCTGATGTGCCTGCGGGTCTTCCTGCGCGACGCCACGCGGACGCCGGCGGAGCTCGACATCCTCGACCGCGGAGCGCGTCGGCTGGGCGCCGCGTTCCAGAACGTGAACTTCCTCCGTGACCTCGCCGACGACACCGACCGCCTGCAGCGCGGCTACCTCGGCGGCACGGAACCTCTCACCGACGCCGACCGCGACACCTGGGTCGACACCGTCCACCGTCAGCTCGCCGACGCGAGAGCCGCGATCCCGCTGCTCCCGAAGGACGCCCGTGCCGCTGTCCGGAGCGCCCTCGCCCTCTTCGCCGCCCTGACGCACCGCGTCGCACGCACGCCGGCTGCGGAGCTGTACCGCCGCCGGGTGCGCGTGCCGGACCCGATCAAGGCGCTGCTCGCTGCGCGCGCCGTCCTCGTCACGGCCCTGGAGCGGGACCGATGAGCCGCGTCGTCGTCATCGGCGCGGGCGTGGCCGGTCTGGCCACGGCCGGGCTGCTCGCGCGCGACGGACATGACGTCGTGGTGCTGGAGAAGAACGACCGCGTCGGCGGACGGGCGGGCACCATCGAGCGCGATGGTTTCCGATTCGACTCCGGCCCGTCGTGGTACCTCATGCCCGAGGTCTTCGACCACTACTTCGCGATGATGGGGACCAGCACCGAGGAGCAGCTCGACCTGACGCTGCTGGATCCGGGGTACCGCGTCTTCCGCTCGCCCGAGTCCGGCGACGACCCCGTGACGGTGCCCGCCGGGCGGGAAGCCGTGTCCGCGCTGTTCGAGTCGATGGAACCGGGCTCCGCCGCGGCACTCGAGACCTATCTCGCCTCCGCCCACGATGCCGGCTCCATGGCGAGGCGGTACTTCCTCTACAATCCGTTCACCCGCACCAGGACGCTCGCCGCTCCCGAGGTGGTGCGCGCGCTGCCGCGACTGTTCTCGCTGCTCGGCACCCGCCTCCAGGCTTTCGCCGCCCGGCGCTTCCGGCACCCGGTGCTGCGGCAGATCCTCGGCTACCCCGCCGTCTTCCTGGGCACCGACCCGCGGACGGCGCCGGCGATGTACCACCTGATGAGCGCGCTCGACCTCGACCAGGGCGTGCTGTATCCGCAGGGCGGCTTCTGGCGTGTCGTCGAGCGGTTGGCGGCGCTGGCCCAGGATGCCGGCGCGCGGATCGTCACGGGTGCCGAGGTCACCGGGATCCGCACGCAGGACGCGGACGGTGCGACCCACGTGACCGGTGTCGGCTGGACGGATCGCGACGGCCATCAGCACGTCGAGGACGCGGACATCGTCGTCTCCGGCGCCGACCTCCACCACACCGAGACGGCGCTGCTGCCTCCCACGCTGCAGTCCTATCCGGAGTCCTGGTGGGCGCGGCGCACGAGCGGACCCGGCGGCGTGCTCGTGATGCTCGGCGTCCGCGGGACCCTGCCCGAGCTCCCCCATCACTCGCTGTTCTTCACCGACGACTGGGATGCGAACTTCGACGCGATCTTCGGTCGCACCCCCGGCGTCCCCACGCCGGCGTCCACCTACGTCTGTCGGCCCAGCGCGACGGACGCGGGGGTCGCGCCGGACGGGCACGAGAACCTCTTCGTCCTGATCCCGGTCCCGGCCGACGTCGAGCTCGGCCACGGCGGGAGCGACGGCGCCGGCTCGCCGAAGGTCGAGAAGGCCGCGGACGCCGCGGTCGACATGATCGCAGCGTGGTCGGGGATCCCCGACCTGCGCGAGCGGATCGTGGTCAGGGAGACGGTGGGTCCGGCCGACTTCCGCGACGACTACCACTCGTGGCGGGGCGGGATGCTCGGCCCCGCGCACATCCTCTCGCAGAGCGCCATGTTCCGCGCGCAGAACGCCTCCCGGCGCGTGCGGGGGCTGTACTACGCCGGAGCGACCACCGCGCCCGGCGTCGGCGTGCCGATGTGCCTCATCAGCGCCGAGATCGTGCTCAAGCGCATCCGAGGCGACCACTCGCCCGGCCCGTTGCCGGAGCCGGCCACCCGAACCCCCACACCCGAGAAGGCATGATGGGCGCGATCTACCTGACCGCCCTGCTCGTCTCCCTCGGCTGCATGCTGCTGCTCGACTGGCGGTTCCGTCTCTTCTTCTGGCGGGATGCCGTGGCGGCGGCCATCGTCACGATCGTCGGACTCGCCTTCTTCCTCGTCTGGGACGTGGCCGGCATCGCGGCGGGGATCTTCTTCCGCGGCGAGGCGGCGATCGCCACGGGTATCGTCCTGGCTCCGGAGCTCCCCCTGGAGGAGCCGATCTTCCTGATCTTCCTCGTCGTCTGCACGATGGTGCTCTACGGCGGCGCCGTCCGGCTTCTGGATCGCCGTCGGGTCAGCGCCGGGGAGGGAGCGGCGCGATGACCTACCTGCAGCTGTCCGCCGTGTTCCTCGCCGTCGCCGCTCTGGCCGCGGTCGCCCTCTGCGTCGGAGCGCGGCGCACCCCGCACCTCGGCGCCCTCACGCTCACCGCGCTCGCTCTCCTCGTGCTGACCGCAGTGTTCGACACCGTCATGATCGCCACCGGGCTGTTCCACTACGCGCCGACGCAGCTCGCCGGCGTGCACATCGGTCTCGCGCCGCTCGAGGACTTCGCGTATCCGCTGGCCGGGGTGCTGCTGCTCCCCGCGCTGTGGACCGCCCTGCGCGCGCGCCGATCCCGGACGCGCACCGCCGCAGACCGGGAGGAGCACGCATGACGGAGAAGACCTCCCGCGGCGGCATCGGCCACGACATCGCCCAGATCCTCCTCTCGTCCCGGCCGATCAGCTGGATCAACACGGCCTTCCCCTTCGCCGCCGCCTACCTGCTGAGCACCAGGGAGATCGACGCGACCTTCGTGATCGGCACCCTGTACTTCCTGGTGCCGTACAACCTCGCGATGTACGGCATCAACGACGTCTTCGACTACGCCTCCGACCTGGCGAACCCCCGCAAGGGCGGGATCGAGGGCGCGCTGCTGTCCCCGCGCATCCACCGCGCGACGCTGTGGGCGGCGGCCGCCACGAACGTACCGTTCCTGGTCTACCTCTTCGCCGTCGGCACCCCGGCGTCGTGGCTGTGGCTCGCCGTGAGTGTCTTCGCCGTCCTCGCCTACTCGGCTCCGGTGCTGCGCTTCAAGGAGCGCCCGTTCCTGGACTCCGTGACCTCCAGCACGCACTTCGTCAGCCCCGCCCTCGTCGGCCTCTCCCTCGCCGGAGCGCCCGTCACCACGACCAGCGTCCTCGTGCTCGTCGCGTTCTTCCTCTGGGGCATGGCCGCTCACGCGTTCGGTGCCGTGCAGGACATCGGGCCCGATCGCGAGGGTGGCATCTCCTCCATCGCGACCGTGATCGGCGCGAGGGCGACCGTCCGGCTCTCCCTCGTGCTGTGGGCCGTCGCCGGCGGTGCGATGCTGCTGACCCCGTGGCCGGGACCGCTCGCCGCCGTGCTGGCGCTGCCCTACATCGTCAACGCCGCGCCGTGGTGGAACGTCACCGACGAGACGTCGGCCGGGACCAACCGCGCCTGGCGCCGGTTCATCGCACTCAACTACATCGCCGGCTTCCTCGCCACGATGATCCTCATCCTCGCCTGGGTCTCCTGACCCTTCGCGCCCCGCCCCCTCTCCCGAAAGGACCCCGATGTCCCGCCCCGCCCCCGCACCGACGCCGCCGACCCGCGAGCGCACCCGACGCCACTCCTGGCTGCGCGTGTTCCTCCCGGTCGCCCTCATCCTGGTGTGGCTGGCGGGTGCCTCCTTCGGCGGTCCGCTGTTCGGCAAGGTCGACGAGGTGTCGTCCAACGATCAGACGACGTACCTGCCGGAGTCCGCGGACGCCACGACGGTGCAGCAGCTCCTCGGTGAGTTCACCGACAGCGACGCGATCCCGGCGATCGCGGTCTTCACCTCCGAGGAGGAGCTGACGCCGTCCGAACTCGAGGCGATCTCCGCCGCCGTGGCGGACGCCCCGGACGTGGAGGGGGTCACTGACGACGTCTCCCCCGCGCTCCCCTCCGAGGACGGCCGGGCCGTGCAGGCCTTCATCCCGATCGACGGCGACGCCGAGCTCAGCGATGCCACCGCCGCTCTCGGCGACGAGCTGCGCGCGGCGGTACCGGACGACATCACGGTCTACATCACGGGGCCGGCAGGCTTCACAGCCGACCTCGCCGCCGGGTTCGCCGGCATCGACGGACTCCTGCTCGGTGTCGCCCTGCTCGCCGTGCTCGTGATCCTCGTCCTCGTCTACCGTTCGTTCCTGCTGCCGCTCGTCGTGCTCTCCACGAGCCTGTTCGCGCTGTGCGTCGCGCTCCTCGTCGTGTGGTGGCTGGCGAAATGGGAGATCCTGCTGCTCAGCGGGCAGACCCAGGGGATCCTCTTCATCCTCGTGATCGGCGCCGCCACCGACTACGCGCTCCTGTTCGTCGCGCGGTTCCGGGAGGAGCTGCGGGTCGCGCAGGACAAGGGCGTCGCCCTCCTCGCCGCGTGGAAGGGATCGGTCGAACCGATCGTCGCCTCCGGGGGCACCGTGATCGCGGGACTCCTGTGCCTGCTGCTCAGCGACCTGAAGTCGAACAGCACGCTCGGCCCGGTCGCGGCGATCGGCATCGTGTTCGCGATGCTCTCGGCCCTCACGCTCCTGCCCGCGCTGCTGCTGTTGTTCGGACGCGCGGTCTTCTGGCCCCGGCGTCCCCGGTTCGAGCCCGAGGTCGTGGCCGAGGAGCACGGCATGCGCACCACCGGCCTCTGGGCGCGACTGTCGGGCCTCATCAAGAAGCGCCCCCGCGTCATCTGGATCGCGACCACCCTCGTCCTCCTCGCCGGCGCGGCCGGCGTCACACAGCTCGACGCACAGGGCGTCCCGCAGTCCGACCTCGTGCTCGGAGCGTCGGAGGCGCGCGACGGTCAGGTCGCACTCGGTGAGCACTTCCCCGGCGGCTCAGGGAGCCCCGTCTCCGTGATCGTGGACGAGGACCGCCTGCAGGATGCCGCCGACGTGCTCCTCGCGAACGACGGGATCGACGGGGTGACCGTCACCGCGGCCGATTCCCCGAGCGGGTCCGCCCCGGTGACGACGGACGGGATCACGGCCGTCGGCCCTCCCGGGACCCCCGCTCCGGAGCCCACGACGGTCGACGGCCAGGTGCTCCTGCAGGGGACGCTGACGGGTGCGGCCGATTCCGCCGCGGCCGCCTCCACCGTGCGCGAGCTGCGCGGAGAGCTCGACGACATCGGAGCCGTGGTGGGCGGGGTGACGGCCACCTCGATCGACACGAACGACGCGTCCATCCACGACCGCAACCTCATCATCCCGGTGATCCTCGTCGTCATCATGATCATCCTGATGCTGCTCCTGCGCTCGATCCTGGCGCCGGTGCTGCTGATCCTCACGACGGTGCTGTCCTTCGGTACGGCGATGGGCGTCTCGGCGCTGGTGTTCAACGGCATCTTCGACTTCCCCGGTGCCGACCCCGCGGTCCCGCTCTACGGCTTCGTGTTCCTCGTCGCCCTGGGCATCGACTACAACATCTTCCTCATGACGAGGGTGCGGGAGGAGTCGAAGCAGCACGGGACGAGGGAGGGCATCCTCCGCGGGCTCTCCATCACCGGCGGCGTGATCACCTCCGCCGGGCTGGTGCTGGCGGCGACGTTCGCGGCACTGTCGGTGATCCCGATCCTCTTCCTCGTGCAGCTCGCGTTCATCGTCGCGTTCGGCGTGCTGCTGGACACGTTCGTGGTGCGTTCGCTCCTCGTGCCCGCACTCGCCTACGACATCGGGAAGACCATCTGGTGGCCGTCGAAGCTGTGGCGGCGCGGGCAGCCCTGACGCATGCGGAAGCGGGAGTGCCCTCGACAGGATTCGAACCTGCGACCTGCCCTTTAGGAGAGGGCTGCTCTATCCTGCTGAGCTACGAGGGCGCACAGCCAGTCTACGGGACCACGGTTGCGCGCCCTCGCGCTGGCTCTCACGCGGCGAGGGCGAGGTAGGGCTCCCAGCGGGGATCGCTGCGCTCCACCCCGCGCACCGTCCACGCCGTCCCGTGCGGCGGGCGCGGCGTGAACCGCAACTGCCACCGCATCTCCTGCGGGGTGCGGTTGCTCTTGAGGTTGTTGCAGCGCAGGCAGCAGGCGACGAGGTTCTCCCAGGAGTCCGCGCCGCCGCGCGAGCGGGGCAGGACGTGGTCGATCGTCGCCGCGGCCTTGCCGCAGTATCCGCAGCGATGCCCGTCGCGCCGCAGGACCCCGCGGCGGGTGACCGGCACGCGACGGCTGAGCGGGACGCGCACGTAACGGGAGAGGATGATCACCGCCGGACGATCGTAGACGCCGTGGGTTCCCCAGACGGGGTCGTCCTCGACTCTCTCGATGACCGTCGCCTTGTCGTTCATGACCAGGACGAGGGCTCTCTTGAAGGACACGATCGCCAAGGGCTCGTATCCGGCGTTCAGGACCAGTGTGCGCATTCGTCATCCTCTCGATCCGCCGGGACGGCTTCCCGGCACTCTCGACTCACACGACGTCGTGCAGGAGGAGGAGTGTTCGCAGGGACGAGAAAAGGCGCCGTCTACAGACGGCGCCTTTCGCGCGCGGCAGCACCGCGGCATCCCTGCGGGCAATGCCGAAGGACGTGACGACCGAGAGCGTCCATGGTTCGGATGCTCGGTGTTCGCTCCATCAGCCTCTCCCGCCTGTATGACGACGGGTTCAGGCTAACCCATCCCGCGAGGACCGGGGCGGAACGGGAGATGAATGCTCGAGAACGTGTCCCGGTCAGCCGGCGTTGACGGAAAGCCAGGACATCGGCTCGACGAGGCCGCCGTTGATCCAGACCTCGAAATGGAGGTGGTTCGCGGTCGACCGTCCCGTGCTGCCCACATAGCCGATCAGCTGTCCGGCGGCGACGGTCTGCCCGGCCTGCACCTGGCGCGACCCGTAGAGCATGTGTCCGTACGTGGTCTGGACCTGCTGACCGCCCACGACGCTGTCCAGCATGACGGCGACGCCGTAGCCGCCGATGCTCTCGGCGGAGGCGCGCACGACGCCGGCCGCGGCGGCGTAGATCGGCGTGCCGGCGGGTGCGAGCATGTCGGCGCCGTTGTGGCCGCCGCCGACGGTGCGGCTGACGTTCCAGGAGCCGAGCGGCAGCGGGTAGCGGACCTGGCCGGAGCCGGGAGCGACGAGTGCGTAGCCGGCCGTGTTGAAGGTGCCGGACGAGGGTGCGGACGCGGACGCGGAGGCAGCGGCAGCGGCGGCCCGCGCCGCGGCGGCGGCGGCCTCTTCGGCCTTCTTCTTCTCGATCTCCTCCGGCGTGGTCGCGCTGAAGGCACCGCGCACGAGCGGAGCGGCCGTGGCCTCCGACGCGACGACGAGCGACTGCGCGTCGACCGCGGCGAGCTGCTGCACGGTCTGCGCCGTGGCGTCCGTCGGCTTGGACGCCGCGTAGGCGGGCAGCGCGACAGCGGCGACGAGAGCGCCGACAGCACCGAAGATCGCCACCGACCGGAGAGGGGCTGCGATCTTCCGAGCACTGACCCGTGCACCGGTGCGCCGGGCGGGTACTCGATCTTCAGATGTCTTCGCGGTCGGTTCGATGTCTGCGGCCAAAACGTGGTCCTCCTGAGCCCTCGCACCTCGGGTGGTGCTGGCCCGTCGACGTTCTGCCCCAGGGCAGAGATGCACTACTCGGGTTCGAGTGCGTCCCTGTCGGGAAGACGACGAGCCGGAAGGCGGATCTTCGCGGTTCGCCCCCAGCGGGCTTCTTCGCTGAGGACCTGACCGAGGTTACCGGAAGATAACGATCATGTCACCCTGGGAAACTGACAATCCTCGGTGAGGCCTTCTCAGGCCGGTTCGCCGACGAGGAAGATGTGCGAGGCCAGCTCCACGGGGAGCTCGAGACCCTCCTCCTTGCCGTCCATCTGGATGAGCACATAGCCCTCGTTGAAGCGGAAGTCGCCGCGGGCCCCGGGCACGACGCCCGCGTCACGCAGCTGCTCCAGGAGCTCCGGGTCGACCTGGGCCGGCTCGGCGAGACGGCGGACCGTCCCCTCGACCGGCTCGCCTGCGGCGTTCAGCCGCTGCACGAGACCGATCACACCCTCGTCGAAGGTGCGGGCGGGAAGGTCGCCGAGCTGGTCGAGACCGGGGATCGGGTTGCCGTACGGCGACTCGGTGGGGTGCCCGAGCAGCTCGACGAGACGACGCTCCACCTGCTCGCTCATGACGTGCTCCCAGCGACAGGCCTCCTCGTGCACGAAGGCCCAGTCCAGCCCGATCACGTCCGACAGCAGACGCTCGGCGAGGCGGTGCTTGCGCATCACGTCGACGGCCTTGCGGCGCCCGGCGTCGGTGAGCTCGAGCGTGCGGTCCTCGGACACCACGACGAGGCCGTCGCGCTCCATGCGACCGACGGTCTGCGAGACCGTCGGTCCGGAGTGCCCGAGGCGCTCCGAGATGCGCGCCCGCAGCGGCACGATGTTCTCCTCCTCGAGTTCGAGGATGGTGCGGAGATACATCTCCGTGGTGTCGATCAGATCCGTCATGTGGGCCCTCCGGAAGTTCTTAGGCAAGCCTACATTCCTCCGGCGACATCGGACGGGGTCGCGGACGGGAGGAACGGCGGGATCCCCCTAGAATCTAGCCATGGCGATCGAGATTCCCCGTGACCTCCTGCCCACAGACGGCCGCTTCGGCTGCGGCCCCTCGAAGGTGCGCGGCGCGCAGCTCGAGGCGCTCGTCACGACGGGGGCCTCCGTCCTCGGGACCTCGCACCGCCAGGCACCGGTGAAGAACCTCGTCGGCAGCGTCCGCGAGCAGCTCGCCGCTCTCTTCCGTCTCCCCGAGGGATACGAGATCATCCTGGGCAACGGCGGCTCGACGGCGTTCTGGGACGCCGCGGCCTTCGGCCTGATCGAGCGACGCAGCCAGAACCTCGTGTTCGGCGAGTTCGGCGGCAAGTTCGCCAAGGCGGCAGGAGCCCCCTGGCTCGAGGCGCCGGATGTCCGCTCCGCCGAGCCCGGATCGCGGAGCGCGGCCGAACCTGTCGACGGCGTCGACGTCTACGCGTGGCCGCACAATGAGACCTCGACCGGCGTGGCCGCGCCGATCGAGCGCGTCCGCGCCGACGGTGCCCTGACGGTGATCGACGCGACGAGCGCCGCGGGCGGCATCGACGTCGACATGACGCAGGCCGACGTCTACTACTTCGCCCCGCAGAAGAACCTCGGCTCGGACGGCGGGCTCTGGTTCGCCGCCGTGTCTCCGGCCGCGATCGACCGCATCGAGCGGATCGCCGCCTCGGGACGCTACATCCCGGAGTTCCTGAGCCTGAAGCACGCGGTGGACAACTCGCGGCTCAACCAGACGCTCAACACCCCTGCGCTCACGACGCTGCTCCTCCTGGACGACCAGCTGCGGTGGATCCTCGGCAACGGCGGTCTCGCCTGGGCCGCTGCGCGCACGGCGGAGTCGTCGTCGGCGCTGTACGACTGGGCGGAGGCGTCCGCCGTCGCGACCCCCTTCGTCACCGACCCGGCGCACCGCTCGCCCGTGGTCGCGACGATCGACTTCGACGACAGTGTCGACGCCGCGGCGATCGCCAAGGCGCTCCGCGCCAACGGCATCGTCGACACCGAGCCGTACCGCAAGCTCGGCCGCAACCAGCTGCGGGTGGCGACGTTCGTCTCGATCGAGCCGGACGACGTGCGTCAGCTCATCCGGGCCATCGACTTCGTGCAGGAGAACCTGGGCGGCTGAGCGTCCGCCTCACTCCTCTTCGTCGCCGGCGTCCGCATCGCGGGCGTCGGCGTCGTCGTCTTCGGAGTCCTCTGCCTCGTCGTCCTCGTCGTCCTCATCGGACGCGTCGAGTTCGTCGTCCTGATCGGACGGGTCGAGCTCGTCGATGTCCACGCCGTCGAGGTCACCGGCATGGAGGATGTCGGAGCCGTCCTCGTCGAGTTCGTCATCGTCGATGCCGTCGTCGTCGAGGTCGCCGTCGGCGTCCTCTTCTTCCCCGTCGGCGTCCTCACCACCGGCAGCGGCGGCCTCGGCCAGCTCCGCCTGGTGTGCGCGGTACTCGGCGAGGCGTTCCGCCCACGGCACCCACTCCGGGGCCAGCAGAGCACCATCGCCGGGGAGCAGCTCGACCTCGAGGACGGTGGGCTCCTCGTCCTCGACACGGGCGACCGTCACCGTCCAGTACCAGCCGGGGTAGCCGGGGAGCCGGTTCTCGAATCGCAGGGAGACGGATCCGTCCTCCTCCGGCGTGAAGCCGGCAGCCGGCCCGACCGTGGCGGCAGGGGTGATCTCGCGCAGGGCGGCGAGCGCGAGGTCGTGCGCCTCGACGAGCCGCGCGTCGGCGTCAGGCTTCGAGGTCATCGGCGACCTTGCGCAGGACGGCCGCGATCTTGCGGCCGTGGCTCGAGGAGGGGTAGCGGCCGCGGCGCAGGTCGCCGCCGATGCCGTCGAGGAGCTTCACGAGATCCTCGATGATGATCGCCATGTCGTCGGCGGGCTTGCGCTTCGCCTTCGCGAGACTGGGCGGCGCTTCGAGCACCCGGACCGACAGCGCCTGGAGACCGCGCTTGCCGTCGGCCACGCCGAACTCCACGCGCGCACCCGCCTTCACCGCGGTGCCGGCCGGCATCGCGGAGGCGTGCAGGAAGACGTCCTGGCCGTCATCGCTGGCGATGAAGCCGAAACCCTTGTCTTCGTCGTAGAACCTGACCTTGCCGGTGGGCATGGGAGAACCTCGCTGGATCGAATGCGGACGGAGCGCGCTCGTGCGCGTGTCCCCCAGCCTACCGGTCACGGGCGGAACGGAACCGCTCCCGCGCGTGCGAGTAGGCTGGGGCGGATGAGTACGCAGAGTCCCGGACCGGAGGTCCCCATCCGTCGGATCGACCGCATCCTGGCGTTCACCGCGCTCGGTATCGCGGCCGCGTCGGTGATCTGCTTCTTCGTCATCATCATCGGCACCGCGCTCGGCATGGACAGGGCCGCGTTCGGTGAGGGCCTGTGGCCGGTGATCGCCGCGATCCCCTACTGGGGGCTGCCGCTCGCCTTCGTCATGATCATCGCGCTGCTGGTGATGAGCTTCGTGCGGAAGGGTCGCGCCGAGTCGCGTCGCTGAGGCCGCATCGATGAGCACGCACGCACGCCCGTTGGCCGACGACCTGGCCGCGGCGAGCGATGACGAGCTGACGGCGCTGCTGACCGCGCGCGGTGTGCGTCCCGATGTCGCCTGGCAGGATCTCTTCGACGCGGCCGAGTCCCTGCTGGACGCCGCGTCGATCGGCCGTGCGCTGCCCGCTCTGACCGCCGCGGAGGCCGCCGCGCTCGTCGACGCCGTGGCGGGAGACGGAGCCGGCGCCGGCCGCGAGCGTCTGACCGCGCTCGCCCTGCTCCGCGCCGACGGCACACCGCACCCGCCCGTCGCCGAGGCGGTGGCCGGGAGGTCTCGGCCTGCTCCCCTCGACGAGACCCCCGCACCGGCAGCGGAGGAGTCCGTCTCCGCGCACGCCGCGGAGCGCGCCTTCACCACCGTCGGCGTGCTCGCCGACATCCTGCTCCTCGCCAGGGAGCAGCCGTTCACCCTCCTCATGGGCGGTGCGGTGAGCGCGGGCCAGAAGCGTCAGCTCACCGAGACGGGCCTCGATGTCGAGAGCGTCGATCCGCTGGTGGCGCTCGCCGTGCGCGCCGGTCTCGCCGCTCCCGTCGAGCGCCTGCTACGCACCACCCCTGCGGCCGAGGACTGGCTCCGTTCCCCCGCGCCCGCACGCTGGAACCTCCTGGCCACCGCCTTCCGTGACACGCTCCCCCGCGGGATCCGCACGGCGACGGGAGGGTGGCTGCCGCCGAGTCAATGGCCCCTCGCCCATCCCTGGGATCCGGCCTGGCCGGAGGAGGCGGCTCGACAGTTCGAGGCCGCTCGTCTTCTCGGCCTCATCGCGGAGGACGGCTCCGAGCCCCCGTGGTCCGTGGCGCTGCGGCGCGGCGAGGAGGCCGAGCCCTCCGCCCTTTCGGCGCTCCTACCCGCGGAGGTGGACCGGATCTTCCTCCAGAACGACCTCACCGCGATCGCCCCGGGCCCCCTGCAGCCTGCCCTGGACGTGCGGCTGCGGACCATGGCCCGTCGGGAGTCCGCCTCCCAGGCCTCGTCGTACCGCTTCACCGCGGAGTCGGTCGCACATGCGTTCGCCGCAGGGGAGGACGAGGCCTCGATCCTGGGGTTCCTCGGCGAGATCTCGCTCACGGGCATTCCGCAGCCCCTCGGCTACCTCGTCGCGCAGACCGGCCAACGCCACGGACTCGTGCGGGTCTCCGTGGACGAGGAGACGGGGCGCACGCGGGTGGAGAGCACGGACGCGCACCTCCTCGAAGCCATGGCGGTCGACCAGTCGCTCCGGCCGCTCGGGCTCACCGCGCACGTCGGCTCGCTGACGACCAAGGTCGGGCAGGACACGGTCTACTGGGCGCTGACCGACGCCAGGTACCCCGCGACCCTCGTCGATCGCGACGGGACCGTCGCTGTACGCACGCGACACCCGGCTGCCGTACCCGACCCCGCCCCCGCCCCCGACTACGCACCGCTGATCGCGCGGCTGCGCGAACGCCAGGGACCCGACGCGGACGCCGCGTGGCTGGACAGGGAGCTGGAGGCGGCGGTGCGCGCGAAGGCCGTGCTGCGGGTGACGGTCGGCATGCCGGACGGATCCACCAGGGACCTCCTCCTCGAGGCCACCGGGATCGGCGGCGGACGGCTGCGGGGAAGGGACAGGGCGGCCGATGTCGAGCGCACCCTGCCCGTGTCGAGCATCCGCGCCGCGACCGTCGTCCCGACCTAGGCCCCGTGCATCCACGGGCCGGTAGACTGGTCAGCTATGTCTGATGGCCCCCTGATCGTCCAGAGCGACCGCACCGTGCTCCTCGAGGTCGCCCACGCCGACGCCGAGAGCGCCCGCCACGAGCTCGCGATCTTCGCCGAGCTGGAGCGCGCACCCGAGCACATCCACACCTACCGGATCACGCGGCTCGGGCTGTGGAACGCCCGCGCCGCCGGCCACACCGCCGAGGACATGCTGGAGACGCTCGACCGGTGGTCGCGCTTTCCCGTCCCGCCCTCGGTCGCCGTCGACCTGCGCGAGACGGTCAACCGGTACGGCCGCCTGGTCATCGAGCGCGACGATGAAGGCGTGCTCATCCTGCGCTCGACCGACCCCGCCGTGCTGGCCCAGGTCGCGAACAACAAGCGCATCCAGCCGCTGCTCATCGGGCACCCGACCCCGGAGACGTTCGTCGTGGACGCCTGGGCCCGCGGGCAGATCAAGCAGGAGCTGCTGAAGATCGGCTGGCCGGCGGAGGACCTTGCCGGCTACACGCCAGGAACCCCTCACGAGATCGAGCTCGCCGAGGACGGGTGGGCCATCCGTCTGTATCAGCAGGACGCCGTCGACGCCTTCTCGAAGGACGGCTCCGGCGTGGTCGTGCTCCCCTGCGGTGCGGGCAAGACGATCGTCGGCGCCGGGGCCATGGCGGCCACCAAGACGACGACCCTCATCCTCGTGACGAACACGGTGTCCGCGCGGCAGTGGCGGGACGAGCTGCTCAAGCGCACCAGCCTCACCCCCGAGGAGATCGGCGAGTACTCCGGGCAGGCCAAGGAGGTCAAACCCGTCACGATCGCGACGTACCAGATCCTCACCGCGAAGCGGAAGGGCGAGTACGCGCACCTCGCCCTCCTCGACGCGCTGGACTGGGGCCTCATCGTGTACGACGAGGTGCACCTGCTGCCGGCGCCCGTGTTCAAGCTCACCGCCGACCTCCAGGCCCGCCGCCGGATCGGCCTCACCGCGACCCTGGTCCGCGAGGACGGCCGCGAGGGCGACGTCTTCAGCCTGATCGGCCCGAAGCGCTTCGACGCCCCCTGGAAGCAGATCGAGGCGCAGGGCTTCATCTCCCCCGCCGCCTGCTTCGAGGTGCGAGTCGACCTTCCCCCGGCGGACCGCCTGGAGTACGCGGCGGCCACCGACGACGAGCGCTACCGGCTCGCGGCCTCCGCCCCGGCCAAGATCGACGCGGTGCGCGAGCTGATCGCGGCTCACCAGGGCGAGCAGATCCTCGTCATCGGCCAGTACCTCGACCAGCTCGACGCGCTCTCGCAGGCGCTCGATGCCCCGCAGATCACCGGGTCCACTCCGGTCGAGGAGCGGGAAGAGCTGTACCGGGCATTCCGGGAGGGCGACATCTCGCTGCTCGTGGTGTCCAAGGTCGCGAACTTCTCCATCGACCTCCCCGAGGCATCGGTCGCCATCCAGGTGTCCGGCTCGTTCGGCTCCCGGCAGGAGGAGGCCCAGCGTCTCGGGCGCCTTCTCCGTCCGAAGCAGTCCGGCCACACCGCGAGCTTCTACACGCTCGTGGCACGCGACACCATCGACCAGGACTACGCGCAGAACCGGCAGCGGTTCCTCGCGGAGCAGGGGTACAGCTACACGATCATGGACGCCGAGGCGATCGCCGCCTGACGGCGGTGACGGCGCTCAGCCGCGCAGCATCCGCGGGAGCTGATGCGTGCCCGCGGCGCCGTCGGTGATCGCTGCGGTCCGCTCGATGCCCCGGCGGCGGGCCCAGCGGTCGGCGACGACGGCGAAGACGAGCATCGCCAGCGCGGAGCCGAGGAGATCGACCGGCGTGCCCGAGGTCGCGTTCGCATCGACCACGGCGACGGAGCCGAGCAGGAAGATCAGCAGATTGTTGACGATGTGGAGCGAGATCGCCGCCTCCAGACCGCCCGTGCGCCACGTCAGCCAGGCGGCGACGACGGCGAAGAGGCCGACGCTCGCCGCACCCCAGACGTCGTAGCCGTGCCCCAGCACGAACAGCGGCACCGGCAGCAGGATCGCGAAGGCGGGGTGCCTCAGCCAGCTCCCGACGAGCTGCATGAGGTACCCCCGGAAGACGTACTCCTCCGCTGCGGCCTGGAACGGGATCAGCACGAGCAGGAGCACCACCATGAGCAGCAGCCCCGGGTGGGAGAAGTCCGGCGTCACCGCGTCGCCCGCAGCGGCCGACCAGCCGAGCACCACGGCGAAGTAGACCACGAACACGGCGAGTGCCAGCCCGAGGGTCCGGCCGAGCCACCCCATCCGCAGCCGCCCGGTGACCGAGGAGAGCAGGCCGACGCCCCGCCCCTGCACCACCCGCGAGGCGAGCAGCAGCGCCGGGATCATGAGGATGAGCGGGAGCACGAGCGCCACGAGGAGCCACGGACGGTCGAGCTGGAAGTAGGCGGTGGTCCGGAACATCATCTGCAGTTCCGCCGCCCAACCCGGGACGAGGGCGGACACGACGACCAGCGGCACGATCACGAGCACGAGGATCGCGAGGTAGAACGCGATGCCGAGGAGCCCGGTGAGCAGCGGCTTCCACCACCGGGGGCGCGGGCGGAGGAGCGCCAGACGGTGGTACTCGAGCCCTCCGTCGGCCCCCTCAGGAGACGCGGCGGACGGGGTGACGGGGGCGGCGGTGGCGTCCTCGATCGAACTCATGCCTCGATCCTCCCCCGGACCGCCTGTGCAGCACATCCACCTGCCGACGGATCGACCGCATCCACGCCGTTCCGCAGGATAATCAGCGCGCGCATGGCCGAAGTCACCATAATGGGGTCATGACTGCTGCGCGCATCCTGGTCGTCGACGACGAGCCCAACATCCGCGACCTGCTCTCCACGGGTCTCAGCTTCGCCGGGTTCCAGGTGAAGACGGTGGCCAACGGCGCCGCCACGATCTCCGCCGTCCTCGAAGAGGAGCCGGACCTCATCATCCTCGACGTCATGCTCCCCGACATGAACGGGTTCAGCGTGACCAAGCGCCTCCGCGGCGCCGGCTTCACCGCACCCATCCTCTTCCTCACGGCCAAGGACGGTACGGAGGACAAGATCGAGGGACTCAACGCCGGCGGCGACGACTACGTCACCAAGCCGTTCAGCCTGGACGAGATCGTCGCCAGGGCCCAGGCCATCCTCCGCCGCACGATGCAGGCCGACGAGGAGTCGATCATCCGCGCGGGCGAGCTGTCGATGGACCAGGACACGCACGACGTGCACGTCGGCAAGGAGCCGATCGACCTGAGCCCGACCGAGTTCAAGCTCCTCCGCTACCTCATGCTGAACCCGAACCGGGTGCTGTCGAAGGCGCAGATCCTCGACCATGTGTGGGAGTACGACTTCAACGGCGATGCCGGCATCGTGGAGAGCTACATCTCGTACCTCCGCCGCAAGATCGACCCGCACACCGAGGAGTCGCTGATCCAGACGAAGCGCGGCTTCGGGTACATGCTCAAGGTGGGCAAGACGGTCTGAGACCGTCGAGCCCGCACCCGCCGTCCCCGGACGGCACCGCCGTCGCAGCAGGGAGGACCGCATGGCGCACAAGCCGGATGCGGTCACCGCGTGGTGGCGGCGCATCAGCCTCCGCGCCAAGGTCACCGGCGTCACCGTGGCCGTCCTCGCGCTCGGCCTCCTCGTCGCGGGCATCGGGACCGTACCGCTGCTGCGGAACGCCCTGGTGGAGAACATCAACGCGCAGCTCCCTGCGCTGGTGACCAGCGACCTCGTCAACCGGTACTTCGACACGACGACGATCGACGGCGTCACCACATACACGCCGAGAGACGAGAAGCCGCGTGATTTCTCTTTCGCGGTCTACGACGCGGAGGGAGCCCTGCGCGCGACCGCGCCGAGCGCGTCGGGCCGAGCTCCGGTCTTCCCCGCCGAGTACTCGCTCTCCGACGCCCAGGCGAATGAGGAGCAGGTCCTCGCGCTCGAGGACGCGGACGGCGGCGTCTACCACGCGGCTGCCGCGGTCGTGCAGCAGGAGGGCGACCCGCTCAGCATCCAGATGGTGGCGCTCCCCCTCGCCGAAGCCGACCGCATCATCAGTCAGTACTTCGGCATCTACATCACCATCGCCCTCATCACGATCTTCGTCGCAGCGCTGCTCACCCGCGGCCTCGTGACGCTGACCTTCCGACGGCTCGGGCAGGTGGAGCAGACCGCCATGTCGATCGCCGCCGGCGACTTCCGGCAGCGGCTCACCGACCTGGAGCCGACCACCGAGGTCGGCCGCCTCAATGCGGCCATCAACACGATGCTGGACCGCGTCGACCGGTCCCTCGCCCAACGCGACCGCACGGTGCAGCACATGCGCCGGTTCATCGGAGACGCCAGTCACGAGCTGCGGACCCCGCTCGTCAGCGTGCGCGGGTACGCCGAGCTGTACCGCATGGGCGCGATCAAGGGCGAGGAGGACACCGCTCGGGCGATGGAGCGCATCGAGAAGGAGGCGATCCGCATGGGCGTGCTCGTGGAGGATCTCCTCGCGCTCGCACGGCTGGACGAGGAGCGCGAGCCGGAGATCGTCCCTCTCGACCTCCGCCCCATCGCCCGCGACGCCGCCCTCGACGTGCGCGCCGCGGCGCCCGGACGCGTGATCTCCGTGATCGACCGGACGGTCGAGAACGTCCCGACCGCCCCCATCCGCACGCCCGTGGTGCCCATCGCCCAGGACCCCGCACCCAAGACCCGGCCCCGGGCCACCCTGTCGCGGCTGCGCCGCCGTCCGCGCACGGCGGAGCAGCCCCCCGCCATCGACTTCACCGAGGTCGCGGACATCCCGGTCCGGACGCCGCCGATCGTGCTCGGCGAGGAGAACAAGGTCCGCCAGGTGGTCACGAATCTCCTGGGGAACGCGCGCCGCTTCTCCCCGGAGGACAGTCCGATCGAGATCGTGGTGGACTCGGACCGCGTCGCCGGGACCGCGAGCATCTCGATCGTCGATCACGGCGAGGGTGTCCCCCCGCAGATCCGGGAGCAGATCTTCGAGCGGTTCTGGCGCGCCGACACGTCCCGGGCACGGGAGACCGGTGGATCCGGTCTCGGGCTCGCCATCGTCGCCTCCATCCTCAAGGCTCTGAACGGCGACATCGCGGTCTCCGAGAGCCCTGGAGGCGGAGCCACCTTCACCGTGACGCTGCCACTGGCGCCGGCGCGCTCGACCCCGGAGCATCTCCTCGAGGACACGCAGCCGCTCGACCGCCTCGACCTGCCGTAACCGCCTCTTCTGCACAGTCGGCTCGCACCACGGCGTTCTCCCGTCCGCGGTGCCGCGCTCCCTCTCCGGGCGCCCCGGGACTGCCGCCTGCGTATCGTCGGGGTTTCCTCGAAGGGAGTTCCCATGACCGTCTTCACCGTCGACACCGACGCCGTCCACGCGGCCGAAGCCGCGACGCGCGCCACCATCGAGCGTCTGCGCGCCGAATCCGCCACCCTCATGTCGCAGCTCAGGCACCTGCAGACCGCCTGGGTCGGCACCGCCGCCACCGCGTTCCAGGGGTGCGCGGAGGAGTGGCAGGGCGCCCAGCAGCACGTCGAGCTCGTCCTGGACGGTATCGGCACCTCGCTCGGCGCCGTGGCCACCCAGTACGCCGACGCAGATCAGTACTCGGCGAGCCTGTTCCGCTGAGGGACACCCAGAAAGCCCCCGGCCGGAGCCGGGGGCTTTCTGTCGGTGAGACCGGGGTCTCCGATCCTGTCAGAGGATCAGAAGTCCATGCCGCCCGTGGGGTCACCCGCGGGAGCAGCAGCCTTCTCCGGCTTGTCGGCGACGACGGCCTCCGTCGTCAGGAACAGACCGGCGATCGACGCGGCGTTCTGCAGCGCGGAACGCGTGACCTTCGCCGGGTCGATGATGCCCTGTGCGAACATGTCGCCGTACTCGCCGCTGGCAGCGTTCAGGCCCTGGCCCGCGGGGAGCTCGGACACCTTGTTGGCGACGACGCCCGGCTCGAGACCGGCGTTCAGCGCGATCTGCTTCAGCGGAGCCTCGATCGCGACGCGCACGATGTTCGCACCGGTCGCCTCGTCGCCCTCGAGCGAGAGAGCGTCGAGCGCCTTCGTGCCGGACTGGATGAGCGCGACGCCACCACCGGGGACGATGCCCTCCTCGACGGCCGCCTTCGCGTTGCGGACGGCGTCCTCGATGCGGTGCTTGCGCTCCTTGAGCTCGACCTCGGTCGCAGCGCCGGCCTTGATGACGGCCACACCACCGGCGAGCTTCGCCAGGCGCTCCTGCAGCTTCTCGCGGTCGTAGTCGCTGTCGGTGTTCTCGATCTCGCGACGGATCTGCGTGACGCGACCCTCGATCTGGTCGGCCTCGCCGGCACCCTCGACGATCGTGGTCTCGTCCTTGGTGACGATGACCTTGCGCGCACGGCCGAGCAGGTCGAGCGTGGCGTTCTCGAGCTTGAGGCCCACCTCTTCGGTGATGACCTGGCCGCCTGTGAGGATCGCGATGTCCTGCAGCTGCGCCTTACGGCGGTCGCCGAAGCCGGGGGCCTTGACGGCGACCGACTTGAAGATGCCCTTGAGCTTGTTCAGCACGAGGGTCGCGAGGGCCTCACCCTCGACGTCCTCGGCGATGATGACGAGCTCCTTGCCGTCCTGGATCACCTTGTCGACGATGGGCAGGAGGTCCTTGATGTTGGAGACCTTCTGGTTCGCGATGAGGATGTACGGGTCCTCGAAGACGGCTTCCTGGCGCTCCGGGTCCGTGACGAAGTACGGGTTCAGGTAGCCCTTGTCGAAGCGCATGCCCTCGGTGAGCTCGAGCTCGGTGCCGAAGGTCTGCGACTCCTCGACGGTGACCACACCCTCCTTGCCGACCTTGTCGATGGCCTCGGCGATGAGCTCGCCGATCGCCGGGTCGGCGGCCGAGATGGAGGCGGTCGCGGCGATCTGCTCCTTGGAGTCGATCTCCTTCGCCGTGCTCAGCAGCTCCTCGGTGATCGCGGCGACGGCCTTCTCGATGCCGCGCTTGAGCGAGATGGGGTCGGCGCCGGCCGCGACGTTGCGCAGCCCCTCGCGGACCAGGGCCTGGGCGAGCACCGTGGCGGTCGTCGTGCCGTCACCGGCGACGTCGTCGGTCTTCTTGGCGACCTCCTTGACGAGCTCCGCGCCGATCTTCTCGTACGGGTCGTCCAGCTCGATCTCCTTGGCGATGGAGACACCGTCGTTCGTGATCGTGGGGGCGCCCCACTTCTTCTCGAGCACGACGTTGCGACCACGCGGGCCGAGGGTCACCTTGACCGCGTCGGCGAGGATGTTGAGGCCACGCTCGAGGCCGCGGCGGGCCTCCTCATCGAAGGCGATGATCTTTGCCATGAGTTTTGTCGTCCCTCCTGGACGTAGACGGTGGGTTTAGCACTCAGAGTGAGAGAGTGCTAACGCCATTCTGGCACTCGACACCATCGAGTGCAAGCCGCACGATCCGGGAGGGAGACGGGCGTCAGGGGGCGGGAGTCTCCGGCACCGACGCGGCCCGGTCGACGCCGATCACGATGGTGAGCTGCTTCTGCCCGTCCTCCGTCTGGCCGGCGTAGTAGTCGCTCTGCTGCACCTCGGCACCGCCGATGACGCCGGCGAGGCCCTTCGCCGCCTCCTCGTCCTCGGCGCTGACGTAATAGACGGTCGTGGTCTCGAAGTCGTCGCTGGCGCTGTCGGTGGCGAGCACGGTCGCCGCCGCCCACCCGGCGTTGATGAGGGTGTCGCGCATCTGATCGTCCAGCCCGCTGTCCGGGGTCGCGTTGAGGATGAGCACCGAATAGCTCGGGTCGATCACCCCGGTCTGCTCAGGCGTGGGGGCCGCGGACGGCGCCGCCTCCGGGAAGAGGTCGATCCGTCCCATGACGGCCAGGGCGCCGAAGATGCCGGCGATGATGAGCACGAGAGCGGCGACGAAGGACCACAGCAGCACGACCCAGCCGTTCATGCCCGGGGCTTCCGCGCGGTGTGCTCCCACGCGTCCGGTGGAACGGGGGACCTCGTCGAAACGGTCACGGGGGGGCTTGGACACCCCTCGATGCTAGCGGCACGTCCCTGGCAAACCGTTCCGCGACGAGCCCGATCGCGTGCCGCGGGTCGGGTCAGCCCGTGAAGCCGGGGACCCGCGCCGACCGCCGGGCGCTCCTGGCATCCCGCAGCCGACGCAGGCGGCCGACGAGGATCGGATCGAAGGCGAGGGCCGCCTCCGAGTCGATGAGCCGACCGAGGAGCTGGTAGTAGCGCGCCGCGCTCATCCCCAGCCGCGTACGGATGACCTCCTCCTTCATGCCGCCGTGGCGCGGCCAGGAGGCCTCCAGGGCGAGGATCGCGCGATCGCGCTCCGTGAGGTGGTCTGCGGGCATGTCCTCAGGTTAGGTCGTGGTCGGCGTTTCGCCCGCGCGCCACTCCCACCGGGCGCCGAGCGGATCGGCTGCGGCGCGCACCCGACCGTCGAGCGCGACGACGAACCCAGGCCACGTCTCCGCGGCGACCGGCGGATCCCAGACGTCGAGCAGGGCGGGCGGGTCGATCGTGACCCAGTGCGCGGGGAGCGCCGTGATCCTCGCGACCAGCGCCTCCCGCTCCGCCCGCGGGATGTGCACGAGAACGCCCGGCGTCGTGATCACCAGCGTGGCGTCCGCCGGGGCGGCCCGCGCCAGGTCCTCCAGGTGGACAGCCGCGTCTCCGGCGACGAGAAGAGGCGGGTCGGCGGCCGCGATGTCGAGAGCGCCCGTGATGCGCTGCTCCCTCCCCTCCTCCCCCGGCCACACGAGAGCGCGCAGCCAGCGCCGATCCTCGTCGTCGGCGGCGTCCAGCGGCGCGAGGTCGATCCCCGCACGCCACACGACCTCGGGCATCCGCAGCGACGGCAGGTCTCCGGAGACGACGCTCTCCAGCACCACCGACGAGGGGCCGTCGAGGGGATCGAGCGCCTGACGGACGAGTCCGTCTCCGTCGATGACGCGATACGAATAGCGATCGGGGTACAGGCAGAGGCCGGCGGAGGCGCCGACCTCCAGCAGAGCGAGGGGCCCGTCGATCTCGGAGAGCACCGGGAGCAGCGCGGCGGTACGCAGCGGCTCGTTGGTCTGGAGCGCGCGCCGTGTGCATTCCTCGACGAGCCGGTCGGCGTGCGCGAGGACGAAGCGACGCCACTCCGAGTACGGCCCATGACCGGCACCGAGCAGGCGGGACACGGCGAAGACGAGGGGAGGCTGACGTCGGGTCGCGGGGATCCGCTGGAGGAGGTGTGTGATCTCCTGGTCTTCGGCGACCCCCGCCGCCCACTCCGCATACAGCGCGCTGCGCCCCGGCGCCTCCATCGCGGCGAATCGGGCATAGCGCTCGTGCACGGCGTCGGTCATTCGTCCATTCTGACGCGGAGCGCCACGAAGGCTCCGCACAAGGGAGAATGGAAGGGACTCAGGAGGACACGATGCCCTACAGCGTGAACAAGACCGAAGACGAGTGGCGCGAAGAGCTCGGCGAGGAGCAGTACGCCGTACTGCGCCAGGCGGCGACCGAGCGCGCCTGGACCGGTGAGCTGCTCGACGAGGAGCGCGCCGGTCTCTACACCTGCGGCGCCTGCGGTGCGGAGCTCTTCAAGAGCGGCACCAAGTTCGACTCGGGCTGCGGCTGGCCGAGCTTCTACGAGTCGGTCCGCCCGGACGCGGTGGAGCTGCTCGAGGACGACAGCCTCGGCATGGTCCGTACCGAGGTCCGGTGCGCGTCGTGCGGCTCGCACCTCGGCCACGTCTTCCCGGACGGCTTCGGCACGCCCACCGGTGACCGCTACTGCATGAACTCGATCGCGCTGAACTTCACGCCCGACGAGTCGTGAGCGCCCTCGACGCCGTCCGCGCACGGCAGTCCTGGTCGAAGGTCGGCGACACCGCTCCCGGACGTGAGGAGCTGGTGACGCTCGTCGGCGCCGCCGGCCGCGTCGCCGACCACTCGTCGCTGCGCCCCTGGCGTCTGATCGAACTCCGCGGCGCGGACCGTGAGGCGCTCGGCGCCGCGATCGCCGAGGCGCAGGGGGACGCGGAGCCCTCCACGAAGCCGCTGCGTGCTCCGCTCCTCATCGCGGTGGTCGCGAGCTACCGCCCGAGCGAGAAGGTACCGCGCTGGGAGCAGGAGGCGGTGGCGTCCGGCGTCGCCCATGTGCTGAGCCTGCTGCTCGATGAGGCGGGGTGGGGCGTCATCTGGCGCACCGGGCACTACACGCGCTCGGAGCCGGTCGCGCGGATGCATGGACTGGGTACGGACGAGGAACTCCTCGGGTGGCTCTACGTCGGCGCGAAGCCCGAGGGCAAGAGCCCGGGCCGACGCAAGACCGTCGACGCCCGCGCCCTCCTGACCCGCCCGCCGAAGCTCTCCGCCGAAGCCCGGGCGGCTGCGGAGGAAGCCGCGCGGGAGGCCGCGGACAAGAAGGCCGCCACGGCGGAGAAGAAGGCCCGCAAGAAGGCCCGCAAGAAGGCCCGCAAGAAGGCGAAGAAGAAGGCGAAGAAGGCCGCCAGGAAGAGCGGTTCCTAGAGCCGGCGGCGACGCCAGGGCACCGCGACGAGGACCGAGCCGACCGCCACGATCACCATCGCGATCACCTGCCACAGTGCCGGTCCCGCCTGCGCCGGCCAGAGCAGGTCGATCACGACGGACGTGACGAGCTGCCCGAGCACCGAGCCCAGGCCCATCAGCAGCACGCCCGTGTGCGCGACGATGAACGCGCCGAGCAGGATGTAGCCGGCCCCCAGGAAACCGCCGAGGTAGAGCCAGGGCTCGGTCGGCAGCGCGGCCGGCCACCCCCGCACCGCGACGCTGGTGCCGGCGGCGACCGCCAGCACCAGGGTGCCAGCGATGAAGCTCATCAGGGTGGCGGCGATCGGCGACTGCACGCGCTGGGCCAGCCGCCCGTTGGTCGCCGCCTGCCAGGCGATGCCCACGCCGGCGGCGAACGGAAGCAGCAGCATCCACAGCGGGGCGGTCGCGAGCACATCGCCGGAGAGGGAGATGCCGACCGCGGCGAGGGCCAGCACGCCGCCCATCACGCGACCGGGGGTCACGGCCACGACGCCGGCCGGGCCGAAGCCGATGCGGTCGAGGACGAGGCCGTGCAGGGTCTGTCCCGCGACGACGCCGACGGTGAAGAGCGAGACGCCGAGGATCCCCGCCGTCAACCCCTGAGTGGACACGGTGAGCGCACCGCAGGCACCGCCGAGGAGCATCCAGAACGGGATGCTGCGCTCCCGGATCCCCCGTCCGAGGCGCATCGCGCCGCGCCGGGCGAAGGGCAGGAACGAGATGACCACGGCGAGCGCCACGAGCCCGACGGCGAAGGACAGGAAACCGGCGACGATGCCGTTGTCGACGCGCACGCCCAGCACGCCGTTGATGCGCGCCTGGACCGCGGTCATGACCCCGATCGCGACGGCTCCCCCGAGGGCCAGAGGAGCGGGGAGTCGGCGGGCGGGGGTCACCTGTCGACACTATCGGAGCGACGCAGCCCACCCGTCCTCCCCCACACGGTCCTCCCGGAGGACGATCCCACCGCTTCCGGGAATCGTCCTCCGGGAGGACGCGCCGCGGCCCGCCGATCCGTAGCGTGGAACCCATGATCACCGCAGAAGGCCTCACCAAGAGATTCGGGGACAAGACCGCTGTGGACGGCGTGTCCTTCACCGTGCAGCCCGGCAGCGTCACCGGCTTCCTCGGACCGAACGGCGCAGGGAAGTCGACGACCATGCGCATGATCGTCGGGCTCGACCGTCCGACGGCCGGGACGGCGACCGTCGCCGGGCGGGAGTACCGCAAGCTCCGCGCACCGCTCACCGAGGTGGGCGTGCTGCTGGACGCGAAGGCGGTGCACACCGGACGGACGGCGCGCGATCACCTCCGCGCGATGGCCGCCACGCACGGCATCCCCACCTCCCGCGTCGACGAGGTCATCGAGCTCGCCGGCATCGGCTCGGTCGCCCGGAAGCGCGCCGGGAAGTTCTCCCTCGGCATGGGGCAGCGCCTGGGGATCGCCTCCGCACTGCTGGGCGATCCGCACACCCTCATCCTCGACGAGCCCGTCAACGGCCTCGACCCCGAGGGCGTCCGCTGGGTGCGGCAGTTCGTGCGACACGCCGCCTCCGAGGGCCGGACGGTGCTGCTGTCCAGTCACCTCATGAGCGAGATGGCGCAGACCGCCGACCATGTCATCGTGATGGGACGGGGCAAGGTCCTCGCCGATGCCCCGCTCGCCGAGCTGGTCCGTTCGTGGACGACCAACCGCGTGCGCGTGCGGACGCCGCGCCCGACCGACCTCGTGGCCGCCGTGGGCGGTCCCGACGTGGAGATCGTCAGCGCGGCTCCCGATCTGCTCGACATCGCGGGGCTCCCGGCGGCGCGCATCGGCGACCTCGCCGCGGAGCGGGGGATCCCGCTGCACGAACTCACCCCGACCACCGGATCCCTCGAAGAGGCCTACCTCGCCCTCACCGGCGACGCCGTCGAGTACCGCACGAAGGAGCTCTCATGACCGCCGCCCCCGCCGTGACGACCCCGGCCGTCGCACCCCACGCCGCCGACTCCGGCCGGCGCCTCACGTTCGCGCGCGCCGTGCGCGGCGAGGCCATCAAGCTCACCACCCTCCGGTCGACGTGGTGGTCCATCGCAATCGCCGCCGTGCTCACGATCGGCATCGCCGTCCTCATCGCCCAGGCGATCGACGCCCCCGGGTTCGACCCGATCCAGGCCGTCGTCATGCCTATCCAGTTCACGATGCTGCTCGCCGGCATCATCGGCGCGATCTCGGTGACCGGGGAGTACTCCACGGGCATGATCCGCTCGACGCTGACAGCCGACCCGATCCGCGGGTCCGTGCTGCTGGCGAAGTCGCTCGTGCTCGCGGGCTTCCTGTTCGTGTCGTCGCTGGTCATCTTCGGTGCCGCGGCGGCGGCCGTCTCCGCCGTGGTCGCGGGACGCGAGCGGGGCATCGACTGGTCGGACCCCTCGAGCTCCGTCCTGCCGATCGTGGTCGCCTCGCTCGCCATGGCCGTCTTCGCGCTGATCGGTGTGGCCTTCGGCTTCATCCTGCGCTCGGGCGCCGGGGCGATCGCGGCGACGGTCGGTCTGCTGTTCGTGCTCCCGATCGTCGCGAGCTTCTTCTCGATGGCCGGCGAGGCCTGGGCCTGGGTGCTCGACGCCTCGGCCTACCTGCCGGTCGCCGCCGCGCAGAACGCGATCCTGCCCGGTGACACGGCGACGCTCGACGCTCCGGTCGCCTACCTCACGCTGGGCTGCTGGGTGGTCGGCGGCCTGCTGGCCGCCTGGGCCGTCCTCCGCACGCGCGACGCGTAGGAGACCGGGTGCCGGCGACGCGACGCGGAACGGACACCGTCCGGGAGGACGAGGGGCTACGGCTCCCTCGTCCTCCCGGGGTGTTCCGTCGTTTCTGGGCGCGCTATCCCGTCCTCGCCGACGTCCTGCTCACCCTGCTCTGCATCATCCTCACGATCACCCCCGCCGCGCGCATCGATGACGCCGACCGCGGGCCCGTCGGGCTCGTGCTCGCCGCCCTGCTGCCGCTGTGCGTGATCGCGGCGTGCGCCACCCTGCTCTGGCGTCGACGGAAGCCCTGGCTTCCCGCGGTCGCGGCGATCCTGCTCGAAGCCTTCCTCCTGTTCACCGCCCTGCCCGGGAGCAGCCCGCTCCTGCTGATCGCCGGTTACTCCCTCGCCGTCTACCGCTCCGCCCGCGCGGCGTGGACGGCCTTCGGCATCGGGGTCGCGACGACCGCCTCCGGGGCCGGGCTCCTCCTCTGGGCCGGCGTCTTCACCCTTCAAGAGGCGGTCAACGCGCTCCTCGGCACGGTCGTACTCGGGCTCATCGGCACCCTGATCGGCGCGAACGTGGGCAACCGCAAACGCTATCTGGACGCCGTCATCGATCGCTCGCGGCAGCTTCTCGTGGAGCGGGATCAGCAGGCGCAGCTCGCCGCAGCCGCCGAGCGCGCGCGGATCGCGCGGGAGATGCACGACATCGTGTCGCACTCCCTGACCGTGGTCGTGGCGCTGTCCGAGGGAGCGGCCGCCACCCCGGACCGAGAGCAGGCCCGCGCAGCCGCCACCTCCGCGGCGGACACCGCCCGCAGCGCGCTCACCCAGATGCGGGCGATGCTCGGCGTGCTGCGAGACGACGACGCGCCGCTGCTCCTCGCGCCGGTGTCTCCCGCGTCACCGCAGGAGACCGTCGCGGCGGCGCAGCGGACCGGGTATCCGGTCACCCTCGCCACAGCCGGTCAGGCGGAGGTGTCGTCCGACGTGGCCCATGCCCTCGGCCGGATCGTGCAGGAGGGGCTGACGAACGCGATGCGGCACGCGCCGACGGCGACCACGGCGTCCGTGCGCCTCGAGTACACGCCCGCTACCGTGAGGGTGGAGATCGTCAACGACGGCGTGGCCGGGGCTCCCGCTGAGGGCGGCTTCGGACTACGAGGGCTCACGGAGCGTGCCGCGCACGTCCGCGGCACCCTGGAGTCCCGGCCGGACGGCGAGGGGCGATGGACCCTGCGGGCTGTCCTGCCGACGTCGGCCGAGGCCCCGGCCGTGTCGCCGGGCGGAGAGGAGAACACATGACAGCGCCGATCCGTGTGCTCCTGGTCGACGACCAGGAGCTGATCCGTCTGGGTTTCCGCATGGTCCTGGAGGCGGAGCCCGACATCGTCGTCATCGGAGAAGCCGCCGACGGGAACGCCGCGATCGCCCAGAGCGCTGCCCTCGCCCCTGACCTCGTGCTCATGGACATCCGCATGCCGGAGCTCGACGGGATCGCCGCGACGAGAGCCATCGTCGGCGCGCATCCCGAGACGAGGGTGCTCGTCCTCACGACGTTCGATCTCGATGAGTACGCCTTCGGTGCGATCCGCGCGGGCGCCAGCGGCTTCCTCCTGAAGGACGCCCAGCGCCACGAGATGCTCTCCGCGGCCCGTGCCGTGCACCGCGGCGACGCCGCCCTCGCGCCGCGGGTGACCCGCATGCTGTTGGAGCATGTCGGTCCGCAGCTGGGCAGCGCCGCGCCGGCGGCCGAGACGGTCGACGACGCCGGATACCGTTCCCTGACCGACCGCGAGCAGGAGGTCTTCCTCGCGATGGGAAGGGGTCTCTCCAACGCCGAGATCGCGGCGACCCTCTACGTCGGCGAGTCCACGGTCAAGACGCACGTCGGCCGCATCCTGGCCAAGCTCGGGGCACGGGACCGGATCCACGCCGTGATCCTCGCGCACCGGCTCGGGCTCGTCGGGCGGTGAGGCCGGGTCAGCTCTGAGGCGGCGTCCAGGCCGACACGCGGTTCAGGCGCTGGACCTCCTCGGACGACAGCTCCAGCCGCGCTCCGGCGAGCAGATCCGGAACCTGATCCACCGTCCGAGCGCTGGCGATGGGCGCCACCACGGTCGGCTGCGCCCGCAGCCAGGCCAGAGCCGTCGCGGCGACGGATGCGTCGTGCGCGGCGCCGATCTCATCCAGCGCGTCGATGATCCGAAGTCCAGCCGCGGTGGCGTACTTCGCGGCTCCGGCGGCGCGCGGCGACCCTTCTCCCCCGGCATCCGTCGAGCGGTACTTGCCGGTCAGGAAGCCGCTCGCCAGCGCGTAATACGGCACGAGGCCCAGCTCGAACTCCTCGGCGACGGGGATGATGGTGTCCTCGACGTCGTTGCGGTGCACGAGGTTGTAATGCGGCTGGATGGCGACGGGGCGCGCGACGCCGAGCCGGTCGGCGATGTCGATCCACTGCCGGATGCGGTCGGCCGTGTAGTTCGACACCGCCACGTGCCGCACGAGTCCGTCCGTGACGAGGGCGCCGAATGCCTCGACGGTCTCCTCCAGCGGCACCGACTCATCGTCGAAGTGCGCGTAGTAGAGGTCGATCTCGTCCACGCCGAGGCGAGCGAGGGATGCCTCCGCCGCGCGGCGGACGTTCCCGGCCGAGAGGCCGCGGAAGTCGGGATGCTGGCTGACCTTGGTCGCGACGACGACGCCCTGGGGCCGCCGCGACGCGAGCCACGCCCCGATGATCGTCTCGCTCTCGCCGCCCTCGTTGCCCGGCACCCAGGCACTGTAGGAGTCCGCCGTGTCGATGAAGTCGCCGCCCCCGTCGAGGAAGGTGTCGAGGACGGCGAACGACGCGTCACGGTCGGCGGTCCAGCCGAACACGTTGCCGCCGAGGGCGAGGGGGAAGACGTCGAGGTCACTGGAGCCGATGCGGGTCATGTCCGAGACAACCGCAGCGAGCGGCGCGAACATTCCCACGGGGGATCGGAAAAGATGCGCAGGTGGCCGGGGCGGGGTGCCGACCACCTGCACCCCAGTAACATAACACCCTCCGACGTGCTACGCGATATGCGGGCGCCCTGACATCACGGCGAACCTGCCGGCTATCGGCGGCCCGCGTCCGCTCCGTGTCGCGCGTCGAAGTCTCGGATGTCCCGCAGCGCGCGCCGCACTGTGAGCGCGTACGCGATCGCCAACCCCACGCTCACCGCTCCGACGGCCACCCGCATAGCATCGAGGGCGCGCGCGTCCGTCAAGAGACCAGAGCTCAGCCACCAGACGGCGCTCACCGTCCAGAAGACGGCGAGCACGATCGCCCACGTCCTCCGTCGCTGCAGTGCGAGCCGCTGCGGAATCAGCGACGGGTCGGACTCGTCCGCGGGTGCGCTCATGCGCAGAGCCTAGCGCTGGGGCCGTGGGCGCCGGTGAAGTGGGCAGCCCTCCTCACTCGGATGAGCAGAGGGCCCGCATCCCCGGTGTTTCCAAGGGGATGCGGGCCTTCGTGTGTGGAGCCGACTACGGGACTCGAACCCGTAACCCCCGTATTACAAGTACGGTGCGCTACCAATTGCGCCAAGTCGGCGGATGCCATCACAGCTTAGCGATGGCGGGGACGCGTGACGGTCTACTCCGCCGGCGCCGAGGTGGCGGTCGGGGTCGGCGTCGGGGACGTCGACTCGTAGTACGCCTCGCTGGCGACGGACATGACGAACGTCGACAGCTCCTGCGGGTCGTCCAGCGCGCCGACATAGGCCTCGCCGTTGACGACGATCATCGGGGCGGCGGTGAGCACGAGGTCGTCGGAGCCGGGAAGCGGCCCCTTGAGCGCACGCGTCGTCGCCTCCTTCGCCCAGTTGACGTAGTCGCCGTCCTCGATGCACGAGCGCACGGTCTTCGCGTCGTCCACGCCCACGGCGCCCGCGAGGTTGGCGAGCTCCTCGTCGGACATCCCGTCGCTGCCCACGTCGGGCTGGTCGTCGAGGAGGTCGTGGTTGAACGCGTAGAACTGGTCCGGCGAGTGCGTGGCGACGCAGGCGGCGGCGGCAGCGGAGCGCAGCGAGTACTTGGTGCCGTTGGAGCTGGCGGTGAGCAGGGCGACCGGGTGGTAGCTCACGGTCGCGGCGCCGTCCTCGATCCACTGCGCGAGCAGACGGGCGTTGGCGCGCTCGAACTTGCCGGCGTCGGGCGAGAGGTAGTCGACGTACACGTGCACGTCCACCGCACCGGCCGCGGTGGGCTCCGGTGCCGGGGTCTCGGTCGCACCGGCCTCCGTGGGCTCGGGCTCCGGCGTGGCGGAGGCGGTGCCGGCGATGGCGGCGGAGGCGATGTCCGTCACCACGACGCCGTCGGCCTCCATGCCGCTCGGGCTGAGCTGCGGCTTGGACGTCTGCGAGGTCACGGCGAGCGTCACCGCGGTCCCGATCGCGCCGACCGCGATGATCGCGACCGCGCCGATGATGATCCGTCGCATCAGACGCGCCCGCGACTGCTGGGCGTGCACCTTCTGTGCCTTCTCCCGCACGGCCTCGCGCGAATTGCGAGGGGCGGGGACGTTCGGCGTTTCGTCGCTCGACATCGTTCCTCTTGAGTCTCAGGGGGTCCGGGTTGGCCCCGACCACCGTCGGGCGGTGATCGCCGCTGCGCACGGCCGGGTTCGATGCTAACCAGTGAGGCTGAGAAATACCCAGGTGCGGCCGTTCGTGCCATACTGATCCCGACCCGATGGAGGGTCACGGCGGGTCGCTCCGCCGCTTCATTCACTACGGATCGTCCGGCACGTACCTGCCGGTGAAGGAGAAACACGATGGCATCTGTGACTTTCGACGAGGCCACCCGCCTGTACCCCGGCGGCACCCGTCCGGCTGTCGACAAGCTCAACCTCGAGGTGGGAGACGGCGAGTTCCTCGTCCTGGTCGGTCCCTCCGGTTGCGGTAAGTCCACCTCCCTCCGCATGCTCGCCGGCCTCGAAGAGGTCAACTCCGGCCGCATCCTCATCGGCGACCGCGACGTCACCGATGTGCCGCCGAAGGACCGCGACATCGCGATGGTGTTCCAGAACTACGCGCTGTACCCGCACATGACCGTCGCCGAGAACATGGGCTTCGCGCTCAAGATCGCCGGCGTCGGCAAGGAGGAGCGTGCCGCACGCGTCCTCGAGGCCGCGAAGCTCCTCGACCTGGAGCAGTACCTCACCCGCAAGCCGAAGGCGCTCTCCGGTGGTCAGCGTCAGCGTGTCGCCATGGGTCGCGCGATCGTCCGTCAGCCCCAGGTCTTCCTCATGGACGAGCCGCTGTCGAACCTCGACGCCAAGCTCCGCGTCCAGACCCGTACGCAGATCGCGTCGCTGCAGCGCCGCCTCGGCGTCACCACGGTCTACGTCACGCACGACCAGACCGAGGCGCTCACCATGGGTGACCGCATCGCCGTGCTGAAGGACGGTCTGCTCCAGCAGGTCGGTTCGCCGCGCGACCTGTACGAGAAGCCGGAGAACGTCTTCGTCGCCGGCTTCATCGGCTCGCCCGCGATGAACCTGTTCTCGGCCGACCTGGCCGACGGCGGCGTGCGCTTCGGTACCGAGGTCGTCCCGCTCGACCGCGACACCGTCGGCCGTGCCAACGGCTCCCAGGTCACCGTGGGCGTCCGCCCCGAGGACATCACCGTCGGCCCGGCCGACGGTCAGGGCCTCTCGGTCGTCGTCGACCTCGTCGAGGAGCTCGGCGCCGACGGCTACCTCTACGGCCACACCGAGATCAACGGCAAGCGCACCGACCTCGTCGCCCGCGTCGACGGCCGCAACCACCCGAACGCCGGGGAGACCGTCACCCTCGCCGCGAACCCGGGTCACGTGCACGCGTTCGACCTCGAGTCCGGCGACCGCCTGAACGACAAGCCAGTCGTCTCGGCCTGATCGGACACCTCCACCGCGGCGCGGGCTGACTTCGGTCGCCCGCGCCGCGTCTTTTCCCCGGCACCCCTCAGGAGTCCCCATGCAGGAATCCCTCCGGATCACCGCCAAGACGGTCGACCCCGGGCTGCTCGCCCTGCCGTGGTCGACGCTCCTGGAGAAGTGGCCGTCCGAGCACATCGTCTCCCTCCCCAAAGGCCTCTCGCGCCACCTCGTCCGCTTCGCGGACCTCTCGGGTCGCGTGGTGGCCGTCAAGGAGACGACGACCGAGATGGCACGGCGGGAGTACGAGATGCTCGGCAACCTCGCGCGCCTCGACGTGCCGTGCGTGGAGCGGGTCGCGGTGATCGCCGGCCGCACGGACTCGTCGGGTGATCCGTTGCCCGCGGCGCTGGTCACCTCGCACCTGCGCTTCTCGATGCCGTACCGGGCGCTCTTCACCCGGGTGCTCCGCCCGGACACGGCCACCCGTCTCGTCGACGCGCTGGCCCTGCTGCTCGTGCGTCTGCACAACGTCGGCTTCTACTGGGGCGACGTCTCGCTCTCCAACACCCTGTTCCGCCGGGACGCCGGAGCGTTCGCGGCGTACCTCGTGGACGCGGAGACCGGGGAGCTGCACGAGGAGGGCCTGACGGACGGACAGCGCGCCTACGATCTGGATCTCGCCCGCACGAACATCGCCGGTGAGATCATGGACCTCGCCGCGGGCGGCCGCCTGGAGCACGGCGTCGACGCGGTCGCGATCGCGGACGGCATCGTGTCCTCCTACCGCTCGCTGTGGGCCGAGCTCACCGCGCAGGAGTCCTTCTCCGCCGCCGAGACCTGGCGCATCACCGAGCGGGTCGAGCGGCTCAACGCCCTCGGCTTCGACATCGACGAGATGTCGATGTCGACGACCGCCGACGGCACCGTGGTGGAGATCCAGCCCAAGGTCGTCGACGCGGGACACCACCAGCGCCGACTCATCCGCCTCACGGGTCTCGACGTCGAGGAGAACCAGGCCCGACGGCTCCTCAACGACCTCGACGAGTTCCGCGCCCGCTCGACCAAGCAGTGGGCGGACGAGGAGATGTACGCGCACGAGTGGCTCACGCGCGTCTTCGAGCCCGTCGTCCGCGCGATCCCGTACGACCTGCGCGCCAAGCTGGAGCCGGCCGAGGTGTTCCACCAGGTGCTGGAGCACCGCTGGTATCTGTCGCAGGCGCAGGGACGCTCGGTGTCCCTCGCGGAGGTGCTGACGAGCTACATCAACGATGTGCTCCGCCACCGGCGCGACGAAGCCACCATCATGGGGCCGCCGACGGAGACGATGGGCCTCCCCGTCGTGACCGGCACGCTGGCTCTCGGCGACGACGACGAGGTGGACTGGCGCGACCTCGTCTGAGGCCGCCCCTTCGGTTCCGGACGGCGTCAGTAGCCGACGGTGAACCGCTCGCGGTGGTGGTTGCCCTGCTCGATCTCGTCGACGATCGCGACGGCGAAGTCCGCCCCGGAGATGTAGGACTTGCCGTCCTCATCGCGGACGAGCACGTCACCGCCGTCCCGATAGCGACCGGTGCGCTCCCCCTCGGCCCACGGTCCGAAGACCTCGGCCGGGTGCACGAAGAACCAGTCCAGGCTCTCGGCCGTGCGCTCCAGGAGCGCCAGCGAGTCGATGCCGACCTGCGCCTCGTGCTTGTACTCCTCCGGGAAGCCCTGATCGAACAGACGGGGACCGCCCGGCGCGACGAGGCTGCCGCCCGCGCCGCCCACGACGCCGAGCCGCGTCTCGGTGCCGTCGATCAGCGCGACCACGTTCGTCAGCGCCTCGAGGACGCGGTCCTCCATGTCACCGCGCGGCGAGAGCGCGGAGACCACGGCGTCCGCTCCCGCGAACGCCTCGGTCAGCGTCGCGGGGTCGAGCGCCGACCCCTGCACGTAGGCCGCACCCGCGACCGGATCCGCGGGGGTCGAGCGCGAGATTGCGACGACCGCGTGATCACGGCTCACCGCCTCCGCGACGATGTGGCGTCCGGCGTAGCCGGTTCCTCCCAGGACGATGATGCGGGCCATGCGTGTTCCTCTCGGTCAGTCCGCGGCGCGGACGGTCGCGACCTGGTACAGCGCGACCGAGGCCGCGATGCCCGCGTTCAGCGACTCGGTCGCCGCGGAGATGGGGATGGAGACGATCTGGTCGCAGGTCTCGGTCACGAGGCGGGACAGGCCCTTGCCCTCCGAGCCCACGACGATGACGACGGGGCGGTCCGCCAGCTCCAGCGCCGGCAGCGACACGTCGCCGTCGCCGTCGAGCCCGAGCACGAAGACGCCCTGCTTCTTGAACTCCTTGAGCTGCGTCGTGAGATTCGATGCCAGGGCGACCGGGATGCGCGCCGCCGCGCCCGCACTCGTCTTCCACGCCGCGGAGTTCACACCGGCGGAACGACGCTGCGGCAGGATGATGCCGTGGCCGCCGAACGCCGCCGTCGAGCGGATGATCGCGCCGAGGTTGCGGGGGTCCGTGATGCCGTCGAGGGCGACGAACAGCGGCGTCTCCCCGCGGTCGATGACCTCCTCCAGCAGGTCCTGCGGGTGGGCGTACTCGTACGGCGGCACCTTGAGCGCCACGCCCTGGTGCACGCCGTCGAAGCCGGCCATGCGGTCGAGCTCCTGGCGGGTGACCTCGAGCACCGGGATGTCGCGGTGGGTCGCGATCGACAGCATCTCCTTGACCCGGTCGTCCATCTCGACGCGCTGCGCGATGTACATCGCGGTCGCCGGGATCTTCGCGCGCAGCGCCTCGAGCACCGAGTTGCGGCCGGTGACCGTCTCGGTGTCGGTGGTGTTGTCCTTCGACCTGGCGGTGCGGTTCGGGTTGCCCCCGGAGGCCGGACGCCCGCCGGGCTTGCCCTTGCCCCCGGCCGCGGCGAAGCGCTCGGCCGCGGCCTTGCGCTTACCGGCGGGGTGCCACGCGCGGTCCTCCGCCTTCGGCGTCGGGCCACGCCCCTCGAGCGCCTTGCGCCCGAGACCTCCCGTGCCCTTGGTGGGGCCCTTCTTGTTTCCCTTGCTCGCGCCGGGGCGCCCTGGCTTAGCCATCGATACTCCAATGAGTTCCGGCCGGAGTGTCCTCCAGCGTGATTCCTGCGGCGGCGATCGCGTCTCGGATGCGATCCGCCGCCGCCCAGTCCTTCTCCGCGCGCGCGGTGGCGCGCTGCGCGATCATCTCCTGCACCAGCGCGTCGAGCGCCGCTGCCTGCGCATCCCCGGCCTTACGGGAGCCCGCCTCCTCGACGAGGCCGAGCACACCGGTCATGCCGAGCACCGCCCGCGCCGCGTCCAGGGCCGCTGCGGTGTCGCCCGCGTCCAGAGCCGAGTTCCCGGCCCGCACGCTCTCGTGCACGACGGCCAGCGCCTGCGGAACGCCCAGGTCGTCGTCCATCGCATCGACGAACGCCGACGGCAGGCTCTGCGCGTCATCGGCGCCGATCCCGTAGCCGGCCGCGCGGAGCGCCCGCTCCAGGAAGGAGCGGATGCGGCCGAGCGCCGCCTCCGCTTCCGACCAGGAGGATTCCGAGAGGTCGAGGCTCGATCGGTAGTGCGCCGCCGCGAGGGCGTAGCGCACGACGAGCGGGTCCCGCTCAGCGAGCACGTCCCGCGCGAGCGTGAAGTTGCCGAGCGACTTCGACATCTTCTGTCCGTCGACGGTCACGAGGCCGTTGTGCACCCAGTACCGGGCGAAGCCGTCGCCCGCTGCACTCGACTGCGCGAGCTCGTTCTCGTGATGCGGGAACCGCAGGTCCAGTCCCCCGCCGTGGATGTCGAACTCCGCACCGAGGTACCGCTTCGCCATGGCCGAGCACTCGATGTGCCAGCCGGGGCGCCCGGCACCCCATGGCGACGCCCACGTCGCGTCGGCGGGCTCGTCGGCCTTGGCACCCTTCCAGAGGGCGAAGTCCTGCGGGTTGCGCTTGCCGCGCGGGTCGGCGTCCTGCGCCGCTTCCATCGCGTCCACGGACTGATGGGTGAGGTCGCCGTAGGACGGCCAGGAACGCACGTCGAAGTACACGTCTCCCGAACCATCGGGGGCGGGGTACGCGTGGCCTCGGTCGATGAGCAGCGCGATGAGCTCCTGCATCTGCGGCACGGAGGCCGTCGCACGCGGTTCGTAGGTGGGCGGGAGGATGCCGATGCCGGCGTAGGCGGCGGCGAACTCCCGCTCCATCCGGTAGGCGAGCGCCCACCACGGCTCGGACTCCGAGGCGTTCGCGAGGACCTTGTCGTCGATGTCGGTGACGTTGCGCACGAAGGTCACGCGCCCGTGGCGGTATGTCAGCCAGCGGCGAAGGAGATCGAAGCTCAGAGCAGCTCTGACGTGACCGATGTGCGGTCCGGACTGCACCGTGGGTCCGCAGACGTACATCGTGATGTTCTCGGGATCGAGAGGCACGAAGTCGCGCAGCAGCTGTGCGCGGGTGTCGTAGAGGCGGAGAGTCACCGCTCAAGCCTACTCGGCGGGCGCTGGGAGACCCCGCTCCGGTCGCGGGATGACGACGGCGACGGCCGTGACCGCGATCCCCTCGCCCCGCCCGGGGAACCCGAGACCGTCCGTCGTCGTGGCCGTGACCGTCACCGGGGCGCCCCCGAGCGCCGCCGACAGCGCCGCCTCGGCCTCCCCGCGGCGTCCGCTGAATCGCGGACGGTTGCCCTGGAACTGGACGGACACGTTGCCGATCGCGAACCCCGCCTCCGCCAGGAGCTCCCCGGTGCGGGAGAGGAAGACGTCCGCGTGAGCCCCCGCGTACTCCGGATGGGCCGTGCCGAAGTGCTGCCCGATGTCGCCGAGCCCTGCAGCCCCGAGCAGCGCGTCGACGATGGCGTGGGCGACGGCGTCGCCGTCGGAGTGCCCGGAGAGCGCGGGCTCCCCCGGCCATTCCAGCCCCGCCAGCCACAGCGCCCCGTCGCCGCCGAAGGCATGCACGTCCGTGCCGATCCCCACGCGGGGAGCGTCGACAACGACCGCCGACGGCCGCGCCGCCGCGGAGGGCGCCCCCGGAGTCGTCGCCACGAGGAGGCGCGCGCGCTCGAGGTCGGCGGGGGTGGTGATCTTGAACGAACGCTCCGAGCCGGGCACCAGCCGCACCGCATTCCCGGCTGCGGCGAAGAGCGCGGCGTCATCCGTGTACTCGGTGCCCTGGGCTGTCGCCTCCGCGTACGCCGCTTCCAGCAATCGGCGCGGGAATCCCTGCGGCGTCTGCGCGGCCGCGAGCTCCGCGCGATCCACGGCGCCGACGACGAGGCCGTCGGCCACCCGCTTGAGCGTGTCGACCACGGGCAGACTCGGCACCGCTCCGGCGTCGCCGACCACGGCCGCCGCCACGGCATCGATGACGGTAGGCGGCGTGAGGGCGCGGGCGGCATCGTGCACGAGCACCGTCGTGATGTCCCCCCACAGGGCCGCGAGTCCGGCGGCGACGGACTCCTGCCGCGTCGCTCCTCCCGTGACCACGCGGCCCAGGTCGGCGCGATCGCCGGCAGCCGCCAGCAGCTCCGTCTGCGCGTCACCTTCGTAGCCCGACGGGGCGACCACCACGACCTGCATCGGGGCCGCCGCGAAGACACCGTCGAGGGCATGCCGCAGGATCGTGCGCCCGTCGATGCCGACGAAGGCCTTGGGTGCCCCCGCCTCGAGACGGGTGCCGGAGCCGGCGGCGACGACGATGATCGCGGTGTGCGGGACGGGGAGGATGCTCACAGCTTCACGTTACCCGCGGGAACGACGAAAGGCGGGTGCCGCAGCACCCGCCTTTCGTGGAGGACGTCTCAGGACGCGAGGACCTCGTCGAGCAGTGCGCCCGCCTTGTCCTCATCGATCTTCTCGGCCAGCGCCAGCTCGGAGATGAGGATCTGCCGGGCCTTGGCCAGCATCCGCTTCTCACCCGCGGACAGGCCGCGGTCCTGGTCACGGCGCCAGAGGTCGCGCACGACCTCGCTCACCTTGATGACATCGCCGGACGCGAGCTTCTCCAGGTTCGCCTTGTATCGGCGCGACCAGTTGGTGGGCTCCTCCGTGAACGGCGCGCGCAGCACCTCGAACACGTGGTCGAGGCCCTCCTTGCCGATCACGTCGCGAACGCCGACGAGGTCGACGTTCTCAGCCGGGACCTCGATGATGAGATCACCCTGCGTGACGTTGAGCTTCAGGTACTTCTTCGCCTCGCCCTTGATGATGCGCTCCTTGACCTCGATGATGGTCGCAGCGCCATGGTGCGGATAGACGACGGTCTCGCCAACCTCAAAAAGCATAAAAACATGTCCTTTCGGCAACCTCAAGGATACCACAGGGGATATGCGCTAAGGTTCGCGCTCCCTGTTCCCTGCGCGCTCCGGACTTACCCATAGAATGGGGAGGGATATCCCGTCGGACCTCAGGAGGACCCGTGAAATCGCGCCTTGTCGCGTCTGCCGCCATCAGCGCCCTCGTTCTGCTCGGCGCGACCGGGTGCACGTTCATCACCCCTCAGGCGACGAAGACCGAATACGCCGCCTCCGACGGCGTGAACGTCTCCGATCAGGACGGCCCCATCGCCGTGCGCAACGCCCTGATCATCGCGAACGAGGACGGCTCGGTCGGCAACTTCGTCGGCGCTGTGGTCAACCCGTCGCAGGACCGCGCCACCCTCACGGTCTCGCTGGAGGGCGGCGACCCCTTCCAGATCACCGTGCCTGCCGGCGGAAGGATAAGCTTCGGCGCCGACGAGGAGCCCGTGGAGATCACCGGCCTCGACACGATGCCCGGCGCGACCGTCGCGATGCACTTCCAGTCCGGCGACTCCGCCGGTGTGACGACCGAGATCCCGGTCCTCGACGGCACGCTGCCGTACTACTCGGACCTCGCTCCGCAGGACTGAGTCCGCAGACAAACAGAAGAGGCCGGCACCCGCGGGTGCCGGCCTCTTCTGTCTGTCGTCAGCCCTCGAAGCGATATCCCAGGCCGCGGACGGTCACGAGCATCACCGGCTCGCTGGGGTTCTCCTCGATCCGCGAGCGGATGCGCTTGATGTGGACGTCGAGCGTCTTGGTGTCGCCGAAGTAGTCGCTCCCCCAGACGCGGTCGATGAGCTGGCCGCGCGTGAGCACCCGACCGGAGTTGCGCATCAGCACCTCCAGAAGCTCGAACTCCTTCAGCGGCATGTTGATCTGCTCGCCGGCGACCGACACCGTGTGCCGATCGATGTCGAGCGAGACGCGCCCGCCCTCCAGCACCCGTTCGTCCAACTCGCCCTCGGCCTGCACGACGCGTCGCAGCACCGCCCGCATCCGGGCGAGGAGCTCCCGCGACGAGTAGGGCTTGGTGATGTAGTCGTCGGCGCCGAGCTCGAGCCCGACCACGATGTCGACCTCGGAGTCCTTGGCGGTCAGCATGATGATCGGCACGGCGGACGTCGAGCGGATCTGACGGCACACCTCGGTCCCCGGCATCCCCGGCAGCATGAGATCGAGCAGCACGATGTCGGCGCCGCGCTCCCGGAACGCCGTCAGCGCACCGGGACCGTCCTCGGCGATCTCGACCTCGTAGCCCTCGCGGCGCAGCAGGTACGCGAGGGGGTCGGCGAGGTCGGGCTCGTCTTCGACGAGAAGGATGCGGGTCATGCGGTCTCTCCGTTTCGGACGCGCGTCGCCCCGGTCGCGGGGGCGCCCTTGCGTGCGCGCTTCTTCTTGCTCTTCTTGCCCTGCCCGCTGTTCGCGGGGGCGTCGATGCGAGGCAGGCGGATGGTGAACGTCGATCCTCGGCCGGGGCGCGACCACAGCCGCACCTCTCCCCCGTGCCGCTGAGTGGCGTGCTTGACGATGGACAGCCCGAGGCCGGTGCCGCCGGTGCGCCGCGAGCGGGCTTCGTCGGCACGGTAGAACCGCTCGAAGATGCGCTCGCGATCGGCCTCGACGATCCCGATGCCCTGGTCGGACACGGCGATCTCCACGACGTCGTCGTCGGCCTTCACCCCGACGCCCACCCGGGAGCCGCGGGGCGAGTAGACGATCGCGTTGGCGATGAGGTTGCCGACGGCCTCGATGAGGATCTGCGCGTCGCCGCGGACCCACACGCCGCGGTCGCCGCCGCGGGCGAGTTCGACGCCGGCCGAGTCCGCCTGCACGACATGGGCCTCGATCGAGGAGGCGATGACCTCGTCGATCGAGACGGGCGCGACCTCGGTCAGCCCGTCCTCCGCCTGCAGCCGCGACAGGCTCATGATGCGCCCGGTGAGCTGGCCGAGCCGGCCGGCCTCCGCCGAGATCCGGGAGGCGAACGCGCGGACCTGAGCGGGATCGTCGGCGGCGGACTCGATGGCCTCGGCGAGCAGGCTCACCGCGCCGACGGGCGTCTTCAGCTCGTGGCTCGTGTTGGCCACGAAGTCGCGGCGCATCTGATCGAGGCGCTCCTGCTCAGTCACGTCCCGGATGATGAGGAGCACGAGGCGCGTGCCGATCGCGCTCGCCCTGGCCGACACGAGTCGGGGGTCGAGACTCAGACCGCCGCGGGTGATCCGCATCGAGGCCGTCGCCGTCTCCCCCGTCGAGCGCACACCGCGCACGAGCTGCCGGAGCTCGGGATTGTCGAGCGTCGACCCGACCTCGATCCCGAAACGCGTCGCGGCCTTGGAGGTGGCCAGCACGAGCCCCGAGACGTCCACGACGCACGCGGCATCGTCCATGCTGCGCAGCACGTCGGTGATCCCGGTCGGGATGACCATCGAGGTCTCCTCCTCCGCCCGCGCCCGGGCGCGGTACGCCCAGACCACGAGGAGCGAGAGGCCCACGCCGATCGCCAACCCGATGGCGAGGGAGGACAGCGCGAGCTGCGGCAGGGTCATGACTCCAGCGTAGAGCGCGTTCACCGTCGATCCGGCGGGTTTCCGCGCCATCACGGGGAGCGGAGACGTACTATTCACTCGCTGGGCACCGTTCGTTAACCTTCGGAGCAGACAATCGCTTCAGGCCTGCGCGCGCGCAGTCCTCCCCCATGCGGACGCCCCGCCGCCCCGCGCTGGACCGTCAGCCGGGATCCGAACGAAAGGTTGCGCCCACCATGCGCGAAGTCTTCCACCAGTCCCTCGAGGACCTGCAGTCCCGCCTCGTCGAGATCGCCGAGCTCGTGACGGTCTCCATCGACAAGGCCACCCGCGCCTTCGCCACGAGCGACGTCGCGCTGGCCGAGGAGGTCATCGCCGACGACGCCAAGATCGACGAGCTCGCGGTCGCGCTGGACGAGCAGGCCATCGAGATCCTCGCCCGGCAGCAGCCGGTCGCGCGCGACCTCCGCATCGTCGTCACGGCGCTCCGCGTCAGCGCATCCCTGGAGCGGATGGGCGACATGTCCGAGCACATCGCCCAGCTCGCGCGGCTGCGGTTCCCGGAGCGCGCGATCCCGAAGGGCCTCAAGGGCACCTTCGTGAAGATGGGCGAGCTGGACGTGGAGATCTCCCGCACGCTCGCCGAGCTCCTGCGCACGCAGGACCTCAAGTTCGCGGACGCCATCCGCAACGCCGATGACGACGTCGACGAGCTGCACGCCAGCGTCTTCGAGAAGGTGCTCAGCGACAACTGGAAGGGCGAGGCCGTCGCCACGGTCGACGCGACGCTCGCCAGCCGGTACCACGAGCGGTTCGCGGACCACGCGGTCGCCGTCGCCAAGAAGGTCGTCTACCTCGCGACGGGCGACTGGCACGTCGAGGAGGAGGACATCGCCCTCGCGGTGGAGCAGCAGGAGCAGCTCGGTCACGCCTGACCCGAAACCCCGCCTTACCGTCGAGACCCCCTGCTGCAGGCGACTGCAGCAGGGGGTCTCGACGTGAAACCGGGGTCTCGGTTACTTCTTGCCCTGGGCGGCCACGGCCGCGGCACCGGCGGCGGCGGCCTCCGGGTCGAGGTACCGGCCGGGACCGGTCGGCGCGTTGTTCTCGTCGAGCTCGTACACGAGCGGGATGCCGGTCGGGATGTTCAGGCCGGCGATGTCGTCGTCGCTGATCCCCTCGAGGTGCTTGACGAGGCCGCGCAGCGAGTTGCCGTGTGCCGTCACGAGCACGGTCTTGCCGGCTTCGAGGTCGGGGACGATCTCCGCGTCCCAGTACGGCAGGAGGCGGTCGATGACGAGCTTGAGCGATTCCGTGCGCGGCACCTCGCCGTCGATGCCCTCGTAGCGGGCGTCGCCCACCTGGCTGAACTCGCTCGCGTCGTCCAGCGGGGGCGGCGGGACGTCGAACGAGCGGCGCCACAGCTGGAACTGCTCCGGGCCGAACTCCTCGAGGGTCTGTGCCTTGTCCTTGCCCTGCAGAGCGCCGTAGTGACGCTCGTTGAGGCGCCACGACCGCTTCACCGGGATCCACAGCCGGTCGGCCGCATCCAGCGCGATGTCGGCGGTCTGGATGGCCCGGCTCAGCAGCGACGTGTGCAGCACGTCGGGCAGGATGCCGGACTCGGCGAGCAGCTCACCGCCGCGACGGGCCTCGCCCTTGCCCTGCTCGGTCAGGCGGACGTCCACCCAGCCGGTGAAGAGGTTCAGTTCGTTCCACTCGCTCTGGCCGTGGCGGAGCAGGATCAGGGTGCGCTTCGCAGTCATGTCGCCAGTTTATCCGGGGGCGCGGAGCGGGCGCAGCGGCGGAGGAGGGAGGATGGACGCATGGCGTCATCTCCCCTCGGTCGGCCGACCCGCGGCACGACCGGGACGAACCGGCTGCGTCGGAACGACCGGTGGATCGCCGCCTCCCCCGCCTTCCGTCGCGCCGCGGACCCGCTCGTCGTCGACCTCGGTTTCGGGGCGAGCGGGGTGACCGCGTTCGAGCTGGCCGCACGACTGCGACGAGTGCGGCCGGACGCGGAGGTGCGCGGTCTGGAACTCGATCCGGAGCGGGTGTCCACCGCAGAGCAGCAGCTCGGCGAGGTCCGAGCCGGCCGGACTCCATTCCCCGCCGACCTCCGCGTCTCCTTCGCCCGCGGCGGATTCGAGGTGCCGCTCCCTGACGGCCGGCGCCCCGCCGTCATCCGGGCGATGAACGTCCTGCGGCAGTACGACGAAGCCGAGGTCGCGGGCGCCTGGCGGACGATGGCGCACCGCCTCTCGCCGGAAGGACTGCTGGTGGAGGGGACCTGCGACGAGATCGGGCGCGTCGCGAGCTGGGTGGATGTCGATCCCGTCGGCGCTCCCCTCCGTTTCTCCATCTCCCTTCGCCTCCGCGGACTCGAGGTCCCGAGCATCGTCGCGGAGCGGCTGCCCAAGGCCCTCATCCATCGCAACGTCCCCGGCGAGCGCATCCACGCACTGCTCGTCGACCTGGACCGGGAGTGGGAGCGCGCCGCTCCCCTGTCGACCTTCGGAGCCACGCAGCGCTTCCTCGCCGCGGTGGCCGCACTGCGCGCGCAGGGCTGGCCCGTGCAGGGCGGACGGAGCCGCTGGCGACTGGGAGAGCTCACCCTGCCGTGGGAGGCGGTGGCACCGGCCTGACCGGCGCCCGTCAGCTCAGACTCCGGCGTCGCGGGGATCCGGCGCTGTGGGACGGCGGGACAGCCGCGTCAGTCGCGGCACATCCGCGGTGGCGCCCGCGTCCGCTGGCACGATGATCTGCTGGGACGCGGCGATGTCGATCCCTTCGGCGCGGACGACGAGGTCGCCGACGGGGGCGCGGCGGGACAGGAGAGCGAGGGCGATCGGCCCGTCCTCGTGATGCCGCGCGGAGGAGGTGATGTGCCCGACCTCGTCATCACCCGCGAACACCGGAGCACCGGGTTCCGGAAGCACGGCGTCGCTGCCGTCGAGCTGGAGCAGTGCGAGACGCCGCGGCGGATGCCCGAGGTTGTGCACCTTCGCGACCGTCTCCTGGCCGCGGTAGCAGCCCTTGTTCAAGTGCACGGCACTGCGGAGCCAGTCCGACTCGTGCGGTAACGACCGCTCGTCGACCTCGGCTGCCCAGCGCGGACGCCAGGCGGCGATCCGCAGGGCCTCGGCGGCGAGCAGCCCGGCGACGTCCTCGCGGTCGAGGTCCGCGGCGAGTGCGCGCGCCGCCGTCTCGGGCACGATGCCGATCCGCCAGGCGAGGTCCGCCCCGGGGTGGGAGGACACCGCGGCGTACTGGTGGCCGCCCACGCTGATGCGCTGCCAGGGGTCGACCCACACCCGCACACCGTCGAGGCCGCGCACGCGGTCGGCAGCGGAGCCGCCGTCGACGAATCCGAGCAGCGCGAGGTCGGGGCGCAGCTCGACGGTGGCCTGGGTGCGGAACTTCATCCGTGTCAGCCACGTCGCGAGTCCCTCGGCGTCGCCGGCGTCCGCGAGGAGCCAGGTCGAGATGCCGTCGTCGAGGACGCCGGCCGCGTGCTCCACCCGCCCCTGCGGGTCGAGCACGAGGAGCTCGGTGCTCTCCCCTGCGCGCAAGCCGCTCACCGCCTGGGACGTGATGGAGTCGAGCCACGGGAGGCGTTCGGGGCCGGACACCTCGATGACCGTCCGGTCGTCGAGGGGCGCGATGGCCGTTCCGGTTGCGAGACGCCGCTGCTCGCGGAAGGGGTCGCCGAAGTGGGCGATCCCGCGCTCACCCGTGATCGCTCCGGGGACGCCGTCGAAGACGCTGCTGCTCACGGTGTGCTCCGTTCAGACGCGGGCGAGACGCGCCGAGGCGTGCGCCCGCAGAGGTGTGCCGAGGGCCGCGATGTCCCACGCCCACAGCAGGTGCCCGTCGACGAGCCCGTACATCCGCGAGGCGGAGGCGTAGTCCTTGGCACCGGCGCCGCGCACGATGGCGTCGGACGAGAGGTCGACACGAGGACCGTTGATCTCACCGACGTAGTACTCGAGCATGCCGTCCGAGCGGGCCAGCGACACCTCGAGCGGGAAGGCGCCGTTGGGCGATCGCAGCGTCTCGACGTCGTCGACGGTGCGGGTCACGGGCGTCGCCGTCGGCGGGAGCAGGGCGGGACCTGCATCGGTCGCCGCAGCCGGTCGCGCCAGTCGCCAGAATCCGGACTCGGCGGTCAGCGGGACGGCGGGTGCGGCTTCATCGCCGACGAACGTGGCGGTCGCCGCGTAGTTGAGGAACGGTCCGCCGTCATGGCTGAAGCTCACGCGATGGGTGAACTCCCCCTGCAGCCGCTCCTCCCCGACGGGGTAGTCGATCACCCCGGAGCCCTCCCACACGCCGATCAACCACGCCAGCGGGGCGAGGTCGGCGGGGAGGTCTGTGGGGAGCTCGATCACGATGTCGTCAGCGCTGGCCGCGGAAGAGGTTGCGCAGCACCACGGCCGAGACGAACACGATCGCGAGGCTCGCCAGGCCCAGCAGGCCGATGAAGAAGATTTCGAGCGCCATGATGTCCATGACCTCCACCTTACCCCCGGCGATCCGGCTCAGGCAGGGATGAGGGCGGCCAGGCCGAAGCCGACGGAGATGATCCCCATCAGCAGCAGGGAGCCCGTCACGCTGCTCGCGACGCGGAAGATGAAGCCCTGCGTGCGGCCGTACCAGAGCTGCACCGCGAAGGAGAGGAGCACGACCGCACCGAAGCCCACGAGCATCCAGGGGATCCGCCACTCCTCCGGAGCGAAGATCCCGATGACGATGCTGCCGACGAACGCGGTCGCCCAGACCGCGATCACGCCGGTGAAGGCGTTGCGGGGCGCGAGAGCCGGTTCTGACATGTCACCATTCTTGCGCATCGGCGGCCGCTATCATGGCGGCACGGCGTCGATCCCCCCGCCGGTGAGGAGTGCGCGTGGCCCTGGTGCTGGTTCTGACCAATGCTCCGCTCTCGGAGCAGGTGCTGCCCGCCCTCGAGCTGCTGAGTCATCGCACGCGGCAGATCCCCGCCGAGCCGGCCCAGCTCATCAACGCCCCGGAGTACGACATCGTGATCGTCGACGGCCGTCACGACCTCGTCGGGGCGAAGTCGCTGTGCCGTCTGCTGCGGGCGACCGGGCAGGATGCGCCGCTCCTGCTCGTCGTGACCGAGGGCGGCATGAGCGCACTGTCGGGCGAATGGGGCATCGACGATGTGCTGCTGTCCACCGCCGGCCCCGCCGAGATCGACGCCCGCGTGCGCCTCGCGCTCGCCCGACGGGACGAGGTCGCGGAGCCGGCGCGCGTGCAGGCCTCCGGGGTCACGATCGACGAGCAGTCGTACTCGGCGAAGCTGCACGGGCGACCGCTCGACCTCACCTACAAGGAGTTCCAGCTCCTGCACTTCCTCGCGACCCATCCCTCGCGGGTGTTCACCCGTGAGCAGCTGCTGAGCGAGGTGTGGGGGTACGACTACTTCGGCGGTACCAGGACCGTCGACGTGCACGTGCGGCGGCTGCGCGCCAAGCTCGGCGATCAGGAGCAGATCATCGGCACGGTGCGCAACGTCGGTTACCGCTTCAACGTCTACGAGGACGACAGCCTGGTCGGCTCGCGCTGACCGCTGTTCACACGTCCGACACCTGCCGGTGCTTAGATGTACCCCATGATCGATCCCGCACTCGCCGACGCCGGCCTCGGTGACGCCGAAGACGACGACTTCGACGACGCCGTCGAGGCGCCGGACTCGCAGCTCCCCGACCACCGCTATCTGGACCGCGAGCTGAGCTGGCTCGCGTTCAACCAGCGCGTGCTGGAGCTCGCGGAGGATCCGTCGCTGCCGGAGCTGGAGCGGGCGAACTTCCTGGCGATCTTCGCCAGCAACCTCGACGAGTTCTTCATGGTGCGTGTCGCCGGACTCAAGCGGCGCATCATGACCGGTCTCGCCGTGCCGACCAACATCGGGCGCTCCCCCGTCGACGCCCTCGCCGACATCTCGCGGGAGGCCCACGCGCTCCAGCTCCGCCACGCGGACGCGTGGACGACGCTCGTCCGTCCCGCTCTCGCCGACTCCGGCATCGAGATCACCGAGTGGTCCGATCTCACCGACGACGAGCGCCGGGCGCTCTCGGACTACTTCGGGGCGCAGGTCTTCCCGGTGCTGATGCCGCTGGCGGTCGACCCGGCGCACCCGTTCCCCTACATCTCCGGCCTCTCCCTGAACCTCGCCATCCGCATCCGCAACGCGCGGACCGGACGGCAGGAGTTCGCCCGTCTCAAGGTGCCGCCCATGCTGCCGCGCTTCGTCGAGGTGCCGGGCGGCGGCGAGATCAAGCGCTTCCTGCGGCTGGAGGAACTCATCGCCAACCATCTCGGCGACCTCTTCCCCGGCATGGAGGTGCTGGACCACCACGCCTTCCGCCTCACCCGCAACGAGGACGTGGAGATCGAGGAGGACGAGAGCGAGAACCTGATCCAGGCGCTCGAGGCCGAGCTGCTGCGTCGTCGGTTCGGTCCGCCCATCCGGCTCGAGATCACCGACGACATGGACGATGTCACCATGGACCTGCTGGTCCGGGAACTCGACATCACCGACCTCGAGGTCTATCGCCTGCCTGGACCGCTCGACCTGCGCGGACTGTTCGACCTGTCGCGGATCGACCGTCCGGACCTGCGGTACCCGCCGCACCTGCCCACCACCGCCGTCGCCTTCCAGCCCGCGGGGTCGAGCAACCGAGCCGACATCTTCAAGGCGATCCGCAAGTCCGACGTCCTCGTGCACCACCCGTACGAGTCCTTCACCACGAGCGTGCAGGCGTTCCTCGAGCAGGCCGCCCGCGACCCGCACGTGCTCGCGATCAAGCAGACGCTGTACCGGACCTCCGGAGACAGCCCCGTCGTGCAGGCCCTCATCGACGCGGCCGAGGCCGGCAAGCAGGTGCTCGCGCTCGTCGAGGTGAAGGCGCGATTCGACGAGGCGAACAACATCGTCTGGGCGCGCAAGCTGGAGAAGGCCGGCGTGCACGTGGTGTACGGCCTGGTCGGCCTCAAGACGCACTGCAAGCTCGCCCTCGTGATCCGCGAGGAGGACGGCAAGCTCCAGCACTACTCGCACGTCGGCACCGGCAACTACAACCCGAAGACCAGCCGCATCTACGAGGACTTCGGGCTGTTCACCGCCGACGCCCAGGTCGGCAAGGATCTCACGCGGCTGTTCAACGAGCTCAGCGGCTACGCGATCGAGAAGAAGTTCAAGCGTCTGCTCGTCGCCCCGCTCCACCTCCGCAAGGGCCTCGTCCGGCTGATCGACGCGGAACGCCGGATCGCCGAGTCGGGAAAGCCCGCGCACATCCGCATCAAGGTCAACTCGATGGTCGACGAGGAGATCATCGACGCGCTGTACCGCGCCAGTGCCGCCGGGGTGAAGGTCGACGTGTGGGTGCGCGGCATCTGCAGCCTGCGGACCGATCTCGACGGGATCAGCGACAACATCACGGTCCGCAGCATCCTCGGCCGCTACCTCGAGCACTCCCGCATCTTCACGTTCGAGAACGACGGCGACCCGCAGGTGTACATCGGCAGTGCCGACATGATGCACCGCAACCTCGACCGTCGCGTCGAGGCCCTGGTGCGGGTCACCGACCCCGCGCACCTCAAGGAGCTGACCGCCTTCTTCGACCTGGCGATGGACGACCAGACCTCGTCGTGGCATCTCGGCCGCGACGGAGTGTGGGAGCGCCACGCCGTGGATGCCGATGGCAAGCCGCTCGTCGACCTGCAGGATAAGACCATGGGGATGATCCAGCGACGTCGTCGGGCGCGGGCGGTTCGATGACGGCGCGGCAGGTCCAGCTCCCGGCGTCCGCGGCCGACGCGAAGTGGGCGGACAAGGCCGTGTACGCGGCCGGGGCCGTCGTCTGGCGTCTGGTCGACGGCAAGCTGCGCATCCTGCTCATCCACCGCACCAAGTACCGCGACGTCACCCTCCCGAAGGGCAAGGTCGACCCGGGCGAGATGCTCGCGGAGACCGCCGTGCGCGAGGTGCACGAGGAGACCGGCATCAGGGTGGCACTCGGCGTCCCCGTCGGGATCAGCCGCTATCACCTCGCGTCCCGCAAGCAGAAGGTCGTCCACTACTGGGCGGCCGAGGCCACGGATGCCGCGATCCGCGCCTCGACGTTCGTGCCGAACCGCGAGATCGCCGCCCTCGAGTGGGTCAGCGTGAAGAAGGCGCGTGCCGCGCTGAGCTACCCGGTGGACCTCGAGATCCTCGATGCGTTCGCGGCGCTGGTGGACGACGGCGTGCTGCGGACCTTCCCGGTGATCGCCCTCCGGCACGCGAAGGCCCTGCCCCGGTCGGAGTGGGACAAGGCGGACGCGGCCCGGCCGCTCACCGACCGCGGGAAGCGGCAGGCCAAGGCCATCGTCGGACCGCTCCGCGCTTTCGGCGTGCGCAAGATCGTCACCAGCGACGCGGTGCGCTGCGTGCAGACCGTCACCCCGCTCGCCAAGGCCCTGGACCGCAAGCCGGTCCTCACCGAGAAGATCAGCCAGGACGCATGGGAGGACGGCGTCGCCGACCTCCGTTCCGTCGTCGGTCGCCGCATCCGTGCAGGCAAGCCCGCGGTGCTCTGCAGTCACGGCCCCGTGCTCCCCGCGCTCCTCTCGGAGATCGCCCTCGCGACCGGCACCGTGCACGGCTCCTACGTCAGCAGCGCCGCCGATCTGGAGACCGGCGCGTTCTCCGTGGTGCATGTCTCGGCGACGAACCCCGGCTCCGGCATCATCTCGATCGAGACCCACGCGCCGAAGGTCTGACCCCTCCCTCGTTCGAGTCGCTCACTGGGCTGCATCCGGGCCGGGGATGGCGCACAGTGGGCGATTCGAACGGAGGAGGCGCCCCTGGGACCCGCACAACGACGGGGATCGGCCCCAGAGAGTCGCTGGCCGTTCACCTGCCGTTCACCTGCGCGGGAGAGTCTCGTTAACCGTCGCCCCTAGCGTCACTGTGTGCCCTGCACCGGGCCCCACCCCTCCAAGATCGAAGGATCCACAGTGAAGATCTCCCGAATCGCACGAATCGGCGCCATCGGCGCCGTCGCCGCTCTCGCCCTCGCCGGCTGTGCCGCGAACGAAGGCGGAACCGGCGGCTCCAGCGAAGAGCCCTCGGAGTCCACGCTCTCCGGCACGATCGACGCGACCGGCGCGTCCTCGCAGACCGCAGCCCAGGAGGCCTGGGTCGCCGCATTCCAGACGGCCAACCCCGACGTGACGGTCAACTACGAGCCCACCGGCTCCGGCACCGGCCGCGAGAACTTCCTCGAGGGCGGCAGCAACTTCATCGGCTCCGACCGCGCGTTCAACGACGAGGAGATCGCCGCCGGCGGCTTCGGCGCCTGCACCACCGACGACATCGTCGAGGTCCCCCTCTACATCTCCCCCGTCGCGGTCGCCTTCAACCTCGAGGGCATCGACACGCTGAACCTCGACGCCGCCACGATCGCGGGCATCTTCGCCGGCACGATCACCAACTGGAACGACGAGGCCATCGCGGCCCTCAACGACGGCGTCGAGCTGCCCGACCTGGCCATCTCGCCGGTGCACCGCTCCGACCCTTCCGGCACGCAGGAGACCTTCGCCAAGTACCTCAGCGCGACGGCCCCCGACGTCTGGACCTACGAGGTCTCGGACGAGTGGCCGATCCAGGGCGGCGAGGCTGCTCAGGGCACCTCGGGTGTCAAGCAGGCTCTCACCGCCGGCAACGGCGCCATCGGCTTCCTCGACGCCTCGCAGGCGGACGGCCTCGGCCAGGTCGCCGTGGGCGTCGGCGAGGACTTCGTCGCCTACTCGGCCGAGGCCGCCGCGAAGCTCGTCGAGGGCTCGCCGCTCGCCGAGGGCCGTGGCGAGGGTGACCTCGTCTTCGACGTCGACCCGGCCGCTGCCGCGGACGGCGCCTACCCGATCGCCCTGGTCAGCTACCTCATCGGCTGCGAGCAGTACGAGGACAGCAACGTCGCGGAGCTCGTGAAGGAGTACTTCACGTACGTCGCGAGCGCCGAGGGCCAGGATGCCGCCGCGGAGAACGCCGGCAGCGCCCCGATCTCGGACGGCCTGCGCGAGCAGGTCCAGGCCGCGATCGACCTGATCCAGGTCGGCTGATCCTGCCGATCCACTGACGACGGTGCCCCCGCGTCCCCGAGCGGGCGCGGGGGCTCCGCCAGGTCAGCACCCGATCCATCTCCACCCGGCCCGAAACAGGGAGATCATGAGCACGACCGCGCAGGAGCCGACAACGGCACCGGCACCGACACCGGCGCCGCCCACACCGATCAAGGCCAAGCAGCGCCTCGGCGACCGGGTCTTCTCCGGCACCGCGCTGGCGGCCGGCATCATCATCCTGGTCGTGCTGGCGCTCGTCGCCGCCTTCCTCGTCATCCAGAGCCTGCCGGCCTTCCAGCTCGACACCACCGACAACCACATCCTCCGGGGCGAGTCGTTCTGGGTGTACGTGTGGCCCCTCGTCTTCGGCACGCTCTGGGCGTCGTTCATCGCCCTCCTGATCGCCGCGCCCATCGCGATCGGCATCGCCCTCTTCATCTCGCACTACGCGCACCGCCGACTCGCCGCCTTCCTCGGCTACATCATCGACCTGCTCGCCGCGGTGCCCTCCGTGGTCTTCGGCCTCTGGGGCGGCCTCGTGCTCGCGCCCATGCTGCAGCCGATCTACGTCTGGCTCAACGAGAACGCGTCGTGGGTGCCGTTCTTCGGCGGTCAGGTCTCCGCGACCGGGAAGACCATCCTCACCGCCGCCCTCGTGCTCGCCGTGATGTGCATCCCGATCATGACCGCCATCTGCCGCGAGGTCTTCCTGCAGACCCCGAAGCTCCATGAGGAGGCGGCCCTCGCCCTCGGCTCCACCCGCTGGGAGATGGTCCGCATGGCCGTCCTCCCCTTCGCCCGCGGCGGCATGGTGTCGGCCGCGATGCTGGCCCTCGGCCGCGCACTCGGCGAGACCATGGCCGTGACGATGGTGCTCTCCCCCTCCGCGGTGGTCAGCTTCCTCGTGCTCACCGCCACCAACCCCACGCCGATCCCCGCCAACATCGCGCTCGCCTTCCCGGAGGCGCACGGCACCGGCGTGAACACGCTGATCGCGACCGGCCTCATCCTCTTCGTCGTGACCTTCGCGGTCAATGCGGTGGCGCGCTGGATCGTCGCCCGCCGCGCCGAGTTCTCGGGAGCGAACTGACATGACCGCCCTCACCAGCGCTCCGCCCGCCGCGAGCACCACCGCCCTCACCTCCGGCCGTCTTCCGAAGTGGGCGCCGTGGGCCCTTCTCGGCGTCTCCTTCGTCGTGTCCGCCGCGGTCTTCGGCGTCGCCGCCGCCGGGTCCGACACCCCGCTCGCCGACTTCAACATCGCGGGCACCGTCATCGTCGGCATCCTGCTCTACATGGTGATCATCACCGTGATCTCCTCCATCGCGGAGAGCCGCCGGAAGGCCGTGGACCGCCTGATGACGGCCCTCGTCGCCACCGCCTTCCTCATCGCCCTGCTGCCGCTGATCTCGCTGCTGTGGACCGTGGTGGCGAACGGCATCGAGCGCTTCGACGCCGAGTTCTTCTCCTACTCGATGCGCAACGTCGTCGGCGACGGCGGCGGCATCGTGCACGCGATCTGGGGCACCGTCCTCATCACGCTCACGGCCACGATCATCTCGGTGCCGGTCGGCCTGATGACCTCGATCTACCTCGTCGAGTACGGCCGCGGCAAGATCGCCAAGGCCATCACGTTCTTCGTCGACGTGATGACGGGCATCCCCTCGATCGTCGCCGGTCTGTTCATCTACGCGGTGTTCGCGCTCCTGATCCGCCCCGGCATCTCGATGGGCTTCATGGGCGCGCTCGCGCTCGCGGTGCTGATGACCCCGGTGGTGGTGCGAGGCAGCGAGGAGCTGCTGCGGATCGTTCCGAACGAGCTGCGCGAGGCCTCCTACGCCCTGGGCGTGCCGAAGTGGCTCACGATCCTCAAGGTCGTGCTGCCCACCTCGATCGCCGGCATCATGACCTCGGTGATGCTCGCCATCTCCCGCGTGATCGGCGAGACCGCCCCGCTGCTGCTCACCGCCGGCTTCACGCAGAGCCTGAACACGAACATCTTCGACGGCCAGATGATGACCCTCCCGGTGTTCGCCTACAACCAGTACATGAACCAGGGCACGAGCCCGGACGCCGCCGTCGCGCGCGCCTGGGCCGCCGCCCTCACCCTCATCCTCATCGTCATGGTGCTGAACCTGCTCGCGCGCCTGATCGCGAAGCTGTTCGCCCCGAAGGTCAACGGCCGCTGAGCGCCCGACCACTCAGAATAGGAATCCACGTGTCCAAGAGCATCGAAGTCAACGACCTCAACGTCTACTACGGCAACTTCCTCGCGGTCGAAGGCGTCTCCCTCGACATCCAGCCGCGCAGCGTCACGGCCTTCATCGGCCCGTCCGGCTGCGGCAAGTCCACCTTCCTCCGCACCCTCAACCGCATGCACGAGGTCATCCCCGGCGCCCGTGTGGAGGGCGAAGTGCTCCTGGACGGCAAGGACCTCTACGGTGCCGGTGTCGACCCCGTGCTCGTGCGTCGCCAGGTCGGCATGGTGTTCCAGCGCCCCAACCCGTTCCCGACGATGTCGATCAAGGAGAACGTGCTCGCGGGTGTGAAGCTCAACAACAAGCGGATGTCGAAGAGCGAGCAGGACGACCTCGTCGAGAAGTCCCTCACCGGCGCGAACCTGTGGAACGAGGTCAAGGACCGCCTCGACCGTCCCGGCTCCGGACTCTCGGGTGGCCAGCAGCAGCGTCTGTGCATCGCCCGGGCGATCGCCGTCTCCCCCGAGGTGCTGCTGATGGACGAGCCGTGCTCCGCCCTCGACCCCATCTCGACCTACGCGATCGAGGAGCTGATCGGCGAACTCAAGAACGAGTTCACGATCGTCATCGTCACGCACAACATGCAGCAGGCGAGCCGCGTCTCAGACAAGACCGCCTTCTTCAACATCGCCGGCACGGGGAAGCCCGGCAAGCTCATCGAGTACGACGACACCACCAGCATCTTCACCACCCCGTCCGTCCAGGCCACCGAGGACTACGTCTCCGGCCGCTTCGGCTGACCCGCACTCTTTCGACCTTCGGGCCCGGACGCCTCGCGTCCGGGCCCGAACCTGTCCCCCGCCCGTCCCCGGGCCTGTCCCCGGGCACAACTTCGGAGATGCCGCGCGACACGCCGTCGCCCGGGCTCCGGCCACGGCGTGTCTCCTTCGATCTCCGAAGCTCTGCCCGGGTCGTGACTCCTGCACAGATCGCGAGTCGGGAGGACCGTCCACAGGCGGTGGGCTACCGAGGCGAGTCGCGGCCGGGGAGGCCGAGACGGCGCGAATGATGGCGGGATGTGCACGGGGCGAGGGACGCAGGTGTGGACGTATGCCGTGCTGCGCTCACGACACGGACGACGGCAGATCGAGCGTCGGGTGCGCGGCGGCACCCTCCTCCGGGTGCGGCGCGGGGTCTACGCAACGGACCGCGCCTGCGTGGAGGTCGTGACCGCCGCCACCCACGGCGGGGTCCTCGGCTGCGAGTCCGCAGCGCGGCATCTCGGGCTCTGGGTGCTCGACGAGCCGGCCCTGCACGTTTGGATGCACCACGACCGCCACCAGTATCCGCACGAGGACTGCCGGTGCGTGACGCACTGGGATGCTGCGACGTCGAGCAGTGCCTTCGAGCAGCCGGGGGTGCCCCTCGTGCTCCGGCAGATCTACGGCTGCCGAGGGCCGGAGGCGTTCTTCGTCGCTGTGGAGTCCGCCCGCCGGCTCGGACTCATCGACGAGGTCGGGCTGCGCCGGCTCGGCGACCGGCTCGGAGCCGAGGGACGCGACCATCGCGTTCTCGCGTGCCGACGCCGACAGCGGGCTGGAGTCTCTGGTGCGGCTGCGGATCCGGCGGTATGGGTGGCGCGTGCGGACGCAGGTCGGCGTGGTCGGAACGGGCCGGGTGGACCTCCTCATCGACGGCTGGCTCATCATCGAGACCGACGGACGCGCCAACCACGAGGAGAGCTCGCTCCGGCACCGCGATCTGGTCCGCGATGCGACCGCTGCCGGCTGGGGTCACCCCACGCTCCGCTTCGACTACGCGATGGTCCTCCATGACTGGCCCCTCGTCGAGCGCGCCATCGTCGAGACCATGCGTCGCCGCCCCTGACCCCGGCCCAGCATCTTGCCGCCCTGTGCCGTGCACAGCTTCGGAGATCATCGAGGACACGCCGGTACCGGGCGGTGAGTGTCGGCGTGTCGTCCAGCATCTCCGAACTCGTGTCCGGGGAGCGGGAGGACCTCAGTCGCGCGGGGAGAGGAGGTAGGTGTTGAGGTCGTCCGTGAGGGCGGTGTCCACGGGAACCGGCGTGCCGTCGATCGCGGTGATGGCGGTCGCGAGACGCACACTCGACACGAGCCACGCGGCATCGGCCTGCGTCAGATCGGCGGCGGGGATGCGGTCGTACCCGACTTCGAAGCCCCGCGCGAGGAGGTGGTCATAGACGCTGAGCTGCGTGGTCCCGTGCAGGATGCCGCCGTTCGGGGCCGGGGTCGTGAACCGGTCGCCGACGCGCAGGATGAGGGAGGCTGTCGGAGCCTCCAGCACGAAGCCGTCGCTCGACAGGAAGATCGCGTCGTCGGCTCCGCGGCGCTTGGCCTCGCGCAGGGCCGCCATGTTCACGGCGTAGGACAGCGTCTTGGCCCCGAGCAGCAGCCAGGGGGCGCGTTCCGCGGCGCCGAGGTCGTATCCGCGGTCCAGGGTGACGACCTTGACGCCGTTTCGCCGCACCGCCGCGAAGTCCGCCGCCGGAGCCGCCGTCACCCAGGCGGTCGGCGTCGGCCCGTGCTCGACGCCCCGGCTGAGGATCAGCTTGATGACCGACTCCCCCGTACCGAGCTGTGCTGCGGCCTGCTGGATCGCCTGACGCCACTGCTCCTGGTTCGGCACCGGGAGGTCGCAGAGTCGCGCCGAGTGCGCAAGGCGTTCCAGATGCGGGACGACCTCCTGCGCATGTCCGTCGATCACGCCGATGGACTCGAACACGCCGTCGCCCCGTTGCGTGCTCAGCTCGCCGACGCTGAGGGCGGGGGCCGCGGCGTCCACCTGCGTGAACGTGTCGGCGTAGTCGTCACGCTGCTCGTCGGCGGCGACGGGGTCGATCATGAGGGCGAAGCGACGGGTCATGTGACGAGCCTAGGCCGCCGGGAATACCCACCGCGTCCTCGCGTTACACTGGAGTGGCCGGGCCGCATAACCCCGGGCTCCAATTTTCGCCGCTGCGAGCGGCCTTCCGCCGAGAGGCGTTCTTGCGGCCCGGTCTTTCTCTGTCCGGATGCCGTCCCGACAGAGCCGAACTCAGGCCAGCGCTCCGGTGCGCCACAGAGCCGCCGACGCCGCGAGGTCCTGGGCATAGCTGCTCAGCCGCAGCGCCCGCGTGGTGAGCTCGCTGGCACGGGCGGGCTCCGTCGGCTCGTAGTCGTCGGCGGTGTGCGTCGCGCCGGAGGCCTGGACGCGGCAGAACGCGGCCGCGCGCTCCAGCGCCACGGCGAAGTCGCCGCGGAAGGCGCCGCGCAGGATCGTGTCGATGAGCGCCACGAGCTCGTCCGGGCTCGCCGGCACCGGTGCACCGGCGACCACGGCATCGGCCGACGGCAGTTCGACCCGCCCGCGGTCGTAGAGGAGGGCCGCCGTGCGCGGATCGCCGTGGATGGCGAGCTGGAGGACATACAGCCGCCACAGCGACCCGGGCAGGGTGCGCGAGGGCGCCTTCGACCACAGTTCGGCGATCTCGTCGATGCCGTGCTCGCTCGTGAAGGCGATCAGCCGTTCGACGCTCGCCCCGCTCTCGTCCTCGCGGACGCGGGTCAGCAGCGCGGAGGCGGTGGCGTGCGCGACGCGCGTCTCCTCGGCGGGGTCATGGGCGCCGACGATGTTGTCGAAAGCGCTCGTCGGTCGACGCACGGGACGGTGGTGCTGCTCGGGCATCCCTCCAGGGTACGCCGGACCGGGGCCTCTCAGGCCGTCGGGATGACGATCACCGGGTCGGTCGTGGGCAGTCCGGACGGCGATCCGCCCTCCTGCTCGACCGTCACCGCGATGGCATCGCCGGCCTGCATCTCGCCCTCGAGGAGCGCGGTGGCCTCCCCACCGTCGACATCGAACACGCCGGCGGCGATCGGGTCCTCCCCGCGCACGAACCACAGCTCGTACGTCTTCCCGTCCGCGACCTCGGGCAGCCCATCCGTGACCAGCACGGCCTTGCCGACCGAGCCCGACCAGTGCGCGGTGGCCGTCGCACCGTCGTCGAGCTCCACCGTGGCCTTCTGCGCATCGCCCGCGGATTCGATCTCCTGCAGCGCGACGACGCTCTCCGGCCGGTTCAGCTGATCGTTGAGGGCGACGGCACCGATACCGACACCCACCAGCAGCGCGAGACATGCGGCGAGCGCGAACGCGAGCCGGGTCCAGCGTCGGGGCGTGCGGGGCGCCGTCTCATCGGCGGGAATCGAACTCGCCGCCGCCGGGACCTCCGGGTCGGCCTCGGGGTCCGTGGCGTCATCCTGCGGAGTCTGGGCGATCTGGGCGAGCAGGGCCGCGCGGATGCCGGCGGGCGGAGCGACCGGAGCCATGCCGTCAGCGAGGAGAGCAGCAGCCTCGGCGTCGGCGTCGTGCTGCGCCGCCCACTCCGGATGCTCGGCGAGGGCGCGTCGGTACCGACGCTCGTCGTCCGCCGACAGCGCGTGGAGCGCGGCACCTGCCGCGAGCTCTGCGAAGTCCTTCTCGTTCATGCCGTCACCCCCATCGCCGTGCGGAGCCGGGTCAGCCCGTCTCTCATCCGTGTCTTGATCGTGCCCAGCGGTGCTCCCACGAGCGCCGCGATCTCGTTCTGACTGTAACCGCCGTAGTAGGCGAGGACGAGCGCCTCCCGCTGCGCCTCGGGAAGCCCCGTCAGCGCTGCGACGACCCGCTCTCCCTCGATCCCCAGTTCGACCCGTTCCGCCACGCTGTCGTGCGCGACACCGAGGTCTCGATAGCCCGCACGCACGTCCCGGTCCGCACTCGACTGCGAAGCCCGCACCCGATCCACGGCCCGGCGATGCGCGATCGTCATCACCCAGGTTCGTCCCTGTCCCTTGTTCGGAGCGAACCGGGAAGCGGATTGCCAGATCTCCAGGAACACCTCCTGCAGCACCTCCTCGCTCTGCGCGCGGTTCACGAGCACGCGGAGGATGAGGCCGAACACACGGGAGGAGAGGGAGTCGTACAGCGCGGCGAAGGCAGCCTGATCACCGGAGGCGACGCGGACGAGGAGGTCGGCGACAGCATCCTGCGGCGCCGCCCCGTCCTCGGGGACGTCCATCCCATCGATGACCATCTCCATAAGCATGCCGCATCTCCTCCCTCTTCCCGTGCAGACGTCACCCGAATGTGAACGAATACACCTCGACGCCGTTGGGGACCTCGAGCGTGAACGTGCCCTTCTCGATGTCGCCCTCCTCGAGCAGGCCGTACGAACGCGGCGTTCCGTCGATCCGGATCGTCTGCTCGTTCCCGTCGGCGTCCGTGACCACCACCTCACCCGACCCCGCGACGACCATGCGCACCTCGGCCGCGCGATACTGCAGCCGGATCCGCGCGTCGTCAGCCGTCGGCGCCACGTACTGGGTGTCCACTGTCCAGTCCCCGTCCAGCGCGAAGCTGTCGTCGGGCTGGTCATCGGGGAAGGTGAAGCTGCCGTCGCCGCGGCGGTACTCGTCGCCACCGCCGTAGTTGACGTCCTTCGAGGAGCCGAGGAAGGTCTCCCGGGTCGTGGCCCCCACCTCGGGGGTCTCGTCCTTCACGTCCGTGGCGGCGGGAAGCTCGACGTCGGGGTCGGCGTCCTGCAGCAGCTCCCTGATCATCTTCTCGGTCGCGGCGTAGTTGCCCTCACCGAAGGAGATGTGGCGCACGGTGCCCTCCGCGTCGATGAGGTAGTGCGCGGGCCAGTACCGATTGCGGTAGTTGGTCCAGGTGGAGAGCGTGTTGTCGAGCGCGACGGGGTACTCGATGCCGAAGTCGCGTGCGCCGGCGGCGACGTTCCCCGGATCCTTCTCGAACGCGTACTCGGGCGAGTGGACGCCGATCACCTGCAGCCCCGCATCACGGTAGGTCTCATCCCAGGCCACGACGTGCGGGATGGAGCGCTGGCAGTTGATGCAGGAGTACGCCCAGAAGTCGATGAGGACGACCTGCCCGCGCAGATCCTTCAGATCGATGGCCTCTCCGTCCGGGGTGTTGAGCCACTGCTGGATCCCCTTGATGGACGGCGCCGTGCCGCAGGACTCCAGCTCCGTCGCGCCGTTCGTGCACTGGTCGAGGTCCTTGTTCTCCTCGTTGACGAGGCCGCCGAGATCGAGGGCGTCCTGCACCTGCTCGGAGTCGGCGATCTGCTCCTGCAGCGGCGCGGTGTAGTCCGGGAGCAGCCGCTGCAGGGCCTGGGGGACGTTGAAGACGAGACCCACGGCGAGCGCGATCATCGCCACCCCGGCGGCGATCCGGAACGCCCGTTCCTTCGTGCGGAAGGCCCGGATGCGCTCGATGACGCTGCGACCGGCGAGCGCGAAGACCAACAGGGGCACGGCGACGCCGATCGCGAAGGAGACGGTGAGCAGCACGGTCCCGACGCCGATCTGCCCGGTGGAGCCCGCGACGATGATGGCCGCGAGGACAGGGCCCGCGCACGGGACGAAGACCGCCCCGAGGGCGAGACCGACGCCGAACCCGTTACCGCGGTTCTTCACCTCTCGCTGCCCGAAGCGCTGGAACGGCCGCTCCAGGATGTGCTGGAACCGCGGGACGATGAGTCCCACCCCGATGATGACAAGCACCGCGATGCCGACCCAGCGGATGATGTCCTGCGGCAGGTTCAGCAGGCCGAGGAGAAGCGACCCGGCGAGCGTCACGAGCGTGAAGCTGAGCACGAGCCCCGCGATGACGAAGTAGGGGCGGCTGCGTTTCGCCGGCACCGCCTCCCCCTCGTACGACGCCGACTGGGCTCCGCCGGTGAGGAAGATCACCGGGAGCACGGGCAGGATGCACGGCGAGATGCCGGTGATGAGCCCGCCGAGCAGGCCGATGATGATCAGGTCCATGAGGTCCTCGTCTCTGTCGGGTGCTGTTCGCGCCGACCCCCGGCAACGGATTGGATTGGATCCGATTTCGGAGAATCTCGAAATTCCTCCCATCCGATCCGCGGAGGCTTCCGAACAGCCCTCGACGCCACGGAGAGGCCGTGGCCGGAGTTTCGAAGGAGCTCGACATGTTCAGCACCAAGAAGAAGGTCACCGCAGCAGTCACCCTGGGTCTGGCGAGCGCATTCCTGCTCTCGGCATGTTCCATGGGCAGCGGGACGAGCACGGAGGAGTCGTCGGAGCCGACGACGCCGGAGTCGTCGGAGTCGACGCCGATGGAGATGGACCCCGCCGCGAACCTCGTCGGTCCCGGCTGCGCGGCGTACGCCGAAGAGGTCCCGGACGGCGCCGGTTCCATCCAGGGCATGTCCCAGGACCCGGTGGCGGTCGCCGCCTCGAACAACCCGATGCTGACGACGCTCGTCTCGGCCGTCAGCGGTGAGCTGAACCCCGACGTGAACCTCGTCGACACGCTCAACGGCGACGAGTTCACCGTGTTCGCACCGGTCGACGACGCCTTCGCGAAGATCGACGCCGCGACGATCGAGACTCTGAAGACCGACAGCGACCTGCTGACCTCGATCCTCACGTACCACGTGGTCCCCGGCCAGATCGAGCCGTCCGACATCGAGGGCATGCACACCACCGTCCAGGGCGCCGACCTCGAGGTGACCGGCAGCGGTGACGAGTGGATGGTCAACGACGCCAACGTCATCTGCGGCGGCGTGCAGACCGCGAACGCGACCGTGTACCTCATCGACTCGGTCCTGATGCCCCCGGCTGAGTAAGCCAGGGACGGTGCCGGTGACCCGACCGGCACACGGCCTCCCCGGTTGTCAGGAGGGACACGGGGCAGGTGAAGGGGCCGTCGGCGGCTGTGGCGCCGACGGCCCCTCGTCGTGCGCCCTCTAGACTGGGAGCACGGGCCTCTAGCTCAGTTGGCAGAGCATCGGACTTTTAATCCGCGGGTCGTGGGTTCGAGCCCCACGGGGCCCACCGCATCCTCAGTCGTCGCCGCCGGCGTTCCCGGCGAGCAGGTCGTCGCGGATCCCGGCGACGCCGTCCGGCAACGTCTCGCCGTGCATCACGAAGTCGGGAGCGTCAGGGCTCCCCCCGATGCCGCAGACGGCGACGTTGTCCTGACCGTCGATCGTCTCCGGGACGGCCACGAACCACACCGCCGACTGTTCCAGCCACTCGGTGGTCGCCATGTCGGCGAAGAACGTGGCGTTCGGCGAGATCGTGCGGATCTTGTCGGTGCAGAGGGAGACGAGCTGCCCCTTCGTGAAGGCACCGGCGGCCGGCGGCGACGACGTCTCCGCGGGCGTCGCGGTCGGTGTGGGGGCGGGCGAGGACGACGGCGTCGCCGTGTCGCTGGAGGTCGCGGTCGGCGTCGGTTCCGGGGCCGGCGTGCAGCCGGCGAGGACGACCAGCACCGGCAGGAGGAGGAGAGCGGGACGGAGGCGCATGTCTGGATCGTATCGAGTCGCCGATGCCCTTCCCTCCAGCGCGGCCGCTCTGTATCACCGTCGTCTCCGGCTGGCCACCCCCTGGCGACGCCCGGAGCCCTGCGAGAGGGTCGAGGAGTGCCCGGAACAGGGCGACTTCCCACCGAAAGGACGGACCATGACTCTCACCGGAAACCGCGTGGCATTCCTGGCGACGGACGGCTTCGAGGACAGCGAGCTCACGAGCCCCTGGGAGGCGGTGACGACGGAGGGCGCGAGCGCCACTCTCATCGCGCCGGACGGTGCCGCGATCACCGGCAAGAACGGACATGAGCAGGCTGTCGACCTGAAGGCCGCCGACGCCTCCGCCGACCAGTTCGACGCGCTCGTGCTGCCGGGCGGCGTGGTGAACGCCGACCACCTCCGCATGGATCAGGCCTCCATCGACCTGGCCCGTGCGTTCTTCGAGCAGCACAAGCCCGTCGGCGTGATCTGCCACGGCGCCTGGATCCTCATCGAGGCCGGTGTCGTCGACGGTCGGACGATCACGAGCTACCCCAGCCTGAAGACCGACCTCCGCAACGCCGGCGCGAGCTGGGTGGACGAGGAGGTCGTGGTCGACGAGGGTCTCGTGTCGAGCCGCACCCCCGACGACCTCCCGGCGTTCAACGCCAAGCTCGTCGAGGAGATCGGCGAGGGCAAGCACGCGGGGCAGACCGCCTGACGCTCAGCTGACGCGCGCCCGATGGCGCCGCACGGCCGCCCGGTTCGCGCACCTCACGGAGCAGAACCGCTGGCGGCCGTTGCGCGTCACATCCGCGACGACGTTCGTGCACGGCGGAGCGTTGCAGCGTCCGAGACGGTTCATCCCCCTCGTCACGAGGTGCAGCGCGGTGCCGAGGTTGATGATCGCGCGCAGCACGAAGGGCAGCGAGCGCACGTCGTCGCGATAGTGCAGATGCCACCCCTCGTCATCGTGGTTGGTGAGCCGCGGATAGGCCCCAGCGGCGGCGAGCTGATCGTTGAGCAGAGCGGCCCGCGCATCGGCGTCCGGTTCGTCGACGATGGCCAGCCAGTCGTCGATCACGGCGCGCACCTCCGCGTGGTCGTCCGGGGCCGGCGGAAACGTCTGCGTCATCCCCAGCGCGAGCGTGCGCTCCTCGATGCCCGCGCGGTCCTCCGGCCAGTCGTTCGCGAGGGAGGCGGCGAGGAGCACCGCATACTCGCCGTAAGGGTTGAGATGCATAAGACCATTACATCACGCTGGTCCCATGACCTCCTCCGACACCCTTCCGATCCCCCGGCTCGCCTCCCCCGCCGACGCCCATGAGCACGCCTGGCTCGTGGAGTCGCGCCATCCCACCAGCGAGGGCGTCGTCGTCTACGTCCGTTGCGTCGGCTGCGATTCCCGCCGGGTCGACCTGGCCGCGCACGCTCAGGTGCCACCGGCCGCGCTGAGCCGCGCGGTGGTCATGCCGTCAGGGCGATGAGCTTCCGCACGGTGCGCAGGTTACGGGCCGTCCCGGCAGTCCCGAGCGCACGGTCGAGCACCGCCTTCGTGAGTCTGGTCGTGTGCACTCCCCCGGCGGCGTAGTCGATCCACAGATCGTGCCCGACCAGGGCGAGACGCTCGCCCGGCACGAGACGTCCCTGCAGGGCATCGAGGGCGCCGGCCGCCGGAGCACCCTCGAGGAACATCGCGTGCACCAGCTTCAGCTCCCCCTCCGGGAAGGGCTGGGCCGCCTCGGAGTCGGCGAGCTCGGCGTGCGTGCGGTGGATGACCGGGGTGTCGACACCGAACTCGGCTGCGATCAGCGCGCGCACCGTCGCGCAGGACGCCGCCGGGTCTCGCGGGGTCGCGCAGACGATGTTGCCGCTGGCGATGTAGGTGGAGACGTCCTGCAGGTCGGTCTCGGTGTCGAGGACTTCCCGCAGCCGGGCCATGGGTACGCTGCTGCGTCCGCTGACGTTGACCGCGCGGAGGAGGAGGACGCTGCGACTCACGCCTCCGCGCTCTCGAGGAGTTCGGCACCGGCATGCGCGAGTTCGGCGAGGGCCGCGGCGCTCGATTCGGGGGCGACTCCGGCGATCAGGTCCGTGAGGATGCGGACGTGGACGCCGTGGGCGATCGCGTCGAGTCCCGAGGCGCGGACGCAGTGGTCTGTGGCGATGCCGACGACGTCCGCCGTGACGACCCCCGCGGCGCTGAGGACCGCGGCGACCGTCGCGCCGTCGTCGGACACCCCCTCGAACATCGAGTACGCCGGGCGCCCCTGACCCTTGCGCACGTGGTGGGTGACGCCGTCCGTCACCAGCAGCGGATCGTAGTCCGCCCCCGCGGTGCCGGCGACGCAGTGCACGGGCCAGGAGTCGGTGTAGTCGGGGGTGGAGGAGAAGTGCCCGCCGTTGTCGCCGTCCGCGTCGTGCCAGTCCCGGGAGGCCACGATGACCTCATAGTCGGCGGCGTGCGACGCGAGGTGGGCGGATATCGCGGCGGCCACCGCGTCACCACCCTGGACGGCCAGGGCGCCGCCCTCGGTGAAGTCGTTCTGCACGTCGACGATGAGAAGCGCTCTGCTCATGCTCCGAGCGTACGCCCCACGGCCGGGCCCGGAGACGAGGAAACCCCCGGGACCACGAGGGTTCCGGGGGTTTTCCTGAGCCGCTTGTCAGAATCGAACTGACGACCTTTTCATTACGAGTGAAATGCTCTGCCGACTGAGCTAAAGCGGCGTGCGACGCGTGAGCGGCGCGATCACCGATATTACCCTGTCTCGCGCTCGCTCGCGAATCGAGGCGCGCTCACTCGCAGCGCAGGCCGTCCTCCGGCACCACGTCTTCCAGCAGGAAGGCCTCCACCGCGTCATCCACGCAGACGTTGCCCTTGTTGTAGCCGGTGTGTCCCTCGCCCACACGGGTGATGAGGACGCCCTCGGAGAGCTGGTCGGCGAGCGACTCCGACCACTCGTACGGGGTCGCGGGATCGTTGGTGGTGCCGACGACGACGATGGGACCCGCGCCTTCCGCGGTGATCTTCTCGCGGGTGCCGGTGGGCGGATACGGCCACACCTCGCACGGGTCGGGTCCCGACCAGTACGGAGCGATGGTCGGCGCCCCCTCCGCGATCTTCTTCTCAGTGGCCGCCTCGGCCGCAGGGTCGTCCTCGACCGGGTAGTCCATGCAGTTGTACGCACGGAAGGCCTCGGTCGAGTTGTCGATGTAGGTGCCGTTCTCCCGACCGTTGTAGAAGTCGGCGAGGCGGAAGGCCGTCGACGGGTCGCCCTGCAGCGCCTCGTCCAGGGCCTGGGTCAGGATCTCCCAGCTGTCCTCCGAGTACAGCGCCGCGATGATCGCCGTCATCAGGGCGTCGGCGCCCATGAGCCGGCCGTCGCCGTTCTTCAACGGCGTGCGGTCCGCGCTCGCGAGCAGGGCGCCGAGATCGGCCATCGCCTCGTCGACCGTCCCGCTGAAGGGGCAGGAGCCGGAGTCGAGGCAGTTCTGCATGTAGGCCCGCAGTGCCGACTCGAAGCCGAATGCCTGCGTGGCGCCGACGTCGAGACCGGGGACGGAGGGGTCGATCGCCCCGTCGAGCACGAGCCGTCCGGCCTTCTCCGGGTAGAGCTTGGCGTAGGTCGCGCCGAGGAACGTGCCGTACGAGTACCCGAGGTAGTTGAGCTCCTTGTCGCCGAGGACGGCGCGGAGGAGGTCCATGTCGCGGGCGGCGTTGACCGTGGTGATGTACGGCAGGATCCCCTGGCTGTTCGCGTCGCACGCCTCTCCGAAGGCGCGAGCGGAGTCGAGCAGCTCGGACTCCCACTCCGGGGTGCCCCGCGGCGCGGCGGGGATGCCGTAGAGGTAGTCGTCCATCTCCTTCGCGTCGTAGCAGGTGACGGCGGTGGAGGCCCCGACACCGCGGGGGTCGAAGCCGATCACGTCGTAGTTCTCGATGAGCGCCGGGCCGACCGCGTAGTCCAAGCTGCCCTGGATGAGGTCGACGCCGCTGGAACCGGGTCCTCCGGGGTTCGTGAGCAGCGAGCCGACAGCCTCGCCCTCGGCGCGGTGCCGCACCACGGCGAGCTCGATCTCTCCCACGCTCGGGTCCTCCCAGTCGAGCGGGGCGGTGACGGTGGTGCAGTCGAAGCCCTGGCCGCACTCGGTCCAGTCCAGCTCCTGGGAGTAGTAAGGCAGGAGATCTTCGGCGACGCCCTCGGTGTCCGGGGTCTTCTCCACGGCCGGCTTCGAGGACTGCTCCGGGATCATGGCGTAGAGGCACCCGGAGAGCGCGACCGAGGCGGCGGCAAGACCGGCGATGAGCGCCGCGGAGCGACGGAGGCGGGGCAGGGATCGAGTCTTCACGGTTTCCTCCCGCTCGTGACGGTCACGAGCAAACTCTCGAGCGCGAGCAGCGGGGCGACGTTGCGCTCCAGCGCCTCACGGGTCTCGGCCAGGTGGTCGAGCACGACGAGCGTGCGCTCCACGCTCCATGCGGACGCGAGCCCGGCAAGTTCGGCATGCAGCTCGCGGTTGATGAGGTCGTCTCCGCGACCGTACTGCAGCATCACGACGTCGCGGAAGAGCGACTGGAGGTCGGTGAGGACGCGGTCGATGCCGTCCCGCAGACTCCGCGTGGCCCGCTTCTTCTGATCGTCCTCCAGTGCCGACACCTGAGCGCGCAGCGCCGGAGGCACCGCCTGACCCTCGGCGACCCCGACGGTGCGCAGCAGGGCGGCGCGTTCGGCCGCGTCCCGCTCGGCGGTGAGGGCCTTGGCGTCTTCCGTCGCCGCTTGGATGATGCGTCCGGCGACCTCGACGGCGTCGTTGACCCCGCGCACCCCCATCACGGCACGGAGCGTCTCGTCGCGGCGGCGCCGCGCGGCATCGTCGGTGGCCAGACGCTGAGCCATGCCGATGTGCCGCTGCGCGTGTCGGGCGGCCTGCTCGGCGACCGCCTCGTCCACACCCGTGCGGAGGCTGATGAGGCGGGACACGTCCGCCACGTCGGGCTCGCGGAGGCGGAGCGACCGCACGCGCGACCGGATCGTGGGGAGGAGATCGGCCTCACTCGGCGCGCACAGGATCCAGACGGTCTGCTCCGGCGGCTCCTCCAGCGCCTTGAGCAGCACGTTGGAGGTGCGCTCCACCATCCGATCGGCGTCTTCCACCACGATGACCCGGTAGCGACCGGCGGACGGGGCGAAGTAGGAGCGTTCGACGAGGGCGCGCGCCTCGGCGATGGTGATGATCACCTTGTCGGTGCGCAATGCGGTCACATCGGGGTGCGTCCCGGCGAGGACCTGCCGCATCGTGGCCTCGTCGTCGGGCCCCTCGGCGATGAGCGCGGCCGCGAAGGCATAGGCGAGGGTCGACCGTCCGGACCCCGGAGGGCCGGTGATCAGCCAGGCGTGCGAGAGTGCGGCCGGATCGGATGAGGCGGAGCGCAGCGTCTCGACGGCGGCTTCCTGCCCCCAGACGTCTGCCCACGGAAAAGGCGGGGCGAGGGTCGAGGGCATGCACTCAGCCTAATCGGCACCGCCGACGCTCCCACCACCCGGCGGCGACTCTGCGTCCGTCCGGATGACGATGTCTCCGGGGAGGATCAGTCGAAGAGTGCGGAGACCCGGGCGCGGATGCGGTCGGCGATGCGCTCGGGTGCGTCAGCGGCATCGATCACGAGGAACCGCCCAGGCTCCGCGCGGGCCAGGTCGAGATAGGCCTCGCGCACGCGGGAGTGGAAGGCCTCCTTCTCGGCCTCCAGCCGGTCGAACGGCTTGTCGGCCGAATCGAGGCGCATGCGCGCGGTGGCCGGATCGAGGTCCAGCAGGACGGTGAGATCCGGAAGAGCCCCTTCGGCGGCCCAGAGCGACAGGTCGCGGATCTCCGTGGCGTCCAGAACACGTCCGGCGCCCTGGTAGGCCACCGAGGAGTCGAGGTAGCGGTCCTGCAGCACGATCTCACCGCGAGCGAGTGCGGGTCGGACGACCGTGGCGACGTGGTGTGCGCGGTCGGCGGCGTAGAGCAGCGCCTCCGCACGCGGGGCGATGTCGCCGCGGTGGTGGAGCACGATGTCGCGGATGAGCTGCCCGACCTCGGAACCTCCCGGCTCCCGAGTGCGCACGACCGTCTGACCGCTCTGCTCCAGCCAGGTGGCCAGGAGGTTCGACTGGGTCGTCTTCCCGGAGCCGTCCCCGCCCTCCAGCGTGATCCAGAGGCCGGAGCCTGCGGTCACGAGTCCGCCTTCTCTGCCGCCTTCGCCGCCGCGTTCGCCGCCCGGGTCGCCGCCGCCTTCTTCGCCGCCGCCGAGCGGGCCGCGGAGGTGGTCGACGTCTTCGCCGTGGACTTCTTCGCGGTGGAGGCGGCCGTCTTCGCCGGAGCCTTCTTGGCTGGAGCCTTCTTCGCGGGGGCCTTCTTGGCCGGTGCCTTCTTGGCCGCTCCACGCTTGGGCGCCGGACCCTTGGCGCGCTTGTCCGCGAGCATCTGCACGGCGATCTCGAACGTGATGTCGTCCGGGGTCTGTCCGCGCGGGATCGTGACGTTCGTCTCACCATCGGTGACGTACGGCCCGAACCGGCCGTCGCGCACACGGATGGGCTTGCCGCTCACCGGGTCGGCGTCGAACTCGGCCAGCGCGCTCGACGCCCGGCGGGCGCCGTACTTGGGCTGCTGGTAGATCTCCAGTGCCTGCTCCAGAGTCACGTCGAAGATCTGCGACTCGCTCTCCAGCGACCGGGAATCGGCGCCCTTCTTCAGATACGGACCGAAGCGCCCGTTCTGCGCGGTGATCTCGTCACCCGTCTCCGGGTCGACGCCGACGACGCGGGGCAGGCTCAGCAGCTGCAGCGCGGTGTCGAGGTCGATCGTGTCCACCGACATCGAGCGGAACAGCGAGGCGGTGCGGGGCTTGGGCGCCGCTTCCTTCTTCGCGCCGCGCTTCCCCTTCGCGCTGGGTGCCTGAGCCTGTCGGAGGTCGACGACCTCACCGGTGGCCTCGTCGACGGCGGCATCGTCGGAGACCGGATCGTTCTCCTGCACGTAGGGACCGAAGCGGCCGTCCTTGACGACGACGACCTTGCCGTTCTCCGGGTTCACGCCGAGGACGCGGTCGCCGGCGACCGGCGCATCGATGAGCTCCTGGGCCTTCTCCGCCGTGAGCTCGTCGGGAGCGAGGTCTTCGGGGACGTTGACGATGCGCGGCTTGGCCTCCGGATCCTTCGGGTCCGCCACCTCGAGGTAGGGGCCGTACTTGCCGAAGCGCAGCGTCGCAGTGTCGGTGATCCGCGTCGAGTTCAGCGCCCGGGCGTCGATCTCCCCGAGGTTGTCGACGACCTGTCGGAGCCCCACGTGCGAGTCGGAGCCGAAGTAGAACGACTTGAGCCACTCCACGCGGTTCTGCTCGCCGCGTGCGATGGTGTCGAGATCGTCCTCCAGCGCGGCGGTGAAGTCGTAGTCGACGAGCTCGGCGAAGTGCTCCTCGAGCAGGCGCACCACGCTGAACGCGAGCCATGTCGGTACGAGGGCCTGTCCGCGCTTGACCGCGTACCCGCGGTCGAGGATGGTCTCCGGGATCGTGGCGAAGGTCGAGGGCCGGCCGATGCCCTTCTCCTCGAGCACCTTCACCAGCGAGGCCTCGGTGTAGCGCGGCTTCGGCGTGGTGCGGTGCCCCTTCGCCTCCGCGGCGGACACGGCCAGCTCATCCCCGACGGAGACCGCGGGCAGGGACTGGTTCTCGGCGGCGTCCGCGTCGCTGCGCTTCTCGTCACGCCCCTCCTCGTACGCCTCCAGGAAGCCCTTGAAGGTGTAGACGGTGCCCGAGGCAGTGAACTCGGCGGTCTGGCCGTCCGCCTCGACCGCGATGGTGACGGTCGTCGTCTCGTACTTCGCGTCCGACATCTGGCTGGCGACGGTGCGCTTCCAGATGAGGTCGTAGAGCCGCTGCTCCTCGCGGTCGAGCTCGCCGGACAGCGAGGACGGCGTGCGGAAGTTCTCCCCCGAGGGACGGATCGCCTCGTGCGCCTCCTGGGCGTTCTTGCTCTTCGACTTGTACACGCGCGGCTTCAGGGGCACCGCGCTGTCGCCGTAGAGAGCCACGGCCTGGCTCCGCGCCGCCTGCACCGCCTGGGTGCTCAGCGCCGTGGAGTCGGTACGCATATAGGTGATGTACCCCTTCTCGTAGAGGCGCTGGGCGACGCTCATCGCCTGCTTCGCACTCATCGAGAGCTTGCGGCCCGCCTCCTGCTGCATCGTGGAGGTGGTGAACGGCGCGTAGGGGCTGCGCGTGCCGGGCTTGGCCTCGACCTTGGTGACGGTTCCCGCCCCCGCGGCGTCGACGGCTCGCGCCAGGGCAGCCGCCTTGGCCTCGTCGAGGACGACGACCGCCTTCTTGAGCTTCCCGGTGTCGTCGAAGTCGGACCCCCGGGCGAGCTGTCCGCCGTCCACGCGCACGAGGCGGATGCGGAAGGAGGTGCCGGTCGCCGCGGCGTCGGCATCCACGTCCCAGTACTCCGCGGACACGAAGGCCATGCGCTCGCGCTCACGGTCGACGATGAGGCGCGTCGCGGCGGACTGCACCCGGCCGGCGGAGATCCCCGTCTTGACCTTGTACCAGAGCACGGGCGAGACGTCCCACCCGTAGAGGCGGTCGAGGATGCGCCGGGTCTCCTGCGCGTCGACGAGGGCATGGTCGAGCTCGCGGGTGTTGCCGACCGCGGCCTGGATCGCGTCCTTGGTGATCTCGTGGAACACCATGCGCTTGACCGGCACCTTCGGCTTCAGCGTCTCCAGCAGGTGCCAGGCGATCGCCTCGCCCTCGCGGTCCTCATCAGTGGCGAGCAGGACCTCGTCGGCGTGCTTGAGCGCGCGCTTGAGTTCGGCGACCGTCTTGGTCTTGCGGTCCGACACCACGTAGTAGGGGTCGAAGCCGTTGTCGATGTCGATGGAGTACTTGCCGTACGCCTTCTTGTCCTCGGCCGGGATGTCCTTCTTGTCGGCGAGATCGCGGATGTGGCCGACGGAGCTGAGCACCTCGTAACCGTCGCCGAGGTATCCCTGAATAGACCGCATCTTCGTCGGGGACTCGACGATGACGAGCTTCTTGCCTTCAGCCAAGGGGCGTCCTTTCTTCGAAGCACACCATACACACCGCTATTCGGGGTCGTTCACAGCGGGCGAGGGGTAAGGCCGCCGTCATGATTCCTCGGGTGGCCCGGCGCGGGCTCGGGAGACGGCGGCGAGTCCAGCGTACGCCGCCTCCACAGACACGGTCGCCACATACCCTTCCAGCGAACAGCTCGTCAACGCCGCCCCGCCTGCCGCGGCGACCCTCGCCGCGAGCGCGCACGGCTCATCCGCCGTCGCCACGGCACCGCTGGCGGCATCGGCCGCGGCGAGTGCGGCGGCGTCGGCCGCACCCGCCGCGCGCTGTGCCGTGACCGCCGCACCGCCCACCGCCGCGAGCCCGACGGACAAGGTCGCGCTCACGACGAGGAGGGCGGCCGCGAGCGCCGAGCCCGCCATCACCGGCCCCCATCGAGAGCGCAGCTCGAGGCGCGCAAGGGGAAGCTGATGACGGCGCCGACCGAGACCCGGACGGTCGCCGTGGCACACACCAGGTCCCCGGTGGAGGCGAACGAGGCCCCGGCGCCGGGGACCGCCGCGTGCACGATGCGCGCAGCCGTCGCCGTGTCCTCGCCCCGTCCGAGCAGGCGGGCTGCGTCCGCTGCCGCATCCTGGAGCGCCACCTGCCGGGACGCGGCCGCGAGAGCCCCGGCCCCGAGCAGCAGCACCAGCGCGACGGCGGGCAGCGCCATGGCGAGCTCCGCCGCGACGGCGCCTCGTTCGCTCCCGCCGCGCGGTCGCTCGCGAGGGGCCGTCACGACACGGTCAGGGCGCGGCGGACAAGCCCCGTGAGGATGCCCCGCACCTCATCCGAGCGCATGATGGCCACCAGCAGTCCCGCGAACGCGACAGCGGCCGCCGTGTTGCTCAGAAAACAGATCTTATGCGCCGCGTGCCCTTGGTGCACCGTGCTCACGCCTTCGATTCGAAGCGCTGGGGTTGCCTGGCAGTGTGGACCGTATGTATGTCCATGTGCGACACGTTGCACTCCTTCGAATCGGAGGCTAACGCGGCGTCCCGTCAGATCGGTCGAATCTCGCCGGTGAAGGTATGGCTACGCCGGAAGTGATCCTCCGAGTCCCAGCGGACTCGTCGCAACGAGCGGTGGATCACGTTGCGGTCGCCAACTTCGCCCGGTTCCGGGGTCGAAAGGATGACGCTCTCCCGCTTGCTGATCACGTGGCGCCATACTTGAGCGCGCTCAATAGGGTGTTCGTCTCTAGCCATGTCGACGAGTGTATTTCGCGCATGCCCCGTCATCGCGGGTATCGAGATGCGTCACCTCAACCCTTCGTGTGCATCACACAACGATCACGGGTCGGAGTCGTTCGCGGCCTAGCGCCGCAAGGAGGACGCCGACGCCCGATCGTGAGTCACGCGCTACCTTCCGTTGCCCGGTCCCACCGGTTTATGGCGATAGATGCGCGAGCCTCAGAGAACTGATCTTGCTCGTCCTTCTCTGCGTTCCGAAGTTCATCGACTGCCCGGCTCAGTTCGATCAAGGCTTTCGCTAGCGGGCGGATCGCGTCGGTGTCACGTTCCATACCATCAAGAACATCCCGCGGGCGATATGTCATCATCCCTCGCGTTCGGGCCGTGAGGAGCTGTGTCATGCTCTCGACAGCCAGCATTGGTTCGCACTCGGAGAGTAGATGTTCAGTGACCGCATCGAGGTCGTCGATCGCCAGAACTGTTTCGGCGCCCTCCCCGAGTCTTGTGGCGAACTCAGCCACGACGCGCTTGTGCTGGCCCGACAACATGAGGTGGACGCCTCGCAAGTCTGCTTCCGAGAGTGACATCACCGCGTCGACATCGTTCCGAATCAAGGTATCCAAAGATCTGGACACGGACCGTTCATATCGCTCCGAATGCGACTCGCGCCACTCTCTCACCTTCGCGAGGTACCTGAGGCGCAGAGCGTCGACCATCTGCTGGAGTTCGACGCACCGTTCCGCTGTGCGGATCAAGCGCACTTCGACCTCGCCGTTTGCTGATGCCGCCGCGCCGAGTATCTGTTCGATCAAAGCGGAGGCGCCCCCACCCGCTTGCGCAGCGCGGACCTGCTGATGGGTCAGCTGCAGGAGATCTCGCGAGCTGTCGTGATGACCTGGCGAGGTAGATGCGAGCGCGAGCGTCTGCAACCTCAAGAACACTCGGGGGTCGGTATCGGAGGCGCCGTCGTATTGCCGCATGCTCGACCCTTTCAGGATTCGGACGTTCAGAGCTTAGATGACTTGCCCGCACGCAGGATGGTTCTTCAGTGATCCTCCGCGTCGGCAGACTTGGGACCACTCTGAGGGCGGGTGAAACTTGCGGGTTCGGCATCGAGTGCCCTCGTGGGGGGTATCGGGCGTTGTGGCACCGCCCAGCTGAAGGCGGTAGGGATGTGGGCGGTGCGGAAGATGTCAGGCTGGGCGCGTGCTATGAATGAAGCGGATTGGGAGGCGCAAATGGGATTGCAAGAGGTTCGTAGCCGGTTCTTCGGGTATTTTCCGGCCGCCGAAAGCCTGGACTCGTCACTTCGGACCGCGAGCAACCCGAACCCGATGTTCTTCATGGCGTCGGTCGCAAAGGAAATCGACCTCAAGGGGTCCGGGCTCGCGTTGCTACGCCTCGGGGAAGACCTTGAGCGTCGCTTCGGGATCAACGGGGAGGTAGCCGCGTATTTTACCCCCTGGCGAGATTTTCAACGACGGTCGTTCAATGCGATGACGCTTCGCACAAGTGATCTGATTCGATCGCTGCAGGACCAGATCATGCAGTCGGAGCGCTTCACGCCGTCCCGTCGTGTCGCCCTCCTCATCTCTACGGACCCTAACGTTCAGACCAAGCTCGACGAATGGCAGAGCGACTCATACAGTGAGCTCACCATCGTCGCCATCGATCCGTTGCGGCACACCGGTCCGGATCTAGTGGCGGAGATTACGAAGAACCTTCGAGACCGGCTCGGTGAACGAGACCTGTACCGCACCCAGAACCCCGTGAGCGGCGTCGACTTCTTCGGCCGAGCGGGTCTCATGCGTAACCTCAGCGCGGCCATCGATGGTGATCAAAATATCGCGATCCTTGGTCTCAGGCGGTCCGGGAAAACATCGGTGCTGCGCGAGTTGAGAAGGGTCCTACTACCGCGGCGGGTGGTCATGCCGATCGCGGACTTTCAGATGCTCGAAGAGCACTCCGCAGAGGAGCTCGCCAGTTCGATCGCGGCGAGCTTGAACGAGGAACTCAAGGTCGTGAAGGCGAAAGGCATCGATGTCTGGATCGGGAACGAGTCCGATCAGTCGGTCGAAGATCTGACCCCTTCGGCACTCTCCGATCGGATCAAACGCGTCGCTTCGCGTAACCCAGGTGTACGCATCGTGGTCGCGGTCGACGAGGTCGAGAGCGCTGCGGCGATCGCGCGCGAGAATCCGATGGCCATCAAAGTCTTGCTGGGCGCCTTACGATCTGCGGCGCAGGCTCGCGAGAATGTATCCCTGGTGTTCAGTGGTGTTGCGAATCGCATGTTCAGGAGCAGTTCTCTCGGGGATCGCGGGGAGGTTGACAATCCGATGTTCAACCAGGTCTCCAGTGTCTACCTCACTCCGTTTGAACTCGAGGAAACAACTTCGCTCCTTCGCGATCTCGGGCGCCCGATGCTCCTGGACTGGCAGCCGGACGCTATCGCCGAGGTACAACGCCTAACTGGCGGCTTCCCTTACTTCGTTCGCGACCTGGCATCCGCGGTTCGTAAGAGCGTTCGGGCAGAGGTGATTGAAGATTCCGCTGACGCTGTCAAAATCAACGCTGACCATGTGAGCGTGAGCGCGCCGGAATGGGCCATGGTCGCGGGCGAGGCTTGGAACGGGATAGTTTCGGCGCTCGGAATCCACTACCCATCGGCGGCATCCCTGCTCGATTCATCGATAACTGAGGCCGAGCTGAATGAGTGGATTGCGGGCGACGCAGAGGCGGAGCAAGCCGCTGAAGATCTAGTTGCGTTGAAGCTACTGCAGCGCGATGCAAAGGGCATTCTCTACAGCCCAACACTCGCTGCACTCCAATCGCTGTCGCGTCCGTCGATGAGATCTGCAGACCCAGTCGGAGGTGTGGACCGCGCGTCGACTGTGGACGAGCTCGTACGCCAAGGTGAATCTCATCACCTCGAGTTCAAGGAAACCAGTCGGATCAACCTACGGTCGGGAGCGAAAGACACCGCAATCGAGTCAGCAGTGGTGAAAACCGTCGCTGCGTTCCTCAATTCCGATGGCGGTGAGCTGTTGATCGGCGTCGCGGATGATGGATCCGCGAAGGGCCTCGACCCCGATCTTGTCTTGTTCAAAGACAGTGTGGATCGATTCGAGCGCTGGATCCGTGGGGACCTGCTCGCTAAGCGCATCGACCAGCACTTGGTCACGGATCATGTGGCGACAGAGTTCGTAAGATTCCGAGGGAAGCTCATTCTCAAGGTCTCTGTGAGCCGGGGCGCGACGCCCGCTTGGGTGGACGACAAGACACTCTATCGCCGCCAAGGCAATCAGACGATCGAGCTTGTCAGCGGTAGGGATGTGCAGCAGTTCCTGGCGCAACGTTCGTAGGCGATCCGGGTGTCTTCGTAGTGCCGCCTCGCAGCCTCACCGGCGCTGTTTGTGACCCGAGTACCCCGAAGAACCAACCGCGGTGCTCGACCCAGGCCGTACGGATTAATGGAACGAGGTTCGATCTACCGGAGGACCTCCAGCTCGACTGTCACAAGCGTCTAGTGGACGACAAGGGGCACGCAAGAAGGACTGCTACAGGCAGTTACGGACGCGTGCGGTCGGGCGAACCGGCGCCAACGATGACAACGCGGTGCACAACTCCTGCCTGCGGTGCGTTCATCCATCCGGTACAAGACAGAGGTATCAGCTTGCGCGAAGCCGCAGCGTTTCAGACGTTTCCCGCTACATACACGTGGTTGGGCAGTTACGGCTCGGTAGAGCGTCAGATAGGCAACGCAGTTCCTGTTTGGATGGCTGAATCCCTCGGCCGGTCTGTTCTGGATCTCCTGAACGGCAACATTCGGCCTCAGTCACCGGCGATCGACGCGCGCCTAGCGTCGTGAACACTTCTCGCTCCTGAGCCCTGATGAGTTGCTGCTGTCGGCGCGTCGAACAGCGCCGATAGTCCGGATAGGTGGTCTTATCGTCGGTCAATAGCCCCACAAGGAGAAGTGGGATGTGGCTGAGCAAAGGCCAGGGCGTTCGCACTGCTGTCCGAGTTCCTGGTGCGACCCGCCGATTGGACTGTGACGATCTCGAGCGCTGGTCGGGCTGGGCGTCCAGAGCGCTTCGGTGCGTGAACGGCAACCAGCTGATGCGTTGTTCACGTGGCGCTTGTTGATTGAGCGCCCGCAACTAGAGTGAGTCCGGGACCCGCTCGGCGCCAGGCGCGAAGCTTCGCGGCCCTGAGGAGAACAATGGATAAGTATCGGAATCCGCTCACTCCGGTCGAAGTACAACGAGCTCTTGCCATGATCGACAAGGCACATCAGCTCGAAGGACAGCAACTGGACGAGGAGACGCTGGATCGCGTACGACGGATACTCGCCCAAGAGATAAGCCCAGAGGAGGCGCGCGTCGAACTCGAAGAGGCGCTTGAGGCGATCGTCGAAAGCGAGAGGACCGAGGGCGGCGGCTAGCCGCCGAACGAGTCGTCCATGAGAGCTTGCACGGCGTCCCGTACTTGCCTGAATCGACCCTCTCGGATTGCCGTGACCGCCGTGTCCTCGTTGAGCCACGGGTTGGCACCGACGAACCAAAGCCGCGCGACGTCATCGCCCTCGATTGCCGACACTCTTCGCCAGGTCTCCTGTGCACACTCAAGACGCAGGCTCGCTTCCCCGTCGGGCTCGGGACCTTCTTGTCGCGCCCACCCGATCGCGGCTCGTGTGTCCTTCGAGCCGGCCAGCGTAGACACGAGGGTAGGGCCGAGAACATCGTTTAGGTGCCGGGCGATTTGTACGGTGCGAGAGGCGGTGATGAGAATAGTCCTTCCCCGAGAGCTTGATGTCAATGATCGTGGCGTGGCAGCTGCAGATCAACCCCGACCTTGCTCTCAGTAAAATCAACGAGCACGCCGATGAAAGCCCTTCACGTAAGCCTTCCAGGCACGCCTCGAACGAAAGCCTTTCACATAAGCCTTCCAGGCACGCCTCGAACGAAAGCCTTTCACGTAAGCCTTCCAGGCACGCCTCAAACGAAAGCCTTTCACATAAGCCTTCCAGGCACGCCTCAAACGAAAGCCTTTCACGTAAGCCTTCCAGGCACGCCTAACTTACGAGAGTCTTTCTCGTAAGTTAGGCACGAAAGCCCTTCTTAAAGGCCTGGAACGAAGGCCTTTCTTAGAGCCTCGCAGTCCACGACCCGCCCGCATGCCCCAGGCGAAGCCGCTCGCAGATGAAAGCCTTTCATGCTCCTACAACCCGCGTCGCCCCACCTGGCTGGCATGAGAGTCGTTGCTAGAGCCGGGTGGCGCTTGGCCGTGCCCGGCCCGACTCGCGACGGGAACTTCCATCGCATGGAACGAAAGCCTTTCAGTCGCTCCAGCGAAGACTGCCTCCTGGCGGGCGTGTTCAGGGAATCGCAGGACCTAACGGGAGTCGCCGTCGGAGTCGACACGCGATAGTCCGGATAACTGAAGTTATCGGGGCCTATGAGGCAAGACCTTGAAGTGAGACGAGGGCCGAGCCATCGAGGGCACAGAAGCCGTCTCTTGGAGTGATGACGCGGGGCGGCGCCGTCGCGGCGCAGGGCCTTTCCAGGGCGGAGGACGCCGCTCTATAGACCGATTATTCGTGCCTTCATCGCCGTCGCCTGTTCCGCCGTGATTGCGCCTGAACGTTCTAGGGCCACAATGCGCTCAATCTGACTGGTGAGGTCGGCATCGTCGCTCAGCGATGGCGTCACCGGGGGCGACGAAGAGATCTGCGACGAGCGAGCGTCTCGCTCCATCCCGTCCGCGATCGCATTGATCCGCTGAGCGATCGATCGAGCAGATCCAACGCTCTGGACCGGGATGCTCATTGAGAAAGTCCAATCGCGCGAGCCGACGTGGAACTCGGCTTGTCGAGTGTCCGTCTTCTCCTTCTTCCCGAACGCCAACGCGGGAAGGAGGGCGGTGCCCGGGAGCACCGACCCGATGAGACCTGCTGTCATCGATGGGCGCGACGTGACCTGGACCTGCCCGTCGAGGAACACCTGCGCCTGCGTGAACGCGTCGATCGGGCGCGCCTCCGCACCCCGATGAACGCGGTCATCGAACACCGTCAGATTCGGGGAGAAGTTCGCGGAGACGACGATCCCGACCACTGTGGGGACGTGTGCTCCCAGCGATCGGCGCAGTTTGTCGAGCTCACTAGTCGCCAACTCGACGCCACCCTTGATCTTCTGGGCTTTGGACCACACCAATAGCGCATGCGACATCGCGACTTCTGCGGAGTGATCGCCGCTCTTAATGACTGTTCCGATCGCTTCTACCTTGCGAGACAGTGCCCTTCGGAATACGTCCTCTACGGCTGCCGTCTTTTCGGCGCGCGTCACTTTGCCTGTCGAGAGGGTCCGGCCGGTGGCTGTCTCGAACTCCCGCGCGAGGCGTTCTACAACGAGGGGGGATTGGGCAGTCAACTTGGAGGGCACACCGATTAGCATCGCTTTGCGACCCTCGCGGATGCGGATTCCGGTGGTCATGACTTCGAGCGTCGAGATGTCATCCCACGGCACAACCCGCGGCTTATCGCCGACGAGCCCGCGGCCAAGCCATGTGGTCCCCTCGAGGTGTATACCCTCGGGTCGAATATCGATGATTACGCCGGATGCGGCGAACGGGAAGAGTTCGGCCTCTGGTTGAGGTTGCGGTTCTACGAGCGCCTCCATCGACTGCGTAGTTGCCGTTGCCGTTGTTGTCGTCGTCGTCGGCTGGTGGATGGGACCTGTGTCGATTTTGTCTGGAGATGCGACCTGTCGGTGCTGATCAAGCCACTGCGTGCCGTCCCAGTACGTTTCCCACGCTGGCCCATTCGCATACCAGCCCGCTGCAGCTCCACCCACGATGCTCCCCTTCGAGACCGCCCCAGTGACGGCATCCCACAGCGAGAACTTACTACTTCAGCGGTCGCCTGCGCTCAAGATGGCCACCCGGATTGTCGTGTGAAAGAGGGTCGTCGACCGATCTGGAACAGCAGACAGATAGAGACCCAGTGGCGCGAGGTTGCGGATGGACGGCAGATGGGCACTGTCCAACTCGCCGCTGATGGTGTTCCCGTCGCGGTGGCCTGCCGGTTCCTGAACGTCTCGACGTCCGGCTACTACGAGTGGGCATCTCGTCCACCATCGCCACGAGCGATCGCGGACGAGGCGCTCACGTTGACGATCCGAAAGGTTCACCGTGACTCCCGAGGCACCTATGGTGCTCCGCGGGTGCTGGCCGAACTGCGGCTCGGGCTCGGCGTTCACGTCGGCAAGAAACGAGTCGCCCGGCTCATGCGCCTCGACGGCCTCACCGGCGTCTCCCACCGTCGCAAACGCCGCGGGTGGAAGCCGGACACTGCGACGCACGAGGACCTCGTGAAGCGACAGTTCCGCGCGTCCGAGCCGAACAGGCTCTGGTTCTGTGACATCACGCAGCATCGCGCGAAAGACGGGTGGGTCTACTGCGCCGCCGTCATCGACGCGTTCTCACGTCGTATCGTCGGCTGGTCGATCTCAGACCGGATCACCGCCGAGATCGTCGTCGACGCGCTCGAGATGGCCCGCTGGCGACGCCGCCCCGAGCCTGGAACCGTGGTCCATGCGGATCGAGGAGCGCAATACACCTCCTGGCTCTTCGGCCACCGGCTCAGGCAAGCCGGCCTGCTCGGCTCGATGGGCCGCGTCGCCTCCAGCGTCGATAACGCGCTCATCGAGTCGTTCTGGTCGAGCATGCAACGCGAACTTCTCGACCGATCGAGCTGGACCTCGAAAACGGAACTGTCGTCAGCGATGTTCGAGTGGATCGAGGGCTTCTACAACCCGACCCGTCGGCACACCGCTCTCGGCAACCTCAGCCCCGTGGAGTTCGAGAGACTTCACATCCCCGCCGCAACCGCGGCATGATCAACACAAAGAAACCGTCCGGGAAACCGGGTCAGGCTCCGGATGGTTGCGCAGGCGCCGGACGTTACGCGTCGTAGGCTCGTCGAAAGCGATCTTCCGCCCGACTACGCGCGCGAGCCTCGAACATCCCGCATGAACTGGATCGCCCGAGAGAGCTGCATGCCGCCGTTGCGGGCCCGCCTGCGCGCATCCGACGGGTGACGCTCAGGCCACGATGTCCGGGTTCGACGCGATGAGCGCGGCCTGCTCGGTCCATGACAGGCCGACGATGCTGAGCACGACTCGGGCGATGACCGACGGGTTGCTTCCTGTTAGGCGAGTCTGGCGCAATGTGGCGCGGGCTGTCTCTTCGATCAGGATGGCGAGGACTTCGGGCGAAACGTCTCGTCGGAAAGCCCCCGCTGCTATGCCGGCATCGGTGAGTTCGCGGACACGTCGTCGAAGAGGCGCGAGTGAACGGACTGTCTCCGAGACATGGGCTTCGCTGAGGGCGATGTTGGCGGCGGCGCGTACTGCGGAGGCTTCGCGCCAGAGACCTGCGGCGAGGCGGGCCAGAGCGACGCGCGGGTCGATGTCGTCGATGATCTCGGCGATTGTATTGAACCGCTCAGCGCCGAGCGCGATGACCTCTCTCAGCAGAGTCTCACGGTCGGCGAAGTGGCCGTAGAGGGCACGTCGTGACAGGCCAGCTGCTTGCGCGATGGTGTCGAGGGAGGCCTGGGGATTCTCGGCGAGCACGATCTGCGCTGCGTGGAGGAGTGCTTTGTGGTTGGTTGTGGCGTCACTTCTGCGCTCGCGTGCAGGAACCGAGTCCGGCCAGGCCATGGACTCTCGTGTAGACATGATCACCTCTCGCGGACGCTCACATGAGCTTGGTGGATTCAAGCGCTTCCGACAGGCCCCGGTTGTATGCGATCAGGGGCCGCCGCAGCACCAGGCCGAGCAGCAGGGCCGGGACGATGAAGAGGGCGAGCAGGAGGAGAGAGATCCAGTAGTCCCCTGCGTAGACGCCGGCAATCGCCGATCGCATGGCCTGAATCGCGTAGGTCGCCGGCAGGAATGGACTGATGTTCTGGAACCAGTCGGGCAGCAGCTGGAGGGGGTACGCGCCGCCGGAGCCGGAGATCTGGATGACGAGTAGGAGCACGGACAGTGCCTTTCCGGCGTTGCCGAACGCGACGACCGCGGTGTAGACGATGAGGGTGAAGACGAGGGAGATGATCCATCCGGCGAGGATCATGAGCAGTGGGTGCGCGGGCTCGATCCGGACGAACAGGATGAGCCCGAGGGTGAGGAGTGTGCTCTGGGCCAGGCCGACGAGGCCGAAGATGCCGTACCGTCCGAGGTACTTCTGGGTCGGGGCAAGTTCGGGGGTGCCGGGAAGCGTGTTGCTGTTGACGTCGACACGGATCGTGACCGTCATCAGCAACGCTCCGACCCAGAGCGCGAGAATTGTGTAGAGCGGTGCCATGGCCGCGCCGAATCCGGCGACCGGGAACACTGCGGTGCGGTCGACCCGGACGGGTTCGGCCAGTGAGGTGGCGAGGACGCCGGGGTCGCCTCCGATGATGTCGCGGAGTTCGCTGAGATCACCCGTGTCGGCTGCGGTTCCGAGCGCCTGATCGAGTTCGTCGAATCGGTCGGCCAGTTCGCGCAGTGAGGTGGACATCCCGTTTGCGACGGTCTTGCCCCGGTCGATGACGGCGAGCACGGAGTCCGATGATCCGGACAAGCTCGAGGACAGCCGGGTCAGGTCGCTGCGCACGACGGAGATGTCGGAGTCGAGCCGCGAGAGCGTCGAAGACAGAAGGTCCAGTTGCGGCTTCAGTCCGTCGGTGTATGCGCTCTGTGCGTTCTGCACGGCAGTCTTCGCTTCGGCGATCGTGGCGAGGATCTCCTGGTGGGAGTCCTGAGCGGAGGCGTTGTCGTCCTGGATGTCCTGTGCCGCTTGGACGAGGCTGTCATGCACGGCCTGCTGCCGGGCGATCGCGTCGTCGAGGGCGGCGATGACGGTGTCCAGGGTGCCTTCCGCGGCCTCGGGCAGCGTGGGCCGGACCTGGGTGTCGAGGGTGTCGCGGATGGTGTGGTATCGGTCGATCTGGTCTTGCACTCGTGCCGCGAGGTCAGTGAGCACCGTCACGCGGTCGCCGTTGAGGGCGTCGATGTCCGCGTAGAGGTCGTCGATGCGATCACCGACCGCGTTGTAGCTGTCGGTCGTCGCGGACAGCGCGTCGGAGACTCCTTGGGTGGCGGTGCGCAGAGCGGAGGCGAGGGACTCGACCGCGTCGCTTCCGCTGCCGACTGCGTCGGAGGCGTCGCTGAACGCGCTTCCTGCCGTGTCGACGAGTCGGGACGCGCTGTTCACCACGGGGATGCTGGAGTCGAAGAGGGCGGAGAACATGTCGGCGGTCTGCGCACTCGACCGCAGCTGCGTCGACAGGCTGGCCGCGCGGGCTTGGAGCCGGGTCAGTGCGGCCTGGGTGTCGTCGTCGGTGAGGTAGTCGGACAGGGAGGAGAGCAGGCTGAGCGCGATCTCGCTGAGGGTCTGGGTGAACGTCTCGGTGATCTGCGCGGACACACCATCGGCACCCTGTCCGGTGATCTTGGGAGCGAGGGCGTTCTTCTTCTCATTGGTGTAGAGCGCGATGTCGGTGTGCTCTGCGTCGTCGACGTAGAACGTCATCATGTCGGTGCTGAAGGATGGCGGAAGCACGATCGCTGCGTAGTACGCTCCCGACTTCGTGCCGTCGATCGCGTCGTCTTCGGTCGTGATGACCCAGTCCAGATCGTCGTTGGCGCGCAGCGCGGACAGGACCTGTTCGCCGACGTTGATCCGGACCGGAATCAGGTCGCTTTCGTAGCCGGTGTCGGTGCTGGCGACGGCGACCTTCAGGTTGCTGGTGTTCGCGAACGGATCCCAGCTGGCGATCACGTTGAACCAGGTGAACAGCGACGGGATCACGACGAGACCGAAGACGACGATGCACGCCATCAGGTTCCGTGTCGCGTGACGTACGTCGCGTCCCACCAGTCGCAGGATGACCCTCACGGCTGCTCCCCCTTCTCCGCAGGGCCGTCATCCTCTTGCTGCGCTACGCCCTCGTTCTCATCCGATTCCGCGGGCTCATCGTGGGGCGCCGCGTCTGTGGTCGTCGGCTCGGGCACGCCAGCGTCCGCGTGGGCGGAGTCGTGAGCCTCGACCGAGTCGTCGGCTGCGGGCTCGTCCCGGAACCACTTCGCCACGACATCATCCGTGTCGTCAGGGGCGTACTCATCCGCGTCACCGGTGGCAGCGACGTCCGCGGACGGGCTCCACTCGAGGGGATCACCGGAGCTCAGATCCTCCGCGAGCAGGTGCTGCGCGCCGGGAACGGACTCGTGTGCCGTGCGCGCCTCTGAGGAGGCGACGGTGGCGTGCGCCTGCGCACCACCGGCGAAGACCGCCTGGCGCAGCTCGGCGTCATCGAGCTCAGCGATCTCTCCCGCTCGCGCGAAGCTCCATCTGGCGTACTCGATGGCGACGAGGAACCCGATGACCAGAAGGCACCAGAGGGTTCCTATGCCCAGCAGGAGCGCTTTGGCGTCGGCGAACGTGAGAGCGGCGACGGCGAGCAGCGCCAGCCCCGCCAGTCCGACGATCAGGGACGCTCGCAGCAGCACAGGGTAACGGTGTGTGAACGGGCGGGCCCGGCGGGTGAGCTCGTCCCGGTAGGCGCTGCGGTTCGAGAGTGCGTGGATGATCTCGCTCAGCCGGTAGCCGCTGCCGGCGACCTGGACGTTCTCGCCGATCAGCAGGTCGGTTGCGGCGACCTCGCGGTTGAACAGGATGTGGAAGCTGGCGAGTCTGCGCCGCAGGACCAGCCCGACGAGGAACGCGAGGGCGACGAAGACGGCGAGTGCTCCAAGGAACCGCCAGTAGTGGCCACCGTAGAACCCTGCGATCGTCTCCCGCATTGCGTCGATGCCGTAGGAGAACGGCAGCAGCGGATAGATCGCGCGGAAGAAGTCGGGCATCAGCTCGATCGGGTACAACCCTGATGCGCCTGGGATCTGCATGATCACCAGCAGGATGCACAGACCTCTCCCCACATGCCCGAACGCGACGCAGAGCGCGTAGATGATGCTCACGTACGCCAAGGCGATCAGCACAGCGGTCCCCACGAAGGCGACGGCGCTCACGGTCTGGACACCGATGATGAGGTTCCCGATCGAGACCACCAGCGCCTGCCCGACAGCGAGCAGCGCGAACAGGCCGAAGCGTCCCAGGTAGGCCTCGCGGACCGTGACGCCCTCAACACCTTCTGTGTCGACCTCGATCTTGAAGATCACCATCAGCACGAATGCACCGATCCACAGCGACAGGTTCGTGAACAGTGCCGCCATCGCGGACCCGTAGGAGGACACCGGGAACATCGTCTGCTCCTCGACGACGACGGGCGAGGCGATGAAGCGGGCGATGTCGTCCGCGTCCAGTTCGGTGATCGTGCCGAGCGCACCCCACTCCGCTGCGGCGGCGACCGCTTCGATATCGGTGCGCGCGGCCTGCAGGTTCGACTCGACGCCGGCGATGTCGGCGTCGAAGCTGTCGAGCGCCGTCGAGGTGGATGCCAACTGCGTATCCGCGCTGCGCAGCAGGCCGCCGACTTGGGTGAGTACTTGCCGCTGTGAGGCGACCGCCGCCGAGAACTCTCCCGCGCTGGAGGACAGGCGGGCCATCGCGCTGTTCAGCGCCGGAAGGTTCTGGGTGAGCACCGTCCGCAGATCGGATGCCGCAGTCTGGGTGCCCTGGACCGCCTCGTCGACGGCATCTGCAGCCGCCTGCAGCCCCTGGATGGTGTCGCCGGTGCTGGCGCTCAGTTGCGACAGATCCGCGAGGAGCTGCTGATCGGCAGCGTTTCGCTCCTGCAGCGCCTCAATCACCCCGGACAGACGCTGCTGCGTCTCAGGATCCAGATCGAAGTCATTCATCAAAGCCTGCACCTGCGCGATCGCGGCCTCGTTCGCCTTGAGAACGGTCTCGACGTTGTCGATCGCCGCGTCCACCCGCAGCCCTGCAGCAGTCAGAGCCCCCGTCACCTGGGTGATCGAGGAGTTCGCGGAGGCGGAGGCATCCGCGAGCAGTGTCGTGCCTGTGAGGTACGCGGCCGTTGCGGCATCGGTGAACCCGATCACCTGCTCCTGTGCGTCGGCGATGGTCGACTGCGCTTCCGCTGTGGCCTGCTGAACGTCCGCCAGCGTCGAATCGACATCCGTGAGCGTGTCCTGGGCGGCCGACAGCGTCGCGCGAGAACCGGCGATTCCGTCCTGGAGGTCGGTGATACTGCTCCGCGTCGATGCCAGTGACTGCGAGGTACTGTCGAAGGTGTTCAGCGCGTCGTCTTTCGCGGTCAGCAACCGCGACTCCACGTCATCCCCCGCATCCCTCACCGCGTCTGTCGCAGCCAGGGCGACCTGCTCCGTGAAAGCGGCCGTGATCTGCCGGCCAAGCTGAGACGCGCCGACATCGGTGATCTTCGGCGCGATCGCGCTGGCCTTCTCGTTGACGTAGTACTGCAGCGCCGGCTGGGTGAACTCGCCGCTGGTGATGCTGAGGAGGTCCTCGCTGAAGTCTGCGGGGATGACGATGGCGGCGTACACGTCACCGCGCCGGACGGCCTCGGCGGCCTCCTCCTCGCCCATGAAGACCCAGCCGAGCTGATCGTTCTCCTCGAGCTGCGCACTGACCTGATCACCGACATTCAGCGCCCCGGTCAGCTCCGACGATGCGCCCTCGTCGAGGTTCGCCACTGCGACGCGAATGCTCTCAGTGTTCGCGTACGGATCCCAGAATGCGTTGATGTTGAACCACGCATACAACGCCGGAGTGATCAACACGCCGATCACGATGATCCACGCCTTCCGGACACGGAACAGCCGGGTGACGTCCCTTGTGAAAACCCGCCAGCTCATCCGCACGCCCGCAAGCATACACAGTTTGCACAGCTCTGTGCACGTTACCGAGGTGGCCTATCGCCGATCATGTGCGCACGCCCTCCTTGCGGTCCGCAAGAAAATGAGTACGCTCATTCGTGTGAGCGGGATGCAGCAGCTGTCAGAGCACGGACGGCGTCCGGGCGTGGGGGGAATGGAGCCGCGCCGCGAGCAGAACATGCGGCTCAAGCGAGAGCGGATCTTCCGCGTCGCGTCTGACCTGTTGCGTACGCGGGGCTTCTCCGCGGTGACAACGCAGGAGGTGTCCGCTGCGGCCGGGGTCGCCGCGGGGACCCTGTTCCGCTACGCCGCGACCAAGAGCGAGTTGCTGCTCATGGTCTACAACGAGGCACTCCGGTCGTCGATAGATGAAGGCGCCGCGCGTGCGGCGTCGACGCCGGATCCTTCCGCCGCGGTCTTCGCCCGCCTGTGCCCGCTCGTCGCCGCCGCCGCACGGGAGCCGGAGAACAGTGCTGCGTACCAGCGGGAGCTGCTGTTCGGGCCTCACGACGCGAAGTTCCGAGCCGAGGGCATGGCGTTGATCCTCACGCTCGAGAAGTCGCTCTCTGACACGCTGCGCCGCGCCGCGCCGACCCTCAGCGACGAAGAGGCACGGGTCGCAGGATCCTCGCTGTTCGCCGTCACTCATCTCGCGATCGCTCGGATGACGGCCTCGGACACCCCCGAGGCTGACGCGATCGACGACCTCAGACGTCAGGTCACGCACATCGTGACCGGCGTGCTGCACCACACCCCGGCGGCCCGATCGGCCGCTCGAGAAGAAATGAAGGAGACAAGACAATGAGCAACATCACACACGTGACCGTCCTGGGAACCGGGGTCCTCGGCACCCAGATCGCCTTCCAGACCGCCTACCACGGCTTCCAGGTCACCGCATATGACATCAGCAACGACGTCATCGAGGCAGCCAAGAAGCGGTTCGATGCTCTCGTCACCACCTACAAGGACGACGGAGTCGCGGGGGCAGCTGAGGGGAAGGCGGACGAGGCGCTTACCCGCGTCCGGTTCTCCTCCGACCTCGCCGACGCGGTCGCGGACGCGGATCTGGTCATCGAGGCGATCCCCGAGGTGCTGTCCATCAAGCAGGACACCTACCGCAAGCTCGGCGAGCTCGCACCGGAGAAGACGATCTTCGCGACCAACTCGTCGACGCTTCTGCCCAGCGACCTCAAAGACTTCACCGGACGCCCCGCCAAGTTCCTCGCGCTGCACTTCGCGAACCGGGTCTGGAAGTTCAACACCGCCGAGGTGATGGGCACCGCCGACACCGATCCGGCCGTGTTCGACGATGTCGTCGCCTTCGCCGGCGATATCGGGATGGTTCCGATCCCCGTGCGCAAGGAGAAGTCGGGCTACGTCCTCAACTCGCTCCTGGTGCCGTTCCTCAATGCCGGGTACGCACTCGCCGCCGGCGGGTACGCCGAGCCGAAGGACATCGACAACGTGTGGCGGATCGGCACGGGAGCGCCGATGGGACCCTTCCAGATCACCGATGTCATCGGCCTGACCACCCCGTATAACATCCTCGCTCACGGCGGAGAGAAGGACCAGGCGCTCGCGGCCTGGCTGAAGAGCGAGTACATCGACCACGGCAAGCTCGGCGTCGCCACCGGCGAGGGCTTCTACACCTACAACTGACTCCACGACCGCAGCAGAACACTCCACGAGAGGACGTGCACAACAGGGAATGGGACTCCGTGTCGGGCCACCTCGAAGGGGTGCGCGCCGAGGGAAATGAGATCATCGTGGGAGAGCACCGTCTGCGAGTTACTTCCGAGCGCGAGCCGGGCAAGATTCCCTGGGCCGATGCGGGAGTCGATGTCGTCATCGAATCGACCGGAAGGTTCACCGATCGCGCCGGCGCAGCGGCACATCTCGACGCTGGGGCGAAGAAGGTCGTCATCTCTGCGCCGGCCAGCGAGGATGTCCCTGCGGTTGTCCTTGGCGTGAACGATGATTCCATCGACTGGGCGGAGCCGATCGTCTCGAATGGGTCGTGCACTACCAACTGTCTCGCGCCGATGGCCAAGGTTCTGCACGACCATTTCGGCATCGTCTCGGGCCTGATGACCACCGTGCACGCGTATACGGCCGATCAGCGCCTCCATGACTCGCCCCATAGAGACATGCGACGAGCTCGCGCAGCGGCGCTGTCGACGATTCCCACGTCGTCAGGTGCCGCTCGAACGATCGGGAAGATCATTCCCGATCTTGACGGCAAGTTGACGGGCCTTGCGCTTCGAGTTCCGGTGCCTGTGGGGTCGATCACCGATCTCACCGCACATCTCGATTCGATGGTTACAGCGGCACAGGTGAACGAGGCGTTCCGCGCCGCAGCTGAGGCAGGCCCGCTCGCCTCGTATGTCCAGTACTCCGATGCGCCGATCGTCTCAGCTGACATCGTGGGGAATTCGAACTCCGCAATCTTTGACGCTCCGTTGACGCAGGTCATCGGCAACCAGGTGAAGATTTTCGCTTGGTACGACAATGAGTGGGGCTTCTCGAATCGCGTCGTTGAGCTTGCCAGTCGGATGGGGCGCGGTGCGTAGCGGACACGAACCGGTAGACGACCCTAAAGTTCCTGACGAGAGGACGACCCCCATGGTGTTCGACAGCACGATCAAGCCCTTGTTCCGCCAGAAGGACCGAGACGCGATGCGGTTCGCATTCGACCTCTGGTCCTACGATGATGTGTCCAAGCACGCAGACGCGATCCTTCAGCGCGTAGAGGACGGCAGCATGCCGTGCGACGGAACGTGGGGCGACGAGCAACGGCAGACTTTCCGCGCCTGGGTTGACAAGGGGACGTCTGCGTGATTGAGCGCTGTGCTTGTCCGGCCAGGGCCGGAGTTCCTCGTCCGGGATCTAAGGCTCAGCGCGGTGACACGAGCTGCACAACAAGCGCCGACGTGGCTTCCTAGAGACGTCATGCGCGCGCGTACGTGGTCGCTGCCGTTGAAGTCGTAAGCCACGCTGTGCGTTTGCAGCGACGTGATGTCTGTGTCGCCGCGTAGGCTCCGAGCATGCGAACGACTTTCGACGCCGAGGTGGATGCGGCCTACATCACGCTGGTCCCTGAGACTGAGTCCGGACGCTCTGTGCGCAACGAGGTTGTCGACATCGCCGGCGGCACCGTGGTGCTCGACTTCGACCAGTCAGGCATGCTGCTCGGCCTCGAGATCCTCGGCGCGACGAAGCTCCTGGACGGAGTGTTCCTCGCCGGCGCCGAGCGGATCGATCGCTAGAGGCCGGAAGGCACGGGCGCTCATGGCTGACGAGTCAAGGCTTGCCCGCGAGCAAAGCGGGCACTGACGACTGAGCGCCAAGAAACGCATGTAGATCGCGATCAAGCATCGCGGCCAACCTCATAGTGTCTTCGTGGGCTTGCTGCGCAGTGAGACGTGTGTGCTGGCCTGGGAGCGGCATCCCATTTACGAGCGGTTCGTGGTGAGCCACACGATTCCGCAATTCATTCACACGTGTGACGACAGCGAGGGCGTACTCCCGGTTCCAGCGAAGGCCGTCGCTCTTCGCCTGGGTTCGGCCTCCTGGAAACGCCTTGTCCAGAACCCCGCGCCAGAGAACTTCGTAGTCACAACGAACACGTCGCGGTGCCTTGCCAGCGTGGTCGCCCTTATCGAGGAGACCACGCCAGAAGCCGAACATGCATTGAGCAACGAGCTTTCCCGGTGTCTTTGCGCCGTTGATCCGTGACCAGGCCTGGCTCAGCGTGTTCATGGATCGGTCGTCCAGCGGCATGTTGTTGTTCTCATACCAAGTGGGACCCCACTTCGCTTCGAGCTGCGAGCTCATCGCGTTTCGAAGTGCCACCTCCAGGAAAGCCAGATCACCGAGGAACCCGACTGCGAGCTCACGGTCCCACAGATAGAGGTCCCGAGCACGCGCGTGGTCACCCGCTGCGGTGTTGATGTACGTGGTCATCCGCGCGGGCGTGATGGAACGGTCCAGAGCCGCGAGGTGATGTGCGGGTATGGTCACTGGACGATCACTCCTCGGCGGGATACACTGGCAGGGAAGTCCCCGGCATAAGCCTCTGTCGAACAAGAGTCGGCATGCAGCCGGGGTTTTTCTTTGCCCTGATTCTATGGGCCGAGGCGGCCCTCGCTTCGCTGGACGTCGCGGAGTCAACGCACGCTAGTCTGCACCGGCTCGAGAAGGAACAGCTGACCGTCGAGCGAGCCGACGCGAGCGATGACGTGGACGTTGTCGCCAACGCCGAGCGTGTCGGGGACGTCACCTGTGAGATGCAGGTCGTTCGTGATGTTGACGTCACGGAACTGGAAGCTGGGGCCGCCGTTCGAGTGGGTCTCGCTGTAGTCGCCGCTGACGATGAGGATGTCGTACCGGGTGGTGTAGCCCTCGTGATTGTTCATCGCTCCGATGGCGCCATCGAACTCGATCAGCTGGCCGGAGTACTTCTGCGCGAAGGCCTCGACGGTGGGGCCTTCAGCGGGACCTGTGAGCAGAGACGCGAGGTCGGCGTTGTTCTCGATCGTGTGCGTCGGTTCCTCGGCAGGAGCACTTGCGACGGGTTCTTCCGCCTCCGTCGACGGTTCGTCACGCGGCGCGACGGCTTCCGTGCTCGGAGTGCTCGCCGGCGCAGCGGTGTCGTCCTTGTCTCCGGCGATGGTCGCCATGATGCCGATGAAGACGCCCAGGACCACGAGCACGCCGCCGATGATCGCGCACAGCTTCCACGGCAGGGGCGGCTTCGGCCGACGGAACACCAGCTCGGTGCGGAGCTTGCCGGGATTCTGGCTGACCAGCTCCCAGCCGTCCTTCTCCCACTTGGAGATCATGAGCTTCTCGGTGCCGCGGACGGTCTGGACGGTCTTCGTCTCGTGCTTCACGGTCTCGGATGCGGTGGCAGCCTGAGGGCGCGCGCCAGTGTTCGTCATCGGGTCTCCCTCCCAGATCCCCGGGAGGACAGCTCACTGCCGGGTCATCGTGAGCATATCGGCTGGATGGCCGGTCCAACGACGAACGCGAGCGTGCACAGGGGGTCCGCTAATCTCAGCTGAGGAGACCTGAACATGGAGGAATCATGGGCCTGTTTGACAAGGTGAAGGACGCTGCCTCGCAGGCAGCTCAGGCGGGCATAGACAAGGCGCGGTCCGTAGTCCCGGGCGCGGCCCCTGCCGCAGACCCGACTGCTGCTCCGGTCGCTGCACCCGCCGCGGCGGAACCGCAGCCGATCATCGAACTGGAGAGCCACATCGACGGCAAGAACGCGAAGGTGCGGCTCTGGCCTGACCGGCTTGAGTGGGAGCGCCCGCGGGGCGTCTCCGGCGGGAAGATCACCGCCGGCGTCCTGACAGCCGGCGTTTCGCTGCTCGCGACCGGTGTGAAGGGCGGCACGGACGAGCACGACATGGTGCTGCTCAAGCACGTCACCAATGTCACCAGCCGCAAGGACGGACTGATGTACTACGCGGTCGACGTGCAGACGTCTTCCGGCGCTGTGGTGAACACGATCACCTTCCGAGTGAGCAAGGACGAGGCGGCGCAATTCCGCTCGGCGATCCTCGGAGCGATGCAGGAGCAGGAAGCGAAAGCCTCGGCGCCGGTCGTCGTCCAGGCAGCGGCGCCCGCCGCTGCTCCCGCACCGGCGGCCGCTGCTCCGGACCTCACCGCTCAGCTGCAGCAACTCGCAGCGTTGCGAGATGCCGGCGTGCTGACGGAGGAGGAGTTCGTGGCGAAGAAGGCGGACATCCTCGCGAGGATCTGACTTCATCTACGACACGAGGAGCCGCCCGGGCAATGAAGCCGCGGGCGGCTCTTTCGTTTCTGGCGTCAGGGGTTGCCAGGGTCGAGCGCTTGCGCCGGATGTATGGGTGGTGGATCCTGATGGGGCCGGATGGCGTCGGGTCTCCGTCGCTGACCGGCTTCTGAGGATGAGGCTGGGGAGACCTCATGCGGGATGCCCCACTCCGTCGCCCCCCCGGCGGCGCGTGAGGCATCCCGCAATCCCGTCGCCCTGCTTGTGACCCTGGGGAACTTCATGGCCGAGGCCGAGCGGGAGCCGGGCCTGCTCGAGCAGATGAGAGCGCAAGGAAACCAACCTCGGTGCCAGGAACTCACCGACGTGCTCCAGGACCTGCAGCAGCGCGGAGCTGTGCGTGCGGACATCGATGTCGACACCATCGTCAGCCTGTGTTTCGGCAGCTACTTCGCCGACTTCAACCGATTCGGCGGCGACGTCCCCGCCGACCTCCCCGAACGAGTGGCGTCCGCCCTGTGGCCGGCCATCGCCGCCTTCCGGATTCAGCGCAGATGGAACCCTCGGCTGGTCAGCTATAGGCGCGACTCCTCCATGAGTTGTGCGACAGACAGACCGAACGATGCGGTGATACCAGTCAGTGTGGACATGCGTGGATTCGACGGTGCCGTAGAGTCCTTCGCGCTACTCGAGCGACCGACTTCGATGAGTTGGAGCTGGTTCTTGGTGATGCCCACGCGGCTCGCGAGCATTTCCTGAGTCACTCCGAGCGCCTTTCGGCGCGCGCGGACGACGCCACCGAAACTCTGGGCTGCTTCCGGACTCCACATCACACACCACGATCTACAGGAGGGGCGGCGCGACTCATCTATGGACCCGCCCGTTGGACATGTCCAACGGTACAAGCCGAGATCATCATTTTCGGGCATACCGCTTGAAAGCCATTTAAAAAATGACTACGTGCTAGGTCGTGTCTCCTAAGCGTTTGAGCCAGAGGGTGATGGCTCGTAGGACGGCGCCGCCGCGGTAGCTGAGGGCGAGTTTGTCGTAGCGGGTCGCGAGGCCGCGCCACTGTTTGCCTTCGTTGAAGCCGCGTTCGACGACATTGCGGCCCTTGTAGTCCGCGATGTCGTAGCTGACCGGCCGTCCGCCTCGGGAGCCGCGCCGCACGCGATGCCCTCGCTGGTCGGCCGGTTCGGGGATCACCGCGACGATCCCGCGTTCACGCAGGTGCGTGCGGATCGCGCGTGACGAGTAGGCCTTGTCGCCACGAACCCGGTCGGGACGAGTGCGCGGTCGACCTGGTCCGCGGCGGGCGACGCGGAGATGCTCCATCAGGACCGGGAACATCGGCGCATCACCGGCCTGACCGGGACCGACCAGCACCACCAGGGGGAGACCGTGACCATCGACGAGGTGATGGATCTTCGTACTCAAACCGCCCCGTGACCGGCCGATTGCATGGTCAGGTGGCTCCTTACGCAGATTCTTGTAACTCGATAGATCCCCCTGTGTCGCGCGGGAGGTTCGTCGCGTGCTGATGAGCACGGTTGATCGTCGAATCCACACTCACAGCCCAGTCGATCTCGCCCGCAGCGTCCGCGGCGGCAAGGATCGCCGCGTAGATCTGGTCCCATGTCCCGTCACCACTGAATCGGCGGTGACGTTTCCACGCCGTCTGCCACGGCCCGAACTCTGCCGGCAGATCCCGCCACGGCGATCCCGTCCGGAACGGCCAAACGATGCCCTCGACCACCCGCCGATGATCCTGGAACGGCCGGCCACCCTTCGCCGACGCGGCCGGCATCATTGGCTCGATCTGAGCCCACTCGGCATCCGAGAGAGAAGAGGTACGCGACACGCCCTCAACCCTGCCCCAACCACACCCAAGGGTTAGGAGACACGCCCTAGCTGAAAGCAGCGCAAGTCCCGCAGTGTCCGGGGGCAGGACCGACGCGCGCGCCGGTGACACCCTTCAACCTGAACCCTCGTCACTTACGCCGATAGCCCGGATAAGGGGGGGGCGGTCTCAACCCACCAACGCACCACGAGGGTCGATGATGCGTTGTCGTGGAGGCTGGGATGAGTGTGGTGACGTCGCTGCCAGCGGCAGTACAGGACGTCGTGTGGCAGGCATGGGGCGAGGGCGAGTCACTGCGGCGGATCGCCGATCGGGCCGGCGTCCCGTCGCATCACGTGCGCCGGTACTTGCTGCGTCATGGTGGGGTGCGACCCGCGTTGCCGAGACGCTCCCCACGGCATCTGAGTCCAGGTGAGCGGGAAGAGATCTCGCGTGGGATCGCTGCTGGTCTTTCTGCCCGGGCGATCGCCGAAGGGTTGGGGCGGTCGGCGTCGACGGTCTCGCGCGAGATCGCCCGCAACGGCGGCCGTGACGCCTACCGTGCGACGGTCGCCGATGAGCGTGCCCGCGTCGAAGCCCGGCGGTCGCGGGTGCCGCGTCTCGCGAGCGACGAGCGGCTGCGGGCGGTGGTGCTCTCGCGGCTCGAGCTGGACTGGTCCCCGCAGCAGATCGCGGCGTGGCTGCGCCGCGAACATCCCCACGAGCCGGGCATGTGGGTCTCGCACGAGACGATCTACCGCGCTGTCTATCTGCCGGCATCGCGGAACCTGCCGAAGAGCACGTACCAGCGGCTGCGGTCCGGTCGCACGATGCGCCGGCCCCGGCTCGTGAAGCGATCGCACGGGCGAGGGCATCTGCGCGACATGGTCTCCATCCACCACCGCCCCGCCACCGTGACCGACCGGCTCGAGCCGGGTCATTGGGAAGGTGACCTCGTCATGGGCAAGCGCCCGAGCGCGGTCGCGACCCTCGTCGAGCGCACCACCCGCTACCTGAAGATCGTGCCGCTGCCCGACGGGATCAAGGCCAAGGACGTCAGCATCGCGGTCGCCCGCGCCCTGTTCAACGTCCCACCCGGCATGTGCAAGTCCCTGACCTGGGACCGCGGCCGCGAGATGGCCGACCACGCCTTCCTCAGCGCACTCATCGACGCCCCGGTCTACTTCTGCGACCCCCGCAGCCCGTGGCAGCGCGGCACCAACGAGAACACTAACCGCCTCCTGCGCCAGTACCTCCCGCGGCGCACGAACATGAACGCGACGAGTAACGACGAGCTCGAACGCATCGAGAGGCTCCTCAACGAACGGCCTCGGCAGGTCCTTGAATGGGCGGCGCCGACGGAGAGGTTTCTTGAGACCGCAGCGGCGGCTCGAGAATTGCGCCGGTCGATGAGCAGATCCGACGCAGGCGTGCGAGCTGTAGCTGAGGAATGAAGCCGGGGCAGGCAATGAGAATCGGCGACTGTGATGTGTCTCTGCGAGACCGCCCACCGGGGATACCCCTTCGAGTCAGGAGGGCGACCAGCGTGGGCGTGGCGCCGGTCTGGGCGCAGCCACGATCACATCGGGCTTGTCACGTGGACGATCCTGAGTGGGCCTTCTTCAGGTGTGGGCGTCTCGAACCCGTCGATGTACGCGATCGCTCGCTCGCGCGACACAGCGATGTCGTCCGGGCCGGAGTTCTCGCGCTGGGCCAACCTGTCCAGGAGGATCGACCGCCTGGTGTCCAGGTAGTAGACGACCGGGACGACGCCGAGGGGGGCGCAGAGCCGCCTGAACTCATCGCGCGAGGCACGGGACCAGAACGAGGAGTCCACGACGACGCCCTTCCCCTGCTTCACACAGTCGACGAGCTTGTCCTGGAGCGTTCCGTTGACGACCTGGCGCGCGTCGTCGCCGATCGGGTGGGTCCGGTGCCCGAGGGCCCACGCCTCGCCGTCGAACGAGACCCTGACATAGCCCCGGGCCTCCAGGCCACGCGCGTAGGTCGACTTCCCCGATCCAGCCGGACCGCACATGAGGATGACCTGGTCCACGTAGCCAACCCTATGCGGGCTCAACGCAGGTGAGGGACAAAGGCGGTGACGCCCGGGTAGGAGTCGAGGGCTGCATGACCACCTACGGCCGACATCACCCGGAAATCCGCTTGACCATACCGCCGTGCCGTAAGCCGATCCCCTACCGAGACACCCCGCGCACGCCCACGCGGCGAGGCAGCACCTTGATGTCGACTGTCTCGATAGACCCGCTCGAAAATCTGCCGGTGAGGGCTGCCTATCTGCGACACTCACGGCATGACCGCGACGCTCATCGGGTACGCACGCTGCTCGACCGCCGAACAAGACCTCACCGCCCAACGCCAAGCGCTCGAGACGATGGGAGTCGACCCGAGACGCGTCTACGTCGACCAGGGCGCGACCGGCACCCACCGCGACCGGCCCGGGCTCCGCGAGGCCCTGGCCGCGACCCGGTCCGGGGACACGCTCGTGGTGACCAAGCTCGATCGCCTCGCCCGCTCGATCCGCGACGCGCGCGACATCGTCGACGAGCTCACCACCCACGGCGTCCGGCTGCAGATCGGAGGCACCGTCCACGACCCCAACGACCCGGTTGGCCGGCTGCTGCTCAACGTGCTCGCGATGGTCGCCGAGTTCGAGGCTGACCTGATCCGCGCCCGCACCCGCGAAGGCATGGCCATCGCGAAGGCAAAGGGCAAGCTCAAGGGCCGCAAGCCCAAGCTCACTCCTGCCCAGGAGCGTCACCTCGTCGACCTCCACCACGCCGGCAACCACACCTCCGCCGAGATCGCCGAGCTCTTCGGGGTCTCCCGCGCGACCGTCTACCGCGCCGTCGGACGTGCTCGACCTCTGGCAGCACGCTCGGGCGAGGCCTAGCCTCGATCCATGTGGAGACGTCATAAGCCGAAGCCGCTGAATGAGGTCGATCGCTGGATCAACGAGGGCCAGTCTGCCACCGTCGAGGACCGGCTCAACACCATCGCGCACCAGCACGCCGGACACTCGGAAGACGAGGTCCGAACCGCGCTGCAGTCCGCGAGGATCCCAGCTCCCGCGTCGGTGATCGACGGGCTCGCGTCCCGGATCTCTGTCCTCGAGCCCGCCCAAGGGACACGGGCCACGGTGCGCATGCGCACCCACGATCCCCGCTGAGCTCGACGCTAGAGTTCCTCGGAGTGAAGGTGGTGCGTTGATCGGTTGAGACCGCCGGGTCTTATCGTGCCCAATGGGCCAGACGTTGAAGTGAGGTGGGGCTGAGTTGCTGATCGGCGTCTGAGCAGTGCTCGAGCGGGATCGCGAGGGGTCGATCGTCTGCAAAGTAGATTCGGGCAGCAACCGGACCGATACGCTTCGACCGTGAACATGAAGTCGCTCGCCGCCGTCGCTGTCCTCGCTACCCTCCTCCTGAGTGGATGCTCAGCAACGACGAAGCCGTCGTTGCTCGACGCCCCCGAGGGGTACCAGAACATTGAGAATGAACTCGCAATTCGCGAGGCCCCGGACGGTACCGCGTGCTCTATCTCGAGCGTCGGATGCCGTGTTGTGGAGGCGTTCGCGATCCAGGACTGCCCGAATGGCGCCTACATCGAGGCGAGGGTGCTGGACGGGGGTGGCGTCGTCATCGGTATGACGAACGCCACGCTCCCCGCTCTTAAGGCTGGTGACTATGGCAGGTTCGAGATGCTGATCTCGGAAGCCGGAGCTGCGAGCACGGAGCTATCGACCCTGAGGTGCAACTAAGCGAGGGCGACGGCGGGCTTCACGTGATCTCGCCAGCCTTCAGGGCGCGCTTGATCTCCTTCAGCGATCGCCAGGGGCGACTGCTCCCGTAGTGACGTTTCTGGAGTCGGAAGCCGCCTGCCCCCGCAACCGGGCGATCCAGGGCGGCGCTGTATAGCTCGCCGCGACCGGTGGCGCACCGCTCTTTGCGCTGGGCCTGATCTGGGGCAGCGTGATCGTTGCAGGAATCCTGCTCCTGCGCGCCCGCGGCCGAGCGCATACCACCTGACGCACACCAAAGAGCGGTGCAGACCGGGTGGGTGTGCCCGCTCTTCGATTAGGCGGTGAGGAACGCGCAATGTCGCCCTGTCGCTTGTAGCGCGCAGCCGCTAATCATCGTAGGACGGGTCGGGTCGATAGGATTCGGCTCATGAACGAGCAATCCGCGGCGTCGGAGCCAGGGTCGGCGGGGCACCGTAAACGGAACCTGATCATCGCGGCTGTCGCCGTGGTGGCTCTTGTTGCTGCAGGCATCACGACGAGTGTCGTTGTAGCGGATGCGAATGCTCGCGCCGAGGCCCAGGCTGCAGCCGATGCGCAAGCCGAGGCTGAGCGCGTCCAGGCGGAACAGGACCATGCAGACGCACTCGAAGAGGCGCAGACCGCGTTGGAAGCGGGCGAGTCTCGCTACGCCGAGTCAGAACCCTACGGCGACGCTGCGAAGCGGGAAGAGCTTCGGACGGAGATCGACGCCCTCATCAAGTTGCTCGACTCGTCGGAGCCGACGACCGGGGAGTTGAAGGACGCGGCGACCTCTGTGGACATCGCAATCCTGTTGGTTGGTTCGAAAGAGCAACGCGATGCAGAGCTGGCAGCTGCGGCGGAGAAGGCGCTCGACAATCAGTACGAGACCATGGCGGCGTCATTCGAGGGGAACGGGACGTCCTCTCCATTCGACGGCCGCGAGTACTGCGAGTACCTGCATGAGTACTACACCCCAGACAACGTGTATCCGATGTTGTGGGGAGACCAGACCGAGTCACGTCAGATTGATATCGCCGCGGTGCGCGTGTATTGCCCGGAGTTTGCTCCGAAAATGGACATGGTGCTCGGTGGCTTTTACGACGGTGATCACATCGTCGGTCAGACGATCCAGCCGGGGACGTACCGAACGGCGGCGGGAGTGAAGGACTGCTATTGGGAGCGCAACGACGGCTCCGGTGACATCCTCGACAACAACTTCGTCGGAGCAGCGCACAACGGCGTCACAGTGACCGTGAACGCGGGCGAGGGCTTCACGACGAACGGCTGCGGCCTCTGGATTCCTGTGGGGTAGTAGGAGACCCTGGCGACCGCTCCCTTCCGCTCGATTGCTGGGAAGCGTTGACGAACTGCCCCAGCAATCGAGCACAGCAGAGCGGTGAGAATCCGCGTGATTCTGGAGAAGCCGCGTGCGGGGTCATAAGGGGTGGCGACCCGTCGGGGCTTATGACCCCGAGCTAGATCGCGTAATAGCATGCACGTTGTTGAGCTCAGAGGAGTGGTCAGCGCGGAGTGCGATACGTTCGGGGCATGGTGAAGCAGTTCGATGACCTCTCTTCGGCGCTCCGAGAGTTCAGGATGCCCATGGAGAACCACACCGCGATCTACCAGATCAAGAACGTGGTCGGGGGATTCGCGCCCGGGATCAAGGTGCGCAAAGACCTGATCATCGCTCAGCGCCTCGACGGCAAGCCTGAGATCAGATCGGGTTGGGATCCGTTAGCGGCTTCATCTCTGAGGAGGAAGCCGCGGTAGCTGCGGGCGGGCGTTCGAAGCGCCCGAGCGATCGCGGTAACGGCTTGTGGCGTGTGGACCTGCCTGTGCTCAGCCGCGGTTGAGTCCGTGGGTGATGCTGTCCAGCGCTCGCTTGAAGTGACTCTCAGCGGCGTTGATATCCCGGAGTGGCGTCGAGGGGTCGAAGACCCGAAGTAGCGAGTATCGGAAGGTCGATGGATCGCGCTCCCTCAGCGCGACGTTGCCGCCGTGTCCGTTGGCGGCGTAGGTGCGCCAGCGCTGCAGGATATTCTCGGCGCCGTCTGCCTTGCCGACGTAGTGACGTCCGTCGCGAGTGTCGGTGATCAGATAAATGCCGACAATCGATGAGAGCGCCGTCTGCCAGGCGGCGTACCGGCGCTCCTTCACGACTGCCTTCAGCATCTCGTACGAGACGATCAGTCGGTCAAAGCCCGGGAACCGAGGAGGCTGAGCGTCCGCGACCTCGAGCACCGGGTATGTTGCTGCCGTAGCGCCGTAGACGCGCCATACCCGTCCAGCTTTCCACCCGATCACGAGTCGGCCGAGCAAGTCGCGCAAGTGATCAGTCTCCGCGAGGTCAAACTCGCGGAGCTCGCCGTCGTTGGAGATCTCCCCACGGTTTTCGACGACGCGCCAGAGGCGCCCACGATCACCCCCTTCGGGCACGAGCACAACCCACACTCGCGGAGGGGTCACGGGGAAGATCTGCGACTTAGCTGACTGACGGCGCGTGTACGCGAGAATCTCGTCGTCCGTGGAGCCTGCATGTACGCCGGCGAGGCGGCTCGATGTCGGCTCGGCGTTGTAGGCGTGCCTGATGACCAGCACGTCCTGGATAGGCAGAGACTCCGAGTCGAGGACCGTTCCGAGCGTCAAGGACATGCATCCGAGACTATCGACCACGTGAGATGGGTTGCGTTACGACCCAGCGTCTGGCCAGTCGGCGAGAAAGACCGCACTGTTCTGGCCCTCGCAAGATACTGGACCTCTTTTCGCGGTCCGTTGAAACCTCGACTCGGATGCAGTGGACTGACGCCATGCGATCTGCGATCCCAATGCCCGATAACCCGTGGCCTCACGACATGACGATCACCGTCGAGGATCGCCCCCATGCGCTGCTCGAGCTGCTGTGGCTTCGAGAAGCTCACTCTCTGAACCCGGACGGCGAAGACCTGCCGCCGCATCTGGTCCGCACGCCCGTCCCGGCCGCAACCGCGGTTTATCAGGCGACACGCGCTCGATGGTCGCGGGGATGGTCGGGAGTCTGGGACGAAGTCCTGGCACATGCCGGTACCGAGCCCGACCGAGCTCTGGTCGACAACGTCTTCAGCGCCGAGGCGAGCGACCCCGACCGTGCGAGGCTTCTTCGGCAGCTGACCGGACCGAGTGTGAGTGACCAGTTCGGCGCTGAGGTGTTCGATGACGCGACGTACCAGGAGTGGGACCGACTCGGTTTCGAATCCCACGTGGCATCACGACCGACGGTGCTGGCGAACAGCCCCGAGCGTCGGAGCGTGGCGGTGTTGGCCGACGCATGGCGACGGGGCCTGACCAAGGTGGTGACCGTGCCCTGTGTTGGAACGCACGTGAGGCAGATTGGACCGCACGCACTTCTCGTAACCGAAGAGGTGCGCGGCGACAGGGCAGCATACGAGAACGCTCTCAGATCCTTTGCCCCTGCGGTGTAGCCGTACAGCTAGGTGTACTGATCGGGGACGTTGGTCAATCGAGACATGGGCGGTTGGTTCCCGCAAGCTGTGTGCGGGCGATGCTGGTTGTAGTGGTGGAGCCACCCGGACAACGCGTTCCGGCGTTCCTGCTCGCTGCGGTAGCAGCGGGCATAGGCCCACCCGTCGGTCATCGTGCGGTGGAACCGGCGAGCTGGCGATAGGGAGAGGCGCAGCAGATGACTGAACGACACACGTATGAGGCCACCGCGCGCCGCGACGGGCGCTGGTGGCTCGTGGAAGTGCCCGAGCTCGACACCGTCGGTCAGGCACGCAGTACCGCGAGGTCGAGGAGGTCGCCCGCGAGGTTATCGGGCTCTTCCTCGACGTCGAGCCCGACGCCTTCGACGTCAACGTCTCGATCGAGATCCCCGAGAACGCCCGCGCGGCGTGGGAGGAATCCAAGAAGCGCGAAGCACTAGCTCGCACCGAGAGCGAAGCGGCCGCTGCCCTCGCTCGTCGCGCCATCGCCACCCTCCGCGCGGACGGCCTCACCTTCCGCGACGCCGGAGCCGTACTCGGCCTCTCCCCGCAGCGCGTCCAACAGCTCGCCGCAGACATTGCTGTGCACAAGGACGGGTCCTTCACTGCCAAATTCAAGGTCAAGGAACGCCGCGGAGCCAGCGCTGTGGAGTCGCATCGCCGTACTGGCGCAGCGAGCAGATAGAGGAGTGGCACCGATGGACGACCACTACATCGACATCGGCGATGGCGATACCTTCACCCTCGCGCCGGACCCTGCGCCGATGGTTCCGCAGCATCTGTTGAAGCCTTCGTCTGGTCGGTATCTGAGCCCGATGGAGCGGGCGACGATCATGGTCGCCGACCGTCAGGGGCAATCCGTCTGGTCGATCGCGGCGATGCTCGGCCGGGCCCCATCGACGATCAGTCGTGAGCTGCGGCGCAAGCGGCGGCACTGGATGCCGCGTTACCACGCCTGGCAGCCGCAGTTATGGGCCGAGTCCCGAACGATACGGCCGCAGCCGCGGAAGCTGGAGCAGAACGAGCGGTTACTGGACGCTGTGTGGGCGATCTGTCAGCTCGACATCGATGCGCAGGCCGTCACGCCCGACACCCTCCGTCAGGCCCTGTCCGAGCGAGCGCAACGGGTGGCCGCCCTGTAACAGTCGCAACCGGGACGTATTCGGCACGTCGCGTCAGGAGACGCCGCTGATCCCATTGATGGTCGTCTGATCGACTCCGCGGTCGAGAAGTGAGCGGACCAGCTCCGGCCGACGCTCAGCCGCGCCGGCCGCCTCAGCGAGTTCGAGCATCCACATGAGGGCAGTCACGGTGTCTGCGTCGGTGTCACTGGACTTCGGTCGTCTCAGAGCGGAGTCGAGTGCTCGGAACGCCGCCCGCGCGTCCTCGCGGAAGTCGCGTAGTATGCGCGCACTGTCGAGGGCCTTCGCCAGCCCGACGAGATCAGGCGAGCCGCCATACTCGAGGGCACGAGGTTCGCCCCGCTGCACGAAGATGATGTTGTTGCCATCGGGATCCACGAGCGTGAATCGGGAGGCGCCAGGGCGCAGTCTGGTGATCCGCGGGCGCCCCATGGCCGGCACACGACCGAGCACTCGCTTCAGCGCCGCGGCGAAGTGAGCGTGGTACGGAACGACATCGTCCACCGCAACGAGACACGCGAAGTCCTCGCGATCAGGATCGGCGCCCTCGGGGCGGCGGGTGAAATGCACATCAAGGTTGCGCCAGGACAGCGCGAGGTAGGGGTAGGGCTTCGCCTGACGGTGGAGCAAAAGGAACCCCAAGTCGGTGTAGAACTCGACGGTCCGCTCGGCATCGTCGCTGGGAAGCATTGGCACCGCCAGCTCATTGACGGGCAGGGTGATGCTGTCGGCTGTGGTCATGGGCAATCTCCTTCGGTGGAAGCTGCGACGGCATGAGCGAGTAGTCAACAATAGTGACGGGCCCCGACACGTGCGCCTCGTGTTCCGCGCCGGCGCCCGGTCGCCCCGGCGCGGAGCGCTACAGTCCTTTCGGGCAGGGCGATACCGTGCGGCTGCCGGGCGCCTTGAATGCGGGAAAGTTCATTTTGGTGAACGAGGGGCGACCTTCGGCCTAGCCTGTTGGCCAGTGAGCGCCGCAGGCAAGGGCCGCTACGTCGTCGGGATCGCCGTCGCGATCCCCGCCGGCGTCGTCGCCAGCCTACTGAGCTTCGTCCTGTTCATCGCCTCCCCCAGCTGCGCCAGCAGCGGCGTCTCGGTCGACGGGACGAACCTGCCCGCCGTCGACGGCTTCGACGCCGAACAGCTCGGCAACGCCGCGGCGATCGCCAACGCCGGCGCCGCGCTCGGCGTCAGCCAGCAGGGGCAGACCATCGCGATCATGACCGCGATCGGCGAATCCAGCCTCCACGTCCTCGACTACGGCGACCAGGCCGGCCCGACTCCCGCGGCCTGTTCCAGCAGCGCGACAGCTGGGGCAGCCTCGCTGACCGAATGGACCCCGCGAAGTCGGCCACGTTCTTCTACGAGCGGCTCCTGCAGGTCCCCAACTGGGAGACGCTCGAGCCGACCATCGCCGCGCACCGCGTCCAGATCAACGCCGACCCGTCCACTACGAGCGCTTCTACCCGGCCGCTCAGAAGATCATGGCGGCCTTCGGAGGATCGGTCTCGTCCTGCCAGGCCAGGCCCGCCGGCGTCGTGAACGCCCAAGGATGGGCGAAGCCCGCCGAGGGCCCACTCACAGACGGCTACGGCCCCCGAGAGACCCTCTGCGGCCCTGGAGGCTGCTCAGGAGGCTTCCACTACGGCACCGACATCGGCGCCGCCTGCGACGCCCCCATCTACGCCGCCCGCGCCGGCACCGTCGTCTACGCCGCGCCCCTCGGCACCTACGGGCACTGGATCCTCATCGACCACGGCAACGGCCTCTCCAGCGGCTACGCGCACATGTTCGCTGATGGGGTCCTCGTGAAGGCCGGCGACACCGTGAAGGCCGGCCAGAACATCGGCAAGGTCGGCACCGATGGCGCATCCACCGGCTGCCACCTCCACTTCGAGCTCCGCGTCGACGGCCAGCGGGTCGACCCCGACCCGCTCCCCTACCTCGCCAACGTCGGGATCACCTTCTAGATGTACTGATCGGGGACGTTGGTCAATCGAGACATGGGCGGTTGGTTCCCGCAAGCTGTGTGCGGGCGATGCTGGTTGTAGTGGTGGAGCCACCCGGACAACGCGTTCCGGCGTTCCTGCTCGCTGCGGTAGCAGCGGGCATAGGCCCACCCGTCGGCCATCGTGCGGTGGAACCGCTCCACCTTGCCGTTCGTTCGCGGCCGATACGGGCGTGTTCGTTTCGGGACGATCGAGAGTGTCCCGCACGTATCGCGCCATAGGCCGGACCGGTACGCGCCGCCGTTGTCTGACAGCACCCGCTCGATGGTGACTCCGCGGCTGGCGAACCACGTCACGGCGCGCTGCAATACGTCGACGGCAGTCACCGTTGATTCATCGTCTCTGATCTCCGTGCACGCCACTCGGGAGTGGTCATCGATAACGGTGTGCACGAAGGCATACCCGAGCTTCGGACCGCCGTACCGATTGCGCGGCTTGTCCGGGGTGGCGGCGCGGTTCTTCTCGCCTTGCTGGCGGCCGACGTAGCGCCAGCCTCCACCGTCGGGAACGTTACCGATCTTCTTCACGTCTACGCGCACCAGCGATCCTGGGTGAGGGTGCCCGTACCTGCGGATCGGCTCTCCGGTCGCGCGGTCGACGTAGGAGAGCCTATTCAAGCGCGCGCTGGTCAGGATGCGGTGCACGGTTGACGGCGCAATTCCAAGCCGCGCAGCGAGCTGGATCGGACCCTCCCGCAATCTCATTCGGAGACTCAGGCACCGCTTCGTCACCTTCTGGCTCGTCTTGCCGGGTGAGTTTCTCGGCCGCGAGGATCGATCCTGCATCGTCTCGCCGGCACGGTAGCGATCGGCCCACCGCTTGACGGTAGGCCAGGCGACCTGGAAACGCGCGGCAACTTCACTGATCGGCCAGCCATCATCAACGACCAGGCGAGCAACTTTCAATCGGTGACGGGGCGTCAGCGCCGCGTTCGCGTGGGGCACTTTTCTCCTTCCGTTGTTAAGACGGCCAGCGGCGTTCGCCACTGGCCGTCTCTTGGTGAGGGTGCTGGTGCCGCTACGCGACGGCTGTTCCTTCGAGTTCGATCAGCTGGCCCGGGATAGCAAGGCGGGTGACCTCAAGCATCGTGGTGGTCGGCGCGACTCCAGCAGCTCCGAGCCTCCCCGCGAGCACCCCGTAGTGCGGGAATAGTGCGTCGACGTCGGTGGTGTACACGTTGAGGCGGACCAGGTTGGACAGAGACATCTCGGCCCCCGTGAGGACTGCTTCGAGGTTGTCGACCGCCAGAGCGAGTTGTGCGGCCATGTCGCCGTCGTGTTCGGGTCGGCCGGCCGCACTCATCGCGGTCTGACCCGAGATGTACAGCGTGCGCGTCTCCCCAGATACGACCTCGCCCTGGTTGAAACCCATCTCCTGAGACCACGTCACCGGGTTGACTGCTGTCCGTTCCATTGCCACTCCATTCGGTTCTCCCGCCGACGTCCGTCGGCGTACGAGCGCCATGACCGACGCTCGAATACAACTCTCTCGACGAATCACGACACCCTGTGTCGTGTATTTCGGCAAGGATGTCCGTATGCGTGCAGATCGGCTTGTGTCGCTGGTGCTCCTCCTGCGCCAGAGGGGCCGCATGACAGCGGACGAGATCTCGGCAGAGTTGGAGGTGTCCACGCGAACGGTGCTGCGCGACATGGATGCCCTCTCAACCGCAGGCGTCCCGATCTACGTCGACCGAGGCCGCCACGGCGGCTTCTCGCTGCTGGCCGGGTTCCGAACCGAATTGACCGGCCTCAACCACGACGAAGCGCTTGCATTACTTACCGCCGGCTCGGGACGCGGTGAGAAGATTTTCGGGCTCAGCGCACCACTCGCCTCCGCTATGCGCAAAGTCGTCGACGCATTACCTGAGGCGCACCGAGAGAAGGTGGGCGATGCAGCCCGACGATTTCTCGTGGAACCCGAGATCGACCTGCTTTCACGGCGGCTGATCTCTGAGGACATGGCCGAGGGGGTGATGAACGACGTCCGCCGAGCCGTGCTCTCCGGCAGAAAACTCCGCTTCGACTACGCGCCCCCCGACAAACCACCACGCTCGCACACTGTCGATCCGATCGGCCTCGTCACCGTCCGCGGCCGCATCTATCTCCTCGCCGCGAAGTCAGGCGAGGACCGAACCTACCGAGTGTCGCGGATGCTGAGCGCCGAACAGCTTCCCCAGGCAGCGGATCGTCTCACCCAAGTCGACCTCGACCGTATCTGGGCTGAACGGAGCGCGCAGTTCCTTTCCGAGAACCACCTACCCGTGATCGTCAGAGTCCGATCGTCACGACGAGAAGAACTGCTGAATACCGCACGCGCGCTCCGGGTCGAAGAACCAGAACCCGACGGCTGGCTTCGCCTCGACGTGGCATTCGAGGACCTACGCCACGCGGTCTGGGCGATATGGCAGCTCGACATCGATGCGCAAGTCATCTCTCCAGAAACCCTTCGCGAGGCTCTCACCGAACGAGCTCGGCAAGTGTCCGCCCTCTATCAGTCGTGACCGTCGCTCGTCCGATTCACCGCGCACCGTCCCCGTTCGATCAACGTCCCCGGTCAGTACAGCTAGGGACGTCCAGAGTGATCGAACCGTCACCTACGGGGATCCCCTGATCGAAACGACGACGAAGAGACGCCCGTTGGTGCGTACGGGCGTCTCTTCGGATGTCGACGATCAGCCACGCGAGCTGGTCACCTCGTACTCAGCGACCAGCGCCTTCGCCGCGGCGAGGAACTCGGGGTCGATGCGGACGTCGCGAAGGATCTCCAGCAGGTCCTTGCCGGATGCCGCCGGGCGGTGGTCGCTGGCGTTGACGCCGGCGAGGTAGTCGCTGGCGAATCGTCCCTCGAAGCCGTCGCGGCCGCTCTGTTCGGAGAGCCAGACGTGGAAGGGCGACCACGCAGGGCGTGCCTGCACGGGGATTGTCAGCTCGTCGTCGAACGGATCGCCGTTGCTGGCTCGCTCGATCACCGCGGTGAGGCGCGCGTGGCCGGGAGGCTGGAAGTGGGCGCCGTTGCGGCGTCCGATGCGCACGGGGTGGCCGGCGCGCATGAAGTCGACTTCCTCGCGCAGCAGGTAGACCGTGACGTTGCGGCTCTCGCCGGCGTCGCCGCTCTCGCGAATGGGGAGGCCGAGTACAGCGGCAGCCCAGATCAGTGCGCCGTTGGGCAGGTAGCCGCCCACGGTGCGCCCGAGCAGCTCCTCAGCCATGTGCTTGAGGGTGTAGCTGCCGACTTCGTTCCTCTCGTGCTGGTCGGAGGCGCTGACCGGGGTGAACATCCGGAGGAACTCGACGGCGAGCAGAGTCTCACGCAGAAGGTCGGCCGAGAGCTCGTGGACCATCGGCTCGTCGTCCATGAGACCTCGGCGGCCGAAGACGGTCGAGGAGTGCCTCGAGCCGATGATCGGGTGCTCCTCGAGCACCCGAAGCAGGTCGCGCACGACGATGCGGTCGCCGAGGATGCCCTGGTGGAGCGGATCCTCGATTAGGCGCAGCGCCTCGGTGTGCTTCACGCCGGCGGCATCGCGCCAGGCCTTCGCGTCGCGGGAGATCGCCGGGTGACGGTCGGTGTTGGTCATCTCGTACTCATTTCTGGACGTCGCATCCCACGCCTGCGAGGTCCTCATGAGGAGGTGACTCGGCAGGTACTGCAGCTCTGGATCCGCCTTGGTTGTCCTCTGCGTTCGACCCGCGTGGGGGATCGGACTTGGAGCGTGGCGGTCCAGACCGCCGAAGTATCAGTGTAGCTTCGGGATCCGACGTCCGGGGTTAGCGGACCCTGACGATCAGGGACGACGAGGAGACCGCCTGGGTGAGCGGCGCTGCTCAGGCGACCGCTCATGCGCTTGATTGCTGGGGGGCTTCGTCGGAGTGCCCCAGCAATCGAGCACTCGGGAGCGCATGAAAACCGCGGAATCATGCGGAAGTTCATCACGGGGTCATAAGCACTCACGGCACCGCCGGGCTTATGACCCCGCGCGTCCGACCTCGTCAGTAGGCCCGCGACATGGGACAGGCGCAGCACTTCGAGAAGAGCTCGAACTGGAAGGCGAAGAGTATCTTCGTGGCTACGCCATAATGACGCCATGGGTTTCGGTGCAGATGTCGAGCGAATCCGCCTCGAGCGGGCTGAGGCGGAGTCTCGGGAGGGCAATGAGGCACGGGCCTTCATTGCCGAACTCGAGGAGTTGTGGCGCGACGCGCACGAGTATTGGTCGTCGAAGACGAAGCGATTCACAGCGGACGAGGTCGGATGGATACTGCACGGAAGTAGGTATGTGCCGGTCGGCGGCGACGAGCTCGTACCTCTCCCCATTTTTCCGCAGCGTGTGGTGAAGGGTGCTCGCACGCGCACTGATTTTGATCGGGGGTACGCGCCCGAAACGATCTCAGCGCCTGGCTTCGTGGTCCTGGACGGGATCGCGATCTGCGACCCGGGACAGCTTCGTCCCATGGCTCCTCGGATCGATCTCGGCATGGCTCGCCAGCACGCAGAACAGGTGTTCCGTACGGGCGGCTTCTTCGATCTGCCTATCCACGAACTTCCTACGCCATCCCCGTTTGCGGAGTCGGCTCAGCAGGTCGCTTTTGCCGAATTTACGACCGGGACGCACGTGATCTTCGGGCGGGGGGCTGAGTCTTCGATCGATGCGTACGTCCTGGCACCCTCCGCCAGTGGATGGGCGCACAAGGGCACCTTGAGAAATCTGGTTGCAGGAGCCCTCGCAGACGCGATCGACAAGCACGGCTGAACGAAGCCATCGCTTCGCGCGAGCGGTGCTGGAGCCGAAGGATCGTCGATGAAGCCGGACGAGCGAGCTCAAGCTGAAGCCCGGTCATTCACGGGAGAAGTCGGTCGAGATGCGAGCTGCAGTAGGGGCGCTCGTCGCGCGGCCGCCGCGTCACGAGCTCTGCGGTTGAGGGGAGTTGATGTCGCCGCATGTCCAGCACTGCCAGAGGTATCCCGGTTCGACTCGAATCCAATCCATCGAGCGGTCACACCGCGAACAGAGCTCCCGGTCGGTGGGAGGCTCAGGGTCCGGGGAGGCGTACACGTGCGGGACCATGCTCGAACTGTAGACGCCTGGGATCTCGCGCCCGATATATCCTCCACAGGCGGATCCGCCAGGAGCGAGGGCTAGGTCAGCTCAGTGGGACGCTCGAACACGCGAGTTCGCATGACGGCGCCGACTCCGAGGAAGCCGGCGAGGTGGACGACGTCGTTGCCGCCCATGACGCGGTTCAGCGTGAACTTCCTCGGGAACTGCTCGAGGAGCGGGTTCTCGCCTGCGAAGAAGCGCTCGGTCTTCATGGCGAAGATGCGGGTGGTGTCCAGGGCACGGAAGCTGTCGATCGAGAGGATCGATTCGTCCACGGCACCCCAGATGAGACGGTCGAACTCCTTCTGGTGGGTCCAGTGCTGCCGGATGCGCTTCGCGATGCCCGTCGACGAGTTCGCGACGCCGACGTACACCTGGGCGTACTCGTCGAGCACCATGATGTATAGCCCGGGAACGCCGTCCCACTTCGTCAGGTCGGTGACTTCTCGCATGCCGCGCCGGGTGGCGACAGCCGACTGCAGTGCGCTCTCGAACTCCTCGCGATCGAGGGAGGCGAAGTGGGCCATGTTCAGGTCGAAGTTCAGCAGCGCGTCCGCGCGCTGCGCTTCGCACCAGGCGTCCGAACGGATGCGGTGCTCCGCGTCGTCGTAGTCCTCGTCGACCGCGTCCCAGAACGCGGGGTTGTCCTCGCGGTACATGCGCGACAGGGACGAGCGCTTGTTGATCCGGGCGTATGTCTCGCGAGAGATTCGGAGGCCGAGGCCTCGGGTGCTGCGCACGGTCGTGCCGAAGTGCGTGGCGCTCTCCGTTGAGCCAGGTCGTGGTGCGCCCTTGCGGGGGATCGCGACGGGGACACCCCAGACCTTGCGGGCGAGTCTGGTCTGCCAAGGGTGCCAGACGAGCACGTAACCTGAGTCGGTCAGCGCGTGCAGCGTCGCGTTCGCATCCGAGCCGATCGAGACGTTGAAGATCCGTGCCGGGTCAAACTCGAGGTGCTCGCCCGCGGGGATGAGACCGGAGCTGGCGAGCTCATGCGGGTCTGCGTCGAGTACGAGGTAACCGTCTTCAGAGAGATCCCGCCGCAGCTCCTGCGCAGCCTGCACGGTCGGCGCCCACACGAGGGTTTCGCGCGTGGTTGCAGTGATCTCGAGGTGCATGCGAGTCGCTGTCTTCGACCTTCAGAGAGTGACCCAGCCGACAAGCCAGCTGAGGACTAACCAGACGCTGGCGACCAGTCCGATGGTTCCCCAGGTGATTGCTGCGAAACGTCTTGGCGTACCGATCTTGGACCGAAGACCCTGGTGGATCGACTTGATGCCGAAGACTATCCCGAGGATCCCCAGGATGATCGCGAAGAAGTACCCTACTCCTGTCCAGTAGATCGCCGCCTGCGGGCCGAGGTTGCGATCGTTACTACGGGCGAGCGCGATGGCGAGGATGAGGGTGAGCCCGACCATGACGAGGCTCGCCGCCGGCCAGACAACGGCATGCACTGCGAGGCGAAGATCGAGTGGTCGGAGGCTGGATGCTGCGTCAGTGGATGTCGGTCGTGCTGTGTCGACGTGATGCACGACGTGCGGCGCAGCGAGACGCGGTGATGTGGTGAGGTCTCTGGTCAGGGCATGAGTGGTCTCAGGGACCACGGCTGGCTCTGCTGCCCGGGCGCCAGCTGCCCACTGGTTGTAGTAGTGCGCGGTCAGTCCTGGCGACGCCGCGACGGTGTCTGCCGTTGTGGCAGAGATGTTCATGCCGAGGAGAGGTCTCAGCTCGGGATCGATGAGCATCCGAGCGAAGACCTCTGGACTGACGTTGTCAGGCGTGAGAGACATGACGCTCATTCTGGCAGTAGAGCTGTACGGATCGCGGCGATGATTGGTCAGCTGACCGGCTCCAGCAGAGTCGGGTCGGTCGGATCGACGGTGCGGCTGTTGCTGATCTTGCGGTCGACGATGTGCTCACGGATCGTGGAGGCGACGTCGCTCGAGGTGTGCTCGAGCATCGCCAGGGTCTCAGCCTTGCGGTCGCCGGTGAGTTTCTCCGGTGTCAGCCAGGCGTCCCAGGTGTCGGGCGTGAGGAATGCGGGCATCCGGTCGTGCACCTCGCCGCTGGCATCGCGTGCTTCGCGGGTGATGACGACGAAGCAGCGGGACTTCTCACCATTGGGTAGTTCCATGGACCAGGTCAGTCCCGCGGCCGAGAGCAGTCCATCGCCATGGAGAAAATGCGGTGTCTTCGGAATCTTCTCGCCGGTCCACTCGAAGTAGCCCCGCATCGGAACAATGCACCTGGCGGCCGAGAACGCCGGCGCCCAGAAGCCCTGCGCAAGCTTCTCCATGCGCGCGTTGATGATCGGGGCGCCCTTGGGGCGGTTCGCTGGCTTCTGCCAGTCCCAGCGCACGAGCTCGAGGATGCGTGCCTCGCCGCGGTCGCGGACGATCGGTGTACCCTGGGTCGGGGCGATCGAGTATGCGCCGGCCCACGTCTTCCACCAGTCCTCGGGCTTGCCGCCCTCCGCGACATACTCTCGGATCAGCTCGTCAGTCTTGGCGTCGTTCGCGAATCGGCCGCACATACGAGCGACTCTACGCGGGGTTGGCATAGGGCGGGCTAGATATCGTCGGACGCGGTAACTGCGTTCCCCCATACCCAGCAACGGAAGACCCGGTCGCCTGCCCGGAACTCAATGCCAGCGGCAGTGGGCGTTGAGCGAGCGAGTTTGGCGTCTACACGTATCGCCTCGGGACCAAAGCGGACCCATGCTCGCACCCGTCGGTACGGCTGCGGGTACATCGTCAGGGGCTGTTCCCGAAGTGCCAGTTCCCGATCGGAGAGCGACTGCAACGGTCCGACTCGAGCCGCCGCCAGTACGGCCTAGTGCTGAGCTTGCATGTCGTAGTAGGGGGCTAACCTTTTACTCGTCCCCATCCGGCGTCCTTTCTCCCGCCGAGAGTACGATACCAACATTCGAAGATTTGTTCTATACTGGCTGCCTCGCGTCTGCGCTATCCACTCATAAATGAGCAAATTTGTGTTGACGCGAGCGCTCGTGAACGTTACGTTTATCTCGGTTCGAAAAAGTTTCGGGCTGCACCAGACGGAACCGGGGATGGCCGCCCGCCCGTCTTATAGAAGAGGCCAAAGCCCAAGGCGAATGCGATCACCAGTGCATGCTTGAACCTTGGGTCAACGCTCTGGTGAACAACGGATCGTAAAGGCGCGATCCTGGCGGGGTGGCACTGGCAGGTGTCCCGTGAGACATGCAGGTGCTCCTTCTCGAAAGAGAGGAGCGGGCTTGCCTGCTCACGCCGTAACCCAATCCCGGCCACTACTCACCCTTCAGGAAGCTGCCAACGCTCGACGGATCGGATATTCGACACTTCGCAAGTGGATCGCTGACGGCACGCTGCCAGCGGAACGAATCGGCCGACGAATCTACGTGCAGTCCGCACATCTCGATGCGATGGCTACCACTGCCATCGGTCGCCCGCGTGCAGCCGAAGAGATTGACTCCGCGGTCGCGCGTGTCGTCGCGGCTGCTCCCCGCCTCACCGCGGAGCAGCGCGAGCGGCTCGCCGTGATCATCGGGGGTGCCTCGTGAACACCCCCTTTGACACAGGCTGGAAAGCGAAAGAGCTGACGGACGCAGGCGGTCGGTTCGAGGTACTAAGCCGCCGGGTGCCGCGCCAAGTTCCGACCGCTCAGATGCGCTCAATTGGCGGGGGTCTTCAGACAAGACCCCCAGCAATCGAGCGCAAGCGAGCGCATGAAACCCTTGATTTTCCGCGGATCCCGCGGCGGGGTCATAAGCCGCCTATGGGTCCCCGTGCTTATGACCCCGTGTCCGCCGGCCGCGCGAGCTCCGGTGTTCTCGCCACCGCGGGCGCTAACTTCGGCGATCTTGTCTCGGTCCGTTCGATGGGGACTGAGCGCCGGGCGATCATCGTGGGCTTCGACACGGAGTTCACGACCCTCGGAGGGGTGCGGAACGTTGACAGTTGGCAGTTCGCGACGCCCGATCTGAGTGATCCGACGCTGATGGTTCAGGTCGTCATCCTGCCGCTCAACGGGCGACGCGTCGGTATGCACACTGCCCTCTGGGAGGTCGTTCGAGCTGCGTCTCTGTGGCAGTCGCCTCTGGTTCGGGACGGTGTGGACGACCGTGGCGTGCGCCGAAGTACTGTTCTTGAGCGCGCCGGCGCCGGGCCTTCCGGGGACGCCGCTCGCGCCTGGGCCGCGGATCCTCGAGATTGGGAGGCGCGCGCGTCTGCGCTCGCACCCTGGCGGGTTCCCATCGTGCTCGCCTGTCACTTCGGCGCGGCAGACCTCACGACATTCCGGGGCGGCGGTCGGGTCACGGATCACCTCACGCGGCTGACGTCCGCTGCGGGCGGGCTCGTCACGCTTCTGCCCTTCCGCCTTCAGAACGGCGATCAGCGAGGCGACGACTACGGCTGGTGGCGGTCGCTGAGCGTCACTGTGCGCGACACGATGACCCACGCTCCGGCAGGGCAGAGGACACTCGCGGCCATTGGCGCGGCCGCTGGCATCGAGAAGCTCGAAGTGCCCGGCGACTGGATCTCGCGGATGACTGAGTACCGCCAGCATCATCTCAGCGAATTTCTCGACTACGGCGTGAACGACGCGGAGATCGTCGTGGAGTTCCTTGCGCGAATCTGGGGCGAAGGCGTGCTCCCTCCCGTAACTCTCGGCGGTGGCGCCGCCGCGTCCCTTGTTGCCTCGGGGTCGGACTACTTCGGGGTTACTACGCCAAAAGAGTTCAGGCTCGCATTCTCGGGGCTCGTGGAGGAGGAAGCGGTGGATGTGGTCGAGGAAGGCGACGAGCTGACGTTTTACGCGAAGCGGGGTCGGGCGCCTGTCGATGGCGCCGCGGCTCAGCTCAGCAAAGCCTTCGCTTCTGCGTATCACGGGGGCTTGAACGCCTGTCCCTCCCCGGGGTACTACCCAATCCGCACCATCGATATTGATGCGAAGAACGCGTACCCCACAGCCATGGCGCTTGTACCCGATCTCGACTGGGAGACGGGGTGCATCGAGAACGTCATCCATGAACGGCAGCTGACTCCCGATGACGTGCCGGAGCCGACCTCATCATTCGTCGGGTTTGTGTCGTTCGACTTCCCCGAGAGCGTCACCTATCCGACGCTCCCGATCGTGGGGGACGGAACACTCATTTATCCGCGCACGAGCGAAGGGGTAGCAGGGACCTGGGTCTGCGGTCCTGAACTCTGGCTCGCTCTCAAGCTCGGCGCGACCGTCTTCTGCCAGATCGGGTTCGCCGGGCGAGCCGCTCGCCGCTTCGATGGCTCGTTGAGCCTTTCGTTGCGTCATGGTGTGCGTCAGCTGATTGAGGACCGAGCGACCGCCAAACGTCTCTTCGGGAAGGGGTCGCTTGAAGAGCAGACACTAAAGACGAGTGTCAACACGATCTACGGGAAGACCGCCCAGGACGTCGCTGAACAGCGCTCGTGGGACGCTTACAAGCAGGAAATGGACAACGTGGGTGGGTCCGCGATCTCGAGCCCTTCCCACGCTGCGACCACCACCAGCCTCGTCCGGGCCCAGCTGTTGGCAACGATGAATCAGATCGCTGAACGAGGCGGTCAGGTGTTCTCGGTCACGACAGATGGCTTTATCACCGATTGGACAGTCAGTGATGTCGAGGCACTTGATCTCTACGGTCTCGCTGGCCACCTCAGGGAAGCGCGGACAGCGCTCACTGGTGACCCGACCATCTGGGAGGCCAAGCACGAACAAGACGACCTGGTGAACTTCACCACCCGCGGTAACGTCTCGCTCCTTCCGAACGGAGTATGTGCGCACAACGGGCTGAAGCGTTCCGACGGTATCGCCGCCGATAGTCGCGAGGATCGTGAGGAGCTTCTGGCGAACGTCGTCACTCGCGAAGGCCGAGTCGAGAACGCGTACCGTCGATTTCCGAGTTTCCAGGAGCTTTCGAAAAAAGAACGACGCAAGGACTTCATTCCATCCACCGTCGAACGAGCCGTCAGCATGGACTTCGATCTCAAGCGTCGGCCTTTGATGGCATCGATGGTTCCGGAGGCAGTGCCTCTGCCGGACGGATCGACGCACGAGATGGCGACCTTCCCGACGGCTCCATGGGAAAGCATCGAGGATTGCCTTCGCGCGCGAGCCATCGCGCGAGAGATTGCGAACACTGGATGCCTGCGGATCGTCGATGAATGGAGGGAGTGGCACGTCCGGTTCGCCCATGGGAGGGGCCACAGGATAGTCACCCCTCGCCGCGCAGTGTTGATGTCGATCGTCATGGCGCACCGACAGGGCATCGTCACGATTCCAACGCTGGCGGCTCGCGAGCTCAGCGTCGCCGAGCGTCTCGAGTGGCTCGCGCGATGGGGGCTCGGCACGGTGAGCGAAGGTGACTGGAAGAACGCTCGTCGACCGGAGCGAACGTCTCAGATGCTGCCTCTCTCAGAGCTTGAGCCTTGGCTCTCGCAGATGATGACCTCGGGCATCGGCAGTCTCAACCTGCCGGCCTCGGGAGGTGCGTCATGAGCGCTCGTCGACACTGTTGCTGCCTCACCCGCGCAGCGGCCCCCGGAGGGCACCAGGAGCTTCTGACGAGCGAAGCGGGCTCAGAAGTGTATGGGGCTACACCTTCTTCTGACGCGAAGGAGAACACCACCCACCGAAGGAAGCACAGGGGTGGTGTTCGGATGAGCGACAGGAGAAGCCCCTCGGGAGAGCCGCCGGAGGCTCCGTGGTCTGTTGCGTCGAGGACGGAACAGACCACGGAAGAGGTCGAGAGGAGCGAAGCATGAGCTACACGATGACCTACGACGTGTCCCACAAGGTGGGGCGCGGAGGGCACGCGAAGGCCTTCTTCCGACACATCGCGAGAGACGTGGATCAAGCGGCCGGCTTCTCATTCCCTCAGGCCAATCGCAACATCGTGCCCGACCGGACGAAGCTCAACAGCACCTTCGTGAACGACGGCAACGGCGGCTACAGGCGTCCCCAGTCTGTCGACGGTCGGCCGCCGAGCGACGAGTTCGATGACTATCTTCAGCAGCGTCTCAGCACGGTTACGCGTGCGCTGCGGAAGGATGCTGTGCTCATCCGAGGTGTGGTACTCCAGCTCGATCCGAAGTGGTTTGAAGAACACAACCCCGACTGGCGCGAAGAGGGGTTGAATCGGCAAGCCGCCGAGTACACGCATGCTGCGATCCGCTGGGCGCGTGGCGAGTTCGGAGAAGAGAACATCATCGGCATGTCGATGCACCTAGATGAGGTGTCTCCCGGCCTGCAGGTCATGATTACTCCCATCACGCCGGACGGACGGCTCGCCCAGAAGGATTTCTTCAAGGGGCCGGCGGATCTCAAACGGCAGCACCGGGGAGTTCGGGACGCCGTGGCCGCTGCAGGCTACGACGTCGAGTATCGGGTTACCGAACGATCGCGCGAGCACCTCAGCAGCAGTGAGTTCCAGTCGAAGGCGGACCGGCTACGTGATGCGACGAGCGCGCTCGAGTTCGAGCTCGACGTGAGCTTGCAGAGAAACAAGAGCCTGGCTAAGCGCTCCACCGCGCTGGATGAGCGAGAGAAGGAGCTCGAGGCACGAGAGGCGCAGACTGCTGAGCGCGAAAGGGAAGCCGCTGCCGCGCGCGCGAGAGCGGCGGATGAAGCCGCGGCGGCGAGAACCACATCATTGCGCGCTCGTGAGGTGCATCTGACGGCAGAACGTGCTCGCGAAGAAGCCGCGGCCGAGCGCGAACGCCTGGCACTGAACAATCAGCGGCTCGAAAGCCTCCCGCCGTTCTTCGAGCGCTGGCTAGATAAGACGACGATCAATGGGAAGCCGATTCGGAAGCGGTTTGAAGAGGATCGGATCAGGATGCGTAGCGAGATCAAAGCCAAGCTCGGGCCAGCTCCGACTCACGTCGAAAAGCCCCGAGACGCGCTCGAGCTCTAGAGCTCGCGAAGAGGAGGGGCAGGCGAGAGCGACTGCTCCTCCTCTACGTCCGCGGCTACTCTTACGCTGGCCGTATGACCGCTGATGAATCGCAACCGAAAGCTACCGTTCGCCTGCAGCCTCGCCCCTCAAAGGAGGCCATGCACGCCCTCGAGGATGCAATCGCTCGCGTCAATGGGGACGGTGACTACATCGCCCGGGCGTTGGCCGAGTCGCTCCTTGCCGAGCGTCCAATGACGGACGAGCCATCTCTTACCCCGGAGGAGGCCGAGTACTTGATCTCATCTGGTGACTTCACTCGCGAAGAGTTCGAAGACATCGCCTCACGAGTCCGACGGGGCGCGTTGCCGGCGGGTGCGGCGAACGCCCTGGTCGCGGGCCTTCACCGCACTATGTCGGACGACGACGTCCGTGGCTTCTTGGATCTCAATGACCCGGAACTCAACGACTTCGTGACCGAGGGGAGGCTATACGCAGTCGAGGTCGCGGGTCAGCGTCGCTTCCCGTGGTGGCAGTTCAGCCTGTCGTCGCCCGGCAAACTCTTGCCGCGTCTGACCGAGATTATCGCGCTCCTCGAAGAGGAGCACTGGATCTCCGTATCCGGGCTGATGTCCACGCCCCAGGACACTATGGTGATCGAGGGCAAGCACACGCCAGTCGAATGGTTCCGTGCTGGCGGCGGGATTGACGAGCTCGAGGAGATCCTCGAGACGCAGCGGTGGCGTTGACGCATCCGACTGCTCGGCGGGGCATTCGCGCGAACGCGGACCGCGTGCTGCGGCAACCTAGCCTGGTGGTCTTCCCGTGGCCACTATGAGGCCACCGGTGACCACATAGTGGCCACCTGATGACCCGCAAAGAGGAGGACCTATAGGTGACCCTGAGCTGGCCTTCTAATGGCTCCAAGGTGACCATGTGCTGGCCACCGCAAGTGTCGTGCTCGCCGTTGTGGCCACATAGTGGTCACGTCGGGTCCAGCCGGAGGCCACCTCGCATCATCGGCTCGTTCGCTGCAGTCGAACCCTTGGCATGTCGGAAGGGCGCGGTCAACGTCGCTCGTATCGCCGGCCCTCCGACGCCTCTACCGAGGCTCGCGGAGAGTTGGCTACGGCCAGAATGCGTGGGAATCCAGGACGCGTGCTGGGTGCGTAACGTGAAGGCTGGGCGTCGCTGCTATCAGGCGGTCAAGAGCTGAACGAACTCGTTCGAATCCTGGGGCTGTTGGTATCCACGGAGCGAAGCCGCCACGCTTCGGTAAACCGTTGAACGGCGAAATGATGCCAAGCCGGATAAACGCGTTGTCGTAGACGATGGTTCCGAAGATGCGCGCGAGTCCAGGGCCGTTTTCCCACCAAGGTATTTTCCTCGCTAGAAGCACCTCCTCTAGTGCGATGCCGTCTAGGCCGTGTTGATCAAGAGGGTTCACTCTCCGCTGGGCGAGTCTTGAACGGTGACGCGGCAGGAGATCTCGGACGAGGTGTGGGCCGTGCTGGAGCCGTTGATGCCGACGGTGACCGGGAGGTCGAGGCCGTGGACGGATCATCGCCTCGCGGTCGAGGGTATGGCGTGGAAGTACCGCACCGGGGCGCCGTGGCGGGACGTGCCGGAGCGGTTCGGTAAGTGGAACTCGATCTACAAGCGGTTCAACCGGTGGCCGAGGACGGCACCTGGGAGAAGCTGCTGGCCGAGGTGCAGAAGCAGGCCGACGCCGCCGGGAAGATCGACTGGGTCGTCTCGATCGACTCCACGATTGCACGTGTGCATCAGCACGGCGCGACACTGAAGCGTGACACAGGGGGCCCTGCCGAATCACAAGAATCCGTGGTTCGAGCCGCCTGATCACGGGATCGGACGCTCCCGTGGCGGCCTGACGACCAAGCTGCACCTGGTCTGCGACGGCCGCGGAAGGCCGCTGGGCATGGTCATCACCGGTGGGAATGTCAACGACACCACGATGATGCCCGCCGTGCTTGAGGACATCCGCGTGCCCCGCGACGGGAAGGGCCGGCCGCGCACCCGCCCCGACCGGGTGCTCGCCGACAAGGGCTACCCGTCGAAGGCGAACCGTGCATGGCTGCGCACGAGAGGGATCGCGGCCACGATCCCCGAGAGGGACGATCAGATCGCGCACCGCCGCAAGAAGCCAGGCCGACCGATCGACTTCGGCGATCAGCAGCAGGAACGCTACAAGGGCCGCAACGTCGTCGAACGCTGCTTCAACAAGCTCAAGCAGTGGCGCGGCATCGCGATGCGTTCGGACAAGCTCGCTCGCAACTATCGTGCCGCGATCAGCCTCGCTGCGACGCTGATCTGGATGAAGACGGACCTGTCCCGTCCGGCCTGGCCATAGGCCGGCCGGCGCCGCGCCGATGCGGCAGGATGACGGGATGAGTTCCTACGTTCGCCCTTTGATCGAAGCGCCGGTGTTCCGCGATGCTGACGGCGCGGTGATCAACTACGGGAGTCGGTGGCACGGGTCACCTCCGGAAGACACCTACTCGGTCGACACGCATCCCGAGCGGTTCGCACCGCTGCACGTTGTCGCTGACGCCCTTATCGCCCACCTCCGAGAGACGTATGACGTCGAGGTCGATGAGGGTGTTGAGGTGGCAGCGGATCTGCTGCGTCCCGCGTTTCATGATGTGGTGCGCGCGGTGCGGATACGTCCTAATGATCCGAAGTGCGCGTCCTTGACGTTGGTCTTCACCGCTTATCCGGGGATCTACATGCACGCGGGACTATTGCACGACTTCCACTACCCAGTCTGCGGTTGCGACGCTTGCGACTCGAACTGGGAGGCCGAAGCCGATGAACTCGAGCAGCAAGTGTTCGCGACCGTCAGCGGCAACTACCGAGAGACGATCGAACGCGGACTTCGCCCCTGGGTCGATTACGCCTTCACCTATCCCGACGGCGCGAGCTCCGGGAAATCCCGCTCCCAAGATCTTCCTGCCCAGCGCCTCAAAGACGCCAAGCCCGTCCTCCGCGACCTTCCCGTCGGATGGAATCACTGGCCGCGCCCGGCCCCGCCTCTTGATCAACACGGCCTAGGTCCACCCGAGATGGATAAGACATCGCTCAGGCTCTCACGGCGTCGCGCTACCTTGGGGACTTAGGCCCAGTCCTTGTGCGGCGACGTGCCGCCGATACCGGCGTTGAACGTATTCGTCGGATCGAGCTCCTTGAAGTGCTCTTCCATGGACTCCGGCAGCTTGTAGATGCGACCGTAGTTGTGCTCGGCGGGCAGCTTCGCGCCGCGCTCCTCCAGCAGGTGCTGGATGCGGTCGTGCAGCGCCTCGGGATCCACGCCCTGCTTGGCGACATAGTCCTGGTGCATCACATGGCAGAAGAAGTGCCCGTAATACGCCTTGACCTCAAGCTGGTCGTCGATCTCCTCCGGCAGCACCTCGAGCCAGTTCCAATCGTCGCGACGCAGGGCCACATCGATGGGGATGAGCCCTGCGATGTGCCGGCGCTTCAACGCGGCGTAGCGAGTGGCGGCACTGGCCGCGCCGAACCGGTTGAGCGACGCGCTCTTTTCTTCATCAGACGTGCAGATGAAGAACTCACCAGTGTGCTCGGGCTCTGCGAAGAACTCCTTGAGCATCTTCTCGCTCGCGGCCTTCTGCGACTCGCTGACGGTGAGCAGCAGGTGATGCTCGAAACGGTTGCGGTACTCCATCATGCGCTTGGGCAGCTGGTTGGGCAGCACGCTGAACATGGCTTGCGATACCGTGTCGGCGAAGGTCGGACCAATGCCGGGAATCTTCGAGAACAAGCCGTTGGCCCACGTCTTGAACGAGAACATGCGCGTCTGCAGCGCTGGACTCATGAACTTCAGGAAGACGAAGGTGTCTTTGCCGTACTTCTCGGCCAAGTCGAAGGCACTGCGGCCCATGTACTCACCAGAGATAGGCAGCGGCATGTCCGCTTCGAGGAACAACCGACGGATCTCTTCGAGCTCGTGCGTGTTGTTCGTGCCGATGTAAAACACGGTCGGGTGCACTTCGCGAGGGAAGGTGCGGGTGCGCACCGCGAACACCATCAGCTTGCCGGCCGAGCCGGATGCCTCGAACAGGTACTCGGGGTTCGCATTGTAGCGAGCAGGCGAAGGCACGATCTTGCGCAAGTGCTCGGCGTACTCGGTCTCGTTCGAGTCTTCGGGAGCTGGGGTGACATCCTCGGGAGACCACTCGCCGCGCTGTAGACGGTCGAGTGCGACCTCAGGGTCGTCTCCGAGCGAGATGCCCAGGTGATTGACCAGCTCGACCTTGCCGTCGTCGTTGACGCGGGCGAAGATCGCTTCGCGCGTGAATGCCGGACCCTTGCGAATCTGGCTGCCGCCCGAGTTGTTCGCGATGCCGCCGATGACCGAGGCGCCGATTGTTGTCGACCCGATCACCGAGTGCGGCTCGCGCTGGTGCTTGGCGAGCGCGTCGGTCAGGTGTGTCAGCGGGGTGCCCGCGAGCGAGATCGCCTCGCGCGCGTCGTTGATGAGGTGCACCTCATCGATGCGGTGAGTCGAGATGATCACAATGGGGCGATCGTAGTCTTGGAAGCCGGGGCCGGATCCACCAGTCAGGCCCGTGTTCGATGCCTGCGGGATGACGATGAGGTTGTTGTCGACGGATACCTGCAGCGCCCGCCACATCTCGACCAGCGTGCCGGGGCGCACCACGGCGAAGACTGGTCCTCCGCCGAATCGATAGCCTTTGCTGAATGGCATCGTGGCACGCTCAGAGGTCAGTACATGTTCGTCGCCGACGATTCTCTTGAACGCATCGATCGCTTCGTGCGAAGTCGTGGTGGTCTGTCCTGGTTGCGTCATCTCTAAGCTCCCTATATCCAGTTGCATCACAAGCGCGTCATGATGCTGAGGGGATGTCGCCTTGATCCGAGCTAGTCCGCGGTCGTTCATTTTTTGATGGGCGGGGAAACGAGCCAGGGGGACGACGTCTGCGACCGTCTGCCCGGAAGCTCGCTACGGCGTCCAAGGAGTGTGCGTGTGCGTATGCATGTGCATACGCGCATCCTCATTGTAGAAGATGCGCATCAGATAGTTTCGGACCGCGGTACTTTCGGACTCCGGTAGGTTCGGACCGCGATAGTTCGGACCGCGATAGTTCGGACCGCGATAGTTCGGACCGCGATAGTTCGGACCGCGATGTCGGCCACTGCCCTCACCCCATAGATCGACGCAGCAATCAGACTCGCCTAGCTCGACGGTAGGCCGAGCCTGTCGAAGAACGCCCTGTTCCGCTCCGTGACCGCGTTGACGAGGCCGTCGAAACTGATGACCTCGACATACGCCTTGTACGGCTCGACGTAGCCGAAGTACCCGAGCCCGTCATGCGTCTTGGTCAAGTTCGACAGCTTGCACATGCGCTCCATCGTTGGCGTCAGGTCGGCGATGACGTAGCAGAAGGCCGGCGGCTCCTGCGCGCTCGACGGAATCAGCCGCCCGGTTGCCGTCGTTACTTTGCCCTCGCGAACCCGCGCGACGTAGTCAAGGCACTGCGCGATGGGGTTCTTGTCCTCCGTCGTCGCGTCGTTGCGCATGGGGCGCTTGAGCTCGACGACGACGATCGACTGCAGCGGCAACTTCTGCCCCGCGGTCGCGAGCACGGGCGAGTCCGCCTCGAGCACGCGTGTCGCCAGTATGTCCGGTCGGTTCGTCGAGGCGTCGTCCGTGACGGGCATGCTCTTGAGAGTCTTGTCGGACGCGAGGTAGTGTGGAAGACGAGCCGCTCGTCCAGAATCCACAGGTTCGACGCATCGACCCCGACATCGTTCGAGTCCTTGCGCAAGGGGAAAAGCAGCTCGTGGACGCGGTCTTCGCGAGCATACTTGCCATCTCCGTCCGACTCGATGAGTTTTGCGAGGATGTCGAGGGTCGTGCGGCGCCGAGCAACGTGCCTTCGGGCGACCTTCTCTCGGAGCGCGACAGCGCTTCATCGAACAATGAAGGAGTAGTCGGAATGTCCACTGCCAAGGTCGCTCTCGTCTCGGGCGCAGGTCAGGGAATCGGTCGCGGAATCGCGCTCCAGCTCGCGAAGGACGGCTTCGACGTCGCCGTCGCAGACCTCACGTTCCAGGAGGAGAAGGCGCGCGGCGTCGTCGCGGAGATCGAGGCGCTGGGCCGCCGTGCGATCTTCGTGGCTGCAGACGTGTCGAAGAAGGAAGACGTCGTCGCCGCTGTGGACGCAGCCGCCACGCAGCTCGGCGGGTTCGACGTCATCGTGAACAACGCGGGCATCGCGCAGGTCAAGCCGATCCTCGACGTGACGGCGGAAGAGCTCGACAAGATCTTCTCCATCAACGTGAACAGCGTGGTCTTCGGCATCCAGGCCGCTGCCGACAAGTTCATCGAGCTCGGTGTGAAGGGCAAGATCATCTCCGCCGCCTCGATCGCGTCGATCAAGGGCTTCCCGATCCTCGGCGCGTACTCGGCGTCGAAGTTCGCCGTGCGCGGCCTCACGCAGGTCGCGGCGCAGGAGCTCGCCCCGAAGGGCATCACCGTCAACGCGTACGCTCCCGGCATCGTCGGCACGGGCATGTGGGACCTCATCGACGAGAAGCTGTCGGAGATCAACGGCAAGCCGCGGGGCCAGAACCTCAAGGAGAACGTCGAGAGCATCGCCCTCGGCCGCATCGAGACGCCCGAAGACGTCGCGAACGTCGTGTCGTTCCTCGCAAGCGAGAAGGCCGACTACGTGACCGGCCAGGTGCTGCTCGTGGACGGCGGAATGCTCTACAACTGATGCATCCGAAGGGGGCGCGGGGAGGACATGTCCTTCCCGCGCCCCCTTTTTTGCGAAGTCTTCGCGAGGACGCCGCGCCCGGCCGGTTCCTCATCAGGCCGCCGGCAGGTGCCGGCGCCAGCTGAGCGCGACGATCCCGACGCTGACCGCCGCCAGGACCGCGCCGGCGAGGAACATCGTCGTGTACGGGATCCACGCGCCGAGCGCGGCGAGGATCGCCGGGATGAAGAACCCGAGATACGTCAGTGAGTAGTACACCGCGGTGAGTCCGGCAAGATCGCGCGGACCGGCGATCCGCTGAATCTCGCGCAGTCCCCCGACGAGCAGCATGCCGTAGGCCGCGCCGAGTGCCGCGGCGGCCACGAACGCCCAGGCGAGCGAGTTGAGGCTCACCGCGACGGCGGCCAGGATCATGGCGGGAACGGTGACCGTCAGCGCGATCCCGATGCCGCGGGCCGACAGCGGGGTGTCGACCTTCGCGGCGAACCGCTGCACCGCGACACCGCAGCCGAGCGCGACGACGCACAGCAGACCCGACACACCGATCTGCAGTCCCGGCGCCTGCGACATCATGAGGCCCGGCAGGATCGCGTACGCGCTTGCGGCGGTGCCGAAGACCCACGGCGCCATCGGGACGACGACGAGGAGGAACCGGCGGTGCATCGCGGTGGGGATGCGCAGGTCGGCGAGGAGCGGCCCAGAGGTGTCTCGGCGCGGCCGGCTCTCCGGCGCCGCCCACAGCAGCACGAGCGCGACGAGGGTGAGAGCGATGTGCAGGAGGTAGGGCGAAGCGGTGGGGATCGGGCCGAACTGCCCGAGCGCCGCAGCGAATCCGGCGCCCAGCGCGAACCCGGACGTCAGTGCGAGTGCAGCGCGTGAGGCGCCACGGCCGTCGACGGCGCGGGTCGTGAACGGAGGCTCGGAGAGCTCTTTCACCCAGCTCGTGCCGACTGCCATCACGAGCCCCAGCGCGATACCCGACAGCACCCGCCCGGCGAACAGGAGCGGCATCGAGGAAGCCCCGACGGCGAGGAGCGTGCTGCCCGCAATCGCGATGATCGGGGCGGGGACGAACAGCGGTCGGCGGCCGTACCGGTCGGACAGCGGGCCGCCGAGAAGGAGCGCGGGCACGATGCCCAGGACATATGCCCCGAGCAGTACATTCACGCTGAAGGCGCTCATCTGGTCGATCTGGCGGTACATCACGAGCAGCGGTGTGAACTCGTTTCCACCCCACGCGACAGCGAACAGGGCAGCGCTCACGCGCATCCAGGGGACGATCGCGATCCGCTCTCCGGCGGCGGCTCCCTCGGAGGACATCTCACTCATGACAGCAGCTCCCGGTGGGTCTTCTTGATGTGACGGCCGAGTGCCACCTCGAACGCCGCGGTCTCGCCATCGCCGATGAGGCGGACGAGCAATCCGTGATCATCGAGCACCTGCTCGGCTCGGTCGTCGCGTCGCCAGAGCGACCACGCGAGCATCCGCCTCTGCCGATCGCGCAGCGTCGCGAAGAACTCTGCGAGCAGGGCGTTCCCGCCGGCCGCGACGATCCGGGCGTGGAAGGCCGTGTCTGCCTCGGCGAGCCGCGCGAGGTCGGATGCCTCGTACGCGCGGCGTTGCTCGTCGAGAATGTCGGAGAGCTCGTCGACGACGTCCTGCACCCGTTCGGAGTCACGGACGAGCCGCCGCACGGCATCGGTCTCGATGAGGATGCGCGCCTCGACGACGTCGTCGAGCTCTCCCGGCGTCACATCGCGGATCAGCGCACCGCGCTTGGGGTACAGCCGCATCCACCCCTCGACCTGCAAGCGCAGGAACGCCTCGCGGACGGGGGTGCGGCTCATCCCGAGTTCGTCGGCGATCGTTCCTTCGCTGACCATCGTCCCGCCGGCGAGATCGCCGTCGAGGATCCGCTCCTTGACCTTCGCGTACGCGGCATCCGCGGCGGATGCCTCCGTCTCCTGATGCTCCATGACCCCGTCCCCGTGCTGATGAACAAGATAGATACTAGTTGCATCTCAGCCCGGTGCAAAGTGGCTCTTCGGACATTCGGTGGGGGTCATGGGGTGAGGCCGCCGGCGGCGAGGAGCATGCGGCGGCGGTAGTTGTGCCGGTTGCGATAGCCGCGGGCGAGGCGCCGGTGCAGCTCGATGATTCCGTTGATCGCCTCGGTGCCGCCGTTGTTCGCGCGCCCGGTCGCGAAATACGCGAGGAACGCTGACCGCCACCGGCGCAGGGTGCGACCGAGGCGGGCGATCTCCGGGATCGGGCAGGTGTGGAATGTCTCGGCGACTCGCTCCGCGATTCGGCGGCCCTCGGCGAGATCCTTCGCGTGGTAGGCGGATCGCAGTTGCTGCGCGCACTGCCACGCAACGAACACCTCGTCGTGCGCAGGATCTGCCTCGATCGCCGCGGCCAGCCTAACTCGCTGCTTGTCGGTGAGGTTCTCCGCTCCGGCGCGCAGGATGGTCTGGATCCCGTAGAGCGGCTCACCCTTGCGTCCGCGGTGGCCGAGCGTGTCGTGTTGCACTCTGCGGCGGACCTCGTCGACCGCGGCGGTGCCGAGTTTCACGACATGGAACGCGTCGAGCACCGCGACAGCGTCTTCCAGCTTGTCGTTGATCGCGGTCTTGTATCCGGCGAAGGGATCCAACGCCGCCACCTCCACGTTTTCCGGAACGCGTCGCCGCGCTCACCGAGCCAAGTCGCGTAGGCCTTCCCGGACCGGCCGGGTACGAGATCCAGTAGCCGCGCACGCACCCGGCCGTGCTCGTCGCGGGTGAGGTCGACCATCCCCGTCAGTTCCTTCGGACCGCGCTTGCGTGGATCGACGTGATGCCAGACATGCTCGTCGACACCGAGCGTCGTGACGCCATCGAACCGGGATTCGTCCGCGGCGAGGCACACGAGTTCGGGCTCGACGGCGCGCCACACGGTCTTCCACGATGTTCCGAGCTGACGGGCGAGCCCAGCGATGGTCGCGTGCTCGCCTCGTAGCTGTCCGATAGCCCAGGCGATAGTGCGCTTCGTGATCGACCCCCGGTGAGCGACCAGCGACGGGAGGGCGTGGGGAACGGATTGGTGACAACTGATCGTTAGTGCCGGGAGGCGCTGACGGGGAGGATGTCATCATGCCCGGCCCCTATCCCAGAGAGTTCCGCGAGGACGTCGTTGCGGTTGCTCGCAGCCGCGAGAGCGGCGTCACCATCAAACAGATCGCCGCCGACTTCGGTATCAGCGAAGCGATGTTGCAGAACTGGCTCCGTCAAGCCGACGTCGAAGACGGTAACCGTCCCGGCCAGACCGCCGCGGACGCCGCCGAGGCGCGGGAGTTGAAGAAGCGGATCCGGTTGCTCGAGCAGGAGAACGAGGTCCTCCGCCGTGCGGCGGCGTATCTGTCGCAGGCGAACCTGCGGCTTGGTGGCTCCCCAAAATGACGTACCCGCTCGTATCTGAGCTCGCCGACGCGGGGATCCCCGTGACGGTGTCGTGCCGGGTTCTCAAGCTCGCCCGCCAGCCCTACTACCGGTGGCGCAACGACCCCGTCCGGGACGCTGACGTGCTCCGCGCATATCGGATCAACGCGCTGCATGATGCGCACCACGAGGACCCGACGTTCGGCTACCGATACCTCGCCGACGAGGCCCGCCGAGCAGGGTGGCGGATGAGCCGGCGGACGGCGTGGAAGCTGTGCTCGCAGGCGGGGATTCTCTCGTCCGCGCAACGCCGGCGACGCGGGAAGGGGAAGAAGGCCGGGCCGCCCGTGTTCGACGACCACGTCCAGCGCGTGTTCCGCGCCGATGCACCGAACCGGCTCTGGCTCACGGACATCACGGAGCACTGGACGAGCGAAGGCAAGCTCTACTGCTGCGCGATCAAGGACGTGTTCTCCAACCGAATCTTCGGGTACTCGATCTCAGATCGGATGACCGCGAAACTCGCCGTAGACGCCGTCCGAAATGCTGTCGCGCGCCGCGGTGAGGTCGCCGGCTGCATCCTGCACGCCGACAGGGGCAGCCAGTTCCGCAGCCGCGCGATGGCCCGCGAGTTGCGCCGCCACGACATGGTCGGATCGAAGGGAAGAGTCGGCGCTGCGGGGGACAACGCGGCCATGGAGTCGTTCTGGTCACTGCTGCAAACGAACGCCCTCAACCAGCAACGGTGGGCGACCCGGCAGAGCTGCGACTCGCCATCGTCGTTTGGATCGAGCGGAAGTACCACCACCAGCGCGCCCAGGACACCCTCGGCGGCTTGACGCCCATCGAGTTCGAAGCCAAGCTAGCCGAGCCGCTCACACTCGCGGCCTAAACCGAACCTGTCACCAGTTCGTTCCTCACGCCCGTGGGCTGTTCTGGAGCCGTTGATGCCGGTGCCGGTCGGCAGGTCGCGGCCGTGGACGGATCATCGTCTCGCGGTCGAGGGCATGGCCTGGAAGTACCGCACGGGGGCGACCTGGCGGGATGTGCCGGAGCGGTTCGGGAAGTGGAACTCGATCTACAAGCGGTTCGCGCGGTGGGCCGAGGACGGCACCTGGGAGAGGCTGCTCGCCGAGGTGCAGAAGCAGTCGGACGAGGCCGGCAAGCTCGACTGGGTGGTGTCGATCGACTCGACGATCGCGCGCGTGCACCAGCATGGCGCGACCCTCAGCCGCGACACAGGGGGCTGTGTCGAATCACAAGAATCCGCGGGAAGAGCCGCCTGATCACGGGATCGGCCGCTCCCGTGGCGGGTTGACGAGCAAGGTGCATCTCGTCTGCGACGGGCGTGGACGTCCGCTGAGCTGGGTGATCACCGGCGCGAACATCAACGACACCACGATGATGACCGCCACACTCGAGCAGATCCACGTCCCTCGAGCTGTCGGCCGTCCGAGGCGGCGCCCGGATCGGGTGCTCGCCAACAAGGGCTACCCGTCGAAGAAGAACAGGGCGTGGCTGCGGGAGCGGAAGATCGCCGCGACGATCCCGGAACGCGACGACCAGATCGCGCACCGCCGCAGGAAGCCTGGCCGGCCCATCGACTTCGGGGAAGCCCAGCAGGAGCGCTACAAGGGACGCAACGTCGTCGAGCGCTGCTTCAACAAACTCAAGCAATGGCGCGGCATCGCGATGCGCTCAGACAAGACAGCCCGCTCCTACCGCGCCGCAATCGCTCTCGCCGCCACGCTGATCTGGATCAAGACCGACTTAATCCACACGCCCTAGATGCAGATAGAGATTCATCTCTCCGAACTCGTCGACCGCGGACCCGAGAAGTGCGTCGCTAGCGATCAGCAATGATGTGTATGCCTCGACCATGTCCGCAGTCGACGCGTTGCGCGGAACCGACAGGGCGATGCGCTCGGCTAAAGACATTCGCGACGAAGTTCGATTACGTCCGTCCCCTCCAGAGGGCGGGCGCGGCCGAGCGGGGATCGTGTACCCCTCGCTGATGCCGAGAAATTCGCGGTTCGAGCTCGCGTAGTCGCGCGCTCTGTCAAAGGCAGCGAAGTTGAACCACTCGGTATGCCCGGCGATGTTTGCGGACATCCTGAAGCGCGAGTCGGATAACGCGCGGTGTAGCGTCTCCTCGGTCCACTTGGCTCTCACCTCGCTGCTGATGTCGAATACGAGCGACCTCGCAAAATCTGTCTGAGCACGAGGCTGGATCCCGGCCCAGCGCAACCGAGGGTTCGTCGCGAGGCCAACCTTGAACCGCTCATGCGAGGCGTGTACCAGGAAGTACAGGTGCTGGTTCCGAGCCATGCGGTGCGCCATACCGCGGTCGTCCGCCGCAGGGGACGCTACCGGGGGACGGAAGGCATCGTCGAACAACGAATCGGTGCGGGTAACGATCGCTGCCAATCAGCCTGCGCCACGTACCTCAAGAGTGTGCACCGTGAAGAGCTTTACCTCTTCGTCCATTCCAATGTGACGCTCTCTGCGGCACCGTCGATAGTCGTCACTCGCTTGCCGTGGCCCACCGGGTGGATTCTGACCACCATGAGCGTCTCGACCAGGAGACGTCGTCGAGCTAGAGTCGCGGCATCCCACCAAGCTCGGACGTCGTCGACAAGAGCCAGCTCAGCCAGCGGATCATTCAGAACAGCGCGCGCTATCTGGTCGTCGATCGTCTGCAGCTCGCCCGCGATACTCATCAGGCTCTCGTCTGCATCGGTGTCAGTCATCAGCCCGCGCGCGACAAAGCTCGCAATCGACTGCCGGCGGCGCTTCAACGCTTCGCGTGTCGAGTTCAGCATCGCGACGTCGATTGACTCTGAACGCGGTGCCACCAAGTCAGCCGCGTCCTTCTCCGCGAGGCGCGCGATGCAGACCTCTGAGACGTACTGGTCGATGATGTCGCCGTTGCGCATGAAGTGACCATTCGGGCACCGATACGCGTGGTAGCGACGCGACGGTGCCGCGCCGCCGCCACCCTTGCGTGCTGTGGGATGGGTCTCGCCGCTGGCTGAACGGACGGAGCGCGAACATATCGCGCACACAGCGAGCCCGGATAGGAGCCATTTTCGTGCGGTCCCGCTGTGGTTCGGTCGCACGCCGATCAGGCGTCCACGACTTGCAACTATCTGTTCGCGCTCAATGATGGGTTCCCATGCGCCCGGCGTGCAGGCCTCAAGGTCGATGGCGGTCGCGTCAAACTCGCCCGTCGGCTGAGCTGGTGGGAGGAGCGCCGCGTACAGCGGGTTCAGCAGGACCCGTCGAACTGTCGTTGACTGCCAGCGAACGCCTCGACGCGTCAGCCTGTTAGCCTCGCTGAGGTCTCGAGCGATCTGAGCAAGCGGCGCGCCTGCGAGGAACTCGCGGAAGATCTGTCGAACGTCTGCTGCTTCGGCGTCGTTGACTCTGTACCTCGTGCCGGCAGAATCTCGTTCGATGCTCGGCACCCAGCTGTACCCGTGCGGGGGCTTGCCTGGCGTGGGATGCCCCGCGAGCCGCCGCCCCACGGCATAGCGAGCAGCTCTCTCCGTCTTGATTCGGACCTCGCGTTCAGCGAGAAGCACGAGCTGCTTGAGCATGAAGTCATCGAGCTCAGTGTCGATGCCCTCGCGGATCACGACGACTCGGATGTTGCGGCGCGGCGGTCGTATGTCGAGCACGTCGACAAGGCTGCGTGTGATGCGGGACGTCTCGGTGACGATCATGGTGTCGAACACGCCAGCGTCAAACGCTTTCAGCATTGCTGACCACGCGGTCTTCGGTCCTCGCTCCTTGGAGGCGGACGTGTCGTTATCCTGGTGTTCCGAGACGACGCGCCATCCACGGCGCTGCACTTCTGCGCGACAGTCGTCGAGCTGCTGAGCGATGCCTTGATCTTCGTCAACCGACTGCCTGGCGTAGATGGCAACGCGCGGGGCATGGATGTCTGCAGAGGGCATAGCGCCATCCTGGCAGAGTATGCCTTTGCCGACGACGGCGGCCATCGTGGTGATGGCGTACTCGGCGGTCGCCGCGCCGGTGTCGTCCCCGAAGAGAGCGCGAGCGCGGCGTCGGTTCAGGGTGGGAAGGGTGTCGTTCATCTTCGGTACCTCTTTCTTCATCGGTGTGGAGGGGGTCGTCAGGTCGGCAGCGGTGTGGCGGCGAACACGCTGAGCAGCAGCGGTGCCACGCCGAGCAGGAGGAACGCCGGCAGTGTGCAGACGCCGAGCGGAAGCAGCAGGCGCGTGGAGAGCCGAGCAGCGCGAAGACGACCGTGGACCCGTGCGCGGTGCCGGTCCTGCGCCGCGGTCGCGCGGAGGAGCTCGACGGCGGGGACGCCGGCCGCACGGGAGAGATCGAGCACCTCTTGCACACGGTCGCGTCCGGCCGCATCGACCACCCTCGTCTCTGCCACCAGTTCGACAGCGCGGTCGATCGGTGCGCCTCCCGCCAACGCCACCCCCACGAGCTCCGCAGCCATCCCCGGGGTCCCCGGCTGCGGCCGCGCGCGGCGCAGCAGAGCCTGCGTCCAGAGCCGGGCGAGGACGACGAACAGCAGACCGGTGACGACGCAGGCGGCCCCCAGAGGGTTCCCGACGATGACGCCCCAGGCGTCGAATCCCAGCGCGACGCCGAGCAGCAGACCGGCCAACGGCATCCAGAGCAGCAGGCGCGCCGTGCCCGCAGGCTCGGCGAGCGCGACCCGCACGTCGTCAGCCGCGGATGCGGCGTCGCGCAGAGCCTCGGCGATCGAGCGCAGCACATCGGCCAGTGGGGCCCCGACGGTGGTGGCGATCTCCCACGCCGCCGCCAACTCCGTCCACATCCCGCCCTGCTCCTCGATCGCGGAGATCAACGGCACACCCTTTTCCGTTCGTGCCAGCACCGCCACGGCCACCGGGTCTCCGGTGCTCGCCAGATGACGCCAGGCGACGAGCGGGACCGCGCCGGCCTGGAGCAGCACGGCGAGCGTCTGCACGGAATCGGCGACGTCGGATCCCTGCTCCGCCGACGGTGCGTGCGCGACGAGCCTCACCACGGCTGCACCTCCTCGATCGCGAGACGATCCCTCGCCATCACGAGCCGGCCGGCCTTCGCGAGTCGCCGCGTCCCGCCCGGCGCCCGCTCGAGATGGAGCACCATGGTGAACGCGCTCACAGCCTGACGCCCGAGGGCCACCGCGTCCATACCGGCGAGCGCTCCCAGCGCCTCCAGCCGCGCCGGCACGTCGGCCAGGCCGCTCGCGTGCAGTGTGCCGGCCCCGCCGTCGTGTCCGGTGTTGAGAGCAGTGAGGAGTTCTCGTACCTCCTCGCCCCGGCACTCTCCCACCACGAGCCGATCCGGTCGCATCCGCAGGGACTCCCGCACCAGCCGCGCGAGATCGATCCCACCCGCTCCTTCCAGATTGGCCTGACGCGCCTCCAGCGCCACGTGGTGCGGATGCCGGGGTCTGAGCTCCGCCACGTCTTCGATGGTGACGATCCGCTCACCGGGTGGGGCGGCGGAAAGGAGCGCCGACAGCAGCGTCGTCTTTCCGGTTCCCGTCCCCCCGGTGAGGAGGAGGTTCGCCCGGTCGCGCACGAGTCCGCCGAGCCATCGCTGCTGCCGGGCGTCGAAGGCTCCGCGTTCCGCCAGGGCGTCGAGGTCAGCCGCGTGTACGCGTGGAACCCGGATAGAGATGGCGGTGCCCTGCGCCGCGATAGGGGCCAATGCGGTATGCACGCGCACCCCGGAACCGAGCCGCACATCGACGCACGGCGTCTGGTCATCGAGATGGCGGCCGCCGAGGGCCACGAGGGCGACGGCGAGCTCACGGACTTCGCGCTCCGTGGCGCGCCAGGACGGCACGCGCTCCGCGCCGCTTCCCCGGTCCACGAACAGCGTGTCCGCGCCGTTCACGAACAGGTCCGTGACGTCCTCGTCGAGGAAGGCGGCGAGCGGAGCGAACGCCGGCTCGTTCCGGAGCGCCTCCTGCGGGGCGCGCACCGGATCCGCGGGCCCTGAGGGCCGCGGGTGGATGACGAATCGATCGGGCATACGGCGACGCTAGGCGGCCTGCGGAGCTCAGCCAGCGGACGTGCGTGGGCGCTCACAGAGGATGTGCACAACCCCACGGACCGATCCGCAGTGGAGGAGCGGGCGGAGGGCATCGAACCGGAGAGAGCGCTCCCATGAGAAAGGGCGGCACCTCACGGGGGGAATGAGATGCCGCCCACGGCGGCTCTCGATCGGGGGAATCGGGCGCGCCAGGGCCGGAATGAGATTTCGGCTGTCGTCGAGTGTACGCAAGGCGACCGTCCTGACAAAACCCATCCGAGTACCGACTTTCGGCAGTATTCGGCGGTCAGGGGCGGGGATAGATTCGCCCTGACCTGGTCGCACTCCCCCTGCGGCCATGCCTGCATGACCCGAACGCCGCAAAGGAGCGCCTGCCGATGAGCAGTCAGATCGATCACCTTCTCGACGAGACCCGGCGCTTCGCGCCGTCGGAGGAGTTCGCCGCCCAATCCGTCGCCTCGCAGGAGCTCTACGAGCGCGCAGCCGCGGACCGGGAGGGCTTCTGGGCCGACCAGTCACGCGAGCTCGTGCACTGGCACAAGCCCTTCACGCAGGTCCTCGATTGGAGCAACCCGCCCTTCGCCAAGTGGTTCGACGACGGCGAGCTCAACGTCGCGTACAACTGCCTCGACCGTCACGTCGAGGCCGGCAACGGCGACCGCGTCGCGCTGTACTGGGAGGGCGAGCCCGGAGACAGCCGTCGCATCACCTACGCCGAGCTGACCGACGAGGTCAAGCGCGTCGCGAACGTGCTCGAGGGGCTCGGCATCGGTCAGGGCGACCGGGTCGCGATCTACCTACCGATGATCCCAGAGGCGATCGCCGCGATGCTCGCCGTGGCCCGCGTCGGCGCGATCCACTCGGTCGTCTTCGGCGGCTTCAGCGCGGACAGCCTGCGCTCCCGGATCGACGACGCCGGCGCCAAGCTCGTCATCACCGCGGACGGGGGCTACCGCAAGGGCCGCGTCTCGGCGCTGAAGCCGGCGGTCGACCAGGCCCTGGCCGACCGCGGCGAGGGCGAGCAGCAGACCGTCGAGCACGTGCTCGTGGTCAAGCGCGGCGAGAACGACGTGGAGTGGACGGACGGCCGTGACCTGTGGTGGCACGACGTCGTTCCCGCGGCCTCGGCCGACCACACCGCCCAGGCCTTCCCGTCCGAGAACCCGCTCTTCATCCTCTACACCTCGGGCACGACGGGGAAGCCGAAGGGCATTCTGCACACCTCCGGCGGCTACCTCACCCAGGCGGCGTACTCGCACAAGAACGTCTTCGACCTGAAGCCGGAGACCGACGTCTACTGGTGCACCGCCGACATCGGCTGGATCACCGGACACAGCTACGTCACCTACGGACCCCTCGCCAACGGCGCGACCCAGGTGCTGTACGAAGGCACCCCGGACACCCCGCACCCGGGCCGCTGGTGGGAGCTCATCGAGAAGTACAAGGTCTCGATCTTCTACACGGCCCCGACCGCGATCCGCTCCTTCATGAAGATCGGCCGGAGCGTCCCGCAGAAGTTCGACCTGTCGTCGCTGCGTCTGCTCGGCTCGGTCGGAGAGCCCATCAACCCCGAGGCGTGGATGTGGTACCGCGAGGTCATCGGCGCCGGCACTGCCCCCATCGTCGACACCTGGTGGCAGACCGAGACCGGCGCGATCATGGTGTCCGCCCTCCCCGGCGTGACCGCCACGAAGCCGGGCTCCGCGCAGGTGCCGCTGCCGGGCATCTCGATCGACGTGGTGGACGAGCAGGGCGTCGAGGTCGGTAACGGCAACGGCGGTCTCCTCGTGGTCACGGAGCCCTGGCCGAGCATGCTGCGCGGCATCTGGGGCGACCCCGAGCGCTTCCGCGAGACGTACTGGGAGAAGTTCGAGGACAAGGGCTACTACTTCGCCGGCGACGGCGCCCGCCTCGACGAGGACGGCGACCTCTGGCTGCTCGGCCGGGTCGACGACGTGATGAACGTCTCCGGCCACCGGTTGTCGACCGCGGAGATCGAGTCCTCCCTCGTGGCACACGAGGCCACCGCCGAGGCCGCCGTCGTCGGCGCATCGGACGAGACCACCGGTCAGGCGGTCGTGGCGTTCGTCATCATCAAGGAGAGCTACCTCTCCGCCCACGACCCGGCCGGACTCGCGCAGCAGCTGCGGCTCTGGGTGGGCGAGCAGATCGGCGCGATCGCGCGTCCCCGCGACGTGTACATCGTGGGCGAGCTGCCGAAGACCCGCTCCGGGAAGATCATGCGACGCCTGCTGCGCGACGTCGCCGAGGGCCGCGAGGTCGGTGACACCACGACGCTCGCCGACACCGCCGTGATGAGCATCATCTCCGCCCAGGTCAAGTAACGCGAGACCCCGGGTTCACGTCGAGACCCCCTGCTGCAGATGTCTGCAGCAGGGGGTCTCGACGTTTGCGCGGGGTCTCGGCGGGCCGGGCGCGGGGACTACGCGAGGCGGAACGTGACCTCGACCTCGACGGGGCTGCCGAGCGGAAGCTCCGCGACACCGACAGCAGCGCGAGCGTGCCGTCCCTCCTCGCCGAAGATCTCGCCGAGCACCTCGCTCGCGCCGTTGATGACGGCAGGCTGTCCGGTGAAGCCCTCCGCAGAGCCGACGAAGCCGCCGACGCGGACCACACCGGCGATCCGATCCACACCGCCCGCGACATCGGCGGCCGCGGCGAGCGCGTTCAGGGCGCACGTCCTGGCGTACGCCTTCGCGTCCTCGGCGGAGACCTCCGCGCCGACCTTGCCGGTCGCGGGGAGGGCGCCGTCGACGAAGGGGAGCTGGCCCGACGTGTAGACGAGTCCGCCGTGCACGACCGCCGGCACGTAGGCGGCGACCGGAGCGGCGACGGCGGGCAGCTCGATGCCGAGCTCGGAGAGACGGGCGGCGACACTCATGCCTGGCCTCCCTCGAACTGGCGCGAGGCCTCGGCGGCGGCGGCGAGACCGGCGTTGGCCGAGCCGTCCGTCGTCACGGGGCGCTTGAAGTAGGCGACCAGACCGCCTTCGGGACCCTGCACCACCTGGACGAGCTCCCAGCCCTGCTTGCCCCAGTTGTTGAGGATGGCCGCGGTGTTGTGGATCAGCAGCGGCGTGGTGAGGTACTCCCACGTGGTCATGGCACTCCTGTCGATCAGGGCGCGTCCAGGGCAGACCGGGCCGCGCTCATCAAAGCCGGTATTCAGGGAACTCCCCTACGATCAAGCGTATGCCCCAAAAGAACCGCACGGTGAAGGGCGTGCTCGGCGGTCTCGTCGGGCTCGTCGGACTGAGCGCCATCGCCGGTCTGCTGGTCACCGCCAGCGTCACCCCCGTCCTCGCGATGACCGGCGTCGCCGGCTCCACGGCACTGACGATCTTCGATGAGCTGCCCGAGGTGCTCAAGGTCGACACCCCGATGGAGCAGTCGACGATCTACGCGACCAACCCCGAGGGCAAGCCGGTCGTGCTGGCGTCGTTCTACGAGCAGAACCGCGTGCCGGTCACCTACGAGCAGGTCGCACCGGTCCTCTACGACGCGATCCTCTCCAGTGAGGACAAGAACTTCTACACCCACGGCGGCGTCAACCTCGGCGCGACCGTGAAGGCCCTCGTCGACAACGTGCGGGGCACCTCCAGCCGCGGCGCCTCGACGATCAGCCAGCAGTTCGTGAAGAACGTCCGCATCCAGCAGTGCGAGCAGAACGTCAACACGGCTTCCGAGACGTATGCGGACGAGCTGCAGCAGTGCTGGCAGGACGCCACCAACGCCTCCGGTGTGGACGGCATCGAGCGCAAGCTCCAGGAGATGCGCTACGCCATCCAGATCGAGAAGGACTACTCGAAGAACGACATCCTCCTCGGGTACCTGAACATCGCGAACTTCGGCGGTACCGTCTACGGGATCGAGGCCGCCGCGCGCTACTACTTCTCGACGTCGGCGGCGAAGCTCACCGTCGGCCAGGCGGCGACGCTCGCCGGCATCGTGCAGAACCCGAACACGTACCGCATCGACAAGCCCGGCGGGACGTACACGACCGACGACGGCGTCGCGCACAACTCCGCTGAGGACGGCTACAAGGACGCCAAGGATCGCCGCGACTACGTGCTCGGCCGCATGCTCACCGACGGCAAGATCACCCAGGCCCAGCATGACGAGGCGAAGGCCGCGGCGATCGAGCCCGCCATCAAGGTCCCCACCCAGGGGTGCGCGGCCGCCGGCCGCAACGCGTACTTCTGCCAGTACGTGAAGTCGATCGTCGAGAACGACGAGGCGTTCGGTGCGGACATCCAGGAGCGCCGTGACCTCCTGCGCCGCGGTGGCCTGAAGATCTACACCACGCTGGACTTCCGCGTGCAGGACCCGGCGGCCGAGGAGATGGCCAACGTCGTCCCCGCGAACTTCGACAACAAGTACTTCGGCGCTGCCGGCGTCTCGATCGAGGTCGGCACGGGCCGCATCCTCTCCATCACGCAGAACACGAAGTTCTCGGAGACCCCGACCACCGACCAGCAGTACTCGTCGCTCGTCTTCGCCGGTGACCAGAAGTACGGCAAATCCGGCGGCTTCCAGGTCGGGTCGACCTACAAGCTCTTCACGCTCATCGACTGGCTCGAGAAGGGCCACTCCGTGCGGGAGAACCTGAACGGAACCGTGCAGACCAATCTGCAGATCCCGGTCTGCGGCAGCCCGCAGTCGACGGACACCGCGAAGATCGGCAACTTCGGCCGCAGCCGCGGCTATCCGGGGACGCCGATGACGTTCACCGCGCAGTCGCTCAACAGCGGGTACTTCGCGATGGCCTCCAAGCTCGACGTCTGCGACATCAACAAGGTCGCCGACAAGATGGGCGTCACCCTGGCCAGCGGCGAGAAGGTCACGGAGGAGAACGTCCCCTACGACGTCCTCGGCCCGAAGAACATCTCCCCCATCGCGATGGCCAACGCCTACGCGACGGTCGCCAGCGGCGGCACGTACTGCACGCCCCGCGCCATCGACAAGGTGATCGACGCCGAGGGCAAGGAGCGTCCGCTTCCCAAGGCGTCCTGCACCGAGGGCGTGCTCTCGAAGGAGGTCGCGGCGACCGCGGCCTATGCACTGCAGGGCGTCATGGCCGGCGGCGGCACCGGCGCGCGAGCCAACCCGTTCGACGGCACCCCGCTGATCGGCAAGACCGGGACACACGACCTGTGGTCGACCATGATGATCGAGTCCAGCACCAAGGTCGCGACCGCGGTCTGGGCCGGCCGCTCGAACGGCAACCACGACAACGTGTTCAACGTCTGGACCGGCAGTCACCTGCTCAACGAGGTGCGGTACCCCCTCGCGAGGGCCGCGCAGCATGCCGCGAACCAGGCGTACGGCGGCGACCGGTTCCCGGAGCCGGACGGCAACCTCATCCGACAGATCCGGGTCGACGTGCCGGATGTCGTCGGGCAGACCGTCGAGGAGGCGACCGCGACCCTCGAGCGCGCCGGTTTCGATGTCTCCGTGGGCGCCCCCGTGGACAGCGACAAGGCGACGAACATCGTCGTCGAGCAGAACCCGTCCGGTCAGGCGGCTGCCGGAGCCACGATCACGATCTCGCCCAGCAACGGCAAGGGCGCGACCGTCCCCGACGTGACGGGGCAGAGTCCGACCGAGGCGAACGCCGCCCTCGTCGCCGCCGGCTTCACGACGGTCGAGCGAGAAGGATCCTGCAACGCGGAAGGGGCGACCGTGACCGCGACGACCCCCGCTGCGAACTCCGCGGCCACGAAGGCCACGCCGATCCGAGTGTCGTGCAAGTAGGCGCGTCCCGCGCGGCGCACCCGGCCCTCATCGCGCTCGGCGCGGTGGGGGCCGTCGGTGCGGCCGCGGCGATCTGGGGTATCGGCATCGAGCGGTATCTGTTCACGGTGCGGGAGGTCTCGGCAGAGGCGCTTCCGACGGGCGCGGCGCCGCTGCGCATCCTGCATCTCTCCGATGCGCACATGGCGCCCTGGCAGCACCGGAAGCAGGACTGGCTCGCGTCCCTGGCCGACCTGAAGCCCGACCTCATCGTCAACACGGGCGACAACCTCGGGCACGAAGAGGGCTTGCAGGGCATCCGCCGGGCGTTCGCTCCCTTCGCCGGTATTCCCGGGGTGTTCGTGCACGGCTCCAATGACGTCAACGGCCCCTCCCCCCGGAATCCGCTGCGGTACTTCTCCGGACCGTCGCAGAAGCACCGCGAGCCCACGCTGCTCGACACGGCAGCGATGGACCGCTACTTCACGGACGAGCTCGGCTGGGCCGACCTGAACAACACGGCGACGCGCCTCACGGTGCGGGGCGCCGCCGTCGACCTGTTCGGCGTCGACGACGCCCACCGCGACTGGGAGCGGCTGGACGTGCTGCCTGCGGCCCTCGAGGCGCTGGGCCCCCGAACGGATGCGACGCCGGTGCTCGGAGTCACGCACGCGCCGTATCAGCGCGTGCTCAACGGTTTCGTCGACCTCGGCGCGGACGCCATCCTCGGCGGGCACACGCACGGCGGGCAGGTCTGCCTCCCCGGCTTCGGGGCCATCGTGGCCAACTGCGACATCCCACTGAAGCAGGCCAAGGGGCTCAGCACCTGGACGCACGGCGACCGTTCCGTACCCCTGAACGTCAGCGCCGGCTGCGGACACTCGATCTACGCGCCGGTCCGCTTCGCGTGCCGCCCCGAGGCGACACTGCTCACCCTGACCCCGCGCGCCTGACTCGCGAGACGGATCCGCCACGCGGGTGGGAGGGCTCGATTCGGTGCTGGAGGCATTTCGCTGTAGACTCGGAGGGTTGCAAAACGGGGTGTGGCGCAGCTTGGTAGCGCGCTTCGTTCGGGACGAAGAGGTCGCAGGTTCAAATCCTGTCACCCCGACCAGTGACACGAGAAGGCCGCCCGCAGGGGCGGCCTTCTCTGTATCGGGATGTCGTGCGAGAGGGGAACGCATGGGGAGGCTCCTGCCACCGCCGCGACGTTCGACGCGCCTGTGGGCCGTCGCCCTCGGACTCCCCTTCCTCATCGGGGTGGCCCTCCTCACCCTCACGCCTGCCCGCGTGGAGCAGACGATGCCCAATCTGCTCGATCTCCTGCTTCGCGCTGTCCAGCGGCTCGGCTGGACGAGCCTGGACTTCACGCGCCTCGAGGTGCTGGCGAACATCGCCGTCTTCATCCCCGTCGGCGTCCTCGCCTTCCTGCTCGTCCCCCGTCGTACGTGGCCGCTGTCGCTGCTCGTCGGCCCCGCGCTGTCCCTCGCCATCGAGACCGCGCAGTATGTCGCCCTCCCCCATCGCGCTGCGACCGTGAGCGACGTGGTGGCCAACTCCACCGGCGCGACCATCGGCGTCGTCCTCGCGATATTCTGCACGCTGCTCGCCGCCACACCGTCCTCCCGGCCGCGAACACCTACAGTGGAGGCATCATGACATCGCCCTCTCTCGTCGCCTTCGACCTCGATGACACGCTCGCGCCGTCCAAGGGCACGATCGACCCGCAGATCGCCGCGCTTCTGGGTGAGCTGCTGCGGTCGGTGGAGGTCGCGATCATCTCCGGCGGCAACGAGGCGCAGTTCCGCTCGCAGGTCGTCGCTCAGCTCGCGGATGCCGATCCGGAGGCGCTCGCCCGCCTGCACCTGCTGCCGACATGCGGCACGCGCTACCTGCGGCATGACGGCACCGACTTCGTCGCGGTGTACGCGCATGACCTGAGCGACGACGAGAAGACCGCCGCCCTCACCGCCCTGCGCGAGGAGGCGGAGCGCCTCGGACTGTGGGAGGCGGAGCCCTGGGGGGAGATCCTGGAAGACCGCGGCTCGCAGATCACGTTCTCCGCGCTCGGTCAGCAGGCGCCGCGCGACGCGAAGCACGCGTGGGATCCGACGGGCTCGAAGCGCGGAGCCCTCCGCGATGCCGTGGCCGCACGGCTCCCGGGCCTCGAGGTGCGTTCGGGCGGCTCGACCTCGATCGACATCACCCGCGCGGGGATCGACAAGGCGTTCGGCATGCGGCAGCTCGCCACCCACACCGGCATCGACCTGACCGCGATGCTCTTCTACGGCGACCGCCTCGACGAGGGCGGCAACGACTACCCCGTCCTCGCGCTCGGAGTGCCGTCGGTGGCCGTCGAGGGCTGGGAGGACACGGCCGCCCGCCTGCAGGAGCTGCTGCCGACCCTCTCCACCCGGGTCTGACACGCTCGCCCGCACGACTTCGGCACGCCTGCACGACGGGAGGGCGGAGTCCGTCGTGCAGGCGTGACCTGGCCGTGCAGGTGGGTCAGTGCACCTCGATGCCGGCGGCGCGGGAGACGGGCACCAAGCGCGTGAGCTGGGTCACGTGGGCCGGCTCGAGCTCCGCGAGCGACGCGACGCCGAGCAGCCGCATCGTGCGCTCGATCTCGCTGCGCAGGATGGCGATCGTGCGGTCGACGCCCTGCCGTCCGCCCGCCATCAGGCCGTAGAGGTACGCGCGGCCGATCAGCGTGAAGTCGGCGCCCAGCGCGACGGACGCCACGATGTCGGCGCCGTTCATGATCCCGGTGTCGATCATGACCGTGAAGTCGTCGCCGACCGCACGACGGACCTCGGGCAGGAGGTGGAACGGGATGGGCGCGCGGTCGAGCTGACGGCCGCCGTGGTTCGACAGGACGATGCCGTCCACGCCCGCATCCCGCAGGCGCACGGAGTCCTCGACGTTCTGCACGCCCTTGATGACGATCTTGCCGGGCCAGATGTCGCGGATGACGGCGAGGTCGTCGTAGCTGATGGTCGGATCCATCGCCGCGTCGAGGAGCTCGCCCACGGTGCCGCCGGTCGTGCTCAGCGACGCGAACTCCAGCTTCGGGGTGGTCAGGAAGTCGAACCACCACCACGGCCGCGGGATCGCGTTGATGATCGTGCCGAGCGTGAGCTGCGGCGGGATGCTGAAGCCGTTGCGCTTGTCACGGAGACGGGCACCGGCGACCGGGGTGTCGACGGTGAACTGCAGGGTGTCGAAGCCGGCGGCCGCGGCACGACGGGCGAGCTCGTAGGAGATCTCGCGGTCACGCATCACGTAGAGCTGGAACCAGTTCCGACCGGGCACGGGCCCCTGCGGCTCCCGGATCGTCGCTGCCTTGACGTCCTCGATCGACGTCGTCCCGAGGGTGGACAGTGTGAACGGGATGCCCGCGGCGGCCGCGGCTCCGGCGCCCGCGACCTCGCCCTCCGTCTGCATGAGACGGGTGAAGCCGGTCGGCGCGATGCCGAACGGGAGCGCGGAAGGACCGCCGAGGATGTCGACGGCCGTGTCGACGTCCGGGGCCGGCTTGAGGATCCCGGGGTGGAACTCGACGTCCTGGAACGCCTGGCGTGCTCTGCTCAGCGACAGCTCACCCTCGGCGGCACCGTCCGTGTAGTCGAAGGCGGCCTTCGGCGTGCGGCGCTTGGCGATCTTCCGCAGGTCGTCGATGGTGAGCGCGGCGTCGAGGCGCCGCTTGCGCCCGTCGAGCTCCGGCTTCTTGAACTTCATGAGCTCCAACAGCTCGGCGGGGTTGGGGAGCTGGCGCTGGACCATGTTCTGCCTCTCAGTTCTGCGGTGTGATGGCACGGGTGAGACCCGCGGCGGTGTAGTAGCCGGTGATATGGGTGCGGACGAGACGGCGGGCGGTGTCGGCGTCGCCGTCGTCGATCGCCGCGACCAGAGCGCGGTGCTCGGAGCGCAGGCGGGCGGCCATCCGATCCCAGTCGTCGACGGTCGCGGCCCCGGCGAGCACGTAGGACTCGATGGAGGAACGGAGCCCCGCCATCATCGCCGCGATGACCGTGTTGCCGCTGCCCTCGGCGAGGGAGAGATGCAGCTGCGCATCGAGGGCCAGGAACTCGGCCGGCGTGAGGGCACCGTCATCCATCGCGGTGAGCAGCTCGTGGGCCCGGGAGGTGTCGCGGTCCGAGGCGGCGGCCATGGCCTCGACGACCGCGTCCTCCAGCACGAGACGCGTGCGGACCACGTCGTCGAGCGGGAAGCCCTGCGCGGCCACCTGGAGCCGCAGGAGCGCGGACATGCCGCCGGTGGGGGTGGCGATGACGATGGCGCCCGACTGGGGGCCGGAGCCGGTCGCGGTGCGGATGAGCCCGAGCACCTCGAGCACCCGGAAGGCCTCCCGCACGCTCGATCGCCCGACGCCGAGGTCGCTGGCGAGGTCGCGCTCCGACGGCAGCCGGTCGCCCGGGCCGAGGCGACCGTCGAGCAGATCACGCTCGATGTGCTCGAGCACGAGTCGCCATGCACGCGCCGGCTGCTCCGTCATCCCGCCTCCTGTGGTCAGACCACAGGTTAGCGCGTGTGGTCAGACCACGCAATGCGGGACCGCTGCACCGCCGGCCCACCCCTTTTCGTGCGTCCCGGCCGCTTGCGTACGCGCGCAGAGGGGTGGGTCGACCGGAAGGGGGTGGGTCGGAGGTGGGATCAGCCGAGACGGCCGCCGGACTCCTCCAGGTAGCAGGTGCCGCACAGCGACTCGTAGGTCGTGAGTTCGGGCGAGGAAGAACCGTCGGCGCCCTCGTCGATCGCGACCTGGTCGCCGTCGAACACGAACCGGCCGCCGACCACCCGGCCGTTGAACACCGCCTTGCGCCCGCAGCGACAGATCGTCTTCAGTTCCTCGAGCGAGTGCGCGATGGCGAGGAGCCGGGCCGATCCGGGGAAGGCGTGCGTGCGGAAGTCGTTGCGGATCCCGTAGGCCATCACCGGGATGCCGTCCTCCACCGCGATCCGGAAGAGGTCGTCGATCTGGGTCGGCGTCAGGAACTGCGCCTCGTCGACGAGCAGGCAGGCCACGTCGACGGGCCCCGTCGGGATGAGCTCCTCCTCCGTCGACCGACGCATGCGCTCCCGATGGATCGCGAAGAGCGCGCGGGCGTCGTCTTCCGGTCCGATGAGGACGTCGACCGGACGCGTGACCCCGAGGCGGCTCTCGATCTCCCCCGCACCCTTGGTGTCGATCGCGGGCTTGGCGAGCAGCACGTGCTGGCCGCGCTCCTCATAGTTGTAGGCAGCCTGCAGGAGGGCGGTAGACTTGCCCGAGTTCATCGCGCCGTAGCGGAAGTAGAGCTTCGCCACGGTCCCGGGTCAGGCGTTGATGCCGAGGACGGCGGCAGTGGCGGTGGTGGACTCCTCCGCGAGCTCCGCGTCACCGTTGAGCTTCCGGCCGAAGGTGGGGATGAGTTCGCGCAGCTGCGACTCCCAGCCCGGGTACTCGCCGGGGAAGCACTTCTTCAGCAGGTCGAGCATGATCGGCACGGCCGTGGAGGCGCCGGGCGACGCACCGAGGAGGCCCGCGATCGAGCCGTCACCGGCCGCGACGACCTCGGTTCCGAACTGGAGCACGCCGCCCTTCTTCGGGTCCTTCTTCATGACCTGGGCGCGCTGACCGGCGTCGATGAGCGTCCAGTCCTCGTCCTTCGCGGTGGGCATGAAGGTGCGGAGGCTGTCGACCTTCTTGCGGTGATTCTTCATCAGCTCGCTGATGAGGTACGTGATGAGGTCGGGGTTCGCGAAAGCCACCCGCAGCATCGGCCAGAGGTTGTGCGGACGGACCTGCGTGACGATGTCGAGCATCGACCCGTTCTTGAGGAACTTGGGGCTGAACGTCGCGAACGGGCCGAACATGAGCGAGGCCTCGCCGTCGACGACACGCGTGTCGAGGTGTGGGACCGACATCGGCGGGGCGCCGACCGAGGCCTGCGAGTAGACCTTGGCCTTGTGCTGCGCGACGATCTTCGGGTTGGTCGTCTTGAGGAACTGTCCACCGATCGGGAAGACGCCGTAGCCCTTGATCTCGGGGATGCCGGAATTCTGCAGGAGCTTGAGCGCCCACCCGCCCGCGCCGACGAACACGAACTTCGCCTTGATCTCGTTCGGAGTGCGGCCGATCGTGGTGCGGTACTTGATGAGCCAGGTGCCGTCCTTCTGACGCGTGAGCGACTTGACCTCGTGGTTCGTGCGGACCGAGACGCCCGAGTCGCGGAGGTGGCCGAAGAGCTGGTGCGTGAGCGCACCGAAGTCGACGTCCGTGCCGGCGGGCACCCGGGTGGCCGCGAACGGCTCACCCTTGCGGCGCTTCTGCATGAGCAGCGGCGCCCACTGGTTGATGACGCGGGAGTCCTCGCTGTACTCGATGCCCGCGAACAGCGGCTGCTCCTTGAGCACCTCGTAACGCTTCTTGAGGTACGCCACGTCCTTCTCGCCGCGCACGAACGTCATGTGCGGCGTCGCGTTGATGAAGGTCGACGGCTCGTCCAGCACGCCCTTCTCGACGAGGGAGGACCAGAACTGGCGGCTCTGCTGGAACTGCTCGTTGATCGAGATCGCCTTGGCGGGGTCGAGCGGCGCGTCACCCTGCTGCGGCATGTAGTTCAGCTCGCACAGCGCGGCGTGCCCGGTCCCGGCGTTGTTCCAGGGATTCGAGCTCTCCTGCGCCACGTCCGACAGCCGCTCGAAGGCGACGATCTTCCAGTCCGGCTGCAGCTCGTGCAGCAGGGTACCCAGGGTGGCGCTCATGATGCCACCGCCGATCAGGACGACATCGACGTTTTCAGTCACCCGAACAGTCTAGTTCGCGGGCAGGACACCGCAGACCATGCGGCCGTCAGGAGACCGGGGCGAGACGCTCCGCGAGCACCTCGGCGATCTGCACCGCGTTCAGCGCCGCCCCCTTGCGGAGGTTGTCGTTGCTGATGAAGAGCACGAGGCCCTTGCCCTCCGGAGCCGACTGGTCGGCGCGGATGCGGCCCACGAAGCTCGGGTCCTTGCCCGCGGCCTGCAGCGGGGTCGGCACCTCGTCGAGCACGACACCGGGCGCCGCGCTCAGCACTTCCCTGGCGCGGTCGGGCGTCAGATCGCGGGAGAACTCGGCGTGGATCGACAGCGAGTGGCCCGTGAACACCGGCACCCGGACGCACGTGCCGGCGACGCGGAGGCCGGGCAGCTCGAGGATCTTCCGGCTCTCGTTGCGGAGCTTCTTCTCCTCGTCGGTCTCGTTGTCCCCGTCGTCCACGAGGTTGCCCGCGAGCGGGATCACGTCGAAGGCGATCGGGGCGACGTACTTCTCGGGCTCGGGGAAGTCGACCGCGGAGCCGTCGTGGACCAGGCGGAGGGTGTCGCCCTGCGCGAGCACGCCCTCGACCTGGCCGAGCAGCTCCTGCGCGCCGGCGAGTCCGGAGCCGGACACCGCCTGGTAGGTCGACACGATCAGGCGCTCGAGGCCGGCCTCGGCGTCGAGGACCTTCAGCACCGGCATCGCGGCCATCGTGGTGCAGTTCGGGTTGGCGATGATGCCCTTGGGGCGGTCGTCGATCGCGTGCGGGTTGACCTCGCTGACGACGAGCGGGACCTCGGGGTCCATGCGCCAGGCGCTGGAGTTGTCGACGACCACGGCGCCGGCCTCGGCGAAGCGCGGCGCGTATGCCCGGCTGGCGGTGGCACCGGCGGAGAACAGGGCGATGTCGATGCCCGACGGGTCGGCCGCCTCGACGTCTTCCACGATCACCGTCTGCCCACCGAACTCGATCGCCGTGCCGGCGGAACGCGCCGACGAGAACAGCCGCAGCTCGCGGATCGGGAACGAACGCTCCGCGAGAATCTCGCGCATCACGGTGCCCACCTGGCCGGTGGCGCCGACGATGGCGACGGAGAGTCCTGATTCGGAGATGCGGGTCATGATGTTCCTTGGCTTCGTGCGGTACGGCGTACGAGGCTTCGGGCGCGGCGTCGGGATGCTGAGGCTGCGCCTGGCGCCGGTGTCAGGGTTTCCGCGAGTCTATCGCGCCACGCTCCCCTCGGCTCTCCTCGTACGCCGCTCGCGAGAGCAGGCTGACACGCGAGCACAGGCGAGCGTGGACGACAGAGCCTGCGCCCGCGCGAAAGCCTGCGGTGGCGCGGGTGCGGGAGATCAGGCAGACCCGCGGAAACAGGCGAGCGCGCGACAGCAGGCGAGCGTGGGCAGCACGGCCTGAACAGGCGCGAAAGCCTGCGCTGGCGGGAGAAGAGGGAGCTCGTGAGGGGGTCAGCGACCGGTGCCGGCGTGGACCGTGGCCTCCGCGTCGCCGTCGAGGCCGTAAGCGGTGTGCACCGTGCGGGCGGCCTCCGTGAGATCGGTGTCGCGGAGCACGACCGAGATGCGGATCTCCGAGGTGGAGATCATCTCGATGTTGATGCCGCCGGCGGACAGGGCCTCGAACAGGGTCGCCGAGACGCCGGAGTGCGTGCGCATGCCCGCGCCGACCACGGACAGCTTGCCGATCTGGTCGTCGTGGATGAGGTTCTGGAAGCCGACCTCGGTCTGCTCGCCGGCGAGGGCCTTGAGCGCCGCAGCGGCATCGGCCTTGGGAACCGTGAAGGAGATGTCGGTGCGTCCCGTCGCCGACACGTTCTGGACGATCATGTCGACGTTGGCGCCGGACTTCGCGACGATCTTGAAGATCTCGGCGGCCTTACCAGGGACGTCCGGCACCCCGGCGACGGTGATCTTGGCCTGGCTGAAGTCGGTGGCGACGCCGGCGACGATCGGTTCTTCCATGACTGCTCCCTCGGCTTCGCGAGGGTTCTTCATGCCCTCGCCCAGAACGTATGTGCCCTCGGCCGACGAGAACGTCGACCGGGCGTGGATGAGGACACCGTGCCGGCGGGCGTACTCCACGGCACGGATGTAGAGGACCTTGGCACCGTTGGCGGCGAGCTCCAGCATCTCCTCGCTGGAGACGTGGTCGAGCTTCTGCGCCTTCGGGATCACCCGCGGGTCGGCCGTGAAGATGCCGTCGACGTCGCTGTAGATCTCGCAGACATCGGCGGACAGCGCGGCCGCCAGCGCGACCGCCGTCGTGTCCGACCCGCCGCGGCCGAGCGTGGTGATGTCGCGGGTATCGCGGTTGAAGCCCTGGAAGCCCGCGACGATGACGATCGCGCCCTCGTCGAGCGCCTCGCGGAGCCGGACGGGCGTGACGTCGACGATGCGCGCCGCGCCGTGCTGCGAGTCGGTGATCATGCCGGCCTGGCTGCCGGTGAACGACCGCGCCTCGAAGCCCATGGAGTGGATCGCCATCGCCAGCAGCGCCATCGAGATCCGCTCGCCGCTGGACAGGAGCATGTCGAGCTCGCGCGGAGCCGGGATCGGCGCGACCTCGTTCGCGAGGTCCAGCAGCTCATCGGTCGTGTCGCCCATCGCGCTCACGGCGACGACGACGTCGTGACCGGCGCGACGGGTGTCGACGATGCGCTTGGCGACGCGCTTGATGCTCTCTGCGTCGGCGACGGACGAGCCGCCGTACTTCTGCACGATGAGGGCCACGTTCACTCCCTGGGATGTCGGGCGGATCCGCCCACGGTCATTCTACGATCGGCGCGCATGCCGCCCCGCGCATGTGACGGCTCAGGCCGGCGCAGGCGGAACGGGCGTCACCGGACGCAGGCGGCCTCCGGTGGCGGCGAACCAGCAGCCGATGATGATCAGCGGGAATCCGAGGAGGAGACCAGGGGTGAGGGGCTCGGCGAGCACGATCGCCCCGAGCACGATCGCCACGACCGGGTTCACGTAGGTGAACAGCGGCGCCCTGACCGGTCCGACCTCGCGGATCAGCGCGAAGAAGGCCAGGAAGGCCAGCGCCGTGCAGATCACGGCGAGGGCGAGCAGGGCGCCGATCGACGGGAGCGTCGGCACCTCATGCTGAGTGAGCAGCCCGATCGGGAGGTAGAAGAGGCCGATCATGAGCAGCGACAGCGTGATCGTGCCGAGTGAGGGGACGTCGTTCAGCTTGCGCGCCACGATGAACGGCGCGATCGCGTAGAGCACCGCGACGAGCAGCACCTCCCCGGCCGCGAGCAGGCTCACCTCTCCCCCGAAGAGCCCGGGACCCGCCACGACGATGGCCACACCGATGAAGCCGACCAGAAGACCGATGCCGCGGGCGGGACGCAGCACGCCGCGGTCGCCGCCGCCCAGCGCGATGAGGGCGGCGAACAGCGGCACCGTGGCCACGAGGAGTCCGGTCATGCCGGAGGGCAGTGTCATCTCGGCGTGTCCGAGGAGGAGGAACGGTCCGGCCATCTCCACGGCCCCGAACGCCAGCACCCACGGCCAGTGCCGGAGCGCCGCACGGAGGGCGCCGCTGCGCAGGGCGAACGGCAGCAGGAGGAGCGCGGCGATCAGCGTCCGTCCGGCGACGATCGCCGGCGGGGAGATCGAGTCCACCGCCACGCTGATGAAGAGGTAGGGCACGCCCCACAGCAGGGCCATGGCCCCGAAGAGCAGCCAGCCCCGGCGGGAGAAGCCGGACTGCGGGGTCACAGCACGCGCCGGCCCTCGAAGGCCCGGCCCAGCGTCACCTCGTCCGCGTACTCGAGGTCGCCGCCGACCGGGAGGCCCGAGGCGAGCCGTGAGACCGTGATCTGCATCGTCGTGAGGAGCCGGCTCAGATAGCTCGCCGTCGCCTCCCCCTCCAGGTTGGGGTTCGTGGCGATGATGACCTCCTGCACGGTGCCGTCGGCGAGTCGCGTCATGAGCTGGGCGATCCGGAGGTCGTCCGGCCCGATGCCCGCGATGGGGCTGATCGCGCCGCCGAGCACGTGGTACAGGCCGCGGAACTCCCGTGTGCGCTCGATCGCCGCGACGTCCTTCGCGTCCTCGACCACGCAGATCAGCGCCTGGTTGCGGCGGGGGTCGCGGCAGATCGCGCACCGCTCCTGCTCCGCGACGTTGCCGCAGATCTCGCAGAACCGGACGCGGATGCGGATCTCGGTCAGCAGCTCCGCGAGACGGGCGACGTCGAACGTCGGCGTCTGCAGGATATGGAACGCGATGCGCTGCGCCGACTTCGGGCCGATACCGGGAAGGCGGCCGAACTCGTCGATCAGCTCTTGGACGATGCCGTCGTACATCAGGAGAACCTCGTGGGGGGCTCGTAGGGCTCTTCGCGAAGGAACGTCGCGCCGAGCACCTGGCGGATCACGGCCTCACCGTAGCGCTGCACGCCGCCCGCGGCGGGGGTGCGCTCGATGACGACCGGCGGAGCAGCCGCGGGGGCCGTGCGCGCGGCAGCCTGCGGGGCCGCCGTCGGTGTCGTCCGCGGGGAGGGAGGGCGGTCGTACGGAGCCGGGGGCTCGTAGGCCGGATCGTACGGCGGCTCCTCGTCGAACGCGGGAGCGTCGTCATCGCCCGGCAGCGGCGGCTCGTCGCGGTCGACCCTGCCGTCGGCCGGCGGGGTCGGGGCGGCGGAGGCGGCCTCGACCTCCTCCGGCTCGTCGTCGACGGCGAGGGGCGCCGCGGGGGCGGCGGCCGGTGTCGCGGCGTCAGCGGTCGGGATGGAGGCGACCGCCCACTCCGTCACGGGAGCGGTGGCGGCGCGCGTCTGCGGGCGGGAGGGCCGTGCTGACGCAGGCTCCGATGCGGGAGCGGCGTCGGCCGGCGCGGTGGATCCGGACGAGGCCGGCTGCCGCGGCGCACCGCCGGGTGGCATCGGTGCCGGGAGGTACTTGACACGTACCCCGACCTCCTGCTCGATGGCTGTGCGGAGGTGGTCGGAGGGGCCGGATCCCGGCGTGGTCCCCTTGAACTTCGCGACGTCATGCTGGCTCGTGAACCCGAGGGTCAGCACCTCGGAATCGCCGTCGTAGGCGAGGGGCTGCACGGCGGTCGCGAGCAGCCAGGACGTGCGGCTGATGCCTTCCAGACGCTTCAGCACGGCCGGCCAGGCGTCGCGGACGCGCTCGAACGTGACGGGAGCGGACGGCGCGGAGGACGACTGCGGGGTCGGAGCGGGCTGGGGCTCCGGAGCGTGGCCGGGCTCGGGAGTGCTCTCGGGCTCCGGGGTGCGCTCAGGCTCCGGAGCGGGCGTATGCTCGGGCGCGTCTGCAGGGGCGGTCGGAGCAGATGGAGCCGACGCCGCGGGCGCCGAGGGCGCCGCCGGAGCGGGCGTCCTCCCCGTGTCGGATGCGACGGTCGGAGACGGCGTCGCGGTCGCCGGCGGGACCACCGGCGGGTGCGTGGTGGCCGGCGGGTGCAGCGCGCCCGACGCGGCGGTGCCGGACGCCGCCGAGCCTCCGGGTGCGGCGGCGAGGACACGAGCGACCATGAGTTCGAGGTGGAGCCGCGGCGATGTGGCTCCGGACATGTCGTCCAGTGCCGCGCTGACCACGTCGGCGGTACGCGAGAGGCGCGCGGCGCCGAACGACTCGGCCTGCCGGCGCATCCGGTCGAGCTCGTCCTCCGCGATGCCGCGGAGGACGGCGGAGGCACCGGAGCCGACGGCGGCGATCACGATGAGATCGCGCAGGCGCTCCAGCAGGTCGTCGACGAAGCGCCGCGGGTCCTGGCCGGTCTGCACGACGCGGTCGATGGCGGGGAAGGCGGTCGCGGCGTCGCCCGCCGCCAGCGCATCGACGATCTCGTCGAGGAGGGCCCCGTGGGTGTACCCGAGCAGCGCCACCGCGCGCGCGTAGCCGACGGTGACGGTCTCCGAGCCGGCCGGGGCGTCCGAGCCCGCGATGAGCTGGTCCAGCAGCGACAGCGTGTCGCGGGGCGAGCCTCCTCCGGCGCGGACGACGAGCGGCAGCACACCCTGCTCGACGATCACGCCCTCTTCCGCACACAGCTTCTCGACGTACTCGAGCATCGCAGCGGGCGGGACCAGTCGGAACGGATAGTGGTGGGTGCGCGAGCGGATCGTGCCCAGCACCTTCTCGGGCTCCGTCGTGGCGAAGATGAACTTGACGTGCGGCGGGGGCTCCTCCACCAGCTTCAGCAGCGCGTTGAAGCCCTGCGGGGTGACCATGTGCGCCTCGTCGAGGATGAAGATCTTGAAGCGGTCGCGGCTCGGAGCGAAGGTGGCCCGTTCCCGCAGGTCGCGGGCGTCATCGACGCCGTTGTGGCTCGCCGCGTCGATCTCGACGACGTCGAGCGATCCCCCGCCCGCCCTGGACAGCTCGACGCAGCTCGGGCACGTCCCGCAGGGGGTGTCGGTCGGCCCTTCCGCGCAGTTGAGGCAACGGGCGAGGATGCGCGCCGAGGTGGTCTTGCCGCAGCCACGCGGACCGGAGAACAGATAGGCGTGACCCACACGGTCGCCGCGCAGCGCGGTCATGAGCGGATCGGTCACCTGCGACTGCCCGATCATCTCGCCGAACGTCTCGGGTCGGTAGCGGCGGTAGAGGGCTGTGGTCACCCCTCCAGCCTACGGCGTGCCACCGACGTTGCTCCCCTCTCGCTCGACCCGGCCTCTTTAACGCGAACCACCCCGTTGCGGACGTCCGCAACGGGGTGGGACGCACGCAACGGGGTGGGTCGGCGGTCAGTCGATCGGCTCGATGACGGGGATGGCGCTCGTGATCACCGGGACCGAGGCGGAGAGCCGGGTGCCGTCGTCGCGGCGGGCGTCGGCGAACTCCTGCAGCGTCGGGCGACCGGGGATCACGGGTCCCTGGTTCGCGAGCGGCACGATGACGTCGTCCTCCAGGGTCGCGATGTAGGCGTTGTCGCGCACGCTGAACGGCACCGGAGGACCGCTGCGCACCTGCACCCGCAGCTCGTGCCGCGTGACGGTCACCTGCATCGCCGTGCCCTGCCACTGCAGCGGGAACGACAGCGAGGGCCAGGACTCCGGGAGCCGCGGGTCGAAGCTGAGGTCGCCGCCGTAGTCGCGCATCCCACCGAAACCGCACACGAGGGCCGTCCACACCCCACCCGCCGAGGCGACGTGCACGCCGTCGGCCGCGTTGTGGTGCAGGTCGTGCAGATCGACGAACAGCGACTGCTCGAAGTACTTCTGCGCGAGGTCCTGGTAGCCCACCTCCGCCGCGAGGATCGACTGCACGACCGCCGACAGGGTCGAATCGCCCGTCGTCAGCGGGTCGTAGTAGTCGAAGTCGGCCTTCTTCTCCTCGGGCGAGAAGTGGTTGCCCTGCAGGAACAGCGCCAACACCACGTCGGCCTGCTTGAGCACCTGGAAGCGGTAGATCACGAGCGGGTGGAAGTGCAGCAGCAGCGGACGCTGGTCGGCCGGGGTGTTCGCGAGGTCCCAGACCTCCCGCTCCAGGAACAGCGAGTCCTGCGGGTGGATGCCGAGGCTCTCGCTGTACGGGATGTACATCGCCTCCGCCGCCCGCTCCCAGGACTCCGCCTCACCGGATCCGAGACCCGTCCGCTCGACGAGGGCCGCGTAGTCCTCCGGGTAGCTGTCGCGGATCTCCCGCACGACCTTGGCCGCGTAGCGGAGGTTGTACCGCGCCATGACGTTCGTGTACAGGTTGTCGTTCACGACGGTCGTGTACTCGTCCGGGCCGGTGACGCCGTGGATGTGGAACGTCTGGAGGCCATCGCCGGCACCGGACTGCTCCACGAGCCGCGACCCCCGCCAGAAGCCGAGGGTGGCCCAGAGCCGCGCGGTCTCGATCGCGACGTCGGCACCCTCGCGACGCAAAAACGCCTCGTCCCCGGTCGCCCGCACGTACTTGCCCAGCGCGAAGCTGATGTCGGCGTTGATGTGGTACTGCGCCGTGCCGGCGGCGTAGTACGCCGAGGCCTCCTCGCCGTTGATCGTGCGCCACGGGAACAGTGCGCCGGCCTCGTTGAGCTGGGCGGCCCGGCGACGCGCGGCGGGGAGCATCTTCACCCGGGCCCGCAGCGCGTTGTAGGCCCACCGCGGCGTCGTGTAGGTGAGGAAGGGGAGCACGTAGATCTCGGTGTCCCAGAAGTAGTGGCCGCTGTAGCCGGAGCCGGTCAGCCCCTTGGCGGGGACGCCGGCGCCGTCGGCCCTTGCCGAGGCCTGCGCGAGCTGGAACAGGCACCAGCGGGTGGCCTGCTGCAGGTCGTCGCGCCCGCCGATCTGCACGTCGCTGCGCTCCCAGAACGCGTCGAGCCACTCGCGCTGACGACGGAACACCGTCTCCACGCCCTCGTCCGCGGCCCGGTCGAGGGACCGACGGCAGCGGTCGACGAGCTCCCGCGGGGGCACCCCGCGGGAGGAGTGGTAGCTGACGAGCTTGGTGATCGTGATGGGGACGCCGGCCTTCGCCTGCACACGGAAGACGTTCTTGGCGATGTCCGGCTCGATGAGCGTCCGGACGTTGTAGTCGTTCTCCGTCTCGATGATGTGATCGGCGACGACGGCGACGGTCATCCCGGACGCGGCGACCCGATACGACAGGGCGGAGCGCAGGCCGTCCTGCCAGTGCTCGGCCGGCTGCAGCACACGGTCCGCGATGCGCTCGGCCTTGCGCGGGTCGAAGGCGGCGCCCTTGGTCGTCATCGGAGAGCCGGCATACACGCCCGCCCCGTCCTGACGGTTGAGGAGCTGGCAGCTGATCGTGACCGGGGCGTTGGCGTTCTCGACGACGACCTCGAGCCGCAGCACCGCGAGGTGGCGCTCCTCGAAGCTCACGAGACGCTGATCCCGCATGCGCACCCGCTTGCCGGAAGGCGTCTCCCAGACCACGCGCCGCTCCAGCACGCCCGTGCGCATGTCGAGCGTGCGGGCGTACTCGCGCACGTCCGCGTCGTCGAGGGAGATCGGCTCGTCGTCGACGTAGAGCCGCATCACCTTGGCGTCGGGGGCGTTGACGATGGTCTGGCCGACCTCGGCGAAGCCGTAGGCCTGCTCGGCGTGCCGGATGGGCCAGGTCTCGTGCAGACCGTTGATGAAGGTGCCGTGCTCCTGCGCGCCACGCCCCTCGATGTGGTTGCCCCGGAGCCCGAGGTAGCCGTTGCCGACCGAGAACAGCGTCTCGCCGACGCCCTCCTCCGAGTAGCGCGTCTCGATGAGACGCCACGGGTCGACGGGGAAGCGGTCGCGGTCGATCATGCGGTCTCCGGGGTGTCGGTACGGGTGGCGGGAAGCAGGACGCCGAGGTCGTCGACGACGTGGGTGGCTCCGGCGGCCCGGAGCGCGTCGGCGCCCGCTCCGCGGTCGACGCCGATGACCACGGCATACCCCGCCGCGGCGGCGGAGGCGGCACCGGAGGTGGCGTCCTCGACGGCGATGCTGCGGGCCGGGTCGACGCCGAGGGCCGTGGCGCCGGCGGCGAACATGTCGGCAGCGGGCTTGGAGGCGAGGTGCTCGCGCTCGGCGACGACGCCGTCGATCACGACGCGGAAGAAGGAGCGGATGCCGGCGGCCGCCAGCACCTCCTCGGCGTTCTTCGAGCTGGAGACGACGCCGAGCGGGATCCCGGCGGCGTGCAGCGCCTCGACCACGGCGAGGGAGCCGGGGAACGGAGCGATGCCCTGGCTGCGGAGGGAGGTCGCGAACGCGGCGTTCTTGCGGTTGCCGATCCCGCAGATGGTCTCGGCCGACGGGTCGTCGTCCACCGAGCCCCACGGCACCTCGACGTTGCGGCTGCGCAGCAGACTCGCGACGCCGTCGTAGCGCTTCTTGCCGTCGACGTAGGCGAAGTAGTCCTCGTCGGTGTACGGCGGAGTGATGTCCCAGCGGGCGAAGACGTCGTCGAAGACCGCCTTCCAGGCGCGCATGTGCACCTCGGCGGTCGGCGTGAGGACGCCGTCGAGGTCGAACAGCACACCGTCGGCGTGGAACAGGTCGGGCAGCGCGTGTGGCACAGAGCCTCCAGGAGAAGGACGAGGGTAGGGTCGGCACCTCTCCGTGCCACTGTGCAAGCGTAATGGCGGTGACGCGCGCGGGGTAACCCCGGACCGGGATCAGAGCATCTCGGCGGTCTGCCTGGCGATCTGCAGCTCCTCGTCGGTGGGGACGACGAGGACCGTCACGGCGGACGCATCCGTGGAGATGACACGGATGCCGCGCTCCTTCGCCTCGTTGCGGGCGGGATCGATCTCGATCCCCGCGAAGCCGAGCGTCGCCATCGCCGCTGCCCGCACAGGGGCCGCGTTCTCGCCCACGCCGGCGGTGAAGGACACGACGTCGACCCCGCCCAGCTGGGCGATGTAGGCGCCGGCGTAGGCCCGGAGACGGTGGACGTACACGTCGAAAGCGAGTGTCGCGGCCTCTTCGCCCGCAGCGACCCCGGCGAGGATGTCGCGCATGTCGCTGCGACCGGCGAGGCCGGCCAGCCCGCTGCGGGTGTTCAGGAGCGCGTCGAGGTCGTCGATCGTGTAGCCGGCACGGCGCGACAGGTGCACGAGGGCGGCCGGATCGAGGTCGCCCGAGCGCGTCCCCATGACGAGCCCCTCGAGCGGGGTGAGTCCCATCGACGTCTCCACCGAGCGGCCGCCCTCGATCGCGGTGACCGAGGCGCCGTTGCCGAGGTGGAACACGAGCTGCCGCAGGGAGCTGAGATCGCGCCCGAGGAAACGCGCGGCGGCCGCGCTGACGTACTGGTGGCTCGTGCCGTGGAAGCCGTATCGACGGACCCGGTGCGCGGCGGCGAGCTGCGCGTCGATCGCGTAGGTGTAGGCCGCCGGCGGGAGCGTCTGATGGAACGCCGTGTCGAACACCGCGACGTGCGGGACGTCGGCGAACACGGCGCGGGCCGCCCGGATGCCGGCGAGGTTCGCGGGGTTGTGCAGCGGTGCCAGCACGGCGAGCTCGTCGATCTGCCGCTCGACGTCGGCGTCGATCAGGGTCGGCGCGTAGAAGCGCGCCCCACCGTGCACGACCCGATGCCCCACCGCGACCGGCGGATGGGCATCGAGCGAAGGACCGTGCGCGGCGAACTGCGCGCGCATGACCTCGAAGGCCGCAGCGTGGTCGGGGATGGGCTGCTCGTCGCGGTAGGTGGCGTCGAGCATCGTGGCCGACGGTCCGTCACCCGGCTCCGGGCGCACGGTGTGGGCGACAGGGCTGGACTCCTGTCCGATGCGCTCGATGAGCCCGCTGGCGAGTTCGTCCTCGTGCGCGGTGTCGATGAGGCTGTACTTCAGCGAGGACGACCCGCTGTTGATGACGAGGATCGCGCTCACGCCCCCTCCCCCGATCGCTCGTCGCCCTGGGCCTGGATCGCCGTGATGGCCACCGTGTTCACGATGTCGTCGACGAGCGCACCGCGGGACAGGTCGTTGATGGGCTTGTTGAGCCCCTGGAGCACTGGACCGATGGCCACGGCGCCGGCGGAGCGCTGCACCGCCTTGTAGGTGTTGTTGCCGGTGTTGAGGTCGGGGAAGACGAACACGGTCGCCCGCCCCGCCACCGCCGAGTCCGGCAGCTTGGCCTTGGCGACCGCCGCGTCGGCGGCGGCGTCGTACTGGATGGGGCCCTCCACCAGGAGTTCGGGAGCGCGCTCGCGCACGAGTGCCGTCGCCGCCCTGACCTTGTCGACGTCGGCTCCCGACCCGGACTCACCAGTGGAGTACGACAGCATCGCCACGCGGGGGTCGATGCCGAACTGCCGGGCGGTGGTGGCGGACGAGATCGCGATGTCGGCGAGCTGTTCGGCCGTGGGATCGGGGATGACCGCGCAGTCGCCGTACACGAGCACGCGGTCGGCGAGGGCCATGAGGAACACGCTGGAGACGACGTTCACACCCGGCTTCGTCTTGATGATCTCGAAGGACGGACGGATCGTGTGCGCCGTGGTGTGCGCGGCACCGGAGACCATGCCGTCGGCGAGTCCGAGGTGCACCATCATCGTCCCGAAGTAGGAGACGTCCGTGACGGTGTCGGCGGCCTGCGCGAGCGTGATCCCCTTGTGGGCGCGCAACCGGGCGTACTCGGCGGCGAAGCGCTCCACGAGGGCCGGGTCGGTGGGGCTCACCACGTGCGCACCGGCGATGTCGAGGCCGAGCTCCGCCGCCCGCGCACGGATCGCGCCGTCGTCGCCGAGGATGGTCAGCTCCGCCACCTCACGGGACAGCAGCGCCGCCGCCGCGCGGAGGATGCGGTCGTCGTCGCCCTCGGGGAGGACGATATGGCGACGGTCGGACCGCGCGCGCTCCATCAGTCCGTACTGGAACATGAGCGGTGTGACGACGTGCGACTCGGCGAGCCCGAGCTGCTCGGTGAGCTCGGCCACGTCGACATGCGCCTGGAAGAGTCCGAGTGCCCGGTCGTAGCGACCGCGCGAGTCGGCGGAGATGCGACCGCGGGCGCCCATCACCCGTACCGCCGTGTCGTAGGTGCCGAGGTCGGTGGTGATGATCGGCACCGAGGAGGCGAAGCCGTCGAGCAGCTGGAGGATCGGTCCGGGCAGGGGGAAGGGACCGTTGAGGATGATCCCGGCGATCCGCGGGAACGTGCCGGAGGAGTCGGCGAGGAGGGCGGCGAGCAGCACCTCGGTGCGGTCGGCGGGGATCACGACGACGGCCTCGTCGGTGAGACGCGGCAGGACGTTCACCATCGACATCCCGGCCACGACGATGGACAGCGCGACCGCGGTCAGGCGATCCTCGTCGCCCTTGAGCAGCGTCCCGTCGACGGCGGAGACGATGCCGCGGATGGACGGTGCGACGAGCGCGCGGTCCTCGGGCAGCGCCCAGACCGGGGTGCCGGCGGGAAGGACGGCGCGCACCGCGTCGACGATGGCATCGAGCCCGTCCGGGTCGGCCCTGTTCACGGCCACCGCGAACAGCTCCGCGCGCTCCTCGGCGAGTTCCGGCAGCGCGAGGGCGGCGATCTGGCCCACGGCGGCAGGCACCCGCGCGGTCGTGGTGCCGAGCTGCTCGGCCTGCCGCTGCTGGTCGCGCCCGCTCAGCACGAGCAGGACGGGGGCGCCGAGGTTCGCCGCGATCCGGGCGTTGAAGCCGAGCTCGGCGGGGCTCGCGACGTCGGTGTAGTCGCTGCCGACGATCACCACCGCGTCGCACTGCGCCTCGACGGCCTTGAAGCGGGCGACGATGGTCGACAGCGCGCCCTCCGGATCGGCGCGCACATCGTCGTAGGTGACGCCGATGCAGTCCTCGTAGTCGAGCTGGACGCCGTCATGGGCGAGCAGCAGCTCGAGGATCTCGTCGCGCTCCGCGACCGCCCGGGCGATCGGGCGGAAGACCCCGACGCGCGGTGACACGCGCATCAGCGCGTCGAGCGCCCCCAGGGCGATCGTCGACTTCCCGGTGTGGCCTTCGGCCGAGGTGATGTAGATGCTCCGCGACACGGCTCCAGCTTAGGCGGGCGCCCCGACACCGCACCCCACAGCTGCCGTGACAATCGCGGCGGTCACTCGCACGGGCCGGAGAGCACGTCGACGACCGCCGTCGCGTCCTCCTGATACCGCGTGTAGTAGTCCCGATCGGTGTTCACCTGCACCCGGTGGATGGCATGCGAGGGCGCCATCGACGGCCAGTCGGGCACGCGTCCGAGGCGCTCGAAGAACAACCGGGCGGCGGTGGCCGGATCCATCCGCTGCTCCACGCTCCCCCACCAGTCCTGTTGCTGGAAGAGGCCGATGCTCGTCGTGCGCGATCCATCCGGATTGGTCCAGCCGCGCGTCTCCCAGTCCCCGTAGTCGATGTTGCGCAGACTGCTCTCGCCCATCGCGGTCATGACGCCGAGGATCTGGCCGTCCCGCGCGAACCCGAGCTCGTCGGCGGTGCGGATGATGGTCGCAGCGTTCTCGAGCTGTTCACCGCTCCATCCGGCCACCCCTGCCTGGGGGAAGGTCGACGGACGGTCGAGGCAGACCGGCGCCGGATCCCTCGCCAGCCCCAGCGGGATGAGCACGAGCAGCGCCGCCCCCGCGGCTATCACGGCGGCGGACACGGCGACGCGCCGCAGGATCCGCTTCCGCTGTGCGCGCCGGGCGGCTCGACGGCGGGCCTCGCGGCGTCGGCGGTTGGCGGCCTCGCGCGACGCGGCGGGCCGCCGGGTCGACGTGGTCCGCGTCCCCGTCGTCCCTCTCGTGCGCGGAGCCGTCATCGTCCGACGGCGCGGCGCTGGTCGGGACGCCGTCCGGCGAGCGCGGCCGCACCGCCCCCGATGGCACCGAACAGATGGCCCTGCCAGGACACGCCGTCCGCCACTCCGAACACCCCGGCCAGCATGGTGCCGCCGTACAGGCCGACCACGACGACCGCGATCACCGCGTAGAGGATGCGATGCGCCACGCGGCCGGGGGCGAACACCCGCATCACCACGTAGCCGAAGTAGCCGAACACGAGTCCGGAGGCGCCGACCGTCAGCGTGCCGGGCGCGTTCACGAGCCAGGTCCCGAGCCCGCCGACGACCGCGACGATCACGGTGACCGCCCAAAATCGGCGCGTGCCCTCGACGGCCACCAGGCAGCCCAGCACGAGGAACGGGACGGAGTTCGCGATCAGATGCGCCCAGCTCGCGTGCAGCAGCGGGGCGAACACGATCCCGAGCAGCCCGGCGGGATCCCACGAGCGGATGCCGAGGCCGCTGAACGAGCCCGGCAGCACGGCGTCCGCGAACTGCACCGCCCACATCGCCGCGAGCAGCAGCACGGGCGACGCGAATCGCCGCAGCGGATGCTCGGGTCTGGCCGGCGGAGGAACGGTCACCGCTCGATTGTCGCAGGCGCACCCTGCGGCCGGCTGGACGCGGGCAAAAGAAAAGACCCTCCGCGCACCCAGCAGAGCCCGGTTACCCTTGCTGCGTTTCCGCCCTGGGGGAATTGGCCTGGATGCCGCCACGCGGAGAGCCGTCGTCCACTCTACCCGACACCGACCGGCGCGATGACACACCGCACTCTTTGAGAGACTGTGCAGGTCATGGATCCGCTCGCCCACCCGCTCTCGTCGTGGCGGTTCCGCGGACCGCTGCGCACGTACCAGGCCGAGGTGCTGGAGCGCATCGAGGTCGGCTCCGACGAGAAGATGCACGTCGTCGCACCGCCGGGTTCCGGCAAGACCCTGCTCGGACTGCTGCTCGCCGCGCGGGAGGGACACCGCACGCTCGTCCTGACTCCGACGCTCACCATCCGCCAGCAATGGCTCCGGGAGGCGCGGAAGCTCGCCCCCGAGGACGACGCCGTCTCAGACGATCCGCGGCGGCTCGGAGACCTCACCGTGCTGACCTACCAACTCCTCAGCGTCACCGGCGACGGTTCGCCGTTCGAGGAGCTGGCGCGTCATCGGTGGATCGCCGAGCTCGCCGAGACCGATCGGTCCGAGGCCGATGCGGCGACCTGGCTCGCCACACTCGAGGTCGACAACCCCGACCGCTACCGCTCAGGACTGCGGCGGCGGGTACGCCGGGTGCGCCGCTCGTTCTCGCAGCAGCGCCCGGAGGAGCTGGCCCGGGTGCTGCACCCCAACGCCGTGGCGCTCATCGACGCGATCGTCGCCGCCGGAGTGCGCACGATCATCCTCGACGAGTGCCATCATCTGCTCGACCATTGGGCGCTGGTCGTCGCCTACCTGGCGGCGCGCATCCGGGCCGCGGGATCGCCCCCGGTCCTGATCGGCCTGACGGCGACGCTCCCCTCCCCCGACGACGGTGTCGAGTACGAGAACTACACGCGCCTGCTCGGAGACGTGGACTACGAGGTGCCCGCCCCCGCGGTGGTGAAGGAGGGCCACCTCGCGCCCTATCGGGACTCGATCTGGTTCACCCGGCCGGACCCGACCGAGGCCGCCTTCATCCGCCGGCACGAAGCCCTGCTCGCGGATCTCGTCGGGCAGGTGCTGTCCTCGCCGGATGGCGTGGCGTATCTGGAGGCGACGTTGCAGCCGGAGCCGGCGGCGGGCTCCGTGCCACCGACGGGGACGGATGACCCCGACATCGCGCGGCGGGCACGGCTGGAGCACGCGCTCTCCACGGACTTCACGCTCACCCGGGCCGCCGGCGTCGTCCTCCGAGCCGCGGCGCCGGGGCATCCGCTCGGCGCGCTCCTGCCGCCGGTGCTGTTCGGCCGCTGCACGACCGACGACCTCCTCACCGTCCTCACCCGTTTCGCGCAGACGCGCCTGCTCACCGACCCCACCGCCCTGCGCCAATGGGAGCACGTGCGCGGAGCTCTCGCGGATTTCGGCCTGCACCTCACCGATCGGGGGCTGCGACGCGGCCGGGACCCGGTGGAGACCACACTGACGTCTTCGGTGGCGAAGGACCGCGCGGCCGTGGACATCCTGCGCCGCGAGCTGAGCGGAGACGCCGGCGCCCGGATGCGGGCGGTGGTCGTGACCGACTTCGTCGAGCACGGGAGCCGCCGCGGGCTCACCGGGCAACCCGCCGGCGCGCTCCGCGTCTTCGACCTCCTGGCCGCCGACGAGGTGACAGGGACGCTGCGTCCGGTGCTGCTGACCGCCCATCATCTGCGGGTGCGGGCCGTCGATGCCGCCGACCTCGCGGAGCAGCTGTCCGCGGTGCTCGGGGACGAGGTGACGGTCGTCGACGGAGCAGGAGGCACGCGGGATCTCCGCGTCGCCGAGGCCGGACGGGGCCAGGTCGTCGCGGCCGTCTCGGAGCTGATCCGACGCGGCACCGTGCGGGTGCTCGTCGGCACCCGAGGACTCCTCGGCGAGGGGTGGGACTGCCCGTCGGTGAACACGCTGATCGATCTGACCGCGGTGGCGACGAGCACCGGCACCCAGCAGCTCCGGGGGCGCACCCTGCGTCTCGACCCCGCATGGCCGGAGAAGGTGGCGCACAACTGGTCGGTGGCGTGCGTCATCCCCGCGTCCGTCGACCTGGACAGCCCCGCCGAGACGCAGCGCCTGCGACGACGACACGGACACCTCTGGGGGCTCAGCGCCGACGACGGCACCCGGATCGTCTCGGGACTGGACCACGCGCTCCCCTCCGCCGCGATCGGCGCACTCGACGCCGTCCTCGAGAAGGTCCCCGGCGCCACGATCGAGAGGATCAACGAGGAGACGCTCTCGCGGCTCCCCACCCGCGCCCAGATCAGAGCGGACTGGCGGATCGGCGAGCCTCACGACTCCCGGGAGCGCGACGTGGTCTCCGTCCGCACGACGCCGGAGGCCCGCCTGCTGCGGACGGGACCGACCCTCGCCGCTGCCGTGCCCCTGACATTCGGATTCAGCGCGACCGGCATCGCCCTCGGAACGGCGGCGTTGGGGGCGATCGGCGCAGTCTCCCTCCCGCTGGAGGCGGGCGTCACCGTCGCGGCGCTCGGCGGCGTGCTGGCGACCGCTGTGGTGTGCGGGTCCAGCGTGCTGCGCGCGTTGCACCGCCTCCGTGACCCCGCTGCTCTGTACGGCGGCGCCGCGCTGGCCATCGCCCGGTCCCTCCACGACGCCGGACGGGCGGGGCCCTTCGATGCCTCGACCGTCCGGGTGCGCAACCGCTCCGCCGCCGACTTCTGGATCGAGATCGCCGGACCGCGGAGCGACCGCGCACTGATCGCCGACGCCCTGCAGGAGCTGTTCGCCGTGGCCGAGAGTCCGCGCTTCCTCCTGCGGGTCGACCAAGGGATCTTCGGCCGGCCCGGTCCCGTGCTCGACCGCCTCCGCTCGATCGTCGACCGCGCCGTCCCCGGTCGTCGTCTGCTGCCGGTTCCCGCAGCGCTCTCGCGCCGCCGAGCCGACGCCGAGGCTTTCGCCGCGCGGTGGCGGGAGACGGTCGGGCAGTGCGAGCTCCACGAACTCCGGGGGACGACGGGTCTCGCGCTGCTCCAGGTCGCCCGCCTCACCCCTGCGCTGCTCGACCCCGCGGAGCCGCGGTACCGGATCTGGGGCTGACGGCCGACCCTGCCGTCCCCGCAGACCGGCCAGCCCGACATGGTCCCGCAGGCCGTGCGGAGCGTACGATCGATGCACGCGCATCGTTGCGCCGGACGAGAGGGAACGCATGCCAGAGAACGCCCCCCTGAGCCCGGTCGCGATCGACGCCGACGGATTCGCCGCGCAGACGGCGGCCATCCTCGGCTCGATCAGCCAGGTGATCGACGGGAAGCCCGAGGCCGTGCGCAGCGCCCTCGTCTGCCTGCTCGCCGAAGGCCATCTGCTCATCGAGGACGTGCCCGGGGTCGGGAAGACCATGCTGGCGCGCGCCCTCGCCGCCACCGTCGATGCCACCGTCCGGCGCATCCAGTTCACCCCGGATCTCCTTCCCGGCGACGTGACGGGCGTGTCCGTCTACAACCCCGTCGACCGCGAGTTCGAGTTCAAACGCGGCGCCATCTTCGCGCACATCGTCATCGCCGACGAGATCAACCGCTCGTCCCCCAAGACCCAGTCGGCGCTGCTGGAGGCCATGGAGGAGGGGCAGGTCACGGTCGACGGCTCCACCCACCGGCTGCCGGATCCGTTCCTCGTGGTCGCCACGCAGAACCCGCTGGAGATGGAGGGCACGTACGCGCTCCCCGAGGCGCAACGCGACCGCTTCATGATGCGCATCTCGATGGGCTACCCCGACCCCGCGGCCGAGGCCCTCATGCTCCGGCAGCGTGACGTCGTGAATCCGCTGGCGACCGTCACCCCCGTCGCGGACGCCGCCGCGATCTCCCAGCTCATCGCGTGGGCGCGCGCCGTGCACGTGGCGCCCGCCCTCGAGGAGTACGCCGTCTCCCTCGCGCAGGCGACGCGGAACGACCCCAGCCTGCACCTCGGCGCCAGCCCGCGGGCCACGCTGCAGCTCGTCCGCGCGGCGAAGGTCTGGGCCGCGCTGGACGGCCGCGACTACGTCATCCCGGACGACATCACCGACCTGCTGATCCCCGTGTTCGCGCACCGGCTGCTCCCCGCCCGCGGGGCCCACCGTGCCGGCGCGCAGCCGGTCGAGGCCGCACTCACCCAGATCGCCGAGCGCGTCCGCGTCCCCGTCGCGACCCGCTCCTGAGGACGCGATCATGCGCCGACGTCGACTGCTCACGCCGCGCGGCACCGGTGCGCTCGTCGCCGCGCTCGGGTGCGTGATCGCGGCCAACGTCCTCGGCGCCAGGATCCTCCTGTACCTCGGGATCCTGCTGGCTGCGCTCACGCTGTTCGCCGCCCTCGCCGTGCGTCTCCCGCGACGCTCCGGAACGGTCAGCCGACAGATCTCGACCGACCTGCTCACGGTCTCGGAGACCTCGCGGGTGACGGTCCGCTTCACGCTGCGCGCCCTCCGGGTCCCGCACGGGCTCTGGCACGACGTCCTCCCCACCGCGGTCGCCGGCGACTCGGGGGGCGAGTATCCCGGGGACACACCCCAGCTGGACTACCTCATCACCGGCGTCCGCCGGGGTGTCTGGCCGCTGGGCCCCCTCCTGCTGCGCACCGTCGACCCGTTCGGTCTCGCCCAGCGCGAGCAGGCCTTCGGCGACACGCGCACCATCACGGTCGTGCCGGAGGTCTTCGCGCTCACCCCGCTCGCCGTGCGGATCGGCGCCGCGGGCGGGACCGCGCACACCTCGTCCACCCGCCTGGGCCAGGGCAGCGACAACCTCTCCCCCCGCGGCTACGCACCGGGTGACTCGATGCGACGCATCCACTGGAGGGCGACGGCGCACCGCGGCGAACTCATGGTCCGGCAGGAGGAGGAGGAGTCGAGCCCCGACGCGGTCGTCGTGCTCGACCGCGCCGCCGGCGGCTGGACCACGGGGACCGATGCCGTCGACCCGGCGTTCGAGGCCGCGGTCTCCCTGTGCGCGTCCGCCGCCGTGCACCTCGCTGCGGAGGGGTACAGCGTCGACGTGCTGGACAGCGCCGGCACGCTCCTCGGCGTGCTCCGCGGACACGAGGACGACAGGGACGGCCTGCTGGTCGCCCTGGCGATGGTGACGCCGCGCGGCGAGAGGCGCGACCTCGCCGCGCTCCTGGGCGGGACACCGCCGGGGCCGCTCGTCTACGTGACCGGTCGGCTGGACGAGGAGGACGCCGCGCTCCTGCGTCCGGCGGGGGCGGCAGCGCCGCTGCTGTTCAGTACCGATCCGCTCCCGGGAACGGAGGACGCCGCCCGCCAGCACGGTTGGACCGTGACCCGGCTCGGCGTCGACGTCGCGGATGCCTGGGACGACGCGCTGTCGGCGCGGACGGGAGCCGCCGATGTTCCGCGCTGAGCGCACGCGACCCGCCCCCGTGCCCGCCGACACCCGCGCACGCTGGCACCGTGACCGGGAGGAGCCGCCGTCCGGTGTCCTCGCTCCGGCGGCCCTCGCCGGCCTCGCGGCCCTCACGGCGCTGTGGCCGTTCACCGCCGTCATCGCTCCGGGGACCTGGTCGTTCGTCGCGACCGTCGTCATCATCGCGGTCGTGGGGATCGGCGCGCTCGTGCGTCATCTCCTACGCGGGCGTTCGGAGGGTATCGCCGGGCTGCTCGCCCTTGTGGCGCAGGTCATCGTGGCGGTCGGCGTCCTCACGCTGCTCCTCGCCGGAGACACCGCGATCGCGGGGGTCGTTCCGACGCCCCGCACCTTCGGCCTGTTCCAGGCCCTCGCATCCGCCGCGGCAGAGGAGATCGTCTTCGGTTCGGCCCCGCTGGAGGCCTCTCCGGGGCTTGCGGCCGCCCTCGGAGCGGGCTTCGCGGTCGTCGCGATCCTGCTCGATCTCCTGATCGCGAGTCGCTCCGCCGTGTTCACGACCGTTCTTCTGGGCGTCACCGGTGCGGTGCCCATGATCATCACCCTTGGTGCCCCGAATGTGGCCTGGTTCGCCCTCGCGGCGGTCGTGGCGCTCCTCGTGTTCCGCTTCACCGCACGTCGGCATCCGGAGTCACCGCGCCGCGCGTCGGCCGGCGTCGCGGTCGCCGTCGGTGCCGCCGCCGTCGCGACCACCCTCGTCGTGACGCCGCTGCTCCCGGTCGGCTCGACCATCACCGGCACCGGGGTCGGCGTGACCGTCGATGCCTCGCTACGGCTGGGCGACGATCTGCGGCAGCCGAGTCCGGTCGAGGTGCTGACCGTGGCCGCGAAGACCGACACCGCCCCGTATCTCCGCCTCACGACGCTCTCCCGGTTCGACGGCCGCGTCTGGCAGCCGGATCGCGGGGACCTGCAGTCTCAGGTCGACGGCTTCGGGGATCCGGAGTGGGGGGACGACATCACCACCGCGGAGCAGACGACCTCGATCCGGGTGCTGCGCATGTCGAGCTCCTGGCTCCCGCTGCCGTATCCGGCCACGGAAGTGCAGGGTCTGAGCGCCGCGTGGCGCGTGTCGCCCGAGAACCGCACCCTCTTCTCCCGCCGCGCCGATGCGGTCGGCAACGACTACACGGTCACCTCGCTCCGCGTGACGCCGACCTTGGAGCAGATCCGCGCCGCGGAGGCCGCCCCGCCCCTCGCGGACGCGGAGGACGAGGACGTCGAGCTTCCGGGGATCATCTCCCGGCTGGCGACGGAGGTCACCGCGGACGAGGAGACCGACTACGACCGCCTCGTCGCCCTGCAGAACTGGTTCCGGTCGCAGTTCGAGTACTCGCTGGAGACGCCGGTCGACGAGGGGTTCGACGGGACCGGCGCGGACGCGGTGGCACGATTCCTCGAAGAGCGGTCCGGATACTGCGTGCACTTCGCCGGCTCCTTCGCCCTCATGGCCGAGAGCCTGGGCATGCAGGTGCGCATCGTGGTGGGCTACCTCCCCGGGGCCCTCACGGACGAGAAGCGCGGAGACGAGTCGATCTTCTCGGTGTCGAGCGATCAGCTGCATTCCTGGCCCGAGGTGCTGTTCCCCGGGATCGGCTGGGTGCCGTTCGAGCCGACCGCCTCGCTCGGCGTCCCCACGGCCTTCCGGGCGGGCACGACCGCAGGCGGGACCGGCGGAGGCCCCGCCACTCCTGCGCCGACGACCGCACCGCAGACGGAGGAGACCTCCGGCCCCGAGGTCGATCGGCGGGATGCCGATGCCGGCTCGACGGACTCCGGAGAGCTGCGCCGGCTGGACCCGATGCCGGTGGTCCTCACCGTGCTCGGCGTCGTGGCGCTCCTCCTCCTTCCCGCGCTCGTCCGGCTCGTCGAGCGGCGCCTCCGGCTGCGCCGTGCCGCACGCGGAGACGCCGCCGCGGCCTGGGCGGAACTGCGCGACACCCTGATCGATCTCCGGATCGCGGTCTCGGATGCGGACAGTCCGCGGATGCGGGCCGCCGGGCTCGTCAGGGATGCGGGAGCCGACGAGGCTGCGCTGGGGCGGCTCATCGCGGCGGTGGAGCGCGCCAACTACGCCCGCGCGTCCGCGGCGGAGGACGACCTCGGCGCGCCGTTGCAGTCCGTGCTCGTCAGTCTCCGCGCGCATGTCGACGGGTCGACGCGGGCACGCGCACTGCTGCTGCCGCGGTCGCTCTACGCCCCGCGCGGATCAGACGCCCGGCTCCTGGTGTGACCGTCGTCGTCGCGCCGCTCAGGCCCGCGTCGGCACGGTGGCCGCATGCGCCGGGCACGCGACGGCCTCGCAGTCCGCGCAGACGACGGACTGCACGCGGCACGACGGGTCAGGGCAGTTGGCGGTGCGCTTGGTCGCCGCGCCGCATCCCACGCACACACCGATGACCCGCGCGTGGTCCGAGAAGTCGACGGATCCACGCCCGTCGAAGACGTAGAGCGATCCGTCCCAGAGGCCGTCGTCGCCGAAGGTCTCCCCGTAGCGGACGATGCCGCCCTCCAGCTGATACACCTCGCCGAAGCCGCGGGCGACCATGAGACTCGACAGCACCTCGCAGCGGATGCCGCCGGTGCAGTACGTGACGACGGGCTTGCCCTTCAGGTCGTCGTAGGTGCCGGAGTCGAGCAGGCGCACGAAGTCCCTGGTGGTCTCCGTATCCGGCACGACGGCGCCACGGAAGCGTCCGATCTCGGCCTCCAGCGCGTTCCGTCCGTCGAAGAACACGACCTCGTCCCCGCGCTCGGCGACCAGGGCGTGCAGCTGTTCGGGGGTGAGCCGCGCGCCCCCGCCGACGACGCCGTCCGCGTCGACCCGCAGCTCATCCGGGGCGCCGAACGACACGATCTCGTCGCGCACCTTCACACTCAACTTCGGGAAGTCGAGGCTGCGACCCGACGCGTCGAGCCCGGTGCCCTCGCTCCACTTGATGTCGGCGTCGCGGAAGGGCGCATAGGAGCGGAATGACCGCACCCATTTCTTCAGCACCGGGAGGTCGCCGCCGAGAGTGCCGTTGATGCCCTGCGACGAGATCAGCAGCCGACCGCGCAGCCCCAACGCCTCGCCGAGATCGCGCTGCCAGACGCGGATGGCCTCCGGGTCGGCGAGCGGCGTGAACGCGTAGAAGAGGAGGATCTTGGGGGTGGCCACCCAGGAATCCTACGTCGCCTCCCGCGGGCCTAGGTCACGTCCCGCCGCAGGAACACGGCCGATCCCGCCCCCACGGCGAGGAGGATCCAGCCCGCCGCGATCGGCGCCGCCAGCAGCCCGAGTCCTCCGCCCGCCGGGATCCCGATGGCGGACCCGTCGAACCGGAAGGCGTCGAGCAGAGCAGGAAGAGGCAGGTAGACGGCGCCGGCGCTCCAGAACATCGCCACGAGCAGCCCGACCCCCATCGAGAACGCGGTGACGAACAGCGCCGCGAGATGCGCCTGCACGACGATGCCGACCCCCAGGCCCCAGAGGGCGGCGGCCGCGCCGAGGGCGAGGGCGGCCATGACGGCGGACGGATGCACGGGGATCCCGCCCATCGTGACGAACAGCGCCGCGCGGCCGCCGAGGACGGCCGCGACCGCGACGACCGCGCCGCCCAGCGCCGAGGCAGGCATACGGACGACGAGCATCGCCCACCGGGACTCCAGCATCAGTCGCTGCGCGACGACACCGTCCCGCCGGTCGATCGTGTAGCGGAAGGAACCGTAGACGGCGGCGAGGATGCCGGCGTAGGTCGCGAGCACGGCGTCGAACGGGGCCACCAGTCCTTCCCGCGCCTCCCGTGGCGCATCGCCGAGCTCCGCCGGGATGCTGGTCGCCAGGGACAGGGACAGCACGAAGGCCGCCAGTGCCATCCCGAGGAGGACGACATCCCCGGCCGCGCCGCGCGCCTGCGCCCGCAGCGCCCGACCGATCACGCGACGCTCCGGCGTCCTCGGACGGCGGCGAGCGCGACGAGACCGATCGCCCACGCCACCCCGATGCCGAGGGCAGGCACGAAGGCGAGCAGTCGTCCCTGGTACTCCGGCACGCTCAGCGCGGCGATGGCCATCCCGGGTGAGAACCGCGCGATCTCCGGTGCCGTCCGTAGCAGCGCGAACTCCAGCGCCATCGGGAAGACGAGGACGATGATCGCCGTCGCGTAGTAGTTCCGGGTGATCCAGCCGATCGCCCCGCCGATGAGAGCACCGAGGACGACCCCGGCCACGGCCCCGGCGATGATCCGCCATGCCTCGGCGGTGAAGACGAGCGCGAGCCCGTGGCGAGCGAGCAGGAGGGAGATCGCGAGCGTCCACAGCAGGAAGACGACGCCGGCCAGCGCCAGGGCGATGAGGACGCCGGCGACCAGTTTCCCGCGGAAGGCGCGACGGAACCCGACCGCCGTGAGCGTGCGGTCCATGGAGCCGTAGTAGTACTCCCGCGTCACCGGGTAGGCACCGACGAACGCCGCCGAGATGACCGACCACGCGAGCGGCTCCAGCAGTCGAGCCGTCGCCGCGCCGGGGTCGAGGCCGTCGAGAGCGAAGCGCGAGCCGTCGGAGAAGAGCACGAACGTCGGCATGAGGACGGCGACGAGGTACACGGCGAGGATCGACAGCCCGCTCACCGCGCGCAGCAGCTCGCTGCGGATCACGCCGCTCACGCCGGGGCTCCCTCGACGAGGTCGAAGTACCGACTCTCGAGCGAGTCGGCCCCGCCGGTGACCAGATCGTCCAGCCGTCCGGCGAAGAGCGCCCGACGCTTGATCACGACGACCTCGTCCACGACCTGCTCGAGTTCGGGGAGCTGATGACTGGAGACGAGGACCGTGCCGCCGCGTTCGGCGAAACCGCGGAGGAACCGGCGCAGCCAGCGGATGCCGTCGGGATCCAGCCCGTTGGCCGGTTCGTCGAGGATGAGCGTCCGCGGCGCGCCGATCAATGCGGCGGCCAGCCCGAGCCGCTGGGCCATGCCCGTCGAGTACGTCTTCACGCGCCGACGCGCATCGGCGGCCAGGCCGACCTCGGTGAGGACCTCGTCGACGCGGTCGCGGGGCGCCCCGGCGGCGAGTCGGCAGATCTCCAGATGCCGTCGCCCCGAGATGCCCGGCTCGAAGCCGAACCCGTCCATGTGGACGCCGACGTGCGTAGCGGGGTTGTCGAGCGCACCGAACGGCGCCCCGTCGATGAGGGTCTCTCCGCCGGTCGGGCGCACGAGGCCGACGATCGCGCGCAGCGTCGTCGACTTCCCCGCGCCGTTCGGTCCGAGGAGCCCGACGATCGCTCCGCGGGGCACGGCGAACGACAGGTCCTCGACGGCGGTGCGGTGTCCGAACCTCTTGGTCAGGCCGCGCACCTCGATGGCGTGCTGATTCATGGTCATCCTCTCTCCTCCTCGCTCGTGGGGGTCGCCAGCGGCGAGACGGCCGCCGCCCAGAGCGCATGCCACAGCGGGGTCGTGCCCAGCTCGACCCGCGCCTGTCCGGCTGCCGGCAGGGCGCTCCTCTCCCCGGTCACCTCGACCTCCGCAACGGCCGTCGCCGCGACAGTCACCCCGGGCACCCTGACCGGGTACAGCGCCTCGATCGGAACCTCGGCCTCCGCCGCAGGGCGGACCGCGGTCCTCCCCTCGCCCCGGTTCTCGTTCGCGAGGATCCCCCGCGTCGACAGGATGACGCGTGCACCGTCCGGGATGTCTGCACCGGCGTCCGCTCCTCCGCGGACCAGGACCACGCGGTCGTCGTCCACCCAGTACCCGAGTGTCGCGGCCGTCGGGACGGGGATGAGGATGCCGGCGGCCACCGTGCCGACGGCGAGCGCGGCGGTCACCGCGACGAGACGAGTCCGGGAGACACCGGATCGCCGCACACGGATCAGTGCGCGCACCAGGAGGGCGACGCCCACCACGACCACGACGCTCTCCAGGGCGAGCACGACGAGGCTCGCCCCCGGCCCGCCTCCGGCGAGCAGCTGTGCGGTCCGCACGACCGCGAACAGCACCATCACGACCGGCGCGATCAGACAGCACAGGCCGAACGGCACACTCCACCACCGCTCCAGCGCCTGAGGCTGCCGCGGACCGCCGAACAGGACGCGGGCGAGGAAGCCCGCGCCGTCGCGGACCGTCCTCCCCCGGAGATTCGGTTCGTCCAGCGCACTCATCAACGCGATGTACCCGTCGAACCGCACGAACGGGATCAGGTTCACGAGGACGACGACAGTGCAGGAGATCGCGAGGAGCAGCAGCGTCTCGCGGGCCGTCGACGCCGGCAGGCCGAGAGCCGCGAGCATCGCCACCGCCGCCGCGGTGGCGTGGACGGCCGGACCGGCGAGCGCGATCGCCACACGATGCCGACGGTCGGCGAGCCGCCATCCGTCCGTCACATCGACGAAGAACGCGGGCGTGAGGTAGAAGAGCATGAACCCGGCGCGTCGGGGCCGACCGCCCAGCCGGGTGAGGGTGAGCCCGTGCGCGGCCTCGTGGAACAGCGTCGCGAGTCCCAGCGCCACGACGACGACGACGAAGCCGGTGAGCGGTAGGGGGCGCGTGAGCACGTTCCTGAGATCGCCGGCCTGCAGGATCGCGGCGACGGCCCCGGCGACGAGCACCGCGGCGACGGCCGCGAGGGCTGCTCGGCGCGGGACGGGGACGACCAGCCGGTCCAGGTGCGCGAAGAGGGCGGGCGCACGGAGCGTCGCGAACTGCAGGGTGAACGGCGGTCGGTAGGCGACGCGGCCGGGTGGTCGGGACGCGCCCCCGGCCAGGAGACCGTTGTCGCGGAAGCGCTCCACCAGTCGCAGCACGCTCTCGTCGGTCGCCTCCGGCGCGAAGCGTACCCGCAGCGCGGAGACCGGGGTCCGGCCGTCCATCGCCGTCAGCAGGTCGACCACCGCCCGGGACAGCCGCGCGGACGGGACACCCTGCACCGTGGCGAGCCACACGGAGCCCTCGCCGGTGGGCTCGAAATCCACGCCGGTCGCCAGAGCGGGACACGTCTCCGCGGTGAGGGGGTCCCGCCCTCGTCCGCGCTGTCGCCACAGGGACCGGGAATCCGCGGCGGTCATCGCGCACCCCCTCGATCCCCGGAGGGAGACGCCGTGAGCAGCAGGATCTCCCCGGGGACCGGCGTCCGCACCGGAGAGATCCGGGGGGCCGTGAAGCCGGCCGCGACGAGTTCGTCGGCCAGGATCTCGGGGCTCAGCACATGCAGACGACTCGTGAGTACCGGCACCTCCGCGCCCGGGGCGATGTCGGCGAGACGGACCCAGTTGACCACCCGTACGGCGCCGTCGTCCTCGATCTGCTGCGCGAACAGGTAGGGCTCGTCTCCGGCGCTTCCGGGAACCACGATCTCGCGGTCGGCCGTCACCGCGAGGCGGTCCGCCGACGCTCTGCCCGCGACGGTGAGGGCGAAGACACCGGTGGAGTCGAGATGACGTCGGACACCCGCGTAGAGACGCGCCCGGCCTTCCCGGTCGAGCACGGTGATGGAGGTCGCCCCGAGGATGACCAGACCGTACCGCCCATCGAGCGCGAGGTCGCGCATGTCCGCGACGACGCACTCGACCGTCGCGCCGTGCGGAACGGCTCCGCGGAGGCGCGCGAGCATGTCCGCCGAGAGATCGACCGCCGTGACGTGATGCCCGGAGCGCACGAGCGGCACCGTCAGCCGTCCGCTCCCGGCCGCGAGGTCGAGGACGGGACCGGGGACCGCGCGCGCGAGCGCCAGGACCTCCCGGACCTCCGCCCGGTCCGGGCCGACGAGCCGGTCGTAGAAGTCTGTGCCGGCCCCGGCGTACAGATCCTGCCCGCGGGCGGTCGCGCCGACCAGGTCGAGCCGTGCCGCCACGGTCTCGGTGATCAGGGATGTCATCCGTGCATCGCCTCTCCTCGCAGGGATGGTCGGGGGGTGCGGGCGGACGATCCCGCCCGCACCCTCTGTCAGGTCGCGATGGCGGCGGCTCCGCCGATGATCGCGATGATGTAGCTCGCGTGCTCCCACCACTCGAGCGGGGTGTCGATCTGTTCGAGTTCCAGGAACTCCAGCGACGTGGTCTGCAACGTGCACCTCCTAGGTCAGAGCGAGAATTCCGATGATCACGCCCACGGCGAAGCCGCGGATGTAGTCGTCGGCATCGCCCGGCGCATCCATGGCCTCGAGTTCGGTGAACTCGAGCGCCGGCAGTGCTGCGGTCATGCGTCCCTCCTTCCTCTGTCTGATCCGGATGCGGCCAGGCGGCATCAGGTGGCGGCTGCCGCGCCGATCCCGATGAGGACCAGCGCGCCGATCACGCCCTGGTAGAAGCTGTCCCAGCTGGGCGCCTCCATCGGGTCGAGCTCCTGGAACCGGATGCTCATCTCCGTGCTGTCGTTCATTCACATCACCTCCTCTCGGCCGTTCGGGGCCGGCGATCGCCGACCGGGGGCGTGCTCCACCGGGAGTCGTGGAGCACGGCGCGGATGTCCGCGGCACGGATTCCGCGCAGCATGGGTCGGTGGTCTCCCCAGGCGGTCTCGACCGCGGCGGCGACCCGATCGATCTCCCGTGCGCTCGGGCGCGGCGGTGACGGGAGGTCTGCCTGATCGACGAGCGCGGCGATGCCGGCGGCCGGCTCGCGGGGTAGCCCGGTCGCGCCCACGACGCCCGTCCAGAACGCCTCGAGGCTGACGCGATCACCCCAGCGGAGATCGCCCGCGCCGATCCGACGCCAGACCGCGGCGATGACCGCCACGGTGGCTGTCATCTTGCGCGCGCCGAGATGGAAGGCGACCTCGTTCGCGAGATACCAGTGTCGGGCGCTGTACGGATCGGGTCCGCGGAGCGCCGCCGTGCGCTGGGTGGCGGCACTCAGGCGCGCGAGACGCAGGCGCCCCGCCGCCGATATCGCTTCGCCGGCTGCGGCCTCGAGGAGAGCGCGGCCGAGCAGCCTCGCGTCGCGCTCCGCTCGCTCCGTCCGCGGGCTCGTCGACGCTCCGGCCACCCGGAGGAAAGCCTCCAGCGCCCCTTCCCGCACGGCAGCGGGGCTGAGCGTGGCGAGCCGTTCGGGATCGAGGACGGCGTGACGCGGGCGCAGCGGTCGACCGATGAGGAGCCGGGACCCGTACCTGTTCCGGAGGATGGCGACGCTGTTCGTCTCCGAGGACGTGCCGAGTGTCGACGGCATCGCGATGATGTCGACGGGCGGAGGCGCGTCGGGCAGGACCGTGAGCGCTGCCGTCGCCGCGTGCCGGAGGGCGAAGTCGAAGAGGCGTCCGGGGCTGAGCGCGAGGGCCGCGATCTTGCTCGCATCGAGGACGCTTCCGCCTCCGACGGCCACGATGACCTCGGGCGGGCGCCGGATGATCTCGTCGGCGATCAGGAGGACCCCCGACCTCGTCCACCGCGGAGGCGTCCACCGTCATCCTCCGCACCTGCTGTGCGGTCGGAAAGGTGTGCGCGACGGCCGCGTCGGCGATCACGAGCGTGTCCCGCCCCGCCGTCAGACGCCCCGTCGTCTCTCGGGCGCGGGGCCCGTGCCACAGTGTGGGGACGCGGCCGGCGAAGGGCGCGCTCATGCCGCCGCCTCCCGCACGAGCGCCAGACCGGCCCGCACGGCACGATCGGTCTCGGCCAGTTCCGCCGGCGAGAAGCCGTAGGCGGGGATGAGCTGGAAGGAGCTCGGACCGGGGTGGACCACGACGCCGCTGTCGGAGATGGCGGACACCACCTCCAGGACCTCGGTGCCGGAGAGCGGGGAGTCGTCGGGCCGACGGAGCCCCAGGCCGACGAAGCAGCCGGAGCCGGTGACATCGGTGACGATCCCCTCGTCCTGCCAGCTCCGGGCGAGGCGGTGCAGCGCGGTCGCCAGTGCCTGGGCGGTCGCCTCGACGTCGATACAGCGGAGCTCGTCGATCACGGCGAGGATCGCCGCGGCGCAGGCCGGCGTGCCCGCCTGCGTCTCCCCGTGGACGAAGGTCCACCCGCCGCGCGCGTAGGCCATCGCGATGCGGTGTCCGACGAGGAGCACGGCGGCCCCCATCGCGCCGTTCGTCAGCGCCTTCGACAGGATGAGGACGTCCGGAGCGGACGCCCAGCGGTCGGTGGCGAACAGCGAGCCGGTGCGGCCGAAGCCGGTCGCGACCTCGTCCGCGACCAGCAGGAACCCGTGCCGCTCCCGCAGCTCCAGGAGACGGTGGACGAAGGCGTCGGACAGGGCGTGGGCGCCGCTGCCCAGGACCGGCTCCACCACGACCGAGGCGACGCGGGACCCCTCGCGCTCCAGCAGCGCCGCGAGTTCCTCCCCGTCGTCGGAGTGCGACACGTGCCGCACCGTCCGCCGGTCGACGCCGTAGACGGACTGCAGCAGCTCGTCGCCGCTCAGCACGTGACTGCCGTACATCGTGCCGTGATAGCTGCCGCGGAGACCGACGACGAGGGATCGAGAGCCCGCGCCCTGCTGCGCCCAGTACTGCCGCGCGAGCTTCATCGCGGCATCGTTGGCCGCCCCGCCCGATGTGGAGAAGATCACGCGGCGGTAGCGCTCGGAACCCGCGAGGGCGATGAGGGCGTCGGCGGCATCCTCGGCGTACCGGTGCGGTGCGCGGAACAGCGACAGATACGAGGCGTCGTGCGCGGCCCTGTTCACCGCTTCGGCGACCCGGGGGTTGCCGAAGCCGAGGGGGACGTTCCACAGCCCGCTCGTCGCGCACAGACGGTGGGAGCCGTCGGCGTAGGAGATCCGATGCCCGGAGGCGCCCACCGCCACGCGATCCGTCGGGAAGGCGGTGTCGGCGGGGAGCATGGATGTCCACAGCGCGTGCGGCACGCTCATCGGGTGCCGCCGCTCTGGCCGCTCTCGACCGGACGGCCGAGATGGAGGCCGAGCACCTCCAGCGCCTCGAGGCAGAGTCGCCGCGCATGCGCGTCGGGCACTCCGCACGCCCGTGCCACGCGAGCCGCCGCCAGCCCGCGCGTCCGCGAGGTCTGGATCGCGTCGACCACGGTGGCGGTCAGCGGGGACAGCAGGTGCCGGCGCCGCGTCCCGACATCGGCGAGCAGGAACCCCTCGGCGGTGTCGAGCAGGAACGGATCGGTGGCCTCGGGCTCCGCATCCGCCAGGCCGTCGTCGAGGAGCGTCCACCCGAAGCCCGCGATCCGGCCGGTGCCGTTCGGCAGGCGGAGCATCTTCCGGAGATCGGCCGCATCGAGGTACCGGCCGATCCACAGCCGGGCGTCGAGTTCGGTGATGAGGTCGGCCGAGCCGGGCACGCCACCCAGCGCCGATGCCCGAGGCAGGGCCTGCCCGAGGACGGCGGGGAGGTCGCGCACGTGACCGATCTCCTGCCCCTGCAGCCCGAGGTGCACGCCACCGTCCGCGGCGATGCGCAGGGCGCCCGGAGTCTCCACCTCGTGTGGCCGCGCGAGAACGTGGCGACCCGCGAGCAGCACCCGGGGGTCGAGCATCGCGGCGGCGAAGACCCCGGTGCTGCGGGCGAGATCGGCGTCGTCGAGGAAGGCGCGCCAGCTCGCCTCGTCGAAGAAGCGCACGGCCGTCGGTCCGATGATCTGGACGAACGAGGCCGCGATATAGTCCTGGAGCTCGACGCCGCGCTCCCCCAGGAAGAACTCGTCGCCGAGGTCGGCGAGCGTTCCGCTGTAACCGACGATCCTCGCCGTCCCCGGCCGCGACGTCGATTCGAGGGGCTGGAAGATCACATCCTCTGGCCCTGCCGCCGCAGCGACAGCCTCCGCCCCCGCCTCGGTCTCCCGCAGGAACACGCGGGTGCGGGCCTCCCGCGCTCCCGTGACCCACGCCCGCAGGGTGTGCGGGCCGAGGAGCGGGTCTTCGCCCGTCGGTCCCTCGTCGCGTCGTGCCGTCGTCGCACTCGTCCCCATGATCCTCCCAGAGAACCGGATCCGCCTGACGCCTTTGCGTCTTCATATGAAGATATCCAGACCTCTGATGACGTGCAATATAACAGCTCTCGCCGCCGCGCCCGGCGATCGCCGGTATGTCACGAGGCCGGCGGGACATCGGATAGGATGGACAGGTTGTTCCCTGGTGACGTGTCCGAGCGGCCGAAGGAGCACGCTTGGAAAGCGTGTGTTGTGCAAGCAACCGCGGGTTCGAATCCCGCCGTCACCGCCACAGACGAAGAAGACCTCCGCATCGCGGAGGTCTTCTTCGTTTCGGATGCCGTCAGCCGTCGAAGCGCACCCCGTACGTCAGACCACCCGGTCCGGACGGCAGCCGGGTCATGCCGAGCCGCTCGTAGAAGGCGGCCGCGCCGCTGTTCGCGGGGTCCATCCCCAGATGCAGGGCCGGGACACCGCGTCGGCGCAGCTCGGCGAAGAGCGTCTCGATGAGACCGCGCCCCAGCCCCTGCCCCTGGGTCTCCGGCAGCAGGTCGATGTGCAGATGCGCCGGATACTCCGCCGCGTTCGGCTCGACGCCCGGCTCCCTCGTGTACCCGTACTCGATCAGCTTCTGCTCGCGTGTCTGCGGGTCGGCCGACCGCGGATAGCGCGCGTGCAGGGTGGGCCACCACTCATCACGGAACCAGGCGTAGAACGCGTCGGTGTCGTCGGTGGCGACGATGTAGCCGATGGTGCGCCCGTCCTCCGCCTCCACGACCCAGGCGAGGTCCGGGTGCCGCTCGACGTACGGCACCGCGAAGAGGTTCCCCCAGAGCTCGTCATCGGACAGCACCCCGGTGGCGTCTCCCCCGGCGTCGGCCGTCCGCAGGCAGATCTCGAACATCGCCGCGCGATCGGTCGGACGGTAGGGACGGATACGCGACACGGAGGCTCCTCGGGCAGGTCAGGTTCCGCTCAGCCTATCGGCGCGTGCGGTCGCCTCGACGTCGCGTCGCACCCACGGCACCAGCCAGGCCGCCAGCACGAGGACGACCCCGGCCCCGACGAACGCACCCCCGAGCGTGTCCGTCGCCCAATGCACCGACAGGAAGGTGCGCGACAGAGCCATGAGCACGATCCATGCGGCGCCCACGATCGCCACCCACACCCGCGGGAAGAGCACCCACAGCACGAGGGCGATGGTCGCCGCGTTCGCGGTGTGGCCGGACGGGAACGAGCCGTAATCGCTCACGACGAGCATGTCGTGCGGTCGGGCACGGCCGAAGATGTTCTTCAGGAGCTGCACGGCGCCCGCGCTGACGAGGAAGCAGAGCGCGGCGAACAGCGCACCCCGCCATCGCCGCAGGAGCAGCAGGACGAGGATCGTCCCCAGCGGCACCGCGAGGATGGCGACCCAGCCGCCGCCGATCCAGTTCAGCGCGAGGGCGAAGCTCAGCATCCAGTCCGCGCGGACCGCGGCGATCGTGTCGTTCCACCACTGGTCGAGGCCCGGCGTCTGCGGATACACGAAGACGACGAGAGCGCCGAGGGCAGTGGCCAGGAGGAGGCAGGCGACGCCCCACCACAGCAGCATCCGTCGATTCATCGTCCCATTGTGACGGACGCCCCCGCGATCGCGGGTCGGCGTGCCGGTCAGCGGGCGATGCGGGCGAGCCCCTCCTCGAGATCCGCGATGAGGTCGGCCACGTCCTCGATGCCGACGGAGAGACGCACGACGTTCTCCGGGACGGCGAGCTCGGTTCCGCGGACCGACGCGTGCGTCATCTCCGGCGGGTAGCCGATGAGCGACTCCACGCCGCCGAGGGACTCGGCGAGCTGGAACACGGTCGTGCTCTCGGCGAAGGCCCGGGCAGCGTCCGCACCCGCGGCGAGGCCCAGCGACAGCATCCCGCCGAAGCCGCTCATCTGCCGCGCGGCGATCTCGTGACCGGGGTGCGAGGCGAGGCCCGGGTAGAACACCTGCGCGAACTCCGGCCGCGCCTGCGCCCACTCGGCGATCGCCTGGGCGTTCTCGGAGTGCTGCCGCATCCGCACGGCGAGGGTCTTGATGCCCCGGGTCGTCAGCCAGGCATCCAGGGGCGCCGAGACCGCGCCCACCGCGAACTGCTGGAACTTCACGGCCTCGACGAAGCGGTCGTCGCCGAAGACGACGGCGCCGCCGAGCACGTCGGAGTGCCCGCCGAGGTACTTCGTCGTCGAGTGCACGACGAGGTCGGCGCCGAGCGCGAGCGGCTGCTGCAGAGCCGGCGAGGCGAACGTGTTGTCGACCACGACGAGCACCCCGGCCGCGTGCGCCACCTCGGCGATGAGTGCGATGTCGATGACCTTCAGCAGCGGGTTGCTCGGCGTCTCCAGCCACACGATGCGGGTCTCGGGACGGATGGCCGCCCGGATCACGTCGACGTCGGAGAGCTCGACCGTGGTCGTGTCGATCCCCCACGGCGCGAGCACCTTCGTGAGCAGACGGTAGGTGCCGCCGTAGACGTCGTTGCCGAGGAGCACGTGGTCGCCGGGCTTGAGGATGCCGCGGAGCAGACCGTCCTCCGCCGCGAGCCCCGAGGCGAACGACAGGGCCCTGACCGCGCCCTCGAGAGCGGCGAGCTGCGTTTCCAAGGAGGAGCGCGTCGGGTTGCCCGCGCGGTTGTACTCGTAGCCCTCGCGGAACCCTCCGATGCCGTCCTGCACGTGCGTCGACGCCTGATAGATCGGCGGGATGATCGCCCCGGTGATCGGGTCGGGCGCCTGTCCGGCGTGGATGGCTCGTGTGGCGAAGGCGTGGGCGTGGTCGGACATGCTCTCAGCCTACGTCCGGGTCCTCCGACGGGTCCCGGCCTGTTACGTCCCGCGTCACCGCGAGAGGTAGCCGAGCAGATCCTGCCGGGTCAGCACCGTGTGGGGCTTGCCGTCCTCGGTGACGAGGAGGGCGTCGGCGTCGGCGAGCGCGGCCCGTGCCTGCGCGACCGGCGCATGGATGCCGATCAGCGGCAGCCGCTCCCCCACGTGCGCGCCGACGGCGTCGCTCGGCTCGGCGTCGCCACGGAAGAGCAGGTCGAGCAGGCCCTTCTCGTCGACGGTGCCGACGACCTCGCCCATCATCACCGGCGGCTCGGCGCTGAGGACGACGAGCTGCGACACCTCGTACTCCGTCATCATGCCGATCGCCTCGAGCACCGTGTCGGTGGGGTGTGCGTGCACGAGGTCGGGAAGGCCGTGGCGGGAGGACCGGGCCGCGAGCACGTCGGCGACCGTCTCCCCCTCCTCCACCTCGCTGAAACCGTAGGAACGCATCCACCCGTCGTTGAAGATCTTGCCCAGGTAGCCGCGCCCGCCGTCCGGGAGGAGCACGACCATGACCGCGTCCGCCGGGAGGTCCTTCGCCACCCGCAGCGCGCCGACCACGGCCATGCCGCTGGAGCCGCCGACGAGGATGCCCTCCTCGCGGGCGAGGCGCCGCGTCATCGCGAAGGACTCCGCGTCGCCGACCGCGACGATCTCGTGCGGGACCGCGGGGTCGTACGCCCCCGGCCAGATGTCCTCGCCCACGCCCTCGACGAGGTAGGGCCGGCCGGTGCCGCCGCTGTACACGCTGCCTTCGGGGTCGACACCGACGATCCGCACGGCATCGTCTGACACCTCGCGCAGATAGCGGCCGGTGCCGGTGATCGTGCCGCCCGTCCCCACGCCGGCGACGAAATGGGTGACCCGGCCGTCGGTGTCCCGCCAGATCTCCGGTCCCGTCGTCTCGTAGTGGCTACGCGGCCCGTTCGGGTTCTCGTACTGGTTCGGCTTGAACGCCCCGGGGATCTCCCGTGCCAGCCGGTCACTCACGCTGTAGTACGACTCCGGGCTGTCAGCCGGGACCGAGGTCGGGGTCACGACGACCTCCGCGCCGTACGCGCGGAGCACGTCGATCTTGTCCTCGCCCACCTTGTCCGGGAGCACGAAGACGCAGCGGTAGCCGCGCTGCTGGGCGACGAGGGCGAGCCCGACGCCGGTGTTGCCGCTCGTGGGCTCGACGATCGTCCCGCCGGGCTGCAGGTCCCCCGCGGCCTCGGCGGCGTCGATGATCCGGGCCGCGATCCGATCCTTCGCCGACCCGCCCGGGTTCAGGTACTCGAGCTTCACGAGCACCGTGCACGCGATGCCCTCGGTGACGTGCTGGAGCTTCACCAGGGGCGTGTCGCCGACGAGGTCGACGATCGAGTCTGCGTACTTCATCTGTTCAGGGTACGGCGCGGGCTCCCGCCGCCGGGGCTGTGTTTCACCGCCGCTTCGACAGGCTCAGCGACCCAGAACCTGGGTCCCTGAGCCCGTCGAAGGGCCTGGGCCCGTCGAAGGGCCTGGGCCCCTGAGCCTGTCGAAGGGCCTGGGCCCCTGAGCCTGTCGAAGGGCATGAGCCCGTCGAAGGGTCAGCCCTTCGTCGCGCCGGCCAGCAGGCCGCGGACGAAGAAGCGCTGCAGGGCGAAGAACACGATCAGCGGGACGATGATCGAGATGAACGTTCCCGCGGACTGCAGGAACCACTTGTTGCCCCAGGTCCCGGAGAGCGAGTTCAGCGCCTGGGTGATCGGCAGGGCGCCGGGCGAGGCGAAGATCGTCGCGACCAGCAGGTCGTTCCACACCCAGAGGAACTGGAAGATCGCGAAGGACGCGATCGCCGGAGCCGCCAGCGGCAGGATGATCCGGAAGAACACCTGTCCGTGTCCGGCACCGTCGACGCGGGCCGCCTCGATGATCTCGCCCGGGATCTCGGAGATGAAGTTGTGGAGCATGAACGTCGCCAGCGGCAGCGCGAAGATCGCGTGCGCGATCCAGACGCGGGCGAAGCTGTACTGCACCTCGTTCAGCCCGAACCCGGGGAAGATCGGCACGTCGTTGATCGTCAGCCCGTCCGAGAACAGGCTCAGCAGCGGCACGAGGGCCATCTGGAGCGGCACGATCTGCAGCGCGAACACGAAGATGAAGAGCATGTTCCGACCCTTGAAGTCGATCCATGCGAACGCGTACGCGGCCAGCGCCGCCATCACGATCGGGAACACGGTGGCCGGGATCGTGATGGCCAGCGAGTTGATGAACGCGGTCGCGAGGGTCGTCGAGGTCCCGCCCGAGTTCCACGCCTGCACGTAGTTGTCGAACGTGAACTCCGGGTTGGAGAAGACCGTCCACCAGCCGCTGTTCTGCGTGTCGGCGCCCGGACGGAACGACGTCACGAAGAGGCCGAAGGTCGGGATCGTCCAGAAGAGCGCGATGACCGCGGCCGCGATCGTCGCCCCCTTCGAGGTCAGCTTCTTGTGGGCGGTCGCCTCGTTACGACGCGTGTCGCGCGCCACCTGGCGCTTGGTGCGGTTGTCCACGACGGTGGCCTGGGTTGCACTCATCAGCGGATCTCCCTCTGCTTGGCCATCGATCGGGCGTTGTAGACGATCAGCGGCAACACGAACAGGAACAGCACGACGGCGAGCGCCGACGAGTGCCCGTAGCTCTGGAACCGCTGCTGCTGGTTGACCATCTCGAAACCGAGGACGCTGGTCTCGTCACGACCGCCGGTCATCACGGCGACGATGTCGTACACCTTCAGCGAGGCGATCGTGATGGTCGTGAGGACGACGATCAGCGACGACCGGATGCCGGGCACCGTCACGTTGCGGAAGCGCTGCCAGGCGTTCGTGCCGTCGAGCTCGGCCGCCTCCATCTGCTCGATCGGCACGGCCTTGATCGCGGCGGAGAGGATGACCATCGCGAAGCCGGTCTGGGTCCAGATGAACACGATGAGCAGCATGAGCGTGTTGAGGATGGGCTTGATGGCCAGCCACTGCACCGGGTCGCCGCCGAAAGCGGTGACGATGGCGTTGAGGAGACCGATCTGGTCGCCCTGGCGGGCGTCGTACATGAACTTCCAGATGATGCCCGCGCCGACGAACGAGATCGCCACCGGCATGAACACGAGCACCTTCAGGAACTTCTCACCGCGCGCACGGTCGATGAAGACGGCGTACGCGAGACCGATGACCACCGAGATCACCGGAGCGAGCAGCGCCCAGATGATGGTGTTGATCACCGACGACGTGCCGACCGGGTTGGTGAAGACCCAGATGTAGTTCTCGAGTCCGACGAACTGGTTGCCCGACTTGTCGAAGAAGGACTTGAAGATCGTCGAGATCGCCGGGTAGATGAGGCCCAGCAGCAGCATGATCGCCGCGGGAGCCATGAACAGCACGAGCTGGAACAGGTAACCGGCTCCCTGTCGGGCGCGGAAGTCGGCGAAGAAGAGGAGCGCACCGACGAGCAGTGCGATCGCGACGACGTACACCACGGCGTTCGCGTAGGGACGAAGCAGCAGCAGGGCGAGCACCGGGATGACGAGGCACGCGACCAGCCGCATGATCGAGTAGCCGCGACCGGGGCGGGGCGCGAACTCGATCAGCACGAGGATGATCGCCACGACCACGCCGAACACGAGCAGCACGGCGGGGATCTGCACCAACGGATTCAGACCGCCCAGCCACAAGAAGAAGCTGTTGAGCGAGAACCCGATCGTGATCCGCGAGGACTCCTCGGTCGGGGCGGTGAAGACGAGGAGGAGAGCGAGGGCGGCGACGACGACGAAGCCGATCGCGAGGACCGTCCGCGTGGCCTTCCTCCCCTTCTCGTCGGTGCCATGCGTCGTCGGCGGCGCGTCAGCCTCGACGGGTTTCTCGATGGTCGCGTGCGACATGAACGTCCCCTTCTGGATCATGCTGGGTTCCCGCGCAGTACGGATCGGTGGAGCGGGGCCGGGCTGTGCAGCCCGGCCCCGCTCTGCCTACGAAGATCGCGTCGAGGCGATCAGTTCTCGTAGCCGGCCTGGATGTCGGAGAGCACCGTCTCGGTGTCCTTGCCGTCGATCCAGTCGACCATCCCCTTCCAGAACGAGCCCGAGCCGACGGTCGACGGCATCAGGTCGGAAGCGTCGAACCGGAAGGTCGTCGCGTCGTCCTGCATGATGGTCATCGCCTCCTGGAGGAACTCGCTCGAAGCGAGGCTCGGGTCGGCGTTCTTGTTGGCGGAGATGACGCCGCCGAGCTCGACACGCGCGTCGGCGAACTCGGGCGATGCCATGAACTCGAGCACCTTCTGGGTGGCCTCGTCGTCCGAGAACGCCGCGACGAACTCGCCGCCGCCCTCGACCTGGAGCTCGCCCGCGGTCTCGCCCGGCATGATGAACGCGTAGACGTCGCCGTCCGGTGCGACCTCGGGGACGTTGCCGTCCGCGGTCTCCGTGTCGAGGAAGTTCGCCGACAGGAACGAGGCCTGGTGGGTCAGTGCGCAGTCGCCCTTGGCCACCGCGTTGGCGACGTCACCGAAGGCGGTCGAGTTGATGCTCTTGACGTCGCCGTAGCCGGCGTTGACGTACTCCGGGTTGAGCAGGATCTCACCCACGGCGTCGAAGGCCTGCTTGATCTCGGGGTCGGTGAACTTCACGTCGCCGGCCACCCAGTCGTCGTAGACCTCGGGGCCCGACTGGCGCAGGACGAGGTCCTCGATCCAGTCCGTTCCCGGCCAGCCGGATGCCGCCTCGGAGGAGAAGCCCGCGCACCAGGCCGGACCGCCGGTCTTCTCGACGATCGTGTCGGTGAGGGCGATCATGTCGTCCCAGGTCTCCGGGACCTCGACGCCCCACTCGGCGAACTGCTTCGGCGAGTACCAGACGTAGCCCTTGAGGTTCGCCAGCATCGGCGCCGCGTAGAAGGTGTCGTCGAACGTGCCGTACTTCTTCCAGTCCTCGGACCAGTTCTCGTCGACGGCGGACTCGACGGCCTCGGGGGCCGGCATGACCTTGCCCGTGTCGACGAGGGTCTTGAGCAGACCGGGCTGCGGGACGATCGCGATGTCCGGGGCGTCTCCACCCGTCACCTTGGTGACGATGTTGCCCTCGAAGCCCTTGTCGCCGGTGTACTCGACCTTGATACCGGTGTCCTTCGTGAACTGCTCGAAAGACGCGTTCAGGTCGTCGGCCTCGACGCCCGTGATGCCGCCGGAGATCCGGACGGTGTCCTTGGTCTCTCCGCCCTCGTCGCCCCCGCCCTCGGCGCAGCCGGCGAGCGCGAGAGACGCGACGCCGACGAGTGCGATGGGGGCGAGCAGGCGGTATCGCTGTGACAAAGCCATGTACTTCTCCTCTTCAGGTGGATCTTCAGTCCGCCCAAGGAGAGCAATCGCCGCAACCATTGGGGAACCGATTCCAGGCCAACCTACTCGGGTTCCTTCGCGCCGTACAACTGGGGAAGGTTACAAGATCACAACCCTTTGACATCCGAGTGGACGACAAGGTGGGAGCGCTCCCAGTCCGGCGCGCCTGGAACCGGTTCCTCCCCCGGTGTGGAACGACTACGATGGCTCCCGGCGAGTGCCCGATCGCTCGCCGTCGTGGAACCGGGTCGAGGAGGACACGATGAGCACGATCGCCGACGTCGCGATGCGCGCCGGTGTGTCCAAAGCGACCGTGAGCCGTGCGCTCAGCGGCCGCGGCTATGTCTCGGAGGAGACCAGGCAGCGGGTGGAGGAGGCGGCGCAGGACCTCGCGTACGTCGCGCACTCCTCCGCCACGAGCCTGGCCACGGGGCGTACCGGCACCATCGGCCTGGTGATGCCGCCGGTCGATCGGTGGTTCTTCGCCGAGCTGCTGGCGGGCGTGCAGGAATCGCTGCTCGCGCTCGACTACGACCTCTCGCTCTACGGCGTCCCCGAGCGCTCGGAGACCAGGGAGCGGCTGTTCGAGAGCGTGCTGCCCGGCCGGAGGTTCGACGGCATCATCGCCGTCGGCATCCAGCCCAGCGCCCGCGAGCTGGAACGGCTGCACCATACGGGGCGACCGCTCGTGAGCGTGGGCCCCTACAGCGCGGGATCGAGCGCCGTGTCGATCGACGACGCGGCCGCCGCCCGGATCGCCACCGAACACCTCATCGACCTCGGGCACACCGACATCGCGTTCGTGGGCGGTGCCACGGATGACACCGACCTCAGCTACGGCGACGCCCGCCGCCTGGCCGGCTACCGGGAGGCGCTGCACGCGGCGGGACTCACGCCGCGGGCGCGGGTCGCCGGTTCGGCTCCCACGATGCCGGGCGGCTACGCGGCGGCGGCGGGACTCCTCGGCGACCGGCGGCACCGTCCGACCGCCATCGTCGGCGTGTGCGACGAGGCGGCCATCGGCGCCGTGATCGCGGCTCGCCGCCTGGGCATCGCGGTGCCGACCGAGCTCAGCGTCGTCGGGATCGACGACCACGAGCATGCGGAGATGTTCGCGCTCACCACCATCGGGCAGTCGCCGCGGGATCAGGGACGAGAAGCCGTGCGCCTGCTGATGCGGCGGATGAGCGAGCCGGATGCTCCGGTCGAGCGCGTCGAGGCCGCCTCGGCGCTCGTCGTCCGCAGCTCGACCGCGGCGCCGCGCTGACCCCGCAGACGCACGAAGGCCCCGGGCGGAACCCGGGGCCTTCGCAGAAGCGCTGGTGCGCTGGAATTACTTGAGGGTGACGGTCGCGCCGGCCTCTTCCAGAGCAGCCTTGGCCTTCTCAGCCGTCTCCTTGTTGGCGCCCTCGAGGACGGCCTTCGGAGCACCGTCGACGACGGCCTTGGCCTCGCCGAGGCCGAGCGAGGTGAGCTCGCGGACAGCCTTGATGACCTGGATCTTCTTGTCGCCGGCAGCCTCGAGGATGACGTCGAAGGAGTCCTTCTCCTCCTCGGCCGCGGCCTCGCCTGCGCCGCCAGCGGCACCGGCGACGGCGACGGGGGCAGCAGCGGTGACCTCGAACTTCTCCTCGAACGCCTTCACGAACTCGTTGAGCTCGATGAGGGTCAGGCCGGCGAACTGCTCGAGCAGCTCCTCGGTGGAAAGCTTCGCCATGATGTATCTCCTAGATAGATGGGGTTTGTAGACGAGATCGCCGGTCGCTTACGCGGCCTCGGCGGTCTCCAGCTTTTCGCGAAGCGCGTCGATGGTGGCCGCAGCCTTGCCCATCGTCGCCTTCATCATGCCCGCGGCCTTCGCCAGCAGAACCTCGCGGCTCTCGAGCGAGGCGTACGTGTTGACCTCGTCGGCGGTGAGGGCCTTGCCCTCGAAGATGCCCGACTTGATCACGAGAAGCGGGTTGGCCTTGGCGAAGTCACGCAGAGCCTTGGCGGTGGCGACGAAGTCACCGTGCACGAACGCGACAGCCGACGGCCCCTTGAGGTCGTCGTCCAGCGCGGAGATGCCGGCCTTGTTGGCGGCGATCTTGGTCAGCGTGTTCTTCACCACGGCGTACTCAGCGTCCTGACGGATGCTGTTGCGCAGCTGCTTGAGCTGGGCAACCGTCAGACCGCGGTACTCGGTCAGCAGGACGGCGTTCGAGTTCTCGAATGACTTCGTGAGCTCGTTGACCGATGCATCCTTCTGCGCCATGGTCACTCCTTGGTGTGTACGAGGCGCCGCACGGTGGTGGGGCGCCGGCCTCCGACCCCCTGCAAAAGAGAAGAGCTCCGGCGCAAGCGCACGGAGCTCGGAAGTTCGTGACACCTGCGCGGGCCCCTGCGATGCAGAGCTTCGATCCTGTGCACTCACGCGCACACGATGACCAGCGGTCTTCGGTTATGACCACTGTACCCCACGCTCCCTCTCCCCCCAAATCCCCCTCCTCCTCCGTCGACCCACCCCTTTCGGTGCACCCCGGCCCCTTACGCCTGCACGCAACGGGCCGGAGCGCACGGAAGGGGGTGGGTCAGCGACTCAGCGGGCGAAGAGGCCGAGGGCGCGGAAGTGTGCGTCGGCCGCGGCGAGGGAGGCGACGTGCTCGCTCGTCACCCGGACCACCCGCCAGCCGGTGGTCCCGCGCACCCAGTCCTCGCGGATCTTCTCGTCGAGCACGACCTGTGACACGGGCCGGCCGCCGCGGAGGCCCTCGTCCAGGTACTTGTCCCGGCCGTCGCACTCCACGAAGGTGCGGGACTGGTCGACGGCGATGTCCATCCAGAACCGACCGCCGCGCGGTCCGTCCACCGGCACCTGCAGACGCGGCCTGCCGAAGCCGAGCTGATGGAGCCGGTACCGCGTCACGCTCTCCAGCGGAAGCTGCGCGCGCCCGTCGGCCAGGACCACGATCCGACGGGCCTGCACGATGCCGCGGAGCCGGGGACGACGCACTCGATCCGCGAGGTCCGTCAGGAGAGCCTGCGCCGCGGTGTCGTCGAACTCCCACGGGTCGCCGCCGACCAGAGCGAGGGCGGCATCCGCGACGGCGAGAGCCGCCTCCGGAGCGGCCGTGCGGGCGAGGTCGACGACCGTCCGGGCGAGGGAGGTGCAGCGGATGCCGTCGCGCTCCACGATGTCGCCGGCGGCAACCGCGCCCTCGTGCCGCAGGATCCCCGAGGTGCTGTGGCGACGGTCGGGGGGCGCCGTCACATGGACCCTCGTCGGCCGCACCCGGTACAGCGGCAGACCCCACAGCACCGCAGCCGAGGCGTGCGAGAACACGGGCCGCGTCCCCGAGGCCGCGAGGTCGGCGGCCACCACCTCCGCACGGTGCCGGGACTCCGGGGCGAGATCGCTCCAGTCCCGTTGCGCGAGGTACCACCCGCGACGCACATGATGCAGCTGCCGCCCTTCCACCGCGGCGTGGAGCGTCCGAGACCCCCACCCCTCCTCCTCCAGCCGCCGACGACCGAGGAGCATCGCCCGGATCTCGTCCACACTCACCTGTCTCATCCCCCCGACTCTCCCTCTCCTCTCGCCGATCCCCGGCCTTCCCGCAGTTCCCCACACCCTTTCTCTCCCTCCCGCGCCCTGTGCAGGAAGACACCCCTCGTCCTCGACCCACCCGTTTGCGTTCGAGCCACCCCCTTGTGCGCGCACGCAGGGGGCCGGGACGCACGGAAGGGGGTGGCTCGTCGGGAGGGCGGGAGGGGCGGCGTGTACGGCGGGAACGGGGGTGGGGGAGAGTTAGAGTCTTCTGGTGACCCCGGAACTCCAAGCTCGCATCGTCGCGGACTCGCGCGACCGCGTGGCGTGGATGAGGGCACGGTCCCGGGGCATCACGGCCACCGACGTCGCCGGACTCACCAGCGAACGCTCGATCGCCCGTGCCGCCGACGCCAAGCTCGGCGGGGGGCCGCGGTTCGGCGGCAACGCCTACACGGACCACGGTCGACGCCGCGAGCCCGAGATCGCCGCCTGGGTCGCCGCGACGCACGGCATCTTCCCCTCCTCCGCGTTGTTCCGCGCCGAGGTCGAGCACCGCCACCTGGCCACCCCCGATGGCATCTCGGTGGACGCGGACGGTCGCGTCAGCCTCGCGGAGATCAAGACCACCAACAAGGCCTTCCGCGGCATCCCGCGCACGTACCTGCGCCAGGTCTGGTGGCAGCAGCACGTGCTGGGCGCCGAGCGCACCCTGTTCGTCTGGGAGGAGCACGTCGACTTCTCCCCCATCCACGACGAGCCCCGCTGCGTGTGGATCGACCGGGACGACCGCGAGATCGCCAAACTCGTCGGTCTCGCGACCGACCTCATCGACGAGCTGTACCGTCGCACAACGGGACGCGCGGTGCCGACGCGCTCCGTCGCCCCGGTCGACAGTCGCCGCGAGCAGCTCCGCGAGCGCGACGCCTTCCGCGCCCTCGCCCTCGCCGACTGAGCGAACGCCGAGGGCCTCGGGACGACCCGCCCCGTCAGGGGTCGCGAGCGAGTACGCGACGTGCTTCTCCCGCGACCTCGGCCGCGATCGTGTCCAGCAGCGCGGAGCGCAGGTTCCACTGCTGCCAGTACAGGGCAACGCGCAGGGTCGGACCGCCGAGCGCGACGAGCCCGGGGACCTCCTGCAGTCGCGGCACCATCCCCCAGCCCAGGCCGAGGCCGACCGCGAGCGCGTAGTCGTGCGACGCCGGGACGTAGTGTCGCGGAACGCCCGCCGCCGGCACTCCCCGCGCCGCCAGCCACTCATGCTGCAGGGTGTCCCGGCGGTCGAAGTCGACGAACGGCGCGTGCGCCAGCGCGGCGGGCGTCACGCCGTCAGGGAACCATCGACGGGCATAGGCAGGCTCGGCCATGGCGCGGTACTCGAGCACGCCGAGGGGCGTGACCGTGCACCCCGCGACCGCCGTGGCCTCGCTCGTCACCGCGGCCATGACCGTTCCCGATTCGAGCAGTCGGGCGGTGAAGTTCTGATCGTCGCGGTGCAGGTCCAGGTCGATGTCGTGCGCGGCCGAGAGGCGCGCCATCGGCGGGAGGAACCAGGTCGCCAGGGAATCCGCGTTGACGGCGAGAGGCACCGTGATGCGGTGTCCCCCACCGCCCTCCTCGATGCCGACCCCGGCGAGCGCATCCTGCTCCAGGAGCGCGATCTGCCGCGCGAGGCGCACGACGGACTCCCCGGCCTCGGTGAGGCGGACCGGCTTGCTGCGCACGAGGAGGATCCGCCCGAGCTGCTCCTCGAGCGCCTTGAGCCGCTGACTGACCGCGGACGGGGTGACGCGCAGGCGGCGGGAGGCGGCGTCGAGGGTCCCCTCGTCCGCGACGGCGGCGAGCGTGGCGGCGAGCTCCGGGTCGATCCTCACATCAGCCATGCTAATGGTGAGAAAGGAATCTTCGCTGCACCTCATGGCCAGCATCCCTAGGCTCGATGCATGCTCACCGTTCTCGCCGGCCTCGGCCTCGGCCTGTCGCTCATCGTCGCGATCGGCGCGCAGAACGTGTTCGTGCTGCGACAGGGCATCCGGCGCGAGCACGTCCTCGCCGTCGTGATCGTCTGCGCCCTCTCCGACGCCGTGCTGATCATCGCCGGCGTCGCCGGGCTCGGCTTCGTGCTGTCCGCCGCTCCCTGGCTCGTCGTCGTTGCCCGCTGGGCAGGGGCGCTGTTCCTCCTCGGCTACGGGCTGCTCGCGGCGCGACGGGCCTGGCGTGGCGGCGAGGAGCTGGTGGTCGACGGGGGCGACGCTCCGGTCCTCGAGGCGTCCGGTGGCACCGGGACCCTCACCCGCACCCGCCTCGCCCCGGTGATCCTCACGACACTGGCGTTGACCTGGCTGAACCCGCACGTGTACCTCGACACGGTGCTGATGCTCGGCTCGATCGCCGCGACGCACGGCGACGAGCGATGGCTGTTCGCGGCAGGGGCGGTCATCGCGAGCCTCCTCTGGTTCACCGCCCTCGGCTTCGGTGCCCGCTACCTCGGACGGTGGCTGCGCACCCCGCGCTCCTGGCGTCTCCTCGACGCGGTGATCGCGGTCGTGATGATCACGTTGGCGGTGAGCCTGGTGCTCCCGGTGCTGGACGCCTAGCCACTCACGCCGCGTCGATCTGCGCCACCCGCGCCCGGACGAGGGCCCGGACCGCGTCCTCCGGCAGCGGGTGCTCCGGCTGGAACCGGATCGTCCCCTTGTCGACGCTGATATCGGGATGACCGTCGAGGAGGCCCGCCACGGCAGCAACCGCCTCGGGGCTGAACGGGTAGACACCGATGTGCTTCTTCGCACGCATCACCGAGAGCAGAGGCTTTCCGGCGAGCACGAGCGCCGGCATCCCATACCCCTTGCCCTGCTCCGCATCCGGCACCTCCTCCGTGGCGATCGCGTACACGCGATCGATCACTGCGCGGTCCGCCGCGTCGAGGTCGGTCAGGTAGTCGTCGATGGTGCCCACGCACCGCATCCTGCCACCGATCGCCCTCGGGGTCGAGGGCTCAGGCGCCGTCGAGCGGACGGAGGATGCGCGTGAGGAACCGTTGCGTGCGCTCATGCTGCGGGGCGCTGAACAGCTGAGCAGGCGGCCCCTGCTCCACGACGACGCCGCCGTCCAGGAAGAGCACGTGATCTGCGGCTTCGCGGGCGAAGCTCAGCTCGTGGGTGACGACGGCCATCGTCCATCCCTCATCGGCGAGCTCCTTGATGACGAGCAGCACCTCGCCGACCAGCTCCGGATCGAGGGCGCTCGTCGGCTCGTCGAACAGCAGCAGGTCCGGTTGCAGGGCCAGCGCCCGCACGATGCCGACCCGCTGCTGCTGCCCTCCGGAGAGCTGATGCGGCCGCGCGTCCGCCTTGTCGGCGAGGCCGACCCGGGCGAGCAGCGCCTGGGCCTCGGCGACGACCTCGGTCTTCGGACGACCCTGCACCCGCCACGGCCCTTCGATGACGTTCTCCAGCACGGTCAGGTGCGGGAACAGGTTGTGGTGCTGGAACACCATCGCCGACCGGTCACGCAGCGCCAGCCGCTGCTGCTTCTCCACGCGCGGTTTCGGGCGCACCTCCGGTGCGAAGTCGATCTCCGGTCCCCCGGCCATCACGATGGTCCCCGCGTCCGGCGTCTCCAACCCGTTCAGGGCGCGCAGGACGGTCGTCTTGCCAGAGCCGCTGGGCCCGATGAGCACCACGACCTCGCCCCGATGCAATGTGAGGTCGAAGCCGCGGAGCACCTCGGTGGTGCCGAAACTCTTGTGCAGCCCGCGTGCGGTGAGCAGCGGTTCGGCCGTGGGGTCAGTGCGCGACACGACTGTCGAGCCTCCTCTCCAGGGCGCTCTGCCCGAAGGAGAGCACCAGGCAGATCACCCAGTAGACCAGCGCTGCGGCCAGGTACAGCACCATGAACTCGAGCGTGGTGGAGGCGATCTGCTGCGCCACCTTGAACAGCTCCGTCACGAGGATCAGCGAGGTGAGGGAGGTGTCCTTCACGAGCGAGATGAACGTGTTGGACAACGGCGGCACCGAGACCCGGGCGGCCTGCGGCAGGATGATGCGGGTCAGCGTGCGGGTGCGGTTCATGCCGACCGTGTACGCGGCCTCCCACTGCCCCTTCGGCACCGAGAGGATCGCCGCCCGCACGACCTCGGCGCCGTAGCCGCCGACGTTGAGCGAGAGCGCGATGATGGCGCTCGGCCACGGATCGAGGGTCACCCCGACGGACGGCAGGCCGTAGAAGATCACGAAGAGCTGCACGAGCATCGGCGTGCCGCGGATCACCGAGATGTAGAACCGCGCGATGCCGGACACCACCGGGTGCACCGAGATCCGCATCAGCGCCATGCCGATCGCGATCACGAGCCCCAGGACGAACGACACCAGGGCGAGCGGGATCGTCGCCGTCAGCCCTGCCCAGGCGATCGGCCCGAGCGAGGAGAAGAAGAGCTCCCAGGGATTCTGCATCGCCTACTGCGAGACGTCCTCGCCGAAGTACTTCTCGCTGATCTCGGCCAGTGTGCCGTCGGCACGGAGCGTGTCGAGCGCCTCGTCGACCGCATCGACGAGCGCCTCCTTGTCCTTCGTGAACACGAAGGCCTGCTCGCCGGCGTCGTCGGTCTCCGCGGCGATCTTCAGGCCGGTCGGGCTGTTGGTCGTCTCGTAGTCGAGGAAGGTCAGCTTGTCGTTGACGGTGGCGTCCACCCGGCCCTGGCGGAGGAGCTCCACGGCCTGCGCCCAGCCCTCGACGCCCTCGACCTTGGCGCCGGACTCGGTGGCCAGCTCGTACCAGTTGCTCGTGAGGGACTGCGCCGTGGTCTTGCCCTCGAGGTCGTCGAACGACGAGATGGAGTCGTCGTCCTCCTTGACCACGATCACGCCGGGCGACACCGTGTACGGGGTGCTGAAGAGGTACTTGGCCTCGCGTTCGTCGTTGATCGACACCTGGTTCGCGATCACGTCGAAGCGGCCCGCGTCGAGCCCCGCGAAGATCGCGTCCCACTGGGTCTCCTGGAACTCGACCTTCAGACCGAGCTCGTCGGCGACGGCCTGGATGATCTCGACGTCGTAGCCGGTGAGGTCGCCGGAGCCGCCGTCGCCGTGGAAGCTGAACGGACGGTAGGTGCCCTCGGTCGCGACCGTCAGCGTGCCGTCCTTCACCAGGCCGAAGTCGGAGCCCGCGGCGCTCTCGCCGTCCGTGCTCGCGGGCGTGCTCGAACCGCTGCACGCGGTCAGGGCGGCAGCGGCGACGACCAGTGCGGTGACGGCGATGAGACGACGGGACATGGACCCTCCTGGGGTGAGAAGCGCGGGTGCGAGTTTACGCGACGACCGCGGGAACTCCCCCACAGTACGCGTCGCTCCGGGCGTTCCCCGCATCGGATGACGCCGGATGTCGCGGGCGGCCCGGGAACGCGGAACGCCCCCGGGCGGACCCGGGGGCGTTCGGTGCGACAGGTGCGAACCCGTCGACGCGTCAGATGGCGTTGACGTCCAGCGGGATGCCGGGGCCGAACGTGGTCGACACCGCACCCTTCTGGATGTAACGGCCCTTGGCGCTGGACGGCTTGAGGCGGACGATCTCCTCGAGAGCGGCGTCGATGTTCTCGTTCAGCTGCTCGGCCGAGAACGAGGCCTTGCCGATGACGAAGTGCACGTTGGCGTGCTTGTCGACGCGGAACTCGATCTTTCCGCCCTTGATCTCCTCGACGGCCTTGGCCGGGTTCGGAGTCACGGTGCCGGTCTTCGGGTTCGGCATCAGGCCACGGGGACCGAGCACCTTGCCGAGACGGCCGACCTGGCCCATGAGCTCCGGGGTCGAGACCGCGGAGTCGAAGTTGGTCCAGCCGTCGGCGACCTTCTGGATGAGCTCGGCGCCGCCGACCTCATCGGCGCCGGCAGCGATCGCCGCCTCGGCCGCGGGGCCGGTGGCGAACACGATGACGCGGGCGGTCTTACCGGTGCCGTGGGGCAGGATGACGGTGCCGCGCACCATCTGGTCCGCCTTGCGCGGGTCGACGGCGAGCTTCAGCGCGACCTCGACGGTCGAGTCGAACTTCGCCGAACCGGTCTCCTTCGCGAGCGCGACGGCCTCGGACGGCGTGTAGAAACGGTCTGCCTCGATCTTCTCGGCGGCAGCCTTGTAAGCCTTGGACTTGGTAGCCATGATTATTCTCCTCAGCCCTCGACCGTGATGCCCATGGAACGGGCGGTGCCGGCGATGATCTTCGAGGCGGCCTCGATGTCGTTCGCGTTCAGGTCGGCCTGCTTCTGCTCAGCGATCTGACGGACCTGGTCCTTGGTGATCTTGCCGACCTTGACGGTGTGCGGGGTGGCCGAAGCCTTCTGCACACCGGCGGCCTTCTTGATGAGCTCCGCCGCGGGCGGGGTCTTCAGGACGAAGGTGAAGCTGCGGTCCTCGTAGACGGTGATCTCGACGGGGATGACGTTGCCGCGCTGCGACTCGGTCGCGGCGTTGTACGCCTTGCAGAACTCCATGATGTTGACGCCATGCTGACCGAGCGCGGGGCCGATCGGCGGCGCCGGGTTGGCGGCACCGGCGTTGATCTGAAGCTTGATCAGGCCGGTCACCTTCTTCTTCGGTGCCATTCTCTTTCCTTTCCTCGAGGCGGATGCGAGCATCCGCTTCTCCCACGGCTCCGGCCTCTCCGGCCCGTGGTCGTCTGCGCGCCCTTCGACAAGCTCAGGGACCCCAGCGGGCTATCACACAAACCACGTAAGTCTACCTGATCACTCCCCCACTCGCGAGCCGGCCCCTCGAGTGCGAGCCGGCCCCGTGCGTGCGTCCGCAAAGGGCCGGGAGGCACGGAACGGGGTGGGTCCGGGAAGAGAAGACGGCCGCCCCGGAAGGGACGGCCGTTCTCGTGCACTTCGGCGGGCTCAGTGACCCGCGGTCAGATCATCTTGGTGACCTGGTCGAACGACAGCTCGACCGGGGTCTCGCGCTCGAAGAGGGAGACGAGGACCGTGAGCTTGCCGCTCTCCGGCTTGATCTCGCTGATCGAACCGGGAAGACCCGCGAACGAGCCCTCCTTGATCGTGATGGTCTCGCCGACCTCGAAGTCGACCTCGGCGGGAAGCGGACGGGCGACGGCGACGCCGCCCTTGGCCGCGATGTTCTTGGCGGTCGGGACGTCCTTGACCTCGACGAGGGACTTCAGCATGTTGAAGGCCTCTTCGAAGCGCAGCGGCGTCGGGTTGTGGGCGTTGCCCACGAAGCCGGTGACGCCGGGGGTGTGCCGCACGACCGACCAGGTGTCCTCCGTGAGCTCCATGCGCACCAGCACGTAGCCGGGGATGCGCACGCGGGTGACCATCTTGCGCTGGCCGTTCTTGATCTCGACGACGTCCTCCATCGGGACCTCGACCTGGTAGATCTCGTCCTCGACCTCGAGCGTCGACTTGCGCTGCTCGATGTTCGCCTTGACCTTGCGCTCGAAGCCGGCGTACGAGTGGATGACGTACCACTTGCCGGGGAGCATGCGCAGGTCCATGCGGAAGGCCTCGTACGGGTCTTCCTCGGAAGCCGACTCGTCCTCGTCGGACTCGGCGGCCGGACGGTCGTCCTCGCCGTTGACGTCGGGCCCCTCGTAGGGGGTGACCTCGTCGGCGGCCTCGGCCTCCTGCTCCGCGACCTCTTCGGCCACGGAATCGTTGAGGACCTCGGCGGCGGCTTCGGACTCCGCGGCTTCGTCCAGGTTCAGAGCGTCGTTCACGATGGCGTCCGCCTCCGGGTCGTCGATGTCGATGTCGATGTCTTCCGTCTCCTGCTCGCCGTCCTCGTCCTCGACGTGGACCGCGACGTGCTCGGCAGAGGTGACCGAGAGCTCCTCGGCGGCGAGCACGTTGCCCTCCTGGGCCTCGTCCTCCTCGCTGGACTGCTCTGCGGCGGTCGCCCAGTCGGCGTCGTCGGAATATCGTTCAGACACGTTGCTTCTTCTCCATAGCTGCGGCCGATGCCGCGGGGGTCATCAGCCAGGGATTCCGAACACGTAGTGCGTCAGGAGCCCGAAGACGTAGTCGAGACCGTAGACGATGCCCATGACGATCAGGACGAAGACGAGCACCACACCCGTGAACTTGAAAAGCTCCTTGCGGGTCGGGGTGACGACCTTGCGCAGTTCGGCGATGACCTGGCGGATGAACAGGGCGATGCCCCCGAAGAACCGGGAGAAGGGGTTGCCCTTCTTCTGGCGCGTGGCGCCGGCCGCGACGACGTCGCCGCGCGGTTCGTCCTGATCCATCCTGAATGTACCTTTCGTGTGTCAGCGTGCGCTGACGCGCAGGGCGGACAGGAATCGAACCTGCAACCTGCGGTTTTGGAGACCGCTGCTCTGCCAATTGAGCTACCGCCCTAGAGACCCGGAGGTCTCGGGGATGCCCTCCCCACCCTGCCACCGGCCGATGTCGAAGACGCCAGGCACGGCGAAAGAATGCAGAGAACAACTGCTCACCAAGCATACGGCATCGATCCCGTGGTGCCGAACAGGAAGCGGAACCCGCGTTGTTGCTAGGCTCGGCGGGCGGACGAAGCAGGAAGGGACGCATGTGAGTGGGGATGTGCAGCAGTTCCAGGTGGATCTGCGCGGAGTCGTCGACCTGCTCAGCAGGCACATCTACTCCAGTCCCCGCGTCTATCTGCGGGAACTGCTCCAGAACGCGCGGGACGCGATCGCGGCGCGCCGCGAGGTCGACGGGGGCGGAGGCCGCATCCGCATCACGCCGCTCACCGCGCAGACGGGCGCGTTCGTGCTCCGCGATGACGGGGTGGGGCTGACCGCGGCCGAGGTCGCCGATCTCCTCGCGACCGTCGGGCGCAGCTCCAAGCGGGACATCTTCGACCTCCCCCGGAGCGACTTCCTCGGCCAGTTCGGCATCGGGCTGCTGAGCTGCTTCATGGTCGCCGACACCATCGTCATCCGCTCCCGCAGCGCCAGAGGCGGCTCCGCGGTGGAGTGGACGGGCAGCGCCGACGGCACCTTCCGGGTCGCGGAGATCGATGACGACCTGCCGATCGGCACCAGCGTGCACCTCGTGCCGCGCTTCGACGCCGACGAGCTGCTGCGACCGGCCGCCGTGCACGAGCTCGCGACCACGTTCGGCGAGTTCCTGCCCGTGCGGGTGACCATCGATGCGACCGGCGGGGACATCGACGTGACCCGCGAGGCGCCCTTCCTCGACCCCGCCGCCGACGTCGAAGCGGCCGTGCAGTACGGCCGCGACCTGCTCGGTGCGGCGCCGCTGGACGTGATCCCGCTGACCGAGCCGGCGACCGGGACGCAGGGCCTGGCATACGTCCTGCCCTTCGCTCCTCCGCCCGGCGCCCGGCAGGCGACCCGCATGTATCTGGGCCGCATGCTGCTGTCGGAACGCGTCGACGACGTGCTGCCCGACTGGGCGTTCTTCGTGCGCGCCGTCATCGACTCCACCGGCCTCGCACCGACCGCGAGCCGCGAATCCCTCGTCGAGGACACGGCGCTGGAGCACGTCCGCGAACAGCTCGGCGCCGGGATCCGCCGCTGGGTGCTCGAACTCGGACTGCGTGAACCGCATCGCCTCGCCCAGTTCGTCGCCGTGCACGAGGTCGGACTCAAGTCCCTGGTGCGCCACGACGAGGAGCTCGCGCGCTTCATCACCCGCTGGCTCACGGTGGAGACCACGCACGGCACGCTGCGGATCGGCGACCTCGTGGAGCGGTACCCGCACGTGCGCTACGCCCAGACGGTCGACGAGTTCCGCCAGGTGGCCGGGATCTCGCCGTCCGACGAGGTCCTCGTCAACGGCGGCTACCTCTACGACGCCGACCTGATCCGGCTGCTCCCCGACCTCTACCCGCAGGTCACGGTCGAGAAGGTCGACGTGACCGGGGAGCTCGATCGCCTCGACCCGCCGCCGCTCGACGACCGGGACATCGCGATGGCGCTGGAGTCCCGCGCCGGCGCCGTCCTGCAGTCCTCGGACTGCGCCGTGGTCGTCCGGGCGATCGACCGCCCGGAGCTGACCGGACTGTACGTGGCGGACCCCGAGGTGCTGCGGACGATCGACCGCGGGCGCACCAAGGGCATCGCGAGCACGCTCTGGGGCGGGGTGCTCGACCGCATCGACCAGACGCTCTCCTCTTCGCGGGACGACGACCTCACGGCGCGACTGTGCCTGAACTGGTCGAACCGCGTCGTCCGGGCCCTCGTCCGCGTCGAGGACGACGCCGTCTTCGCACGCACGGTCCAGCTGCTCTACATCCAGGCGCTTCTCGCGGGTCACCACCCCCTCTCGGACGCCGATCGGGCGCTCATGACCAGCGCCCTCTCCGACCTCGTCTCACTCTCCGCCGGCATCGAGGGGGACACTCTCCCCTTCGACGCGCGCTGACACCCCCCGACTACCCGAAGGGCCCTCCATGGCACGTCCGAAGAAGCGCTTCCAGCAGCTCATCGAGGAGATCGATCGCACCCCGTGGGGCCCGGCGGAGCAGGCCCTCGTGGCGGAGGCGGTCGCGCTGGCCATCGAGATCGGCGACGAACGGCTGGAATACGAAGCCCGGATGCGGCAGACCGCGTCGGCGAACATGGTCGGCGCCACCGACGTCATGCTGAACTCCTTCGCGTGGTGCCTCGCGCATCACGACGCCGACCCGCAGCGGTTCCCCGCCGACCTCGACAACGGCGGCGCCGACCTGATGTGGCAGTTCAAGTGGATGGCGTCTTCGCTGCGCTCCTCCCCCGCCTTCTCGCAGGAGCAGATCGCCGCGGTGCTCGACGACATGGAGTCGCACTACCGTGCCGCAGGACTCGGCCTCAGCGGCGTGCTGACCGCCCGCTTCGAGGACGCCTGGGACGCCGGCCGGTTCGACGCCGCCGAAGCCCTCCGCGTGCAGCTCGAGGCCACGCCGCGCGACGAGCACAGCCACTGCGACGCGTGCAGCCGCAGCCAGTTCGCGGGATTCTTCGCGGAGACCGATCGCGACGCCGACGCCATCCGGCTCGTCGAGGAGATGATCGAGGGCGGTTTCTCCTGCGGCGAGGAGCCGGAGCACGCGCTCTCCCGCGTCCTCCTCCCGTACCTCCGCGCCGGACGCACGGAAGATGCGAAGACCGCGCACCTGCGCAGCTACCGACTGGCCAAGGACAACCCCGACAACCTGCGCATCGTGGCGAACAACATCGTGTTCGCCGCGATCACCGGCAACGAGGCGCGGGCGCTGGCCCTGATCGAGAAGCACGTCGCGTGGCTCGCCCACGACGGCCTCAACGTCGACGCACACTTCGCCGCCCTCACGGCGTTCGCGGTCGCTCTCGACCGCGTCACCGCCGCCGGCCACGGCGACACCCCGGTCCGCGGTGCCGACGCCCCTGCACTCGTGCCGCTGCTCGGGGCCCACGACGGCCCGTGGAGCGCCGCCGACCTCGCCGCGGCCGCCTGGTCCACGGCCGAGCGCATCGGGGCGCAGTTCGACGAGCGGGACGGCACCGACGGCCACGCCCGCAGCCTCGCCCGGATGCGCGCTCTCGCCGACGAGAGCTACGACGTCCCGATCCGCTCCGATGCGTTCGTCGCCCCGGCCCCGGCCGCCACTCCGGCGGATCCGGAGGCCTGGTACGAGCGGGCGATGCAGCTCGCGCAGTTCGGCGCCGAGCAGGAGACCCTCGCCGCGCTCCCGCACGCCCTGGAGGTCGACGACCCCGCCCAGCGCGCGCAGCTCCTGTCGATGCACCTCGGCATCCTCGTCGCGCTCGATCGCGTGGACGAGGCCGAGCGCCTCCTCCCCGAGCGGATCGCCGCCCTGCGGGCCGCAGGGAACGACGCGCAGGCCGACCTCGAGGAGCGTCTGAAGCTCGCGACCTTCGGGCTGCACACCGACGAGACCATGGCGGCACTCGAAGAGGAGTTGGCCGCGGCCGACCGTCTGCCGGCCTGGTCGCGCGGCGACCTGGCCATCAGCCGCGCGTCGCTGCACCTCAGGGCCGAGGAGCCGGACGCGGCCCTCGACCTCGCCGAGCTCGCGGCCCGCTCGTTCGCGGAGGCGGAGGACACCCGGCTGTCCAACACGACCACCCTCGTGGCGATCGGCGCCGTGCTGAGCAAGGGCGACCTCGACGCCGGCCGCACGCTCCTCGACCGCTTCCTCGCCCAGGACGACCTGTCCGCCGGTCATCGGGCCCACGCGCTGCAGACTCGGGCCCGCGTGCGGGGCGGCACGGGCGCGTACCAGGATGGGGCGACGGACGCCGACGAGGTGTGCCGGCTGCTCGCCGAGCTCGGCGCCACGCGGGCTCTCGCCGACGCCCATGTGCTCGCGGGCGCGCTCTGGGAGGACGCCGAGGAGCCCGAGAAGGCCGTCACCCGCTACCGTCTGGCTGCTCGGCTGCAGGATGACGGCGATCGCACCGGCGTGGACTTCCGGCTGGCCAGGGCGATGCTCCGCGCGGGAGACGCCGAGGAGGCCGCGGAGCTCTTCGGCGACGTGCTCCAGCGCGAGGAGGACGCCGAGACGCCCGCCGGCTCCCGTGCCATGACCGCCTCTCTCCTCGCCCGGTCTCTCGCCGAGTCCGGAGAGTTCGGCCAGGCGGTCGGCGCACACGGCTACGCCGCCGAGTTGTTCGGACAGGCGGAGGCGCACGCCGACCAGGCCATGGCCATGACCGAGCAGGCGAAGATCCTCGCCCGCTTCGAGGAGCACGACGACGCCGTGCGGCTGCTGGAGGGCGCTGCGGACATCGCTCGTCGCGCCCCCGAGGCCGTCGGCGCGCTGTCCGAGGTGCTGCACAGCCTCGGCCAGGCCTACGGCGGTTGCGGCGACGAGCGCGCCTTCCCCCTCTTCGACGAGGTCGCCGCGCTCGCCCAGGAGCATGAAGCCGGATGGCTGCTCGCCGACGTGACCGACTCCCGCGGCCGCGCCCTGGCCCAGCTCGGCCGGATCGACGAGTCCGTCGCCGCCGCCCTCACTGCCGCCGATGGTTTCGCCGCGCTCGGGGATCAGGGCGCCGCCGGGAGCTCGGAACTGTTCGCGGGGCGCGTCCTCGCGGGGAACGACCGTCCGGCCGACGCCGTACCCGTCTACCGGAGCGCCCTGGACCATGCCGAGAGCTTCCCGCCGCTGCGTCAGGTCGCGGCACTGGAGCTCGGCGATGTGCTGGAGGCACTGGGACGGCACGCCGAGGCCGCAGAGGTCAGGGCCCTCGTCGAGAGCTGACACGCCGCCGGCTCGGGATCCACAGGGGGTCCCGAGCCGGCGTCGTCGCGGTGGTGAGCCGCGTCAGAACAGCTGACGCCAGTTCGCCCGTGCGAGGTCGAGCAGCTCGTCCCCGCGGCCCGACATGACCGTGCGGATCGCGTAGAGCGCGAAGCCCTTGACCTGCGCGGCCTCGATCGCCGGCGGCATGGACAGCTCCTGGCGCTCGGTCACGACGTCGAGCAGCGCGGGACCGTCGTGCGCGAGGACCTCACGGACCGCCTCCGGCAGATCCTCGCTACGCTCCACCCGACGGGCGAAGATGCCCATGGCCTCGGCGATCGCCGCGAAGCTCGGGTTGTCGAGCCCCGTGCCGTAGGTGACGAAGCCGGCGGCCTTCATCTCCAGCTCCACGAAGTTCAGCGATGAATTGTTCACCACGATCGTCTTGACCGGGAGACCGTTCTGGGTGAGCGTGAGCAGCTCGCCGAGCATCATCGCGAGGCCGCCGTCGCCGGCGAGCGCCACGACCTGACGATCCGGATGGGCGACCTGCGCGCCGATGCCGTGCATCAGGGCGTTCGCCATCGAGCCGTGCGTGAACGACCCGATCAGCCGGCGCCCCTCGGTCATGGACAGGTAGCGCGCGGCCCAGACGGTCGGCGAGCCCACGTCGGCGGTGAAGATCGCGTCGTCGGCGGCGTACTCGTCCAGGAGGCGTGCCAGGTACTGCGGGTGGATGGGGCGTGCGCCCTTCGCCGGCACCGCGAGCTCGTCGAGCTTCTTCCGCGTCTTCCGGTAGTGGGCCACGGCGTCGTCGAGGTGGCCGCGGTCGTCCTTCCGGGCGAGTCGGGGCAGCAGGGCCTCGGCGGTCGCCTTCACGTCGCCGACGAGCCCGAGGTCGAGCGGGTGCCGCTTGCCGAGCTGCGAGCCGCGGATGTCGACCTGGATGGTGGTCGCGTGCTCCGGGTAGAACTGCTCGTACGGGAAGTCGCTGCCGAGGACGAGGAGCGTGTCCGCCGCCTCCATCGCCCGATAGCCCGACGCGAATCCGAGCAGCCCCGTCATGCCGACGTCGAACGGGTTGTCGTACTCGATGAACTCCTTGCCGCGCAGCGCGTGGACGATGGGGGCACCGAGTGCGTCGGCGAGCGCGATCACCTCGTCGTGCGCGCCCTCCACGCCGGCCCCGGCGAGGATGGTGACCTTCTTGGCCGCGTTCAGCATGGTCGCGGCCTTCTCCAGCTCCGGACCGCTGGGCTGGATCAGCGGGCGGGTGCGCTCGATCACCACGGCGCGGTCATCCGCGATCTCGGACAGCGCCACATCACCGGGGATCACGAGGACCGCGACGCCGCGCTGCTCGATGGCCGCGCGCATGGCGATCTCCATCAGCCGCGGCATCTGCGACGGGTCCGCGACGTATTCGACGTACACGCTGCACTCGCGGAACAGCTCCTGCGGATGCGTCTCCTGGAAATATCCGGTGCCGATCTCGACGGTGGGGATGTGGGCGGCGATGGCCAGCACCGGCACCCGGGAGCGCTGTGCGTCGTACAGGCCGTTGATGAGGTGCAGGTTGCCGGGGCCGCATGAACCCGCCACGACGGCGAGGTCCCCGGTGGTGCCGGCGTCGGCCGCGGCGGCGAAGGCGGCGGACTCCTCGTGGCGCACATGCACCCAGCGGATCCGGCCGTCCTTGCGGAGGGCGTCCGTGAGTCCGTTCAGGGAGTCGCCCGGGATGCCGTAGACCCGGTCGACTCCGTTGGCGTTCAGAGTCTTGACGATGTTCTCAGCGACGTTGGCCATACCCCGACCCTACGCCCGCCGAGGCCTCCCCGGGCCGGGCTCAGTACTCCTGCGGCCCGTCCCGGTCGGGCTCCGGATCGCGCCGGAACGCACGGCCGGAGACCGATGTCGGCGCGATGCGCACGTACACGCGCTTGTCGGTCGGGATCCACGGGCGCAGACCCGCCGCCTCCGCCCGCTCGATGTCGGCGTCGGTCTCCAGAGCCTCCGCACGTCCGCGCACGATGACACTCCAGGCCGCGGTGTCCGTGTGGTCGTCGACCTCGAAGAGCACGTCGGCGGTGACCGTCAGCTCGAACAGCTTGCTCCCGGGGGCGGTGCGGAACAGCAGGCCTTCGCCGTCCACGGCATAGTTCACGGGGAAGATGTCGATGGTGTCGCCGACCCGGGTCACGAGCCGCCCGAGCTCCTGGCTGCGCAGGTGCTCCCAGCTCTGCTCCGCGGTGAGGGTCTGGACCGGATCCGTGTGCGCGCTCATGCCGCCATTGTGCCTCGTCCGTCCTCGACGCGCACCCCCGTCGACCCGGCCCCTCTCGTGCGAGCGGCCCCCTTGCGTACGCACGCAAGGGGGCCGCTCGGCCGCAAGGGGGTGGGTCGACGATCAGCCGATGCGGATCAGCTTCTTGTTGACGAACTCGTCGGCGGCGAGGTGGCCCAGCTCGCGTGCCGTGCCGCTGCGCTTGATGCCGCCGAACGGGAGCTCCGGGCTGTCGGCGAGCACGAGGTTCACGTAGACCATGCCCGCCTCGATCCTGTCGGCCACCCGCTCCGCCTGCGCCTCGTCCGTCGTGAAGACGTAGGAGCCGAGGCCGAACGTGGTGTCGTTGGCCAGCGCGACCGCCGCGTCCTCGTCCGCGACGCGGTACACGACCGCCGCGGGACCGAACAGCTCCTCGCGGTAGACGTCCATCTCCGGGGTCACGTCGGCGAGCACCGTCGGTGCGAAGAACGCCCCGTCGCGCGTACCGCCCGTGAGCAGCGTCGCACCCTGGGCGACCGCCGTGTCGATCTGCTTCTGCAGGTTCTCCGCGGCCGCCTCCGACGAGACCGGGCCGAGGACCGTGTCGTCGAGCGTGGGGTCGGTCGCCTCGACGGCCGCCATCGCCGACGTGAACTTCTCCACGAACGCGTCGTAGAGGTCGTCGACGATGATGAAGCGCTTGGCGCCGTTGCAGGCCTGACCGTTGTTGTCGAGCCGCGCGTCGACACCCGCCTGCACGGTGGCGTCGAGGTCGTCGGTGGAGAGCACGATGAACGGGTCGGACCCGCCCAGCTCCAGCGCGACCTTCTTGAGGTTGCGCCCCGCGACCTCGGCGACCGCGGCGCCGGCGCGCTCGGAGCCGGTCAGCGACACCCCCTGCACCCGCCGGTCCGCGATCATGGCCGCGATCTGGTCGTTCGTCGCGAGCACGTTCTGGTACGCGCCTTTCGGGAAGCCGGCGTCGTGGTAGATCGCCTCGATCGCGCTCGACGACTCCGGGCACTGCGGCGCGGGCTTCAGCAGGATCGTGTTGCCGACGATCAGGTTCGGCGCCGCGAAGCGCACGATCTGGTAGGCCGGGAAGTTCCACGGCATGATGCCCACGAGCGGTCCCAGCGAGGAGCGGCGGATGATCGCCGACCCCTCCCCGAGGATCTTGATGGGCTGGTCGGCCATGATGTCCTCGGCCTGGTCCGCGTAGTACTCGGCGATGTCGGCGGCGAAGTCGACCTCGCCGAGTGCGGCCTCCCGGGGCTTGCCCATCTCGCGCACGAAGATGTCGGCCAGCTCCTCGCGGCGTTCGCGGTGCAGCTCGGCCGCACGGCGCAGAAGCGCTGCACGGTCGGCGACCGTGGTGGAGCGCGACCACTCGCGGTGGGCCTCGTCCGCGGCGGCGACGGCCTCCTCGATCTGCGCGTCGGTGAACGTGTCGTACGACGCCAGGGTCTCGCCGGTGGCGGGGTTGACGACGGCGTAGTCGGTCATGTCTCTCCTCCTCTTGCCGTGCCGGTCAGGAGACCGGGATCAGCGTGTACTTGGTGGACAGGTATTCGTGGATGCCCTCGAAGCCGCCCTCGCGGCCGACGCCGGACTGCTTGACGCCGCCGAAGGGAGCCGCCGCATTCGAGACGACACCCACGTTGAGACCCATCATGCCCGTCTCCAGCGCGTCGATCATCCGCTGACCGCGCTGCAGGTTCTCGGTGAACACGTAGGAGACCAGGCCGTACTCGGTGTCGTTGGCGAGACGCACGGCCTCGTCCTCCGTCTCGAAGGTCGCGATCGCGAGCACCGGGCCGAAGATCTCCTCGCGGAGGATCGCGGAACCGGGGACGACGTCGGTGAGGACCGTGGGCTCGTAGAACGTGCCGGTGCCCTCGAGCGCCTTGCCGCCCGCGAGCAGGGTCGCGCCGCGCTCGACGGCGTCGTCGACGAGCTCGCCGGCCTTGGCCACGGCGTCCTCGTCGATGAGCGGGCCGATCGCCACGCCGTCCTCCGTGCCGCGACCGATCTTCATGCCGTTGACGCGCTCGGTGACGCGCTTGGCGAACTCGCCCGCGACATCCTTGTGCACGATGAAGCGGTTCGCCGCCGTGCAGGCCTGACCGATGTTGCGGAACTTCGCGGCCAGCGCACCCTCCACGGCCTTGTCCAGGTCCGCGTCGTCGAACACGACGAACGGGGCGTTGCCGCCGAGCTCCATCGACACCCGGAGCACGCCCTCGGCGGCCTGCGCGATGAGCTTGCGGCCGACCTCGGTCGATCCGGTGAAGGAGAGCTTGCGCAGACGCGGGTCGGCGATGATCGGCGCCGACAGGGCGCTCGACTTCGAGGTCTGCACGACGTTGACGACACCCTTGGGCAGACCGGCCTCTTCGAGCAGCGTCGTGAAGAAGATGGTCGTGAGCGGCGTGAGTGCCGGGGGCTTGATCACCACGGTGCAGCCGGCGGCGAGGGCCGGGGCGATCTTGCGCGTGGCCATCGCGAACGGGAAGTTCCACGGCGTGACGAAGAACGACGGACCGACGGGGCGCTGCGACACGATCATGTGACCGGTGCCCTCGGGGTTCAGGCCGTAGCGGCCGCTGATGCGCACGGCCTCCTCGCTGAACCAGCGGAGGAACTCGCCGCCGTAGGCGACCTCGCCGCGGGCCTCGGCCAGGGGTTTGCCCATCTCGAGCGTCATCAGCAGCGCGAGGTCCTCCTTGCGCTCCTGCACGAGGTCGAACGCCCGGCGGAGGATCTCCCCGCGCACGCGCGGCGCGGTCGCGGCCCACTCGTCCTGTGCGGCGACGGCGGCGTCGAGCGCCCGGATGCCGTCCGCGGGGGTGGCGTCAGCGATCGTGCGGATCACCTGGTTGGTCGAGGGGTCCTTGACGTCGAAGGTCGCGCCGGTCTCCCCCTCGATCCACTCCCCGCCGATGAAGAGGCCGGTGGGGATGCTGTCGAGCAGCGCCTGCTCGTTCTGAGTGCTCATGGATTCTCTCTCTTTCAGACGGACGTGGGACGACGACGGCGGCTGGGCGGAGCGTCCGTACCCAGCGTCTCACCGCGGAAGAAGGCGGGGCGGCGGATGGCGTTCCAGATCATCACGGCGATCCCGACGACGATGATGAGGATGCCGAGGATGAAGACGATCCCGATGCCGCCGATCTCCGACCCGGAGCCGTAGGCCGGGTCCATGGAGTCGATCAGCGTGGTGAAGAACAGGATCGCCAGGATGATGCCGCCCACCAGCGGGAACAGGAAGGTGAAGAAGACGTTCCGCGCCGAGTCGAACCACTGCTTGCGGAAATACCAGACGCAGGCGAACGCGGTGATCCCGTAGTAGAAGCAGATCATCATGCCGAGCGTGAGGATCGTGTCCCACAGCGTGTCCTCGCTGACCACGCGCATCACGGCGTAGAACGCGGAGGCCACGATGGCCGACACGATGGTGGCGTAGCCCGGGGTGAAGAACCGGGGGCTCACCTTCGCGAACGACTTCGGCAGCGCGCCGTAGTGACCCATCGCGAGCAGGGTGCGCGCCGGACCGACGAACGTCGACTGCAGCGACGACGCCGAGCTCGTGAGCACCGCGAGGGAGACGAGGAACGCGAGCGGCCCGAGGATCGGCCCGGAGAGGTGGAAGAACACGTTCTCCTGGATGTCGCCGTTGCCGAGGCCGAGCTCCCCCGTACCGACGCCCGCGAACATGATCATCGCGACGGCGAGGAGCAGGTAGAGCGAGACGATCGTGAGCACCGTGACGGTGGCCGCGCGACCCGGGGTCTTCTCCGGGTCCTTCGTCTCCTCGTTCATGGTGAGGGTGACGTCCCAGCCCCAGAATATGAAGATCGACAGCGACAGACCGGCGGCGACCGCGCTGAACGACGAGATCGCGAACGGGTTGAACCAGTTGAGGTCGAACGGCTGGTAGTCGAAGCCGTTGCCGCCCACGGCCTGCACGATCGCGGCGACCGCGAAGAACACGAGCACGAGGATCTGGAATCCGACCAGCCAGTACTGCAGCTTCTGCGTGGTCTGCATGTCCCGGTACGACACCCACGTCGCGCCCAGCATGAAGAGCAGGCACACGCCGATGTTGATCCAGGTGACGCCGGCGAGATCGGCGATCTCGGCGTTGCCCGTGATCTGCGACAGCAGCAGGAACAGGAAGTCGACCGCGACCCCGGCGAGGTTGGACAGCACGAGGATCGTGGCGACCACGAGGCCCCAGCCGGCCATCCAGCCCACCCACGGCCCGAACGCCCTGGCGGCCCAGGTGAAGGAGGTGCCGGAGTCGGGCATGCGGTTGTTGAGCTCGCGATAGCCGAAGGCCACGAGGAGCATCGGGATGAAGCCGACGAGGATGATCGCCGGGATCTGCGCGCCCACCTCGGACGCGGTGGGGCCGACGGCGGCCGTGAACGTGTAGGCGGGGGCGATGCACGAGATGCCGATCACGACGGCGCCGATCAGGCCGACGGTGCCGGCGCTCAGGCCCTTCGTCGAGATTCCGGTCGTGACGCCGGATGCGGGCTCCGTCGCCCGGTTGGTGCTGCTCATCAGCGGTCTCCTGCTTCGATGCGGGTGCGCGGGACGACGATCATGGGGACGGGCAGCTCGTGCAGCATCTTCGCCGCCGTGGAGCCCAGGAAGAGACGGCGTGGCTGCGCCAGACGGCTGGAGCCGACGAGCACGACCTCCCCGGGGAGCCAGGAGAGTCCGGCGACGGCGTCCTCCACCGTCTCGCCCGGCGCCTCCTCGACGACGGCGCCGAGGCCGTCCGGCAGGCGCCCGGCCGCCACGGCCAGCACCTGGTGCGCGTGCTCGCTGCCGGCGAGGCGGATCGCGCCGGTGTCGAGTCCCGGCGGCACGTCGAACGGCACGAGCGACACCAGCCGGAGGCTCACCTCGGCCGCGCCGGCGAGGGCGACGGCCTGGTCGAGCACGCCCTCCGCGCCGGGACGCGTGCCGACGGCGACCGTGACGCGCGGAAGCACGTGGTCGTCCTGCTGGGCGAGCCCGGAGGGTGCGAGGGCCACCGGGATCGGCGAGGAGTGCAGCAGCTCCGATGCGACGCTGCCCAGGCGATGCCGGCCGAAGAGGCCGCCGCCGGCCGTGCCGATCACGATGACGCTGGCGTCGAACTCCTCACCGGCGGCGATGAGGCCCTCGGCGAACGACTCGGAGAAGCGCACATGGCCGCTGCGCACCAGCTCCTGCGGGAGACGCACGACCGCGTCCTGCAGCCAGCTCCGCGCCTGCTTCCGGATGACGTCCTCGTAGGCGCGCTCCGGTGGCACGGCGGCGCTCCGGGTGCCCTCGGTCGGCAGCACGATCACGAGGTGGAGGGTCGCACCGATGCTGCGCGCCAGACGTGCGCCCAGCGCCGCCGCGTCCGCCCCCGCATCCGTCGCCGTGTAGCCGACGACGACCGAGCCGGTCATCAGCCGATGCTCTCGGGAGCGCCGGCCTCGCGGCGGGCGTCGACGATGTTCGCCGCGACGAAGTGGCCCATGCGGATCGCCCCGTCGACGTGCTGGTAACCCGCTCCTGCCATGTCGCTGCAGGCGAAGTGGATCGGTCCGACGGGCGTGCGCAGGTCGGCGCCGTAGCGGTGCAGGCCGCCCAGGTCGAAGCTCGCGGCGTAGGCGCCACGCGTCCACTCCTCGCTGCCCCAGTCGCTCTCGTAGTACACGACCGGGTTCTTCGCCTCGGGACCGTAGTAGTGCGACAGCGACTCGAGGATGCGCTCCTTGCGCTCCTCGGCGGACAGCTCGAACACGCCGTCGGCGTTCGCATCGGACACGAAGCCGACCAGAGTGCCGCGCTCGTCGCCGTGGTTGCTGTTGTCGTAGGCCTCGTGCGAGAGCTCGTACGGGCTGAACGCCGTGCCGCTCAGGCCCTGCTCGCGCCAGAACGGGCGGTCGTAGACGGCGTGCACCTTGATGACGAAGCCCATCGAGAGGTGCTGGTGCAGCTGGTGCTGGCGACGCGGCAGCGGCGGGACGAAGGAGATGCGGTTGTAGAGGATGGGGGCGTGCGCGAGGATCGCGTACCGCGCCCGCACCGTGAGGTCGTCGGTGGTCGCCACGACCCCGTCATCCGACCACTCCAGGCTGCGGACGGGCTGGTTCAGCAGCACGTCCTCGCCCAGGCGCTCGGCGAGGCGCAGCGGCACCTGCTGGAGCCCTCCCACGACGCGCTTGTCGAGGATGAAGTCGGCGTCGACGAGGTTCGAGTACGAGCCGGCCGAGGCCGCCATGAGCAGCGACTGCAGCAGCGAGAAGGCGTGGGTCGGCTTGGTCAGCATCGCCGAGCCGGTGGCGAAGGCGAGGTTACGCACGGCTTCGTCGTCGTCGGTCTGCGAGCGCAGCCAGGCGTCCCAGGAGATCGAGTCCCACTCGGCCGCGTTCGGGTGCTCCCACGGCTTGTCCGGGTCGATCTCGGCGACGAGGGCGTCGAGGATGCCGGTGATGCGCGCGATCACGGCCTCGGTCTCCGCCGACACCGGGAACATCTCGCCCGTGAAGCGGTGGGCCTGTCCGTCCGGGCCGACGTAGACGCTGTCGCCCTCGCGGTACCGGCTGTAGGTCTCGAGCCCCAGCTCCTCGATCGTGTCCTTGAGCGCGTCCTGGTCGGGCGAGACCCACTGGCCGCCGATCTCCAGCATGGCGCCGTCGATCACGTCGGTCCACAGGCGGCCACCCACGCGGTCGCGGGCCTCCAGCACGGCGACCGACAGCCCGGCCTTCCGCAGGTCGTTGGCCGCCGTGAGCCCTGCGGCTCCGGCGCCCACGATCAGCACGTCGCGGGTGATCTCAGCCATCTGCAACTCCTTCGTCGTCGGGGGATGCGGGGGATGAAGTACCGGTCGCGTCCCGAAATCCCCCGATCCGGGGACGCGACCGGACAGGGTGTCAGGCGCCGGCCAGCGCCTCGGCCACGACGTCGAGGCCCTCGTTCAGCAGCTCGTCGCCGATGGACAGCGGCGGGAGGAAGCGGATGACGTTGCCGTACGTGCCGCAGGTGAGGACGATGACGCCCTGGGCGATGCACGCCTTGGCCACAGCAGCCGTGAGCGCGGCGTCCGGAGCGTTGGTCTCCGGGTCGACGAACTCGGCGGCGACCATCGCACCGTGACCGCGGACGTCGCCGATGCGGGCGTCCTCGGCCTGGAGGGCTGTGAGGCGGCCGAGGAGGATCTCGCCGATCTCGCGGGCACGCTCGATGACGCCGTCGTTCTCGAACACGTCGATGGCCGCGAGCGCCGCGGCGCACGCGATGGGGTTGCCGCCGTAGGTGCCGCCGAGGCCACCGGAGTGCGACGCATCCATGATCTCGGCGCGGCCGGTCACGGCGGCGAGCGGCAGCCCGCCCGCGATGCCCTTGGCGGTGGTGATGAGGTCGGGCTCGATGCCGAAGATCTCGCTGGCGAACATGTGTCCGGTGCGGGCGAACCCGGTCTGCACCTCGTCGGCGATGAAGACGACGCCGTTCGCGCGGCACCAGTCGACGATCGCGGGGAGGAAGCCGTCGGCGGGGACGATGAAGCCCCCCTCACCCTGGATCGGCTCGATGATGACGGCGGCGAGGTTGTCGGCGCCGATCTGCTTCTCGAGCTGGAGGATCACGCGGGCCGCGGCCTCGCCGCCCTCGAGCCCGTCGCGGAACGGGTACGACATCGGCGCGCGGTACACCTCGGGGGCGAACGGTCCGAAGCCGCTCTTGTACGGCATCGACTTCGCGGTCAGCGCCATGGTGAGGTTCGTGCGGCCGTGGTAGCCGTGGTCGAACGCGACGACGGCCTGACGACCGGTGTGCTTGCGGGCGATCTTGATCGCGTTCTCGACAGCCTCGGCGCCGGAGTTGAACAGGGCGCTCTTCTTGGCGAAGTCGCCGGGGGTGACGCGGTTGAGCGCCTCGGCGACGCCGACGTACGACTCGTACGGCGAGATCATGAAGCAGGTGTGCGTGAACTGCGCCGCCTGCGCGGCCACGGCGGCGGCCACCTTCGGGTGCGAATTGCCGACCGTGGTCACGGCGATGCCGGAGCCGAGGTCGATGAGCGAGTTGCCGTCGGCGTCGACGACCACTCCTCCCCCGGCCGCGACGGCGGCGACCGGCACCGTGTGACCGACACCGGCGGCGACCGCGTCCGCCTTGCGGGCGAGGACCTCGGCCGACCGCGGGCCGGGGAGTTCCGTGACGAGGCGACGCTCCTGCGGGAGGTCGGGGCCGCCGAGGGGGACTGCGGGTGCTGCGGTGTCGAGGAGAGCCATGTCGCGAGCGTACGGCGGCAGCGGAGACGCCCGCATTCGCCGGGTCGTACAATCGGAGAATTGATTTCGCCGTCTCGTACAACCGGAGATCGTATGGCCCCCGCCGATCCCTCCACGCTGTCCGCCCTGCTGCGCCGCCGGGATCTCGACCTGCGCCTCGTCTCCACCGCAGCGGATCTGCCGGACGGCGCGCTCGACCGGCCACTGCGCTGGGTGCACAGCTCCGACCTCGCGGACCCGACGCCCTTCCTCGCGGAAGACCTCGTCCTCCTCACCACCGGCACGCAGTTCGACGACGCGGAGGCCATCGCCCCCTACGTCGTCCGCCTCGCCGAGCGCGGCGTGCTGGGGCTCGGATTCGGGACCGACGTGCATCGCTCGGGAACACCGGAAGAGTTGATCGCGGCGTGCGCCGACCAGGGCATCCCCCTGTTCGAGGTGCCGTACCGCACGCCGTTCATCGCCGTGGCCCGCGCGCACTCCGAGGCGATCGCGGCGCAGGCCTACGCCCGGCGCACCTGGGCGCTGGACACCCAGCGCGCCCTCGCCCTCGCCGCCCTCCGGCCGCGCGGGCTCGAGGCGATCATCACCGAACTCGGCCGTCGACTCGGCGCCTGGGCGGGCATGTTCGACGCGGCGGGCGACCTGATCGTCGCCCACCCCCGCGACGCCCTCTCGGCGACTGTCCGGGAAGGGCTCGGGACGCGGGTCCAGGAGATCCTCGACCGCGGACTCGAGGCGGGGCAGTCCCTCACCCTCGATGCGCACACCTTCATGCTCTTCACGGTGGGGCGGGGCGGGCACCTGCGCGGCGTCCTCGCCGTGGCGGCGGACGCCCTCGACCAGGAGGCCAGGGCCGTCGTCACCTCGGTCATCGCGATGGCGGGACTGGCGCGTGAGCAGAGCGAGCAGCTCGCCCGCGGCCGCCGCCGGCTGCACACGCAGCTGCTGCGCTCGCTCCTGGGCGACGACCCCGGCCTCGCGCGCCGTGTCCTCGGCAGCCTTCCGCCCGCCCCCGTGGTGGTGGCGGTGACCGGGGATGCCCCGGCCGAGCCTCTCCTCGACTGGTGGGAGCGCCGACGGGTCGAGCACGGGACGCCCGTCTTCCTCGCGGACTCCGAGGACGGCGTGGTCATCTGCGTGTCAGCGGCCGACGAGGCTCTTCTCGACGACGCGGCCTCGCGCTTCAGCGCCCGCGTCGGCGTCTCGGCCCCGGAGGGGTACGACGCCTTCTCCCGCGCGCACGCCCAGGCGCTCATCGCTCTCCGACAGCCGGGCACGAGCGGCGCCGTCCGGTACGCCGACACGGTCGGATCCAGCCTGCTCACGGCGCTGGCGACGGATGAGGCCCGGCTCGTCGCGGAGTCGCGGCTCGCTCCGCTCCGGGAACACGACGCCGCCCACGGCACCGCGCTCGAACACGCGCTGCGGACCTGGCTCGACCACGACACGCGGGCCGAGCAGGCCGCGGCCGCCCTCGGCATCCACCGGCACACCCTCCGCTCCCGGGTCTCCCATGCCGGCGCCCTCCTCGGGGTCGACCTCACGACCTTCCCCGCCCGGGCCGAGGTGTGGGCCCTCCTGCAGACCGCCCGCGACTGACCCGGCCCCTTCCGTCCCCGCCTCCCCCCTTCCCCCGCGACACCTGCACGACTGCGCGACACCTGCACGACGGATCGGCCCGCCAGGTCATGCCCGCGGACCGAGGTCGTGCAGCCGGAACCGCGGGCCCTCAGCCGTCGAGGTTGTCGGAGACCACTTCGAGAGCGTGTGCCCGAGCCTGGACGGCGGCGTCGCCGCGCGCGGAGGTGACCGCGGCCGCGAAGACCTCGGCGAACACGAGGAAGGCGACGCGGGAGGCGTGCTGCAGCTCTTCGCGGAAGCTCACCCCGGCCGGGGTGATGACGAGCGACAGGGAGGCCGCGTCGGTCAGCGCGGAGGACGCGAACGAGGTGAGTGCGATCACCGTCGCACCGCCGCGGGCGGCGGCGGTCGCGACACGCAGGCTCGCCTCATTGGCTCCGGACCCGCTGACGATGACGCACACGTCCTGCTCCGTGAGATGCCGGGCCGCGATCTGCTGGGCGATGGCGTCGGCGATGAACTCCGCCGGTCGCCCTGCCGCCGTGAGCCGCATCGCCAGATCGCTCGCGATCGGCGACGAGAGACCGTTCGCCAGGACCAGCACACGTCGCGCGGAAGAGGTCGCGGCGACTGCCGCGTCGACGGTCGCCGGGTCCAGGAGACTCGCCAGCACGGGGAGGGACGCCGCGACACGGTCGATCTCACCGCGCATCCGCCCCAGCACACCCGGCCCGTGATCGACCGCAGCGTCACCGCTCCCCCCGCCGAGCTCGGCGGCCAGCGCGACCCGGAGCTGCGGGTAGCCGCGGTAGCCGAAGCCCTGGCACGCACGGACGACGGTGGCGCGGCCGACACCCGCCCGGTCGGCGAGCTCCTGCGCTGTCCACTCCACGACGGCGTCGGCGGAGTCCAGGATGAGCTCGGCCACCCGCCGCTCCGCGGGCTGCAAGGTGTTGCGGACCGCGGCGATGCGCACGGTCGGCGGAGCGCTAGGGGCGAACACGGGCTCGGGCTCCCTCCATGATCCGGCGGCGGATCGCGCCGGATACCGCGTCGATCAGCATCGTCACCGTGACAACCACGATGAGCAGGACACCCACCGTCGACCACTCACGGTACTGGGTGTAGGAGGTGAGCATGTCACCGATGCCGCCGACGCCGATGAGGCCGAGGACGGCCGACGAGCGCACGTTGATCTCGAAGCGGTAGAGCCAGAACGACCAGAACGCCGGTTCCGCCTGTGGCCACACTCCCCATCGCAGCACCTGGAGAGTGCTGCCGCCGGCCGCGTGTGCCGCCTCGATGGGGCCACGGGGCACGGCTTCGACGGCCTCATAGCCCCATTTGCCGAGGGTGCCGATGCCGTTGAGTGCGAGCGCCAAGGCTCCCGTGAAGGGTGTGAGCCCTGTCACCGAGAGGATCACGATCGCGATGATGATCTCCGGGACCGCGCGGATGAGCGAGAACAGCCCGCGAAGCAGATTGCGCAGCCAGACCGGTCCGAAGCCGCGAGCGGCCAGCAGGCTCAGGGGTGTCGCGAGGAGGATGCCGAGCACCGTGCCGACCCAGGCCATCTCGATGCTCCGCCAGGTCTGCCCCAGGGCCTCGGGGAGCTTCTCCCAGTTCGGGTCGCCGAACATGAGCACGGTGTAGCGGACGATCTCCGCCGGGAGATCGGCGAGGCGCGCCCAGGAGATGTCGATCGACCAGAAGGCCAGCACGATCACGGCGGTCACGAGGCCCCATCCGACGAGGAGCCAGGGGCGCCGAGGCCGGGCGGGGACGGCGGTGAGGGGCGCGGTCATACGAGCCTCCGCCGAACGGCGTCGGAGACCACGTCGATCACGATCACCACGATGAGGATCTCGAGGATGATGAGCGAGAGCTGGTCGTAGCGGTAGAACGTGCGGACGGCGTCGATGAGCAGCCCCATCCCGCCCGCGCCGACGAGTCCGAGCACGGTCGATGCGCGCACGTTGAGCTCGAAGACGTAGAGGGTCTGGTTCGCGAAGGCGGGCCAGGCGTCCGGAAGGGCGAGCGTCCGGTTGATCTGCATCTGCGTCGCGCCCACGGCCCGGCCGGCCTCGAGGGGCCCGCGGTCGTTCGTGTCGATGGCCTCGGACACGAGCTTGACGATGATGCCGATGTTGAACAGGACCAGCGCCAGGATCCCGGGAAGGGCGCCGACGCCCACCATCGCCACGAGGATGGCGGCGTACAGCAGGTCGGGAACACTGCGCACGACGTTGAGGACCCCGCGCACGACCAGTCTCGCGCCCGTGTTCGGGTTCGTCGCCCGCGCCGCCCAGAAGCTCAGGGGCAAGGACACGGCGGCGCCCAGGGCGGTGGCGATGACCGCCATCTGCAAGGTCTCGATCAGCGGCGGGACCGTGCGCGGGAAGAACGACCAGTCGGGCACCAGCAGCTTCAGCACCTTGTCGGCGCCGTTCTGCCAGTTGCGCGCGATCGCGTCGAGGTCGACTCCGATGCCGACACCGGGCAGACACATCACGACCGTCACGGCGACCACACCCGCCAGGACAGCGGCTCCCTTCCAGGCACCGGGTGGGCGCCCGGGCACGTCGAGCGGTGCCACCGCGGTGTCCTGGTCGACGACGGGGGTCACGCGTCCAGCCGATCGTCCGAGGTGAGCGACCGGCCGTAGATGCCCTCGAAGTCCGCGTCCGAGGCACCGGCGGCGGGGCCGTCGTAGACGATCTCGCCCGCGCGCATGCCGATCATCCGGGCGCCGTATTCACGGGCGAGGTCGAGCAGGTGGAGGTTGACGAGCACCGTGATGCCGAGATCGCGGTTGATGCGCCGCAGGTCGTTCATCACGCCGTGCGCCGTGGGCGGGTCGAGGCTCGCCACCGGCTCGTCCGCCAGGACGACGCGAGGCTCCTGCGCCAGAGCGCGGGCGATCGCGACGCGCTGCTGCTGGCCGCCGGAGAGATCGGAGGCCCGCGCGTGCAGCTTGGGCAGGATCCCGACCCGGTCGAGCGCGTGGTACGCGCGCTGCCGGTCAACCTCAGGATAGGCACCGAGGAGTGTGCGCCACAGCGGCGTGTGGGCGAGACGCCCGACGAGCACGTTGTGCAGCACGCTGGCGCGACCGGCGAGGTTGAAGCCCTGGAAGACCATGCCGATGTCCCCCCGGAGCCGGCGCAGCGTGCGCGGGGAGGCGCCGCTGACGCGATGCCCGCCGACGTCGAGGGTGCCGGACGTGACCGGCACCAGGCCGTTGATCGTGCGGATGAGAGTCGACTTCCCCGAGCCGGAGAGCCCGACGACGGCGACCATCTCGCCCGCGGCGATCTCCAGTGAGACGCGGTTCAACCCGATCGTGCCGTTCGGATAGCGCACCGTCACATCGTCGAGACGGATGTTCCACGGCGTGGACGCCGCGGCCGGAGCCGCGGCGTCCACCGGGTGATGCGGAGCGGACAATTTACTGCAGCCCCAGGGCCTCGGCGGCCCGGGCGACGACGTCGAGCGACGCGGGGTCGGCCGGTGCGAGCTTGGTGATCGAGTAGATGCTCTCCAGGATCGTCGAGCCCTCCTCCGTGTTCGAGAACTCCTCGAGCGCGGTCGTGATGCGCTCCTGCAGCTCCGGGGACAGGTCGGCAGACAGAGCGACGCCGTCGTTCGGGATCTCCTCGGTCATGGCGAAGACGACGACCTTCTCCCCCACGTCCGGGGTGTCCTTCTGCACGATCGTGCGGGCGTCCCAGAAGCTGAAGCCCACCTCCGCGTCGCCGTTGTAGACGGCCAGCACGGACGCGTCGTTCGCAGTCACCGGGATCTGCTCGATGTCCGCGTCCGTGTCCAGGCCCGCCTCCTGGAGCGCGAGGATCGGGTAGATGTAACCGGCGGGGGACCCCGGGCCGAGGACGGCGACCTTCGCGCCCTCCACCTTGTCGATGCTGTCGAGACCGGCGGGTCCGGTCATGGCGTCGGCGCCGTTGCAGAAGAGCATCCCGTCACGCGCGACCGGCTCGTCCTCGCAGTACTTGTCGGGGTTGTTCGTCATGAACTGCGCCGGGTAGGTGATGTTGCCGTTGCGCTCGGTCTGCAACACGACGGACGCGTCGTACATGTCGTTCGCCTGCCAGAGCTGCAGCGACGGCAGGAAGCCGATCTGCGCCTGCCCCGCGCCCATCGCCTCGACCGCGGCCTGGTAGTCCTTCGAGACGACACCGGTCACCTCGATCCCGAGCTCTTCCGTGAGGTAGTCGGTCAGCGGGGCGGCTGTCTCCACGAGGCCGTCCTGGTCCTGCGACGGGACGAGGGCGAGGACGAGGGAGTCCGGATCCTCGGCGGGGGCGGCGGACGGGTCGGCCCCGGCAGTGGTGCCGGAGCACCCGGCGAGCGCGACGGTCAGCAGGGCACCGGCGGCGGCGAGACCGAGAACCGGGCGGCGGAAGGGGGAGGTACGCATGATCATCCTTCGGTGGTGAGGGTGTGTGAAGTGGACGGAACGGAGGAGTCGGTGGCCCGCAGCCAAGCCTCGAGCTGCGGTGCGAGAGTGGCGAAGTCGGCCGCGCGGAAGGTCGGGGTCGCTGCCGGGTCGGCGAAGCCCCCGATCAGCGCGGTGGCGTGACCGCGGGCGTGTGCGGGAGCGAGATCGTTTCGCCACATGTCGCCGATGCTCAGGATGCGGGCATCGGGCGGCAGCGCATCGAGGACCTTCTCCATCCCGGCGGGCTTGCGGGCATCGGTCACGATGCGGTCGAACAGTCCCGCGAGCCCGAGGTGCTCCAGAGCCTCCGGAAGACGCAGGGCGGGGGCGTTGGTCACCAGCACGCGCTCCGCTACGGGGCCGGCGGTCCGAAGGAACTCGACCAGGCCGCTCGGGACCGTGACCGGAGCCGCAGCCGTGGCGAGCTGGGCGCGGCTCGCCAGGTAGGCCGCGCTGAGCACGGCACCGTCGGCGCCGAAGCTGTCCGCCGCGCGGCGGACGACGTCGTACCCGTCGACGGCGTCGGGGCCCGCGACGGCGAGCGCGACGCGGACGTCGTCGACGAACCGCTCCGACGCGCCCAGCGCGGTGGCCACATGTCGGGCGTAGGCGAGGACAGGGCCGTCGCCGAGCGCGATCGTGCCGTCGAAGTCGAAGAGGAGGATGGTGGTCACGGGGTTCCTTCCGTGCGGACGCTCCGTCCAGCATGGGCAAACGACATGGACGGAACGCCCACAGCGCATGAACGCCGCGTGAACACTCCGTCCACGTCGTTCCCGTATGGTGAACGCCGTGTCCGAACTCGCTGCCCTCATGCACGCCGCCGACCGCGCCGCGACCAGCACCCCGGTCGCCGCGCAGAGCGCGATCGACGCGTTGCCCTGGCTCGATGCCTCACTCCGGGCTGATCGCGATGCGAGGCGCTTCGCCGCGTGGGGCCGGTCGACCGCCGTCGACGAGAACACCGGCACGGGCGTCATCGCGCCCGCCCTGTTCGACGAACTCCACCGGCGCGCGGGCCTGCCGGCGACCTGGCCGGTCGGTAACGCCGGGCTCCTGCACTGCTACGGCTACCTGCTCTCGCGGGAGCCCACCCCCTACGGCCTCAAGAGCGACCGCTGGCTGACCCCGGCGCTGCCTGTCGCCTGCGGACTCCCCGAGGACGCCTTCCTCCCCTGGCTCCCCGGTCCGACGCTCCTGGCCCGAGCGACCGCCGCGGCCGCCGCCCTGTCCGCAGGCCTGCACGGATCCACGGTCGCCGTCGCCGGCCGCGAGAGTCGGGTCTCTCTGAGCGCGTCGGAGGGGCCGGCGGCCCTGGCCTACGCGGTCGCACCATCCCCGGGGCTCCCCCCGCTCCCGGTCACGCTCTTCCCCGTGACCGACGCGGCGGCGATCCTCACCGAGTTCCCCGCGCTGCCGCGACTCCGCTGGAACGCGGCGTAGTCAGCGCCTCGCGAACGTGCGCCGCTCCGCGGCGAGAAGCCGCCGCGAGGCCGCGACATCCGCGGCGGTCCGGGCGACGAGCTCCGCGACCCCATCGAAACGGAGCGTCGGCCGGAGCAGCGCGACGAGCTCGACCGACAGCAGCTGCCCGTAGAGGTCGCGATCGATGTCGTGGAGGTGCACCTCGAGACGCCGCGCCCGGTCGCCACAGAACGTCGGATTGACGCCGATGCTCGCCGTCGCCTCCCACCGCCGGTCGTCGCCGGGCAAAAGCGCCCACGCCGCATAGATCCCATCGTCGGGCAGCAGCCGCTCGGACAGGGCGAGATTCGCGGTCGGGAAGCCGAGCAGCCGACCGCGACCGTCGCCGGGGACGACCAGGCCGGAGAGCACCCGGGGCGCCGGTCCGCTCACACGTCTCCGGCGGGCGAGATGGCGCGGTAACGGCTCTGGTGGAACACGAGCGGCTCGACGCCGTCGAAGAGCGTCACATCCTGGATCTCGTAGAGCGCGATCTCGTGGTCGCCACCGTCGAACGTGCTGTGCAGCCGGCACGTGAGCCAGAGCGCGGCGTCGTCGATCAGCACGGCCCCACCCTCCGAGCGATGCCACGCGTGGCCGCCGAACCGGTCGCCTTCGCGCGCGGACAGGGAGCGGCTGAGCGGCTCATGGTGCGCCGCGAGGACACTCATCCCCAGTTCGGGGACGGCGCGCAGCACGGGCCACGTCTTCGAGGTGCGCGCGGCGCTGACGGCGACGAGGGCGGGCTCCAACGAGATCGAGGTGAAGGAGTTGACCGCCATACCGACGGCGCGGTCCTCGACGTGCGCGGCCAGCGCGACCACACCGGTCGGGTAGACGGAGAAGGCGCGACGGAGAGCGCGGTCCCGCGGCAGGGCGTCGGTCACGGCAGTGGTCATCACGAAGTCCTTTCGGTAGTCAACTTTGACTAGTTTGGATTATATGTATTTTTGACCATGCAAACAACAGGTTCCACCGCACCGAGCCGTTAGCATGAAGCGCATGTCGACCACCCGCCTCGTCGTCCTCGGTGCCGTCAAGCAGTTCCAACCGGTGCACGGCTACTTCCTGCGCCGCGAGCTCATGACCTGGCACGTCGACGAGTGGGCGCACATCCAGCCCGGTTCGATCTACAACGCCCTCCGCGCGCTCGAAGTCGACGGCTACGTGGCGGAGAGCGGCACCGAGACGGAGGGCAAGCGCCCCGCGCGCACCACCTACCGCATCACCCCGGCCGGCGAGGTGGAGCTGCAGCGCATGCTGCGCGAGAACCTCTGGAACGTCGCGGCCTTCGACACCCAGGCGATCATGACCGTGGCCTCGTTCATGTTCGTCCTCAGCCGGCAGGAGGTCATCGCCGGCCTCGAGCACCGGCTCATCAAGAGCGACGCGATCATCACGCAGAACGGCTTCGACGTGCAGGACACCCTGCGCTCGGAGACGACCCCGGAGTACGTGCGCGAGATCTTCGACCTCTCCACCGCCCGACTCACCGCCGAGAAGGAGTGGCTCCTGACGCTGCTGGAGCGGCTGCGTGCCGGAGCGTACACATTCGCCGGCGAGACGGCGGAGACCACCCCTACGCGCTGATACCGCCGCGCCCAGCGCGGACTCAGCGCCGCGCTACCAGAGCCTCCAGAGCGGTGACGGACAGCGCCGGAGTGGTCGCCCCACGGTGACGGGCGACGATCGCCCCCGCGGCACAGGCACGGACGAGAGCGTGCTCGATGTCGTGACCCTGGGCGAGCCCCGCAGCGAGGGCGCCGCAGAAGGCATCCCCGGCTCCCGTCGTGTCGACGGCGTCGATGCGGAAGGCCGGCACGTGCACGCCGGGGCGCCCTGGCCGATGCAGCGTCACACCGGCGGCCCCCTCCGTGAGCACGACCGCCCCGGCGCCGGCGCCGAGGAGCCGCTCGACGCCGCCGAGTTCCGCGCACTCCGTCTCGTTCACGACCAGCACGTCCACCTCCGGCAGCAGGTCGACGGCGGCGGGGTGCGCGGGGGCGGCGTTGAGGATCGTGAGGGTCCCGGAGGCATGTGCGGCGGCCAGGGCGGCGGCGACCGCGGCGAAGGGCACCTCGAGCTGAGTGAGCATCACGGCCGCCCCGACGGTCCCGGCCACGGCGTCTTCCGGAGTGAGCTCGCCGTTCGCCCCCGCCGCCACGAGGATGCTGTTGTCGCCGTCGTCGAAGGCCAGCACGTGCGCGACCCCGGTCGGCGCGGACGCGGAGCGGCGGAGCGCGGCGTCCACTCCCGCCTCCGTCAGCGCCGCCTCCAGAACGGCGCCGGCCTCGTCCGCTCCGACGACGCCGCAGAACGTGGTCACGGCTCCCGCGCGGGCCGCGGCGACAGCCTGGTTCAGACCCTTGCCACCGGGGAAGCGGCCTCCGGCCCGGCCGAGCAGCGTCTCACCGACGCGGGGAGGACGCGACACCTCGACCACGAGGTCGAGGTTCGCGCTCCCCACGACGGCGACGCCGGCGAGGCTGTCAGACACGGGCCATCGTCCGCCGGAACGACGACCCGATGTGGGAGTCGGCGAGCGCGGGCGTCGGGGTGCCCATCAGCCGTTCCCGCAGCGACTCCGGCTCGGCTGCGGGGTCGGCGATCGCCCCGCGCTCCTTGAGGATCGGCAAGACGTGCTCGATGAAGTCGGCGGTCGAGGCCGGCGGGATCACCGGAGCGAAGAGGAAGCCGTCGAGGTCGGCGCCGTCGGCGAGCTCCATCATCCGGTCCGCCACCTGCTCCGGCGTGCCCACGATCGGGCGGGCGCCCACGCCGTGCGCGTGCCAGTCGCCCAGGACATCGCCCACCGTCTTGTCGGCGAAGCGCGCGACCTGCGTCTGCGAGAGTTCGGTGCGGAGCTCGGACATCGGCGTGCTCGGGTCGTACGACGACAGGTCGAGACCGGTGAACCAGGCGTAGGAGGCGACGGTGACCTCGGGATTCTGCGCATCGGCGACCTCCGCGTAGGTGCGGCGGGCCTCCTCCTCGGTGCTGCCGACGACCGCGGCGAACGCCGACATGATCTTCACCTCGTGCGCCGCACGGCCGTTCTTCACCGCCTCCTCGCGGATCGCCGAGGAATGCGTGCGGAGCTGCTCGACCGAGCCGCTCCCGACGAAGATCGCCTCGCCGTGCTTGCCGCCGAACTCGCGACCGGCGGGCGACGCCCCGGCCTGGAACAGCACCGGCGTGCCCTGCGGCGAGCGCTGCGTGTTGCCGTAGCCGTGCGAGCGGAAGTAGGGCCCGTCGTGCGCGATGCGGTGGACTTTGGCCGGGTCGGCGAAGCGGCCGGACTTGTCGCGCTCCAGCGCCCCTTCCTCCCAGGCCTCCTCCCACAGCTTGTAGACGACCTGCATGAAGTCGTCCGCCATCAGATAGCGCTCGTCGTGTCCCACCATCGGCACGCCGAAGCCCTGCACCGCGGTGTCGGCCGTGCCGGTGGTGACGACGTTCCAGCCGATCCGGCCCCCGGACAGGATGTCGAGAGTGGCCAGGCGTCGGGCGAAGGAGTACGGCGGCTCGAGCAGGGTCGATCCGGTGGCGACCAGGCCCAGGCGGGTGGTCTCCGGGATGAGGGCGGCGAGGATGATCGCCGGGTCGAGCCGCGGCAGATCCAGGCCCTCGACGGAGCAGATCTCCGGCCGCTCACCGGCGACGTCGGCCCAGCCCCACGCGTCGGCGAGGAAGAGGAAGTCGAAGCCCGCGTTCTCGACCAGGCGCGCGGTGTCGCGCCAGTAGTCGAGCTTGTCGAAGAGGTAGCGCCGATTGTCGGGGTGGCGCCAGGTCGCGGTGCCGGAGTCGTTCGCCTGGGCGTTCTCGAAGAGTCCGAGCCGCAGGGTCTTCACGGGGTGCTGAGCGGTCATGGCGGATGCCTTCCTGGGAGTGGGGGATGGAGTCGTTCGGAGTTTCCGGGCACGCCGGGGGAACCCGGGGGCGCGGGGTCGCGCTCCCGGGACCGGGGGTCGTGCGGTCAGCCCTTCGCGGTGACCTCGCCGTCGCTCCACCACAGGACGCGCCGGCGCACGACCGCGAGGAGCACGATGAGGAGCACCCCGAGCAGGCAGAGCAGAGCGATGCTCGCCCAGGTCACGGGCAGGTTCGCCTGTGCCGCCGAGGTGGTGACGAGGGAGCCGAGACCGGCCTGCTGACCGGCCGCGACGAACTCGGCCACGGCGGCGCCGACGACGGCGAGGGGCAGTGCGATCCGCAGACCGGCGAACACGTACGGCATGCTGCCGGGGAACCGCAGCTCGCGGAAGATCTCCCACCGCGAGGCGTGCAGCGTCGTGAACACGTCGAACGCCTTCTGGTCCACGTCGCGGAGGCCGGCGAGCGAGTTCACGAGCATGGGGAAGAAGACCACGAGTCCTGTGACGATGAACTTCGGCACCATGCCGAACCCGAAGGCGACGACCAGCGCCGGGGCGATCGCGACGATCGGCGTCACCATCACGATGATGACCAGCGGCATGACGGCCCGCTCGATGATCTGGAACTCGGCCATCACGACGGCCAGCAGGAAGCCCGCCAGTATGCCGGCGGAGGCCCCGACGACGACCTCCAGCAGCGTCACGAGGAAGTTCGACCAGTACATGCCCGCGTCCTCGACGAGGCTGGCGCCGATGGCCTCCAGCGTCGGCAGGACGTACGGGTTGGTCCACGCCACGATCTGCCAGAGCAGAGCCGCGATCACGAACGTGATCAGGGTCGGTCCCCACGAGCCCCAGCGGAGCCAGCCGGGGATGCCGCGGCGGGGCTGCGCCTTCAGCCGCGCCGTGGCGAGGGTGGCGGTGGTGTCTCTCATCGTCAGCTCAGACATGGGCCTTCTCCGTCTGCGCGCGCAGCGCACCGCGCACGACTGCCTCCAGGTCGCGGAACTCGTCCGTCGCGTACGCCTCCTCGGTGCGCGGTCGCGGGAGGTTCACATCGATCACCTCGGCGATGCGGCCAGGGTGGGCCGCCATCACCACGATCCGGTCGGAGAGCATGATCGCCTCCGGCACCGAGTGCGTCACGAACATCACGGCCTTGCGGTTCGACTGCCAGAAGTCCAGCAGGGCGATGCGCTGCAGGTCGCGGTTCATCTCGTCGAGGGCGGAGAACGGCTCGTCCATCAGCATGATCGCCGGGTCGAACACGAAGGCCCTGGCGATCGCGGCGCGCTGCTGCATACCGCCGGAGAGCTGCCCCGGGTACTTCTTCAGCGCATGCCCGAGTCCGAACGTCGACAGCAGCTCGGCGGGGTCGCGGAGGGCGCGGTCGCCGTTGGCCCCGCGGTTGATCCGCACGGGGAGCTCGACGTTCTCGCGCACCGTCTTCCACGGCAGGAGCGCCGGGGACTGCGGGACGAGACCGATCTTCTTGTCGCGGGAGGCCGCCGTGACGCTCTCGCCGTCGATCGTGACGGTGCCGGAGTCGGCGTCGAGGAGTCCGGCGACCACCTTGAGCAGCGTGGACTTGCCGCACCCGCTGGGCCCGATCACCGACACGAATTCGCCCATGCCGATCGTGAGGCTCACGTCGTCGAGCACCGTCACCTGGGCTCCGTCGACGCCGAAGGACTTCGAGACGTTCCTGACCTCGACGCCCGCGCCGTGTGCCGCGGTCATCACTTCTCCGCCCAGACGAGGGTGTCGCCGTCGTACAGGTCGGCCACGAGATCCGGGTCCATCATGTCGGCGATGGCGGGGAGGTCCTTGACGTCGCCGTACTCCTGCACGATCTCGTACTCGGGCTGCCACATGTCCTCGGTCTGCACGCCGGGGTTGCCGCCCGCACTCTCGCGCACCCAGGCCGACTCGACCTCCCACGTACGGGCGAGCTGATCGCGCGGGAACGCCGCACCCTGGCCGTTCTCCTCCGCGAGGGCCGCCAGCATGTCGATGCATTCGTCCGCCTCGTCGAGGCAGAACTGCAGGGCCTTGAGGCTCGCGCGCATGAAGTCGGCGGCGACCTCACGGTGCTCGTCGAGGAAGCGCGAGTTCACCTCCATGACGTTGTACGTGCCCTCGACGCCGAGGGCGGAGGGCAGGAACTCGCTGAACGGGAGGTCCTGTGCCTTGAGGGTCTGCGGCTGGTTGGAGGCGTAGCCGACGATCGCGTCGACCTGCTCGCGCACGACGACGGTCGGGTCGTAGTTGGTCATCTTCACCATCTCGACCTTCGAGACGTCCACCCCGGCCTCATCGAGCATGGCCGAGGCGATGGGCGTGAGGTTGATGAAGTACCCCAGCGAGCCGCCTTCGAGGTCGGTGAGGTCGGCGAGCTTCTCGTTGCCGAAGATCGAGAACGGCGGGGTCGTGCCGTAGGTCGCTACCGCGGTGAGGTTCTTGCTGTTCGCCGCGGCGAGCATCACATCGGAGGCGGAGCCGAGAGCGGTGAACTGCGCCTGCCCGGAGGCGACGAGCTGCTGCCCGTTCGCACCGGACGCGTTGATCTCCACGTCGAGGCAGAGGTCGTCGAAGTAGCCCAGCTCCTTCGCCAGGAACACGTCGAGCTGCCCGGCGCTGGCGGAGTAGCCGTAGCCGGAGATGTAGGTGATGGTGCCGGCATCCTGGTTGCGCTGGCAGGCGTCGCTGCCGCCCGCGCTCGTGGGGGCGGTATCGCCGCCGGGCGCCGGCGAGGAGCAGGCTCCGAGCGTCAGCGTGGCGGCGAGAACGCACGTCAGGGTGGCAGTGGTGCGGAATCGGGTTTCCGCAGAGGAAGTAGCCATGAGGGTCCCTTCTCGGCCGTTCGTCATTGATGGCTCGATGAAAGTAACATAGTCAATCTTGACTAAGCAAGATCAAACTAACTCCATCGGCACGATCCGGTGACGGATGCACGACTCCCCCGGGCCTCGGCTCGTGCGCGCGAAACACGGTCGTGCATCCGTGGCCCGGGGAGAGAACGAGAAGGAACAGTGTCCAGGACGGGACGGGACGGGCGGATTCAGACCGGGGTCGAGCGGAGCGGCCAGGCGGGCCACCAGCCGTCGTCGAGCCCGCGCAGCAGGGCGCCCGTGCGCTCTCGCGCCTCCGCGGGCATCTCCGGAGCGGGGCCTGAGCTGCTCTCCCGCCGGTCGCCGTCCGGCGACCGGATCTCGGTGTACAGCCACGCGCGGCGGCCGACGGGATACTTCTCCCGGAAGCCACCGGCGGCGACCGACAGCAGGATCCGCTCCAGCTCGTCCGCCGCCGTCTCGGCGGTCTCGTCGCAGGCATCGCAGATGCACGACGGCACGATCGCGTGGAAGTGGGCGCCCGCCTCTACGCTGACGGAGGGAACGGTCGGCGTGATGACGACTCGCGCACCGCGCGCCGGTTCGAGCACGACGCGCTCCGTCCCGTCCTCCCCCGACTCTCGCCGCGCCTCGACTTCGTACTCGCGGGAGAGGTGCTCGACGAGCGCGTCGACCACGAGAAGCAGCGGTGCGAAGCGCTCCGGGTGGCTCTCCCGAGAGTACGACTCCTCCGGTGCGATGCCATCGGGCCAGCGGCGTCCGTAACGGATGACCTCGCCGCGGTCGTCGTGGAAGGTCAGGGGCGGGAGAGCGGGCCGGACATACGCGCGCGCCGGGACGACGACGACCGCGGGAGCGGAATCCTCCGCGGACAGCGCTCTCATCTCCTCGTCATCGATGTCGTCCTGCTCCCACGACGCGAGCATCTGCAGGAACGCATCCCGCTGGTCGGGCTGCTGCACCATCCCCTGCACGAGACCCGCGACCGGGATGGAGAGGGTGTTCGTCCCGATCTCCGGCTCGCTCGTCATCCGCCAGGTCGCGGCCGGGTGCACGACCGCGATGACGTTGCCGACGAAGCGCGCGGCGGCCGCCGCGAGGTCCGGGCGGTCGAGGATCTCCGGACGCGCTGCCACCACATCCCACGTCGCCGCGAGGTCGTCGGCCAGCAGCGCGGGGTCGATCCCGAGGCCCCGCAGGAAGTCGGCGAACGGCTCGAAACCGTCGACGAAGCGGACCGGCCGCAGGGCCTCCGCCGGCGATGGCATCCACAGGATCGCGGCGGCACCCGCCTCGGGCATCGGGCCGAGGGGACCGGGGAAGACGTCACTGCTCATCGACCGAGCGTAACGAGCGGGATCACCGGGGCGCGTGGGACTCCAGGAACTCGTACACATCGGTGGTGTCCACGCCGGGGAAGGCACCGGTGGGCAGCGTCGCCAGCAGCGTGCGCGGGGTCTTCACGTTGGGCCAGGAGTTCTCGCGCCACCGCTCCTCCAGCTCGGCGGGAGCCCGACGGCAGCACACCTCGACCGAGTGCTTCGACACACCGCGGTGCGGGGTGTCCCTGCCGACGAACCACTTCGTGTCATCGAACCGCACCCCGACGCTCACCGAGTGCAGACCCTCGCTCGATGCCTCCACACGGGCGGTGCACCAGTAGGTGCCGTTCCCGGTGTCGGTGTACTGGTAGTACGGGTTGAACCGGTCGTCCTCGTCGAACACCACCCGGGAGGTCCACCGGCGGCAGCACATCTGCCCCTCGATGGCGCCGAGCCGGTCGGTCGGGAAGTTCACGTCGTCGTTCTCGTACGCCTTCGTGATGGTGCCCGACTCATGCACCTTGAGGAAGTGCACGGGGATGTCGAGGTGCCGCGTCGCGAGGTTCGTGAACCGGTGCGCCGCCGTCTCATACGACACCGAGTATGCGTCACGGAGGTCTTCGATGGAGATCGCCCTCCGCTGCTTGGCATCCTGCAAAGCGGGGACGACGTGCGCCTCCGGGATGAGCAGGGCACCGGTGAGGTAGTTCGTCTCCACCCGCTGCCGGAGGAACTCGGCATAGCTGCGCGGCTCGGAGTGCCCCAGGATACGGCTCGACAGCGCCTGCAGCACCGCGGTGCGTGCGTCTCCCTTCGCCGGGACGCTGCTCGACAGGTACAGCCGGCCGTTGGCGAGGTCGGCGACGCTGCGGGTCGTCTGCGGCAGGTCGGGGGCGTAGTGGAGGGTGAAGCCGAGATGGGCCGCGATCTCCGAGGCGGTGCGCTGGGTCAGCGGTCCCCCGGGATGGCCGACGGCCGCGAGGATCTCGGCCGCCTTCGCCTCCAGCTCGGCGAAGTGGTTGTCCTGCCGGCGCATCAGATGCCGCAGTTCGACGTTGGCGCGCCGGGCCTCCTCCGGGGTCGCGGCGCGCTCGTCCTTGAGTCGGTCGATCTCCCCCTGCAGCGCCAGCAGGGCCTTCAGCGCCTCCGTCGGCACACTCTTGGCGATGCGGAACGGCGCGATGCCCAGCGCCTGGAACGTCTGCCCCTTCATCGCGCGTTCCAGGGCGACCTCGATCGCGCTGCGCTCGTCGAGCGGCTCCCCCGTGAGCAGCGCGTCGATGGTCACCCCGAGCGCGCGGGCGATCGCCTGGAGCTGCGTGAGCTTGGGCTCGCGCTTGCCCGTCTCGATCATCGACATCTGGCTCGGCGCCCGCTCGACCGCGGCCGCGAGCTCTTCGAGCGTCAGGCCCCGCGCGGTGCGCAGCTGGCGGATGCGCCGCCCGACAGTGAGGGCGTCGGTCTCTTCCGTGGTGTCGTCCATGTCGGCTCCTCTCAGCCCACCGCCGTCCGCGTCGGTGCGGGATCGGGAACGCTCCTCGCGAGGCCGGGCCGGGGTCTTTCCTGATCCCGCGAGGCCGCGTGAGCGGTGCGTGCGGGCCGAGTCTGTCACGAAAACAGAAATCCAGTCAAACTTCTCCTCATTTCGGCACCGGAGAGGCGCCGAACTTCACACAGAGTGGAGGCACGCCATCGGCACCGACGCCGATTCCCATCCGAGGAGACACCATGACGAACACCGCAGCGACCCCCACCCCGCGCCCCGCCGGCCTGCGCGCCGGCGATCAGGTCCAGACGGCGGCGGAGCTCCAGGAGATCTGGGACACCGACCCGCGCTGGGACGGTGTCGAGCGCACGTACTCCGCCGAAGACGTCGTCCGCATCCGCGGCTCGGTCCGCGAGGACGCCACCCTCGCCCACCGCGGTGCGGAGAACCTCTGGAACCTCCTGCACACGGAGGACTACATCCGGGCGCTCGGCGCCTACACCGGCGGCCAAGCCGTGCAGCAGGTGCGCGCCGGCCTGAAGGCCATCTACCTCTCCGGATGGCAGGTCGCCGCCGACGGCAACCTCGCCGGACAGACCTACCCCGACCAGTCGCTCTATCCGGCGAACTCGGTCCCGGCGGTCGTGCGTCGCATCAACAACGCCCTGCTCCGGCAGGACCAGCTCGAGCACGCCGAGGGTGAGATCACGCAGGACTGGCTCGCGCCGATCGTCGCCGACGCCGAGGCCGGCTTCGGCGGACCGCTGAACGCGTACGAACTCGCGCAGTCGCTCATCCAGTCCGGTGCCGCCGGCATCCACTGGGAGGACCAGCTCGCGAGCGAGAAGAAGTGCGGCCACCTCGGCGGCAAGGTGCTCGTGCCCACGCAGCAGCACATCCGCACTCTCAACGCGGCCCGTCTCGCGGCGGACGTCGCCGGTGTTCCGACCGTCATCATCGCCCGCACCGACGCCCTCGCCGCCGATCTGCTCACGAGCGACGTCGACGAGCGCGACCGGGAGTTCACCACAGGCGAGCGCACGTCCGAGGGCTTCTACCGGATCCGCCCCGGCATCGAGTCGGTCATCAGCCGCGGCCTCGCCTTCGCCCCGTACGCCGACCTGCTCTGGGTCGAGACCGGGGAGCCGGACATCGAGCTGGCGCGGGAGTTCGCCGCGGCCATCCACGCGCGGTTCCCCGGTAAGCTCCTGGCCTACAACTGCTCCCCGAGCTTCAACTGGAAGCGCCACCTGTCGGACGCCGAGATCGCGACGTTCCAGCAGGATCTGGCAGACCTGGGCTACAAGTTCCAGTTCATCACCCTGGCCGGGTTCCACGCCCTGAACCACTCCATGTTCGACCTCGCCCGCGGTTACGCCGAGCGCGCCATGAGCGCCTACGTCGAGCTGCAGGAGGCCGAGTTCGCCGCCGAGGCCGACGGGTACACCGCCACCAAGCACCAGCGTGAGGCGGGCACCGGCTACTTCGACGTCATCTCCACCGCGCTCAACCCCGACAGCGCCACCCTCGCCCTCGCCGGCTCCACCGAGACCGCCCAGTTCCACTGACCCCCGTTTTCTCCCCCCACTTCCCCCGAGACCCCCGGTTCTCGTCGAGACCCCGCCCCGCACACGCCGGGAGCCCGGGGTCTCGACGACAACCCGGGGGCTCGGCATAAGGCAAAGGACACCATCATGACCACCGCACCGATGCAGACGACCCGACAGGGCCCCGCGATCGAGATCGCCGGGCCCATGCGCGACCGCTACGACGAGATCCTGACCCCGGAGGCGATCGCCTTCCTCACCGAACTCCACCACCGGTTCGCCTCCCGCCGCCACGACCGGCTGGCCGACCGGATGCGTCGCCGCTTCGAGATCGGCAACGGACACGACCCGCAGTTCCGAGAGGACACCGCGCACATCCGCCAGGACACCACCTGGCGGGTCGCCGGCGCCGGACCGGGGCTCGAGGACCGCCGCGTCGAGATCACCGGGCCCACCGATCCGAAGATGACCGTCAACGCCCTGAACTCCGGCGCGCGAGTGTGGCTCGCCGATCAGGAGGACGCCACGAGCCCGACCTGGAAGAACGTCATCGAGGGGCAGCTGTCCCTTCGCGACGCGATCCGCGGCGAGCTCTCCTTCACCTCCCCCGAGGGCAAGGAGTACCGGGTCACCGCTGAGCGCACGCCCACGATCGTGATGCGCCCCCGTGGCTGGCATCTGCCGGAGAAGCACCTCACCTTCATCGACCGCGCCGGCCGGCCCACGTCGGCATCCGGCTCCCTGGTCGACTTCGGTCTCTACTTCCTGCACAACGCGCAGGCGCTGATCGAGGCCGGCCGCGGACCGTACTTCTACATCGCCAAGCTCGAGTCCAGCGAAGAGGCGAAGCTGTGGGACGACGTGTTCTCCTTCAGCGAGGAGTACATCGGCATCCCGCACGGCACCATCCGCGCGACCGTGCTGATCGAGACCCTGCCGGCCGCGTTCGAGATGGATGAGATCCTGTACGAGCTGCGCGACCACTGCGCGGGCCTCAACGCCGGACGCTGGGACTACATCTTCTCCATCATCAAGAACTACCGCGGCCGCGGCGCCCGCTTCGTGCTCCCCGACCGCAGCGAGGTCACGATGACGGTGCCCTTCATGCGGGCGTACACCGAGCTCCTCGTGCAGACCTGCCACAAGCGCGGAGCCTTCGCGATCGGCGGCATGAGCGCGTTCATCCCGAATCGCCGCGACCCCGAGGTGACGGCGCGCGCGGTCGAGAAGGTGTCGGCTGACAAGAAGCGCGAGGCCGGCGACGGCTTCGACGGCACCTGGGTCGCCCACCCCGACCTGATCCCGACGGCGCAGGCCGAGTTCGACGCCGTGCTCGGCGACCGCCCGAACCAGGTCGACCGTCAGCGCGACGACGTGCACGTGGAGGCGCGCGACCTGCTCGACCTGCACATCGGTCGGCCGATCACCGCGCAGGGCGTGCGGGACAACGTGTCCGTCGCCATCCGCTACCTGGAGGCGTGGCTGCGCGGACTCGGCGCCGTGGCCATCGACAACCTCATGGAGGACGCCGCGACCGCGGAGATCAGCCGCTCGCAGGTGTGGCAGTGGATCCATCAGGACCGCACCACGCAGGACGGCACGGCCATCACGGTCGAGTACGTCGAGGGGCTGATCGCGGAGGTGCTCAGCGAGGTCGACAGGCGCGAGGGCGACCGCTTCGACGACGCCGCCGAGATCTTCCGCGAGGTCGCGCTCCGTGAGGAGTTCCCGACCTTCCTCACCCTGGGCGCCTACAGCCGGTTCCTGGTCGACGAGGACTGACGACGCGAGCATGCCGCAGGCCGTGGGGTCTGCGGCATCGCCGCGTCGTGCCCGGCCCGCCCCCTCCCTGCCGGGCGTAGCCTGGAGCCATGAGCGACGTATGGAGCAGCATCGCCGAGGAGTTCCTGCACCTCTATCCGCGCGGACGACGACTGCTCGCGGTCGCCGGCGCGGATGCCGAGCGCTCCCGCGCAGCCGCGGACGACCTCGCGACAGCCTTGACCACGGCGGGCCAGACCGTCGAGCGTGCGCACACCGCTGACGGGGACGAAGCCGCCCTCCGCGCCGACGTGGTGGGCCCCTTCCGCGCCACGGACAGCGGAGCTGTGCTCCTCGTGTCCGGCCCTGGCCCGATCGTGGCTCCGAGTACGCGCGGGATGTGGAACTACGTCCTCTGGCAGCTCGCGGGAGACGAGCCCCCGCACACCGCGGCGAACGCCCTGGTCGACGTGACCGATCCGGCCCATCCCACCCGGCGTTTCGCCGACTACTGCGCAGTCCCCTCCTCGTTCGAGACCTGAGTCGCCGCCCGCCGACTCAGTGGAACGACGCGGCGACCGAGTTGCGGTGGTAATCGAACACGATGCTCGTGCGGGTCGACGCCACGCTGCTCTGCGCGGACAGGTGCTCGAGCACGAACTCGCGCATCTCCGAGGAGTCGGCGACGGCGATGTGCAGGAGGAAGTCGTCGTCACCGCCGAGGAAGAACACCTGGATCACCTGCGGCAGCGCGCGCACCCGATCGGCGAACTCGACGATGCTCTCCCGTCGGGCGGCCGGACGCAGGCTGACGCCGATGATCGCCTGGAGTCCGGCGCCGAGCTCGCGTTCGTCGACGCTCGCATGGAAGCCGGTGATGACCCCGCGCTCGATCAGCCCGCGCAGCCGTGCGTGCGCCGTCGACGGCGCGACTCCCAGTCGCCCGGCGAGTTCCGCGTTCGTCATCCTCCCGTCGGCGGTGAGGAGCTGCACGATCCGCGCGTCGATGGGGTCGAGGGCGGGCGCCCGAACGCTGTTCGGCTCGGACGACGCGGAGGCGGTGGTCATACGAAGCATTATTCAGGATCCGACCCGTCGCCGAAGACTCTTCACTCATTCTGTCCATCTCGCGACGTTTCTGCGATCCTTGTCTGCACCCTGCGCCCCGACACCTGGAGGATCGATGAAGATCGGCGTCCCGACCGAAGTCAAGAACAACGAGAACCGCGTCGCCCTCACCCCGGCCGGCGCCGATCGGCTCGTGCGGGAGGGACACCGCGTGCTCGTGCAGTCGGGTGCCGGCATCGGATCGAGCATCGACGACGACGCGTACCGCGCGGCTGGTGCGGAGATCGTGGACACCGCCGCCGACGCCTGGGGAGAGGCCGACCTGCTCATCAAGGTCAAGGAACCCGTCGCCGAGGAGTACGGCTTCCTCCGACCCGACCTCACGCTCTTCACCTACCTCCACCTCGCGGCGGACCGTCCGCTGACCGAGGCCCTCGTCGCAGCCGGCACGACCGCCGTCGCCTACGAGACCGTGCAGCTGCCCGACCGCACGCTGCCCCTGCTCGTGCCGATGAGCGAGATCGCCGGTCGCCTGTCCGTCATCATGGGCTCCCACTCGCTGCTGCGCTCGCAGGGCGGCCGCGGCATGCTGCTGGGCGGCATCGCCGGTACTCCCCGGGCCAAGACCGTGGTCATCGGCGGTGGCGTCGCCGGAGAGCACGCGGCCGCGAACGCGCTCGGACTCGGATCGAAGGTCACCGTCGTCGACGTGGCGCTCCCCCGGCTGCGCGAGCTCGAGCACCGCTACGGCGGCGCTCTGGAGACCCGGGCATCGAGCCGCTACGACATCGCCGAGGAGCTGACGTCGGCGGATCTCGTCATCGGCTCGGTCCTCATCCCCGGTGCCGCGGCCCCCAAGCTGGTGACCGACGACATGGTCGCCGCCATGAAGCCGGGGTCCGTGCTCGTCGACATCGCGATCGACCAGGGCGGCTGCTTCGAGGGCTCCCGTCCGACCACGCACGACGACCCGACCTTCGCGGTGCACGACTCGATCTACTACTGCGTCGCGAACATGCCGGGAGCCGTTCCGACGACCGCGACCCGGGCGCTGACGAACGCCACTCTCCCCTACGTCTCGGCCATCGCCGCCAAGGGCTGGGAGCGGGCGGCCTCCGACGACGCTGCCCTCGCGAAGGGGCTCAACGTGCAGAGCGGGCGCATCACGCTGGACGCCGTCGCGCAGGCCCACGGCCTCTCCACCGACTGACCTGTCGAACCCGAAAGAACCTCGGATCTTGGCGGCATCCCACACCTCATCCGCCGCATCGACCCGAGTACGCTCGTAACCGTGACCGAACGCGCTCCTCTCTCCCGCAAGCTGTCCGCCATCGCCGAGTCCGCGACCCTCAAGGTCGACGCCAAGGCCAAGGCCCTCAAGGCCGAGGGCAAGCCCGTCATCTCGTATGCCGCGGGCGAGCCCGACTTCGCCACCCCCCAGTTCATCGTGGACGCGGCGGCTGAGGCGCTGGCCGACCCGGCGAGCTATCGCTACACCCCTGCTCCCGGCCTCCCGGCGCTCCGCGAGGCGATCGCCGCAAAGACGCTCCGCGACTCCGGACTCGAGGTCTCCCCCGGTCAGGTCATCGTCACCAACGGCGGCAAGCAGTCGGTGTACCAGGCGTTCCAGGCGGTCGTGAACCCGGGCGACGAGGTGCTGCTGCCCGCGCCGTACTGGACCACGTACCCCGAGGCGATCCGTCTCGCCGACGGCACCCCGGTCGAGGTCTTCGCGGGCGCCGACCAGGAGTACAAGGTCACCGTCGAGCAGCTCGAGGCCGCCCGGACCGACCGCACCACCGTCCTCGTCTTCGTGTCGCCGTCGAACCCCACCGGTTCCGTGTACACGGCCGAGGAGACGAAGGCCATCGGCGAGTGGGCCGTGGAGCACGGCATCTGGATCATCAGCGACGAGATCTACCAGAACCTCACCTACCCTTCGACGGGCTCAGGGACCGCGGTGACGGCGACCTCGATCGTGGATGCCGTGCCGGAGGCCGCGAACCAGACGATCCTCGTCAACGGCGTGGCCAAGACCTATGCCATGACCGGCTGGCGCGTGGGCTGGATGGTGGGCCCGGCCGACGCCATCAAGATCGCCGGCAACCTGCAGTCGCACCTCACGAGCAACGTCAACAACGTCGCACAGAAGGCGGCGATCGCGGCGCTCAACGGTCCGCAGGACGAGGCCGAGAAGATGCGCGAGGCCTTCGACCGCCGCCGTCAGCTCATCGTGTCGGAGCTGTCGAAGATCGACGGACTGGTGGTGCCGAACCCGCTCGGCGCGTTCTACGTCTACCCCGATGTGCAGGGCCTGCTCGGCCGCACCTGGGGCGGCGTGACCCCGACGACGTCCCTCGAGCTCGCCGACCTCATCCTCGACCAGGCCGAGGTCGCCGTCGTCCCCGGAGAGGCGTTCGGTCCGTCCGGCTACATCCGCATGTCGTACGCGCTCGGCGACGACCAGCTCCTCGAGGGCGTGCAGCGCCTCCAGCGCCTGTTCTCCTCCTCTTCCTCCTGACCCCGAGACCCCGCTTTACCGCCGGGACCCCCTCGTACCTGCGCAGGTAGGAGGGGGTCTCGGCGTGAACCCGGGGTCTCGGGTCAGTCTTCGGGGTGGAAGCCGATCAGCCAGCGGATGCCGTAGCGGTCGACGAGGGTGCCGTCGACATCTCCCCACGGGCGCTGCTGCAGCGGATCGATGACGCGGCCGCCGCCGGAAAGCTCGTCGTACCAGCGGGTCAGCGTTCCGGGGTCGGCTGTGCCGAGGAGCGAGAGGAACATCCCGCTCATCTGGACGGCATCGTCATCGGCTCCCGCGTCCGCTCCGGCGAGTTCGACCGGACCGCCGAGCTGCCCGTGTGCGACCGCGTCGCCTGGGCCGTCGTGACGGCCGGCGCTCGCGTAGTCCATCAACTGGAGCTCACCGCCGAACACATCGCGGTAATGGCCGAGTGCTTCGGCGGCGTTGCCGGGGAACAGCAGGTACGGGATCAGTCCGCTCATCCCGCGAGCGTAGTCCGCGGCGGCTCCGGTCACCACCTGCCGAGAACGACGGACGGCCGCCACCCGGAGGTGACGGCCGTCCGTGCGAGCGCGGTCAGGAGACCGGGATCACCGCGTACAGCACCCAGGTCAGCACGAATCCGGAGACCCCGAGCACCGTCGTCAGAGGCGTCCACGTGCGCAGGCCGTCCTTGACCGAGAGACCCAGGTACCGCGTGACCACCCAGAAGCCGGAGTCGTTCACGTGGCTGAGGCCGAGGCCGCCGTACCCGATGGCGACCGCGAGCAGCGCGGTGTGCACGGTGTCGAGTCCCATCGCGGAGACCGAGGGCAGGAGGAGGCCCGCGGTCGTCGCGATCGCGACGGTGGCCGACCCCTGAGCCGCACGCATGATGAGCGAGATGAGGAAGGCCGCGAGCAGCAGGGGCATCCCGCTGGAGGCGAGCACCTCGGCGACCGCGCTGCCGATCCCGGTCTCGGTGAGGACGCGGCCGAAGGCGCCACCGGCACCGGTGACGAGGATGATGACCGCAGCGGCCGGCAGCGCCGACTCCATGACCTCGCCGAGGTGCGCAGCCGACCAGCCGCGGCGCACGCCGAGCAGGTACATCGCGGCGGCGATCGCGACCATGAGCGCGAAGATCGGCTGGCCGACCATGCTGAGGAATCCGTTCCAGAACGTGCCCGCCTCGAACAGCGGCGCCACGGCGGTGCCGAGCATGATGAGCACGAGCGGCAGGAGGATGAGGCCGAGGACCGTGCCGGCGCCCGGCGCCTTCTCGCCCTCGCCGAGTCCGCCGGTGAGCGTCGACTTCTCCGTGCCGAAGTTGTCGTACATCTCCTTGGTGGCGGCGAGCATCGCGAACTCACGGGTGTTGATCCACTTCGCCACGAGGTAGGACAGGACCGCGAGCGGCACGGAGATCGCGAGCGCGAAGATCGTCACCCAGCCGATGTCGGCGCCGAGGATCGCGGACCCGCCGACGATGCCCGGGTGCGGGGGCACCGCGACGTGCACGGCGAGCATGATGCCGGCGACCGGGAGACCGAACTTGATCGGGTTGAGACCGGCCACCTTCGAGAAGGCGAACACGATGGGGATGAGGATGATGAAGCCGGCGTCGAAGAACACCGGGATCGCCAGGATGCCGGCGGCGATGACGAGCGCGATGCCGACGCGCTTCGGGCCCAGCCAGCCGGTGAAGCGCCCCGCGAGCGACTCGGCACCGCCGGACAGCTCGATGATCTTGCCGAGCATCGACCCGAGGGCGACGAGTACCGCGACCGAGCCGAGGGTGCCGCCGACACCGGCGATGATCGCCTGGATGACGCCGAGCTGCTCAGGGGTGTCGCCGTCGGCGGGGATCGTGGTCAGCGGCAGGCCTGCCGCGATGCCGACGATGATCGATACGAGGATGAGGGCGTAGAACGCCTGCATCTTGAACCGGATGATGAGCAGGAGCAGCAGGCCGAGGCCCGCCAGGCCGATCAGGATGAGGATCGGAAGAGGAAGCATCTCTGGATCTCTTCTTTCAGTGAGGGCGCGACGTCGCGCTCAGGACAGTCGTTCGGGTGCGACGACGCGGATGACGGCGGAGTCGTCCAGAGCGCCGAGGCCCTGCGCTTCGCCGAGGAGGAACAGCTGCTCGGCCGCGGCGGCGACCGGCGTGGACAGGTGCGCACGGCGCGCGGCGTCGCCGACGATGCCGAGGTCCTTGACGAAGATGTCGAGGCGGCTGAGCACCTCCGCGCCGTCCTCGTCGTACGCCTGCAGGGCGCGCGGGCCGCGGTTGCCGAGCATGAAGGAGTTGGCAGCCCCGGCGGTCAGCGCGTCGAGTGTGCGGGCGCGGTCCAGGCCGAGGGCGTCCGCGAGGGCGAGCGCTTCCGCGGCCGCGGCGATGTGCACGCCGCAGAGGAGCTGGTTGACGGTCTTCAGCGCCTGGCCGTCGCCGGGCTTGTCGCCGACGATGGACAGCGTGGAGGCGAGCTGGTCGAGCACCGGGCGCGCCGTCTCCAGAGCGCTCGGGGTGGCGCCGACGACGATGAGGAGGTCGCCCTCCCCCGCCCGGACCGGACCGCCGGAGAGCGGGGCGTCCACGAGCTGCGCACCGTGCGCGGCGAGCTGGGTGGCGATCGCGTCGATGCCGTCCGTCCCCACCGTGCTGGTGAGGATCACGACCGCACCCTCGGCGAGGTGCGGGGCGAGCCCGTCCTCACCGAAGAGCAGCGCCTCGAGCTGCGCACCGGTCCGGACGGCGACGAGCACCGCGTCCGCACCGTCCACGGCGTCGGCTGCGGACGATGCCGGCGTCACGCCCGCCTCCGCCGCGAGAGCGATGCGTTCGGCGGCGATGTCGAAGCCGCGCACGTCGAAGCGCTCGGCGAGGCGGGTGGCCATCGGCAGCCCCATGGCGCCGAGTCCGATGACAGCGACGGTGGATGTCATGAGTGTCCTTCCGGGTTGTTTCCATCGTCGCCTGCGAGAGTGGCGACGACGGTGACGAGGGAGTCCGCGTCGCCGACGTTGCCGGCGAACACGACGTACGGGATGCCGACCGCGGGGCCGGTCTCCGGCTGCCACAGCGACACGAGGCCGGGCAGCATGGGGCCGAGCACGGTGGCCCGGCGGATCTCGAGCGCTTCACTGGCGACGTCGCTCGACGTGATGCCGCCCTTCGCGATGACGAAGCGGGGCGGCGCGATGGCGAGCACTCGACGCACGAGGTCGACCACTCCGCTGGAGATGCGGCGGGCGATCGCGAGGCTCTCGTCACCGTCGGCGCCGGTGACGAGTTCGCGGGTGGTGTGCACGATCACGGTACCCGTGGCGAGGGCGTCGGCGACCGCGTGCGCCTGCGTCTCGAGGTGGGTCTCGCGCTCGGGGCCGATGAGGGCGCGCACGTCGAGCTCGATCGTGCGGGTGTTCGGTCGAGCTGCCGTGAGGGCCTCGAGCTGGGCGGTGGTGAGCGGCACGTGGCTTCCGACGACCACGAGACCGCCGCGGTCGTGCGCGAAGGGGATGTCGTCCGCGCGCACCGGCTCGGCGATCTCCTGCCCGATGTGCGCGCGCACGTAGGGCGGGCCGACCCGGAGGAGCACGTCGCGGTCCCGCAGACGGTGCAGTGCGAGCGCGACCACACGCATATCGGACTCCTCGACCACGTCGACCGCGACGACCGTGCCGTCGGTCAGGGGTGCGAGGAAGCCGGCCACGGCGTCCACGCCCGCGCGGATGGTGCGGATGTCGAGGCCCGCTACCGCGGACGCCGGGATGCGGCCACCCGTCTTCTCGGCGACCCAGTCGCGCAGGTCTGAGGACGCGTAGCCGAAGGTCGCATCGGCCGCGAAGGGGGTCTCGCCGACCGGAGTGGCCTCGCCGTCGGTCACCCAGTAGTGCACGGAGTCGACCGTGATCCGGCCGGCGTCGGGGAAGGCGGGCACGAGCAGGGTCAGCGCGGGGGCGCGACCGGTGCGGGAGCCGATCTCCGCGGAGAGGACGTCGGTCTCGAGCGGGAAGTGCCCGCGCAGCGTCGAGTCGCCGCGCGAGACGAACGTGACGCGCCGCCCCTGGGCCTCGGCGGCGGCGAGAGCCACGTCGACGATCTCGCGGTTGCGGGCGGCCGCGGCGTCTTCGTCGAGCGACCGGGTGTTCGTGAGCACGTATACCGCGGCGGCGCCGGTGGCGAGCGCCTCGTCCAGGTCGGCACGCTCCCACCGGGTGAGGACGGGGAGGTTCGCGACCGACTGCGTGCCGGTGGGGTCGTCGTCCAGGACGACCAGCACATCCGTGGGATCGACCTCTGCACGGACGTCGGCGGCGGTGACGGCGACAGGTGCAGGCAGGGGGGCCAGCAGGGCGTCGATGTGCACACGAACTCCTTCGTTCCGGGAGATGGTCCGTGGTGGGGGCCACGGACCAGGGGAATCTGCATCGTTATCCGATATCAGATAACGACGAGCGTACCTCACGATCATCGCGGCTCCAAACCGACGGGGAGCGCGCGGATCAGCGACCGTGGACGAAGTGCAGCAGGTCGTCGCGGGTCTGGCGCATGTGACTGCGCATGGCCTGACGAGCGGCCGCGCCGGAGCCGGTCCGCATCGCCTCCAGCACCGCCGCATGCTCGGCCAGCGCGTGCTCGCGGATCTCCGGGATGGCGCTCGTCTCACTGCGGGTCGCCTGGAGCATCGTCGTGAGCGGACGCATCGAGGCGACGAGGATGCGGTTCTCCGCCGCGCGGATGATCACGTCGTGGAAGGCGAGGTCCGCCGCGACGAACGCATCCACGTCGGCCCGCTCGTGGGCCGCCTGCATCTCCTCGAGGAGTGCGGCCATCTCGGCGAGGTGCTCCTCGGTGCGCCGACCCGCCGCGAACTCCGCTGCTCCGGTCTCGAACATCATGCGCATCTCGAGCATCTCCAGCGACGAGCGCTCACGAGCGCCCGCGCTCTGGGCGTGCCGGACGACCGCGTCGAGGCCCGTCCACTCGTCGGTCGGCGCGATGCGGTGCCGGGTGCCCGGAACGGCGACGATCACGCCCTGCGCCTGCAGGAGACGGACACCCTCGCGCATCGTGAGACGGGAGACCCCGAACTGCTCCGCCAGCTCCCCCTCGGGAGGCAGCGGCTGCCCGGCCTCGAGCCGGCCCGCGATGATGGCGTCGAGCAGTCCGTCCACGACCGCCTGCGTCCGCGACACCCGCTCGACCTTCGTCACAGGTCGACGCCCACCAGCACGGGCTCCGGCTGCAGCACGAGGCCGAACTCGGCGTGCACGCGGTTCTGGATGAAACGGGCGAGCTCGGCGACCTCGGCCGCCGTGGCACCACCCCGGTTGGTGAGCGCCAGGGCGTGCTTGGTCGAGACGGACGCCCGCGAGCGGGGCAGCTTGAACCCCTTGCGGATGCCCGCCTGCTCGATGAGCCAGGCGGCGCTCACCTTCACGTCGGGGGCCTCGGTCTTCGTCGGCGGCACGTGCCCGTCGTACGAGGCGAGGGGGATGACGGTGACCGCGTCGAGGTCGGGGGCCACCGGCCACCGCGGGCACTCCGGCGGGAGGGACCGGGCCTGAGCGGCCGTGACGATCGCGTTCTGGAAGAAGGAGCCGACGCCATGCGTGTCCGGGTCGTCCGCATCGAGCAGCATGCCCTTCGATGCGCGGGTGGCGAGGATGCGCTCGCGCACCCAGGTCAGCGGCACCGGGGTGTCGTCGGTCAGGCCGAGGGCGCGACGCAGCTGCTCCCCGCGCACCACGCGCTCGCGGGCGACCAGCAGATCGACCGTGACGGACAGGATCACGGCACGACGCTGCGGCTCGCTGCCGTGGTGATGCTTGAGCACCGAGGTGCGGAATCCGAGCCCGAGCTCCGTCGCCGGCACGGTGGAGATCTCGTCGGAGCCCTCATCGATCAGCTCGACCTCGACGAGGGTCTCCTGGATCTCCTGGCCGTAGGCGCCGATGTTCTGCACGGGTGACGCGCCGACCGTGCCGGGGATGCCGCTCATCGCCTCCAGCCCGGCGTACCCGCGCTCGACCGCGTACGACACCAGGTCGTCCCAGCTGTGTCCGGCCTGCACACGCAGACGGACGCGACCGGGATGCGGCGACGGAAGCTCCTCGACGCCCCGGGTCCGGATGCGGATGACGGTGCCCTCGAACGGCTCGTCGCCGACGAAGAGGTTCGAGCCCCCTCCGAGCACCAGCCAGGGGTCGCCCTCCGCCCAGGTCTCGCGGAGGACCGAGACGAGCTCCGCCGTCGTCGTCGCCTCGCGCATGTGCGCAGGCGCAGCGCCGGTGCGGAGCGTGGTGAGCTCGGCCAGGCGGATCGGCTCGACCTCGCTCATCGGACGGCGACGCGCAGCTGCGCCTTGACGAGCACGGTGGTGTCGCCGGTCGTGACCTTGAGGTCGATGCGCGCGGACTCCTCGTCCACGGCGCCGACCGTCGCGACGACGTGCACATCGGCGCCGGTCTCGGGGTCGACCACCACCGGCTTCGTGAAGCGCACGCCGTAATCGAGGATCCGGGTCTGCGGGTCGAGCGCGGCCACGACCACCGACGAGGCGATGCCCATGGTCAGCATGCCGTGCGCGAGCACGCCGGGAAGGCCCACCGCGGCGGCGACGTCGTCGCGGTAGTGGATCGGGTTGAAGTCGCCGGAGGCTCCGGCGTAGCGGACGAGCGACTCCCTCGTCAGGTGCACGGTGCGCTCGGCGAGCACGTCTCCCACGGTGAACGCGCTCATGCGGTCTCCTCCTCGGCGCCGACGAGCAGGACGCTGGTGGCGGTCACCACGTGCGCGCCCGCTTCGTCGGTGATCTCGGCCTCGCTCGTGATCATGGCGTTCCCGCCCATCATGCGGATGCCGGTGACACGCAGCTGCGCCGTCAGCTCGTCTCCCGCGACGATCGGCCTGGTGTAGCGGAATCGCTGCTCCGCGTGGATCGTGCGCGCCAGCACGATGCCGGAGTCCGGCTCGGCCAGCAGCTGCTGGAGCGTGAGATCCTGCAGGACCATCGCGAAGGTCGGCGGCGCGACGACGTCGGCGAAGCCGGCCGCACGGGCGGCCTCGACATCGGTGTGCTGGGGGGCGTCGGCGAAGACGGCGCGCGCGAACTCGCGCACCTTCTCCCGCCCGACGAGGTAGGGGGCGGTCGGCGGGAACTCCCGGCCGACGAGTTCTTGGTTCACTGCCACCCGTCGATCCTACCGAGGCCCGCCGACGGCCCGCCGTGCGCGGGCCGTCCGAAACCCGGATGATATGCCACATCGCGGGGACCGGCGGGCCTCACCCCTGGGAGCGGACCACCATGTTCAACGTCATCCGACTCGGAACGACCTTCACCCGTGAGGTGTGAACGACCTCGCCGGCCCGGTCCAGCGCGCGCTTGCGGACGACGATGAGCGGATCGTGCTCCGGGCGGGCCAGCCACTCCGCGGTCTGGGCGGTGGTGAAGCCGACGTCGATCTCCCGGTACATCTCCGAGAACTCCACGCCGTACACGTCGCGAAGCACCTGATATGTGGAGGTGTCGTGGTCGATGTGCCGGTCGAAATCAGGGAAGCGCGTCAGTGAATACCGGCTGTCGTCGATGGAGAGGGGGATGCCGTCGAGAGCGAAGACGCGTACCAACCGGAAGACCGGGTCGCCGACCGGGACGCCGAGGCGCCGGGCGCGCTTCTCGTCGGCGGGGGTCGTCTCGGCGCGCATGATCCGTCGGGATTTGACCCCGTCCGCCACCACGGTGTCTGCGAAGCCACCCAGGGTCATGGCACCGATCACCTCGCGTCGCGGAGCGACGAAGGTCCCGCGGCCCTGCTGTCGGCGCACGATGCCGAGTCCTTCCAGATCGGCCACCGCCCGCCGCACGGTGATGCGGCTGACGCCGAAGCGCTCACACAACTCGGGTTCGGACGGAAGCCGTTCGCCTTCGGCATAGGTCCCGGCGTCGATCTCCCGCATCAGCAGGCTTCGCACCTGCTCGTGCAGCGGGGTCGAGCCGACGGCGGACGACAGCTGAGTCACGTCGGAGCCCTCCTCTACGTCGCCGGGTATCGCCGCAGCATCTGCGCGCGTGCGTCGTCCCCCGCATGCACAGGGTATCCGAACGCCCCGCGCAACGTGCAGGCGAGCGCTCCGCTGACGGCGGCCACATCGAGGCATCCGGCGAGATCGGCCCCACCCGCCCGTGCCGCGAGGAACCCGGTGAGGAAGGCGTCCCCGGCCCCGAGCGCATCGACGGCGTCGACCTCCCGGATACCGGTGCGCCGCACGGAAGTGGCGTCGAAGCCCACGGAGCCGCGGGCACCCCGCGTCACCACGGCCGATCCCATGCCGCAGGCCACGGCGAAGCGGCCGAGGTCGTCGATCTCGGAATCGCTGCGGTCCCCTCCCGAGAAGAACCCCACGTCGACGTGCGGAGCGGTCGCCCGGATCACGTCCGGCGACGCGTCGTCGGAATAGTCGTACGACACGCGGCTCCCCCGTTCCGCGATGGCCGGGAGCTCCGGCTCCAACGACGAATAGACCGAGGTGTGCACCCGGTCGAAGCCGGAGAGGTATTCATGATCGGCCTCGCCCAGCCGCAGCCTCAGCTCGGCCTGGACTCCCCCGCGATTCGAGGCGACGAAGCGCCGGTCGCCGTCCTCGTCCAGCGCGACGAAAGCCATGCCGTTCGCGCCGCGCACGCGTCTGACGCGGGCGCCGTCCACTCCGATCTCGTCGAGGACGCCCCGCACGTGTTCTGCGAAGCGGTCGTCCCCCATGATCCCGACGAATCCGGCGGTGCCGCCGAAGAAGAGCCTGCTGTACGCGGCGACGTTCAGTGCGTTACCCCCGGGATAGGCCAGGTCCTCATGCAGATAGCAGTCGAGCACGTTGTCCCCGACGCCGACGAGAGAGGGGGGCGGCACCGCGGCGAGTGCGTCCCTGAGCTGACCCGTATCCATCGTCATCCCTTCACACTCCCCGCCGCGACTCCGGCGACGAAGTACCGCTGCAGCGCGAGGAACACGACCACGATGGGCAGGGCCGCGATGGTCAATCCTGCCAGGAGCACACCCCACTCGGTGGAGAGCGAGTCGCGGAACGACATCAGTCCCGCGGGGATGGTGCGCAGCGCATCGGCGTCGATGTAGACGATCGCGAACAGGAACTCGTTCCAGGCGAAGTAACCGGTGAGGACGGCAGCGGTCGTCAGCACGGACGCGCTCAACGGCAGGTAGACGTGCCGGAAGACTCCGAACGAGCGGCAGCCGTCGATGGTCGCCGCGTCCTCGAGCTCACGGGGGATGCCGAGGAACACCGAACGGATCAGCAGGATCGCCATGGGCAGACGGAAGGCCACGTAAGGGAGGATCATCGCCCAGTACGTGTTCAGCAGCCCCATCGTGTCGAGAAGCCGGTAGAGCGGGATGAGGCTCACCTGGGGCGCCACCACCAGCCCGCCCATCGCCACGATCAGCACGATGTTCGCGACCCGGCTCGACAGCCTCACCATGCCGTAGGCGCACAGGGCCGCGATCGCGACGGTCGCGACGGTGGAGATGATCGTGACGATGACGGAGTTGACGAAGTAGTCGGAGATCCCGCGGTCCCAGGCGGCGGCGTAGTTCTGGACGAGCCAGACCGACGGCAGGCCCCACGGATCGGCGAAGATCTCGGACGAGGATTTGAAAGAGGAGATCACCATCCAGAGCAGGGGGTAGGCGATCACGACGGCGTAGACGGCCAGGATCACCTGGACCGGGGCACGGCGGACACGTTCCGCCGGACGAAGCCGGGTACTGCTCATGTCATTGCCTCCCGCTTCGGAACGAGACCATCTGCACGACGGACAGCACGAGGGTGATCACGAAGATCAGGCTCGCGATGGCTGAGGCGTAGCCCATCTCGTTCTGGAAGAAACCCTGGTTGTACATATAGGTCGCGAGGACCTGGGTGGTGTTTCCCGGACCGCCCTTGGTCAGGATGTAAGGCTCGTTGAACACCGTGAAAGCGCCGGAGACGGTGAGGATCATCGCGACGAAGATCATCTCCTTGGCCTGCGGGACGGTGATGCTGAAGAACTGGCGAACCCGTCCGGCGCCGTCCAGCGACGCGGCTTCGTAGTATTCCTCCGGGATCTGCTGCAGTGCGACGACGTAGAGCATGCAGACGTAGCCGATGCTCTGCCACTGGGAGACGCCGATGACCGCTCCCATCGCCGTGTCGACATCAGCCAGCCACGCCGTCTGCAGGCTGCCGAGTCCGATCGCCTCCAGCAGAGCGTTGAGGAGTCCGCCGCGAGCGTTGTACACGAACGTGAACAGCAGCGCGATCACGGTCATCGAGATCACGGCGGGAAGGAAGTACACGCTGCGCAGGAACGCGCCCATGCGCGGTCCGAGCAGCCGGGTCAGCCAGGCGGCGATCACGAGGGAGCCACCCACCTGGCAGACGATCGAGACGACCGCGTACAGGATGTTGTTGCCCAGGGCCGTCGCGATGATCGGATCGCCGAAGAGCCGCGCGAAGTTGTCGAGGCCGACGAAGCGCATCTCCCCGCTGCCGGCGCTGAAGGAGAAGAAGCCGAAGGCCGCATTGGCGACCAGCGGGTAGTACACGAACACCCCGATCAGGATGATCGCGGGAAGCACGTAGAGCAGGTTCGACCAGGCTCGGGAGCGTGTTCTCATCACGGTGTCTCTTCCGAAGGTGGGAGGGGCTGCCGGCCACGGGTGCCGGCAGCCCCGGTGCGGATCAGGAGGCGTCGCGCACGCGCTTCGCCGCTTCCTGCACGGCGGCCATGACCCCCTCGGGGGTCTGCTGGCCGCTGAGCATCAGCTGGGTCTCGGACAGATACGCCTGCACGATCTGCGGATCGTAGGCGTTGTCGAGCCAGGTCGTCATCGCCGAGGCGTCGACGATCCCCTGGGCGAGCTCCCGTGAGATCTCGGGCACATCCGCCTCTTCCACGGCCCCCTTGACCGGGCTCAGCTCGCCCGCTCGTTCCGCGTAGGCGATACCGCTCTGCTTGCTGAGCAGGAACTCGAGGAACCGCTGGGCCTCCTCGGGATGCTCCGTGGTCTTCGAGATCGCGAAGCCCTCCGGCGCTCCGGTCAGTTCCGCCGGATCACCCTTGCCACCCGTGACGGCGGGGAAGTTGAACGTGCCGTACTCGAACTGCGCGTCGCCGAAGTACCCCACCTCGGCGCTCTGCATGTACATGATCGGCGCCTCCCCCGCGATCCAGGCGTTGCGCGCGATCTCATGCCCGACGGCCGTGAGGTCGTCGTTCATGTACTCGGCGAGTTCCTGGAAGCGCTCCAGTGCCCGGACATATCCCTCGTCCGTGAACTCGCCGGTCGCCGGATCCTGATCCGCTGCGAACACCTCCGGATCGACGACACGCTGATTCAGCGTGCCGACGTAGTGCGCGATCGTCCACTGCTCCTGCGCACCGTACTCGATCGGGGTCATACCGGCGTCCTGGATCGTCTCCAGGACGTCGATGAACTCGTCCCACGTCGCCGGCGCCTCGAGTCCCAGCTCCTCGAAGACGTCCCTGTTGTAGAAGAACAGCTTCGACTGCATCCCCACCGGCAGGCCGTAGGAGGTGCCGTCGACCTCGAAGGCCTCCAGCTGACTCGGGTAGAAGCTGTCCCGGAAGTCCGCGTCCTCCTCGAGCCACGGCCCGAGGTCGAGCAGGGCGTCATTGGAGACGAGCTCGTCCACGAACGAACCGCTCCAGGTGAATAGGACGTCAGGAGCATTGGCGGAGCCCGCGACGACCTTCACCTTGTCCTTGTAGGCGTCGTTGAGCACGCTCTCGACGGAGACCTTGATGTCGGGGTTCTCCTTCTCGAACTCCGCCACCATGTCGTTGTAGTACGAGTTCTTCGGCTCGTTGGGCCAGCGGTGGAAGAAGCTGATCTCCACCTGGCCGTCCGACGCCTCGCTCTCGCCTCCGGCGCACGAGGCCAGGGGTAGGACGAGGGCTGCGGCGGCCGCAGCCGCCAGGCCGATCCGGGCTGATGTTCGCATCGTTGCGATCCTTTCGTTCCTAGTACTCCATGCGCCACATGTAGCGGCGCACGCTGAGGGGGTGTCCTCGGTGGTCGGCGAGTGCATCCGCGTACGCGCGGAGCACGACGTTGAAGAGGAGGTGGGCGAAGACGCCGCGCACCTCCGGAGCGACGACGTCCAGGCCGAACTCCTGGGCGTCGAGGACGAGCACCCGATCCGAGTGCTTCGTGACGAAGTCCACCGCGCGCTGCTCGACGGCCCGCGTCTCGTCGAGTCCGAGGAGGGCGATGAACGGCACGTCCTCCTCGGTGATCTCGAAGGGGCCGTGGAAGTACTCGCCGGCATGGATGGCGGCGGAGTGCACCCACTGCATCTCCTGCAGCAGGCAGATGGCGAACGAGTAGGCGGAGCCGTAGTTGGAGCCTGCCGCCATCGTGTAGATCAGGGGCGCGCGACGGTGGCGGTACCCCCAGGCATCGGCGGCAGCGGAGTGCGCTTCGCGCGCTGCCGGCACGAGGGCCGGCAGCTGGGCGACGGCCTCGTCGACTGCGCAGGCGATGCCGGCCTGTTCGCGGTCGTCCAGGATGCCGGCCGCCAGGCGCAGCAGCAGCGCGGGACCGACGTGGGCCTCGCTCTTCCCCTCGCCGTGCTGATACGCCACCACGTGCTCCGATGCCTCGGCGAGCGGCGACGTCGGGTCGAACGTGAAGGCGACCGTGAGCGCACCGCGCTCGCGTGCGTGCTTCGCCGCGGCCACCGTCTCCGGCGTGGTTCCGGAGTGCGAGCAGAGCAGGACGAGGGTGTCGGCGTCGACGCGCGACGAGGCGCGGCTGGTGAACTCGGCCGCATTGAGCGCGGTCGCGTCGAGCGACACCGCCTTGGTGCCGAACAGGTACTCGATGGGCTGCATGACGGCAAAGGAGCCGCCGCAGGCGGTGAGCACGACGCGCGAGATGGTGTCCCGGGTCGCGATCGCCTGGCGGGCCGCAGCGAGCTGGTTCTCGATAGCGGCGGAGTCGACGAACAGAGCGGTGGCAGACAAGATGGTCCCTTCTGATGACCTTCGATCAAACATCATGACTCGTTATATAACGTCATGTGATGACTGACGATAGCGAGCACGAAGACGCCTGTAAAGAGGTACGGCGAAAATCGTTCGCCGGAGTCACCGAAAGAGCGGGCCTCACGCGCTTCTTCCGGCGGCGCACACCGGGTGTCCGGCGGCCGCGGGATCAGCCGCGCCGGCGGCCGCGGACGGCCTTGATGGCCATCTGCACCGCGATCACCACGAGGTAGGCGGCGAAGAGGAGGTTCCCGACCGTCGGGTCGACGATGGTCGCCAGCCACGCGCCGAGGGCCGTGGTGGTGCACGCCGAGACGCCGATGAGCAGTGCGGCCAGGAGGTCGACGTTGCGGTTGCGGAGGTTGCCGACTGTGCCGGAGAGAGCCGTCGGGATCATCATGAGCAGCGAGATGCCCTTCGCGACGAGGTCGCTCGTCCCGAACGCGAGCATGAGCACCGGGACGACGATGACGCCGCCGCCGACGCCGATGAGGCCGGCCAGGACGCCGGTGCCGATTCCGACGACCACCAGGGCGATCCCGGTCAGCCAGGTGAGCTCGAAGACGGCGTCGCGCGACGGGATCACGAGGAAGAGGCTCACGATCACGACGACGAGGAAGCCGACGAAGCCCCAGCGGAGGGCGGTCTGCGAGATCCGCGGGAGCAGGCGGGTGCCGATCTGCGCGCCGACCACGGCCCCGGCGGCGAGGATCAGCGCCGGGATCCAGGCGACGGAGCCCGATGCGGCGTAGGAGATGACGCCGACGGTCGCCGTCGGGACGATCGCCGCCAGCGAGGTTCCGGCTGCCAGCCGCTGGTCGAACGCGAGCAGGAGCACCAGCAGCGGGACGATGACCGTGCCGCCGCCGACGCCGAAGAGACCGGAGAGGAGGCCCGCGAGGAGGCCGATGCCGATGAATGCCGCGTAGGCGCGAGGCCCGCGTTTCAGGACCGTCGCATCGTTCACCGGATCAGCCTACTCCCGGCCTCTCCCCCGCTCGAATCGTGCCGGGTCAGACCTCCGAGTCCGCTGTGACGGGCACCGCGATGGACTCCGTGAGCGCCTGCTCGTAGCGTCGCTGCCGGCGCCGCAGCCACAGCCCGCCGGCGATGAGCAGCGCGAGGATGACGTAGGCGACCGCGGAGAACGGCTGCGCGATGAGCGTCGTCAGGTCGCCCTGGCTGAGCTGCAGCGCACGACGGAGCTGCTCCTCCCCCATCGGCCCCAGGATCATGCCCACCACCAGCGGCGCCACCGGGAATCCGTACCGCCGCAGGAAGTAGCCCAGGACGCCGATGATGAGCAGGATGAGGATGTCGACGACCGCGAAGTTCAGCGCGTACGCCCCGAAGGCGGCGAACAGGAGGATGCCGGCGTACAGGTACGGCCGCGGGATCTGCAGGAGCTTCACCCACATGCCCACCAGGGGCAGATTCAGCACGAGCAGGATCACGTTGCCGATGTAGAGGCTCGCCACCAGCGCCCAGACGAGGTCCGCCTGTCCGGCGAACAGCTGCGGCCCGGGCTGCAGGCCGTAGGTCTGGAACGCGGTGAGGATGATCGCCGCCGTCGCCGTCGTCGGCAGGCCCAGCGTCAGCAGCGGCACGAGCACGCCCGCGGCGGCCGCGTTGTTCGCCGACTCCGGGCCCGCGACACCCTCGATGGCCCCGCGGCCGAACTCGTCCTTGCGGCGCGAGAGCTTGCGCTCGGTGGCGTAGGACAGGAAGGTCGCCACGTCGGCCCCGCCGGCCGGGATCGTGCCGATCGGGAATCCGATGGCGGTGCCGCGGAGCCAGGGCTTCCACGAGCGGCGCCAGTCGTCCTTCGTCATCCAGCTGCGCCACCCTCGGGAGACGGGGATCACGTCGATCGCGCCGTGCCGCAGGCGGGCCGCGACGTAGAGCGTCTCGCCGACGGCGAAGAGCCCGACGGCCACGAGCACCACGTCGATGCCGTCCGCCAACGGGAGCAGGCCGAGCGTGTAGCGCTGCTGCCCCGAGAGCCAGTCGGTGCCGACCAGGCCGAGGAACAGACCGACGCCGAGCGACAGCAGGCCCCGCGAGACGGAGGACCCCATGAGCGCGCCGACCGTCACGAAGGCCACGACGATGAGAGCCACGTAGTCGGCCGGCCCGAGGTTCACGGCGAACTGCGCGAGTACCGGGGCGAGCAGCGTCAGGCCGACGGTCGCCAGGGTGCCCGCGACGAACGACCCGAGCGCCGCGGTGGCCAGGGCCGCCGCTCCCCGACCGAGCTTGGCCATCTTGTTGCCCTCGATCGCCGTCACGATCGACGACGACTCCCCCGGTGTGTTCAGGAGGATGCTCGTGGTCGACCCGCCGTACATTCCGCCGTAGTAGATCCCGGCGAAGGTGATCAGGGCGGCGGCCGGTTCCAGCGTGTAGGTGAGCGGCAGGAGCAGGGCGACGGTCATCGCCGGCCCGATGCCCGGAAGGACGCCCACGGCGGTGCCGATCAGCACGCCGAAGAAGGCGAAGACGAGGTATTGGGGCTGCAGCGCGGTCGCGAACCCCTCGAGGAGCAGACTCCAGCTGTCCATCAGAACATCCTTCCCAACCAGCCGAGCGCCGGTCCCCACGGGAGCGACAGCCCGAGCAGACCGCCGAACACGACCTGCACGACCAGCGCGATGATCACGCCGATGAGGAGCGCCATCCACCAGCGCCGCGCACCGAGCGCCCAGGCGACGCCGCCGAACAGCAGGGCCGCGGCGGGTGCCCAGCCGAGCGGTTCGATGAGGAGCAGGTGCGCGACCACCAGCGCCATGATCTTCACGAGCGTCAGCCAGTCGGTCGGGAGGCTCTGATCGACGTCCTCTCCGTCCTCCGGCACACCGCGGTGTCCGCGGAAGATGCTCACGACGACGGCGAGCGACGAACCGAGCAGCAGCACGG